>NZ_JBWKPN010000010.1:0-351316 GCF_059418265.1 Variovorax sp. GW821-FHT09B05
ACCCCGCGAAACGCGAGCACCGCAGGTTGCCCGTAGCGAAGCGAAGGGTCGCAGACAGTGGGGTCGCCTTTTCTTTGCCTACTTTCTTTTGGCGAAGCAAAAGAAAGTAGGTCCGCCGCCGGGCGGAATTCCCGGCTCCTGCCTCAGCAAAAGCAAACCGCTATTTAGAAGAAGCAGCCCCCAATGCAGCAGGCTCAACAGCAACACGCACCTGCCGCCGCGCATACCTCTGCGCCAGCACAGCACAAACCATCAACTGCATCTGATGAAACAACATCAGCGGCAAAACGATGGCGCCAACCGCATGCGAAGCAAACAGAACCTTCGCCATCGGAATCCCACTGGCCAGACTCTTCTTCGACCCACAGAACACGATCGTGATCTCGTCTTCAGTATCGAAGCCAAGCTTGCGCGCCAACAAGGTAGTCAGGCTCAACGCCAAAGCCAGGATCACGGCACACACCACAAGCAACCCCACCAGCGCATGCCCCGGCACCTGCCGCCACAACCCCTCGATCACCGCCGCACTGAACGCCGTATAGACGACCAGCAGGATCGACCCCTGGTCCACGAACTTCAGCACCGAGGCACGCCGCTTCACCCAGCCCCCGATCCAGGGCCGCAGCAGATGCCCCGCCGCGAACGGCACCATCAGCTGCAGCAGGATCCGCCCGATCGCATCGAGCGACGACGAAGCCGCATGCCCGCCGTGCGGCAACACCACCAGCCCCACCAGCACCGGCGTCACGAACACCCCCAGCAATGTCGAGGCCGAGGCGCTGCAGATCGCCGCCGGCATGTTGCCGCGCGCCATCGCGGTGAAGGCGATCGCCGACTGCACGGTGGCCGGCAGCACGCACAGGTACAGCACGCCGGTGTAGAGCTCGGGCGTGACCAGCGGCACCAGCACCGGCTTCAACGCCAGCCCGAGCAGCGGGAACAGCACGAAGGTGCTCGCGAACACCAGCAGGTGCAGCCGCCAGTGGGTGATGCCCTCGAGGATCGCCTCGCGCGAGAGCTTGGCGCCGTGCAGGAAGAACAGCAGGCCGATGGCCACCGTGGTCAGGCCCTCGAAGAACTGGGCGGGACGGCCGCTGGCGGGAAGCAGGCTCGCGAGGGTGACGACCGACAGCAGGGCGAGGGTGAAATTGTCGGGCAGGAGACGGGAACGGGACATGGAAAGGCAAAGCGCGACCGGCCCCTGTGCAGGGACGATCGCTCGAATAAGGGATTACCCGTATTTTCGCGCTAGTGCGCCGTCGAGGCGGCGGGGCGCGAAGAAGGCGACGCGGACGGTGGGGGATAGCTCGCGGCGGTCGTCGTGAAGCGCGCCTGCCGGCGGCGCAGGCAGTAGTCGATCAGGTCGTCGACCTCGGTGGCCTTGTCGAACACGGCGTCGGCGCCGAGCTGCAGGCAGCGGCGGCGCATGTCGGGCGTGGCGTGGTTGCTCAGCACCACCATCTTCTGGGCCGGATCGCGGTGGCGGCAGGCCTGCAGCACGCTGAGGCCGGTGCCGTCCTTGAGGAACAGGTCGACGATCGCCAGGTCCCACAGCGCCATGTTGAGCGTCAGCCAGCGCGTGCTCTCGGCCTCGGTATCGGCCAGGCCGACCGGATCGACCCGCGCCACCTCGCGCAAGGTGCCCACGAGGTTCTCGCGGATGGTGGGGTTGTCTTCGACGATGAAGGTGCGGACGGTGCTCATGGCGGCATGCGGCCATCCCTGCGGACGACGAAGCGAGGCATCCGCTTCGGCCCGATAAAGAACGGCTGGCTGGACTTTGTTGGCAACGAGGCTACAAAGTGCACCCGCCACAAGACGCAGGCATGACACCCCTGCCCAGGTAGGACAAGGCCGGGGTGCCGCCACGCCCGGCTACGGGGCCGCTCAGAGCGTGAAGATCGTGCAGCCCGTGGTCTTGCGTGCCTCGAGGTCGCGGTGCGCCTGCTGCACGTCGTCCAGCGCATAGCGCTGCACGATCGGGATCTTCACCGCGCCGCTTTGCACGATGGCGAACAGGTCGTCGGCCGCCGCCTGCGTGCTGTCGCGCGTGGCCAGGTGCGAGAACAGCGTGGGGCGCGTCAGGTACAGCGAGCCCTTCGAGGCCAGCACGCCGAGGTTCACCGGCGGCACCGGGCCCGAGCCGTTGCCGAACACGGCCAGCAGGCCGAAGGGACGCAGGCAGTCGATCGAGCCTTCGAAGGTGTCCTTGCCGACCGAGTCGTAGACCACCTTCACGCCCTTGCCGCCGGTGATCTCCTTGACGCGGGCGGCGAAGTTCTCGCTGCTGTAGTTGATGGCGTGCGCCGCGCCGTGGTCCAGCGCGAGCTGGCACTTGGCGTCGCTGCCGGCGGTGCCGATCAGCTGCAGGCCCAGCGCCTTGGCCCACTGGCAGGCGATCAGGCCGACGCCGCCGGCCGCGGCATGGAACAGCACGAAGTCGCCGGGCTGCAGGCCTTCGGCCGGCAGCGTCTTCTTCAGCAGGTACTGCGTGGTCAGGCCCTTGAGCATCATGGCCGCGCCGGTCTCGAAGGAGATGTCGTCGGGCAGCTTGCAGACGCACTTGGCGGGCATCACGCGCAGCTCGCTGTAGGCGCCGGGCGGCTGGCTCGCATAGGCGGCGCGGTCGCCGGCCTTCAGGTGCGTCACGCCCTCGCCCACCGCCTCGACCACGCCCGCGGCCTCCATGCCGAGCTGCAGCGGCATCTGGAACGGATAGAGCCCGCTGCGCTGGTAGGTGTCGATGAAGTTCAGGCCCACGGCCTTGTGGCGGATGCGGATCTCGCCGGGGCCGGGCTCGCCGACCTCGACCTCGACGATCTTCAGTTCCTCGGGACCGCCATGGCGGTCGATACGAACGGCTTTGCTCAACATCGGTGCTGTCTCCACGCGCGAAAAAAGAAGAGGCGCATCCTGCCATGTTTGGGGTTTCCGCGGCGACACGGGTCATTGCCGCCAACCGCTAGAGTCGGCGCCCATGCCATCGCCACAGCGCCTCACGCCCCTGACCATCCTCCTGCTCGTCGTGCCGCCGCTGCTGTGGGCCGGCAACGCGGTGGTCGGCCGGCTGGTGCGCGAGCTGGTGTCGCCGCTCACGCTGAACTTCGTGCGCTGGGTCATCGCCTTCGTGCTGCTACTGCCGCTCGCGGCCCCGGTGCTGCGGCCCGCGAGCCCGCTGTGGGCGCACTGGAAGCGCTATGCGCTGCTGGGCCTGCTGGGCATCGGCCTGTACAACGCCTTCCAGTACCTGGCGCTGCAGACCTCCACGCCGATCAACGTGACGCTGGTGGGCTCGAGCCTGCCGCTGTGGATGCTGGCGGTGGGCAGCCTGTTCTTCGGTGCCCGCCCGCATGGGCGCGCGATCGGCGGCGCGCTGCTGTCGATGCTCGGCGTGCTGCTGGTGCTCAGCCGCGGCGAGTGGCGCCAGCTGCTGGCGCTGCGGCTGGTGCCGGGCGACCTCTACATGATCCTGGGCACCATCGCATGGGCCTTCTACAGCTGGCTGCTCGCGCGCACGCACGAGCCCGCCGCGCTGCGGCGCGACTGGGCCGCCTTCCTGATGGCGCAGCTGGTGTTCGGCATCGCCTGGTCGGGCGCGCTGGCGGCCGGCGAGTGGACGCTGACGCCGGCCCATCTCGACCTGGGCTGGCCGCTGGTCGCCGCCATGGCCTTCATCGGCATCGGCCCGGCCGTGCTGGCCTACCGCTGCTGGGGCACCGGCGTGCAGCGCGCGGGGCCGCAGGTGGCCGGCATCTTCATGAACCTCACGCCGCTGTTCGCGGCCGTGATGTCGGCGGCCTTCCTGCGCGAGGCGCCGCACTGGTACCACGGCGCGGCCTTCGTGCTGATCGTGGGCGGGATCGTGGTGTCGACGCGGCGCTGAACGAGCGCTCGCGCGCGCTGCTCAGGGCTTGCGGAACAGCCCCGTCAGCAGGTCCTTCTCGTCGAAGCGGTCGTCCTTGAAGCACTCGATGGTTTCCAGTCCCGCCGCTTCCATCGCCTGCGCCAGGCTGGCCTCGGTGTAGAAGCCCACGTGGCAGGGATCGGGATAGGCGCGGTCGTAGGGCATCGAGATCACGAAGTAGCCGCCCGGCACCAGCGACCGGCACGCCGACGAGAGGAAGTCCGCCACGTCGTCGGCGTAGATGTGCTCCAGCGTATGGAAGCTCACGACGGTGTCGGCCGGCGGAACGATCGGGCCGTCGGCCGTGAGGTCGTGCTCGACGAACAGGCTGGCCAGCGGCACGGCCTCGAAGAGTTCGCGCGCCAACGACAGCGCCTGTTCGTTGAGGTCCACGCCGACCACTTCGCTCACCCGCGGGTTCTCGCGCAGCCAGTAGGTGCTCGCGCCGTGGTTGCAGCCGATGTCGAGCACGCGGCCCTGGATGAAGGGCGCATAGGCCTGCAGGATGCGGCGGTTCGCATGCCGCTCCCAGAAGCCGAACGGGCTCGGCTCGACCGTGAGGTACGACTCCTTGGCATAGCGCACCAGCGGCGGCGTGGCGGGCGCGAACAGGTGCGCCAGTTCCGGTTGGCTCGCCAGCCAGCGCGGCGCCTCCTCGCGACCCACCAGCTGCCACGCATAGCCGGGCCGGTCATAGAGGTCGCGCCCCGAGGCCAGCAGCGCGGGGATGTCGAGCGCATCGAGCAGCTCGGGCCGGTTGTATTCCTGGTGCGCGAAGCCGCGGATCTTGGCGCGCACCGCCTCCTCGTCCATCGCGAGGTACGACAGGTGCCAGCCCGCGTCGTCGATCAGCCGCGCGGGCTGGGCGCCGTTGCGCACGCGCAGGCGCAGCTGGTCGGGCGTGAGGCCGTCGAGCCGCGCGCGCGTGGCCGCCACGGTCCAGACCGACGCGGCCTCGGGGCCCCGCACGTTGCGGTAGTTGGCATAGAAGTAATAGAAGGCCTGGCGCAGCCCGAAGACCTCGTGGCGGCGGTCGTCGCGCATGGCGCGCACGGTGTCGGCGCGCGGTATCTCGTCGGCGTCGGAGATCATCACCAGGTCGTGCGGCGCCGCGTCGTGCAGGCCGCGCAGGATCTGGTTGCGCTGGAATTTCTCGCGGATCCAGAAGCCCGATTTCGGCGTGTCGGCATGCCAGTCGCCGGGCACGGCCATCGCATCGGCGGCCGCGTCGACCTCGGGCATGTCGTGCACCGCCACATGGCGGATGCGCGGCAGGAAGGCCGCGATGCGCGGATCGGCGGCATCGAAGCGCAACGGCTTGGGCACGCCGGTGAAGCTGCGGTCGGCCTCGACCACGACGAAGCAGTCGACCACCTCGTCGAGCTCGTGCAGCCGCGCCGCGAGGATGTCGGCCTCGCCGTTGTAGGTGAAGCAGTCGTAGACCTTGCGCGTGGGCCCCGGCGACACGGCCACGGCCTGCGCCTCGGGCGGGAACTCGATGCGGTAGCCGCGGCGCTCGAACATCGTCAGCAGGTCGCGCTCGCCGTACCAGCCGTCGAGCTCGGACAGCGGCACCAGCGAACGCACCGTGGGCGGCGACAGCGAGACCAGCCGGCGCACCTTCGAGTGATGGCCGAAGATCCTCAGCGCATCGAAGCCATGGTGCAGCTGCGGGCCCGCGTGCTCGATCGCGAACTCGCGCGCCAGCTCGACCGGCGCGAAGCGCAGGCCCCGGGCCTCGAGCGCGGGCCGCAGCACGCCGGTCAGTTGCACGTCCTCCAGCAAGGGGTCGTGATGCCAGTGCATCCGCAGCGGCTCGCCCTCGAGCGCATCGGGCGGCGGAATCTCGACGCGGATCTGCGGATGGTCGACCAGCGCGCGCAGGAAGCGCCGGCTGCGCAGGCTGAAGCCGCCATTGAGCACCGGCGTGACGCGGTGGTCGGGCCGCGCGTACTCGTCGGCCCATTCGAAGCGGGTGCGCCAGTACGCCGGCCCCTGCGGCGGCTCGATGCGCGCGAGGTGGATCGGCGCGCCGATGCAGTCGTGGTCGAGGAAGGCCTCGTTCCAGTTGGCCGCGTCGAGCACCCAGCCGTCTTCCTGCACGATCAGCACGAACTCGGTCTGCACCACGCGCCAGAGCGCGAACATGACGAACCAGCTGTACTCGTGGTAGTTGAGCGGCGCGATCGCGCGGTGCGCGATGCCGCGGCCCAGATCGGCCGGCGCCTGCGGGCTGCACAGCAGCGCGCGCGCGCCGGGCATCTGCGCCAGGCTCAGCTCGAGCGCCATGGCGGCGCCGCGCGCGTCCGGCAGGCCGGTGACGGACACCAGCGTGATCTTCTCAAACGACTCCCTGCTCATCTTCTTCTTGCCCCGCGAATTCTTCGTTTCGCGTGATGCCCGGTCCGGCTCAGTAGGTGCCCGGGTAGGCACCGCCATCGGCCAGCACGTTCTGGCCGGTCATGTAGCCGGCCTGCACGCTGCACAGGAACGCGCAGATGGCGCCGAACTCGGCCGGCGTGCCGAAGCGGCGCGCGGGCACGGACTTCTTGCGGTTCTCCCACACGGTGTCGAAGTCCAGGCCCGACTTCTGCGCCGCGCCGCTCATCGTGCCCTTGAGGCGATCGGTCTCGAAGGAACCGGGCAGCAGGTTGTTGATGGTCACGCCCTTGGCCGCGACGCCGCTGCGCGCCACGCCGGCCACGAAGCCCGTGAGGCCGCTGCGCGCGCCGTTCGACAGGCCCAGCACCTCGATCGGCGACTTCACCGAGCTCGAGGTGATGTTGACGATGCGCCCGAAGCCGCGCTCGGCCATGCCGTCGACCGTGGCCTTGATGAGCTCGATCGGCGTGAGCATGTTGGCATCGACCGCCTTGATCCAGTCCTCGCGCTCCCAGTTGCGGAAGTCGCCGGGCGGCGGGCCGCCGGCATTGGTGACCACGATGTCGAAGGCGTGGCCCAGCGCGAACACCGCGGCGCGGCCGGCCTCGGTCGTGATGTCGGCCGCCACGGCCTTGACGAAGGGAGCCGGCGTGCCCGCCGCCGTGGCCGCGCCGGCCAGCTGCTTGGCGGCCGCCTCGAGCGCCTCGGCGCCGCGCGCCACGATCACCACGTTGACGCCCTCGCGCACCAGCGCCTCGGCGCAGCCGTAGCCCAACCCCTTGCTCGCGCCGCACACCAGCGCGGTCTTGCCTGCAATGCCCAGATCCATTTGTTCGACTCCAGAAGAGAAAGAAGAAAAGCGCGACGGCCTCAGCGACCCTTGCGCGTGAAAACGAAGATGCCCGCGATCACCAGCGCCGTGCCGGCGGCGATCCAGGCGGTGAACGGCTCGCCGAGTATGACCACGCCCATGAGGATGGTCGACAGGGGCCCGATCATGCCGGTCTGGGCGGCGATGGCCGGCCCGATGCGCTCGATGGCCATCATCACCATCAGCACCGGCACCGCCGTGCACAAGGTGGCGTTGAGCACCGACAGCCAGATCACCTCGGGCGCCACCTGCAGCGCCGCGTCGACCGGGCGCAGCAGCGCGAACTGCGCGAGGCAGAACAGGCAGGCCACCGTGGTCGCGAGGCCCACCAGCCGCAGCGATCCGAGGCGCTGCACGAATTCGCCGCTGTAGACCAGGTAGCCCGCATAGCTCACCGCGCTGAGGAACACCAGGAACGCGCCCCAGGCCGCCGCGAGGCCGCCGCCCTTGCTCTCGCCGGCCAGCAGCTCGTGGCCGAACACCAGCAGCACGCCCGCGTAGCTGATGACCATGCCGACGAGCTGCGGCCGCGTGACGCGGCGGCGATAGAGCACCCAGCCGAAGAACAGCACCAGCGTGGGATTGAGATAGAGGATCAGCCGCTCGAAGCTGGCCGAGATGTAGGCCAGCCCGGCGAAGTCGAGGAAGCTCGCGAGGTAGTAGCCCGAGAAGCCCAGCCCGATCACGCCGAGCCAGTCGCGAAAGCTCAGGGCGGGCTTGCCGCGCCCGGCCCACCAGGCCATGAGCGCGAACAGCGGCAGCGCGAACAGCATGCGCAGCATGATCAGCGTCACGGCATCGACGCCGTGGCGATAGGCCAGCTTGACGATGATCGCCTTGCCGCTGAACGCGATCGCGCCCAGTGAGGCGAGGACGAGGCCGGGCGCGATGCGCTTCGCGCTGTCTGGAAGGGGAATGCCGGTGCTCGCGGCCGTCTTGGTCATCCCCCGATCATCGCGTGAAAGCTCAATACCCTGCTGCCGCTCCGTCTCGGCGCGGATCGCTGGCGGCCACGTAGCCCTCGACCGAAGGATCGCCCGCGCGCCAGATGAACTGGCCGGCACCGAAGTCCTGGTAGGAGTCGTTGATGACCTCGAGGTGATGGCCCAGCCCGCGCAGGCCCTGCACGGTGGCCGGGTTCATCGCGGCCTCGACGTTGATCTCCATGCCCGCGTTGAAGCGCCAGCGCGGCGCGTCGCAGGCGGCCTGCGGGTTCTGCTTGTAGTCGAGCATGCGCACCAGGGTCTGCATGTGGCCCTGGGGCTGCATGTTGCCGCCCATCACGCCGAAGCTCATCACCGGTTGGCCGTCCTTGGTGAGGAAGGCCGGGATGATGGTGTGGAACGGACGCTTGCCCGGCGCCACCACGTTCGGGCTCTCGGCCTTGAGGCTGAAGCCGTGGCCGCGGTTCTGCAGGCTGATGCCGAATTCGGGCTCGACGCAGCCCGAGCCGAAGCCCATGTAGTTGCTCTGGATGAAGCTCACCATCATGCCGCTCTCGTCGGCCGCGGTGAGATAGATGGTGCCGCCCTTGACGGGGTTGCCGGCCTTGAAGTCCTGCGCCTTGTTGCGGTCGATCAGCCGCGCGCGCGAGGCCAGGTAGGCATCGTCGAGCATCTGCTCGGTCGTGACCTCCATGGTCTTGCGCTCCGACACGTAGCGGTAGACGTCGGCGAAGGCCAGCTTCATGGCCTCGATCTGCAGATGCTGCGACTCCACCGAGTCGACCGGCAGCGAGGCGATGTCGAACTTCTCGAGGATGCCCAGCGCGATCAGCGCCGCGATGCCCTGGCCGTTGGGCGGGATCTCGTGCAGCGTGTGGCCGCGGTAGTCGCGCGAGATCGGCGTGACCCACTCGGGCTGGTAGGCCGCGAGGTCGGCCACGGTGAGCGCGCCGCCCTGCTCTTGGGAGAACTTCGCGAGCGCCTCGGCGATCTCGCCCGTGTAGTAGGCCTCGCCCCTGGTGCGGGCGATGGCCTTGAGCGCGCGCGCGGCGGCGGCGAAGCGGAACAGCTCGCCGACCTCGGGCGCGCGGCCCCAGGGCAGGAAGGCCTGGGCGAAGCCCGGCTGCGATTGCAGCAGCGGCGTGGCCGCGAGCCACTTGCCCTGCACCACCGGCGGCACCAGGTAGCCGCGCTCGGCGATGTCGATGGCCGGCGCCATCAGGTCGGCGAAGGGCAGCTTGCCGAAGCGCTCGCTGAGCGCGGCCCAGCCGCGCACCGCGCCCGGCACGGTGACCGAGTCGATGCCGCGCATCGGCGGCGTGGCGGCATCGGCGCCGTACTTGGCCTTGAAGTACTCGGGCGTCCAGGCCTTGGGCGCGGGGCCCGAGGCATTGAGGCCGTGCAGTGCCTTGCCGTCCCACAGGATGCAGAAGGCATCGCTGCCCAGGCCGTTGCTCACCGGCTCGACCAGCGTCATGACGGCCGCGGTGGCGACGGCCGCGTCGACCGCGTTGCCGCCCTGCTGCAGGATGCGCAGGCCGGCCTGCGCGGCCAGCGGGTGCGAGGTCGACACCACGTTGCGCGCGAACACCGGGATGCGGGTGGAGGTGTAGGGGTTGCCGAAATCGAAGTTCAGGGCGGTCATGGCGGTCGTGCTCTCGTGTCTTCAGTCGTTGGTGATCTTGCGTTCGACGACGATCTTCTTCCACTTGGCGGCGTCGACGGCCACCATCTTCGCGAACTGTTCGGGCGTGCCGGCGGTGGCGGGCTCGATGCCCAGGCGCGACAGCTTGTCCTTGACCTCGGGGTCGGCCAACGCCTCGTTGGCGGCCTTGTTCACGCGCGCCACGATGTCGGGCGGCAGGCCCTTGGGACCGTAGAAGCCGAACCAGGTGTTCGATTCGAAGCCCGGCAGCGTGTCGGCGATCGGCGGCAGTTCGGGTGCGAGCGGGCTGCGCTTGAGCGTGGTCACGCCGAGTGCGCGCAGCCGGCCGTCGCGCACGTGCGGCATGCCGGTGGGCAGCGAGTCGAACAGCACCTCGACCTTGCCGCTGATCAGGTCGGGGATCGCGAGCGCCGTGCCCTTGTAGGGAATGTGGGTGACGAACACGCCGGCCTGCGCCTTGAACAGCTCGGCCGTGAGCTGCACGATGGTGCCGTTGCCGCTCGAGGCGTAGTTGAGCTTGCCGGGGTTCTTCTTCGCGTAGTCGATCCACTCGCGCACCGTCTTCGCGGGCGAGTTCACGGGCACCAGCATGATGCTCGGCGCGTCGCCCACGTGCGCGATCGGCGTGAAGTCGCGCACCGTGTCGTAGGGCAGGCGGCTGGTGATGGCCGGGCCGATCGAGTGCGTGCTGGTGGTGGCCAGCAGCAGCGTGTAGCCGTCGGGCGCGGCCTTGGCCGCGAGGTCCGAGCCGATGGCGCCGCCGGCGCCGGGCTTGTTGTCGACCACCAGCGTGGTGCCCAGCTTCTCGCCCATCTTCTGGCCCAGCGTGCGCGCGAACAGGTCGGTGGCGCCGGCCGCGGGAAAGGGCACGACCAGGCGGATCGGCTTGTTCGGGTAGCCCTGCGCGAAGCCGGTGGCCGGCGCGGCCAGGCACAGCGCGGCGAAGGCGGCCGCGAGGCCGTGGAGAAACTGGTGGCGTTGCATGGTGCTGGATTCCCTTCGCAAGATGGCGAACATTCGATGCTAAGCAGCACGGACGCATCAAGCCAGATAATCCCGCTTATTCAACTATGAGCACAATTTATGGCACGGATCGCCGCCGAGGAGGTTTCGCTGCAGCAGCTTCGCGCGCTCGCGGCGGTGGCCGAAACGGGCAGCTTCACGCTCGCCGCCGAGAGCCTGCAACTGACCCAGCCGGCCATCAGCCACCTGGTCAAGCGCATGGAGGAGGACCTGGGCCAGCCGCTGGTGGTGCGCGGGCGCCGCATCCGCATGACCGATGCCGGCCAGATGATGGTCGACACGGCCGTGCGCGCGCTGCGGCTGATCGATGAGTCGGTCAATGCCTGCCGCTCGCAGGCGCAGTTGCGCGAGGGCCGCGTGGTGCTGGCGGTGGGCCATCTCACGGCCGGCGCGCTGATGCCGCCGCTGCTCGGGCGCTTCGCGCACAAGCACCCCAAGCTGGCCACCACGCTGCTCGACAGCACCGCCGAGCAGATGATCTCGCGCATCCTCTCGCAGGAGGCCGACCTGGGCTTCGGTTCCGACATCGGCCAGGCGCATTCGGAGCTCGCGACCGAGCCGCTGTTCGTCGAGCGCATGGCGCTGTTCGTGCGCGAGGACCATCCGCTCGCGCAGCGCAGCAGCATCGAGGCGCGGCAGCTCGACGCCCTGCCCTTCATCCACGTCAACCCCGACGCCAACGTCTGGCGCGCTGTGAGCCGCCAGCTCTCGAGCGTGGCCAACGTCTATCCGCAGGTGGCGCACCACGTGTCGATGCTTTCCACCGCCTTCGGCCTGATCCAGGCCGGCGCGGGCGTGGCGCTGCTGCCGCGCTACGTCGAGGTGCTGATGCCACCGAACCTGCGTGCGCTCGCAGTCACGCGGCCGGTGCTCGAGTACCCGCTGGTGGCGGTGCGGCTGGCCAAGCATCCGCTGAGCCCGGCCGCGATGGCTTTCCTCGACATCGCGCGGCAGCACCTGAAGCCGCGCACGGCGAAGAGTTGAACGGCCTTCGCCAAAAACAAACGGCGCCCGCAGGCGCCGTTCATTGGAACGAGCCCGGCACGCGTGCCGGGCGGTCGTCGATCACTCCTCGACGAAGGCTTCCTCGCGCTTCGACTTCACGGCCGGCAGCAGCACGATGACGAGCAGCAGCAAGGCGGCGGCCAGCAGGCCGGCGGAGATCGGGCGCGTGATGAACACGGTCCAGTCACCGCGCGACAGCAGCAGCGAGCGGCGCAGGTTCTCTTCCATCATCGGGCCCAGGATGAAGCCCAGCAGCAGCGGCGCGGGTTCGCAGCCGAGCTTGAAGAAGGTGTAGCCCACGAAGCCGAAGATGCCCACCATCCAGATGTCGAAGGTGTTGTTGTTGGTCGAGTACACGCCGATCGCGCAGAACAGCACGATCGCCGGGAACAGGTACTTGTAGGGCACCGACAGCAGCTTGATCCACATGCCGATCAGCGGCAGGTTCAGGATGATCAGCATCGCGTTGCCGATCCACATCGAGGCGATCAGGCCCCAGAACAGCTCGGGGTTGCTGGTCATCACCTGCGGGCCCGGCTGGATGTTGTGGATCGTCATCGCGCCCACCATCAGCGCCATCACGGCGTTGGGCGGAATGCCCAGCGTCAGCAGCGGAATGAAGGAGGTCTGCGCACCGGCGTTGTTGGCCGACTCGGGAGCCGCCACGCCGCGGATGTTGCCCTTGCCGAAGGGCACTTCGCCCGGCTTCAGCTTGGTCTTCTTCTCGATGGTGTAGGCCGCGAAGGCCGCCAGCAGCGCGCCGCCGCCGGGCAGGATGCCCAGGGCCGAACCGAGGGCCGTGCCGCGCAGCACCGCGGGCACCATGCGCTTGAAGTCTTCCTTGGTCGGGAACAGGCCCTTCACCTTGGCGGTGAACACTTCGCGCTCTTCATCGGGACGCGAGAGGTTCGCGATGATTTCGCCGTAGCCGAACACGCCCATGGCGATGGCCACGAAGCCGATGCCGTCGGTCAGTTCGGGAATGTCGAAGCTGAAGCGCGCCACGCCCGAGTTCACGTCGGTGCCCACCAGGCCCAGCAGCAGGCCCAGCACGATCATCGCGATCGCCTTGAGCAGCGAACCCGAAGCCAGCACCACGGCGCCGATCAGGCCCAGGATCATCAGCGAGAAGTATTCGGCCGGGCCGAACTTGAAGGCCAGCTCGGTCAGCGGCGGCGCGAAGGCGGCCAGGATCAGCGTGCCGACGCAGCCCGCGAAGAACGAGCCCAGGCCCGCCGCGGCGAGTGCCGGTCCCGCCCGGCCCTTGCGCGCCATCTGGTAGCCGTCGATCACTGTCACCACCGAGGATGACTCCCCTGGCAGGTTCACCAGGATGGCGGTGGTCGACCCGCCGTACTGCGCGCCGTAGTAGATGCCGGCCAGCATGATCAGGGCCGACACCGGGGGCAGCGCGTAGGTCGCGGGCAGCAGCATCGCGATGGTCGCGACGGGGCCGATGCCGGGCAGCACGCCGATCAGCGTGCCCAGGATGCAGCCGACCAGGCAGTACAGCAGGTTCGTGAAAGTGAACGCGACGCCGAAGCCGGTCGAGAGGTTTTGAAAGAGTTCCATGGTGCTTGCGTCCTCAGCCGATGAAGGTCGGCCAGACCTGGATCTGGAGCTTGAGCGCCCAGATGAAGGCGATGTAGCTGCCGACCGCCAGCACGGTGGCCAGGATCAGCACGCTGGGCAACTTGAACTCGTGGCCCGCGAGGCTGGCGATGATCACCAGCGCGTAGATCGCGATGATCAGGCCCATGGCCGGCACGCCGAAGCTCGGCAGGCCGCCCAGCAGGATGCCGAACACGAGGTTGGCGCCGAGGATCAGCACCACCTGCCGCCAGGCCCACTTGCCGATCTTGTCGCCCGTGGTGGTTTCGACGGTCATGCCGCTGAACATGATGCCCAGGCCGATCACCGCCATCAGGATACCGAGCACCAGCGGGAAGTAGCCGGGACCCATGCGAGCACCGGTGCCCACGCTGTAGTTGGTGGCGCCCCAAGCGAAGGCGACCCCGACCACGGTGAACATCAGTCCCGAGAAAAAGTCTTTCTGACTTTTGATTTTCACGAACAGTCTCCTCGAACAAATTTCGATGCGGGATTGTGGAGTCAGGTGGAAGTCAGCCCCATGTGGGTTCCACCTACCGAGAACTTAGGGATAACCCCGGTGCACGAGGCGCCTCGGATGTAGGTGGTTCGTATTCGGCGCAGGGCTGCGCCGGGGACGGTTCAAGCGTCGAGCGGCGGGGTCGCGTTCAGCACTTCCTCGATCGTGGTCAGGCCCTCGGCCACGCGCAGCGCGCCCGCGAGGCGCAGCGGCCGCATGCCGTCGACCACGGCCTGGCGCCGCAGCGCCGAGAGGTTCGGCTCCTTCGTGACCTCGGAGCGGAAGGTCTCGCTGATGCTCAGCAGTTCGTACAGGCCCATGCGCCCCATGTAGCCGGTCATGCGGCAGTCGACGCAACCCACCGGCTTGTAGGCACGCACCGAGCCCGTGATCTGCCACGGCTGGACGATGGCCTCGAGCTTCTCGCGCGTGATGCCGTCGTCGGGCTGCTTGCAGTGCGGGCACAGGGTGCGCACCAGCCGCTGCGCGAGCACGCCCAGCATCACGGCGTTGATGAGGTACGAGGGCACGCCGAGCTCCATCAGCCGCGTGATGGCGCTGGGCGCGTCGTTGGTGTGCAGGGTGCTGAACACGAGGTGGCCGGTCAGCGCGGCCTGCACCGCCATCTCGGCGGTGGCGAGGTCGCGGATCTCGCCGACCATGATGATGTCCGGGTCCTGCCGCATCAGCGCGCGCAGGCCCTCGGTGAAACCGAAATCGAGTTGCGGTTGCACCTGCGTCTGGTTGAACGCGGGCTCGATCATCTCGATCGGGTCCTCGACGGTGCTGACGTTGACCTCCTCGGTCGCCACGCGCTTGAGCGTGGAGTACAGCGTGGTGGTCTTGCCCGAGCCCGTGGGGCCGGTCACGAGGATGATGCCGTTGGGCCGCGTGACGAGCTGCTCCCAGCGCTGCGCATCGTGCTGCGCGAAGCCGAGCGCATCGAGGTCCTTGACCGCGGTGTCGGGGTCGAAGATCCGCATCACCATCTTCTCGCCGAAGGCAGTGGGCAGGGTCGACAGCCGCATCTCGACCTCTTCGCCGCGCATGTTGCGGGTCTTGATGCGGCCGTCGAGCGGACGGCGCTTCTCCACCACGTCCATGCGGCCCAGCAGCTTGATGCGCGCGACCATCGCGTTCATCACGCCCATCGGCATCTGGTAGGCCGGATGCAGCACGCCGTCGATGCGGAAGCGGATCACGCCCTGGTCGCGGCGCGGCTCGAGGTGGATGTCGCTCGCGCGCTGGTCGAAGGCGTACTGCCACAGCCAGTCGACCACCTGCACCACGCTCTGGTCGTTGGCATCGAGCTGCTTGTTGCTCTTGCCGAGCTCGACCAGTTGCTCGAAGCTCGCGCCGCCGGTGTTGCCGCCGGCCTTCTGCGCCGCGCGCACCGACTTCGCGAGCGCGAAGAACTCGGCCGTGTAGCGCTGGATCTCGGCCGGGTTCGCGACCACGCGCCGCACCGTGCGCCGCGACTGGCGCTCGACCTCGGAGATCCAGTCGGTGAGGAAGGGCTCGGCCGTGGCCACCACCACCTCGTTGGGCAGCACCTGCACCGGCAGCACCTTGTGGCGCTCGGCATAGGCCGCGCTCATGGTGTCGGCCACCTTGCCCACGTCGACCTTGAGCGGATCGATGCGCAGATAGGACAGGCCCGCGCGGCCCGCGAGCCACTGCGCGAGCATCTCGAGGTCGAGCGGCTTGTTGTCGCTCTCGCGCGTCATCGCGACATTGGCCAGCCGCACCAGCGGATGCTGGCGGCTCTCGGCCTGGGCGCAGCGCGCGATGGTGCGCTTGGCTTCCATCGGCGAGATCACACCGTCGGCGGCCAGCCATTCGATCAGGCGACGCAGCTCGAGCGGCCCTTCGGGGCGGGTGGCCGGTGCGGCGGAAGCGGGAACGGCGCTCATGGATTCAGATGGAAAGGACCGGCTTGAAGACCCGCAGCCACTTGGGCGCGGGCAGGCCCCAGCGAGTCTGGATGGTTTGGGCACGCTCGGCAAGCGCCTCGCGCTTGGGCCGGCTGGGCTGGCGCTGCGCGAGCACCACCGTGTTGCCCTCGCGCGTCGGCTTGAAGGCCCAGACCGCGTCGGCGCCGAAGGCGGCCTGGATCTTCTCGAGGCTGCGTTCGTAGCTCGACGAGCGGCCGAAGAGGTTGACCGTCATCGCGCCGACCTCGGTGAGCAGCGCGCGGCAGTCGGCATAGAAGTCCTCGCTGTCGAGCACCGGCGCCGCGGCCTCGTGGTCGTAGAGGTCGACCTGCAGCGCATCGACCGTGCCCTGCCATTCGGGCCGGCGGATCTCCTCGGCCGCGTCGGCGATCACCACGCGCAGCTTGGCGTCGTCGGGCGGCAGCTTGAACCAGCCGCGGCAGGCCGACACCACCTGCGGGTTGAGCTCGACCGCGGTGGTGCGCATGCGCAAGGTCTTGCGGCAGAACTTGGTGAGCGTGGCCGCGCCCAGCCCGAGCTGCATCGCATGGCGGTTGCCGATCCCGGTGCCGTCGACGAACAGCAGCCAGGCCATCATGCGCTGCACGTACTCGAGCTCGATCTCGTAGGGCGCGTCCAGCTTCATCGAGCCCTGGACCCATTCGGTGCCCAGGTGCAGGTAGCGGATGTCGCCCCAGTCGGAGAAGTTGACCTCGGGCAGTTCGGCGGGAAGGCGGGAAGTGGATTGCTTGCGTGCGGCCATCAGACCAGTCCATGGACAGAGAAGACCTCGCGCCATGCGGCGAGCTTGCGCTCGAAGCTCCACGACGCATTGGCCGGGCTGGTGGAAGGCAGTGGGTAAACCGGCACGCCCAGGGTTCGGGTGTGCCGGGCGTGCTTGAAGCTCTCGCCGCCGTTGTGGGCCACGGCCGCCAGCTTCGGCAGGTGCAGCCCCGCGATGTCGTTGGGCACGGCCGCGCGGATCGCCGAGTCGAGGCTGCCCTCGCGCTCGCAGGCCGCATAGACGTCCCACACGCCGAGGCCGTGCGCCAGCAGCCAATCGCTACGCTTTTGATAGCTATCGACTCCCGTGGGGAGCGGGTCGTGGGGCCACAGGGCTTGCAAGATTTTCCAGAACTGGTTTTGCGGGTGCGCATAATACTGCCGCTGTTCCAGCGATCTCACGCCCGGAAAGCTGCCGAGGATCAACACCACGGTGGCGGGCGAGACGATCGGTGCCAGCCCCGTGAGCACGGCGCCCGCTGCCGCAACGGCGGGTTCCGCCGCTGCTCGTTTGTGAATGGGGGCGCGGTCGGACCGGGTCGAAGGTTTTTGGGGTTTGGATCGAGTCACCGCGCCTGTACCGGAGGATGGAGATTCATGAACACGGAAGCCGTCTGGACTTTTCTCAGTACGCAAGGCGCCGATTTTGGCCTCAAGGTGCTCGGCGCGATCGCCGCCTGGCTCGTGGGCCGCTGGTTGATCGGGTTCGCGCTGCGCTTCGTGCGCGTCGGCCTCGAGCGCGGCCGGCGCGTCGATCCGACGCTGAGCCACTACCTGGTGTCGATCCTCAGCGTGCTGCTGAACATCGTGCTGATCCTCGCGATCCTCGACATGTTCGGCGTCAAGACCACCTCCTTCGCGGCGCTGCTCGCCGGCGCGGGGCTGGCGATCGGCACCGCCTGGGGCGGGCTGCTCACCCACTTCGCGGCCGGCGTGTTCCTGCAGGTGCTGCGGCCGTACAAGGTGGGCGACTACGTGACCATCGGCGGCGTGAACGGCACGGTGCAGGAGCTCGGGCTGTTCGGCACCACGCTGATCACGCCCGACAACGTGACCGCCACGGTGGGCAACAACAAGGTGCTCTCCGACACCATCCAGAACTTCAGCACCCTCGCCTTCCGACGCGTCGACACCACGGCCAAGGTGGCCAACGGCGTCGACGTGAACCAGGCCATCGAGCTGCTGCGCCAGGCCGTGCAGGCCATCCCCAACGTGGCGACGCAGCCGCCGCCCGACGTGGAGATCCTGCAGTTCACGCCCGAGGGCCCGCTGCTGGCGGTGCGGCCCTACACCCACACCGACCACTACTGGCAGGTCTACTTCGACACCCACAAGGCGATCGTGAAGACCTTCGGCGCGGCCGGCTACCCGACGCCCGAGACGCCGGTGCTGCATCGCACGGCGCCGGACACGGCACCCAAGCCGGCCTGAGCGGGCCCAAAAGAAAACCCGCCGAGGCGGGTTTTCGTTGCGGTCGCGGCGCGACGGCCTGCTTGCTTACTTCTTGGCGGCTTCGTTCTCGGCCGTGCCCGGGATCTTCTCGCCGATGGCGTGACCCGTGCTGCGCATGCCGTCGGCCGTCTTGTGGCCGGCGTTCTCGACCACTTCACCGGTCTTGGTGGCGGCCTTCTTGGTGGCGTGGGTCGCCTTCTTGGTGGTTTTCTTGGTCGCGTCCCAGGTCTTTTCGGCGCCCGACTCGGTCGCGTTGGCGGCCTTCTTGGTCGTGCGCTTGGTCGCGTCCCAGGCCTTCTCGGCGCCGCGCTCGGTCGCGTTCACGGCGCGCTTGGTGGTGTCCTTGGTCGCGTCGTAGGCGTCCTTGCCGGCTTCCTTCACCTTCTCGGTGGTCGTGGGTTCGGCCGTTGCCGGGGCGGTGGTCTGTGCCACGGCGGAGATGCCCACGGCACCGAATGCCAGTGCGAGCACGACGGGAAGGGTGCGAGCGAAAGTTGCTTTCATGGATGAACTCCTTTTCTTGGATGAAATGCTGGGAGCCGGTGTCGTTCGACATCGGTGACGAAGGTCGTCACCCCTGTCCAACGAAGCTCCACGGTTCAAGGATGACAGCAAATGCGGGCCCGGAAAGCACTTCGACCCAAGTCAAGGCATTGGCCTACGACCTGGGTAAGGACCCCTCCGACAGGTCCAGCAGACTTTGGAGCTTCGGCATCGCTTCGATGGCATTTCGCGTGGTTTTTTCGGCCAGTTCGTCCACCCCGATGCCACGCAGTTGCGCCACCACGTCGGCGATGCGCGGCAGCTCGCCGGGCTCGTTGCGGCCCTGCGCCTCGCCCGCGTCGCGCTGCGCCTGCGTGCGGTAGAGCCAGTGCGGCTGGATGTCGGGCGCGTCGGTTTCCATCACCAGCGCCTCGATCGGCAAGGTGGCCGCGAGCCGGCGCAGTTGCAGCGCGCGCTCGAAGGTCACGGCGCCGCCGAAGCCCAGCTTGAGCCCGAGCGCGATGCAGGCTTGCGCCTGCTGCTCGCTGCCGTTGAAGGCATGCGCGATGCCGCGCCAGGGCTGCCCGCCGGCGGTCTGCCGCAGGTGCTTGAGCACCTTGTCGACCGAACGCCGCACATGGATCAGCACCGGCAGCCCGTGCTTGCGCGCCAATTGCAACTGAGTGTGAAAGAAGTGCTGTTGCTTGTCGTCGTCGAGGTGCTCGACGAAGTAGTCGAGCCCGATCTCGCCGACCGCCACCAGCCGCGGGTCGCCGCGCCGCGCGCCCAGCTCGGCGTCAAGCAGGGCCAGGTCCTCCTCCTTGGCATCGCCCGTGCACAGCGGATGGATGCCCAGCGCATAGGCGTCGCCCTGGCGCTCCGCGAGCTCGCGCACGGTCGCGAAATTGAAGGCCGCCACGGCCGGGATCACGCACAGCGCGACGCCGCGCTCGGCCGCGCGGGTCCGGATCGCGGGCATCTCCGCACCGAATTCGGGCGCATCGAGGTGGCAGTGGGTGTCGACGAAACGAGCCATCGCGCGATGATGCCCGAAGGGATGCAAGGCAGAAGAAAGCGTGCTACTGTGGCTTTCATCACGCGACACCCCTTTTGCCGGAGGTCCACCCCATGCGCAGGCCCGCCATGTACAGCCGCTCGCCACGCACGCCGAACGCGTCCGATGACGGGTCCCCCGCGCCGGCGGTCGTCGATCCCGCTGTGGCCGAGGCGCAGGCAGCGCCTCCCGCGCGCCAGGGCTGGCAGCCCGGCCGCCGCAGCTTCGCATTGCTGAGCCTCGCGCTGTGCGCGGCCCTCGCGGCCGGCGGCGCGGCCTGGTGGCAGCGCGGCAATGCGCGCCAGCTCACGCAGAAGGACATCGACGCGGCCGTGCTGCGCACGCTGCAGACCAACACCCTCCCCTCGCCCGCCGCCAAGGCCGCCGACATCGTGCGGCCCTCGGTGGTGCGCGTGGTCGGCTACGGCCCCGAGAAGGCCACGCCCGAGGCCAAGACGCAGAAGCGCGGCCGCAACATGGCCAAGGGCAAGTCGCCCGAGGCACCGGCCGACGACGGCCCGCCGGGCCAGGTCGAGCGCGGCGTGGGCACCGGCGTGGTGATCGTCGACAAGGGCGTGATCCTCACCAACCTGCACGTGGTCGCGGGCTCCGAGACCATCAAGGTGACCTTCGCCGACGGCCTGGAGGCGCCGGCCGTCATCACCGGCGTGCAGCCCGAGAACGACCTCGCGGTGCTGCAGGCGCAGAAGATTCCCGACGACCTGATCCCGGCCGTGATGCGCTCGACCGCCGACCTGCGCCCCGGCGACCAGGTGGCCGCGGTGGGCTTCCCCTTCGGCATCGGCCCCTCGGTGTCGGCCGGCGTGGTGTCGGGCCTCAAGCGCTCGTTCCGCTCGCCCGAGGGCAAGCAGGAGCTCGGCAACCTGATCCAGTTCGACGCAGCCGCCAACCCCGGCAATTCGGGCGGCCCGCTGGTCAACATGGACGGCGAGGTGCTCGGCATCGTCACCGCCATCCTCAATCCCACGCAGCAGCGCACCTTCATCGGCATCGGCTTCGCGGTGCCGATAGAGAACGCGGCCTCGGCGGCCGGTTCGCCACCGTTCTGACCCCCTCTTCCTTTTTTCGACCCAGAAAGAGCCCCGAATGAGCAGCACCGAGACCTCCTCCTTCGCCACGCCCGCCAGCACCGCCGAGCTGATGGAGCAGATCCTCTACCAGGTGAAGCGCGTGGTGGTGGGCCAGGACCGCTTCCTCGAGCGCGTGATGGTCGCGATGCTCGCGGGCGGCCACCTGCTGGTCGAAGGCGTGCCGGGCCTCGCGAAGACGCTGACCGTGAAGACGCTGGCCGACACCGTGCAAGGCCAGTTCAAGCGCATCCAGTTCACGCCCGACCTGGTGCCCTCCGACCTCGTGGGCACGCGCATCTACAACCAGAAGACCGGCGACTTCAGCACCTCGCTGGGCCCGGTGTTCGCCAACCTGCTGCTGGCCGACGAAATCAACCGCGCGCCGGCCAAGGTGCAGAGCGCGCTGCTCGAGGTGATGCAGGAGCGCCAGGTCACGATCGCGGGCGAAACGCACAAGGTGCCGCGCCCCTTCCTCGTGATGGCGACGCAGAACCCGATCGAGACCGAGGGCACCTATCCGCTGCCCGAGGCCCAGGTCGACCGCTTCATGATGAAGGTGCTGGTCGACTACCCGACCGACGAGGAGGAGTTCGTGATCGTGCAGCGCGTGATCGGCCCGCCGGTCGAGGCCGTGCCCGTCGCCACCACCGAGCAACTCGCGGCGCTGCAGGCCGAGGCGCGGCGCGTGTACGTCGATCCCTCGCTGATCCAGTACGCGGTGAAGCTGGTCTCGGCCACGCGCACGCCCGACAAGCACGGGCTCAAGGACATGGGCCGCTTCATCACCTTCGGCGCCAGCCCGCGCGCGAGCATCAGCCTGACCGAGGGCGCGCGCGCCCTGGCGCTGCTGCGCGGGCGCAGCTATGCGCTGCCCGAGGACATGACGGCGCTGGTGCCCGACGTGCTGCGCCATCGCGTGACGCTGTCCTACGAAGGCCTGTCCGAGGGGCTGACGCCCGACGGCCTGATCGAGAAGATCATGCGCGCGGTGCCCGCACCGCCGAAGCCGCTCGAGCACGAGAAGCTCGCCGCCTGAACCCGGATCACCCCACACGACCCGCCATGAAGAAAAGCTGGTGGCGCAAGGCCCCCGAGGCCGCCGCGAACGACGAACGCCCCGCGCTCGAGGCCGGCGGCGCCGAGCGCGCGCTGCGCCGCCTCGAATGGACCGTGATCCGCCGCCTCGACGGCCTGCTGCAGGGCGACTACCGCACGCTGATGCGCGGCACCGGCCTCGACCTGGCCGACCTGCGCGAATATCAATTGCATGACGACGTGCGCCACATCGACTGGAACGTCACGGCGCGGCTGCAGACGCCGCACGTGCGCGTCTTCACCGAGGACCGCGAGATGTCGGCCTGGTTCGTGCTCGACCTCAGCCGCTCGGTCGACTTCGGCTCGGGCCTGAAGGCCAAGCGCGAGATCTCGGCCGGCTTCGTCGGCGTGCTGGCGCGCCTGCTCACGCGCCACGGCAACCGCGTCGGCGCGCTGGTCTACGGCCACGACCTCGAGGCCGTGATCCCGCCGCGCAGCGGCCGGCGCCATGTGCTGCACCTGCTGCATGCGATGGAGCGCCGCGCCGACCAGGCCGACAAGGCGCCGCCGCAGAAGGGCATGACCCGGCTCGACGACCTGCTGAAGTCGGCCGCCACCCTGATGCCGCGCCGCTCGACCGTGTTCGTGGTGTCCGACTTCCTGAGCGAGCCCGGCTGGGAGAAGCCGCTGGGCCAGCTGGTGCAGCGCCACGAGGTGGTGGCCGTGCGCCTGTTCGATCCGCTCGAGCTCGACATGCCCGACCTGGGCCTGGTGCCGCTGCGCGACGCCGAGACCGGCGAGCAGCTCTGGGTCGACACCCACGATGCGGGCTTTCGCCGCCGCTTCGCGCGCATCGCCCGCGAGCGCGAGGATGCGCTGCGCGGCGCGCTGGCCCGTGCCGGCGTCGACACGCTGGAGCTGTCGACCGCCGACGACCTGGTCGAGGCGATCGTGCGCTTCGCCGACATGCGCAAGCGGCGCGTGCGCACTTCGGGTGCCTCGCGTCCTGTAAAGGCGGTGGCTGCATGACGACCATCGGGTATATCGAGTTGACGTTGGCGACGACGAGCGCGAGGATTTCGCCGTGACCTTCCTCTGGCCCCAATTCCTCTGGCTGCTGCTGGCGCTTCCGCTGCTGGTGCTGCTCTACCTCTGGCTGCTGCGCCGCAAGAAGAAGCTCGCGGTGCGCTATGCCAGCCTGTCGATCGTGCGCGAGGCGATGGGCACCGGCCAGAGCATCCGGCGCCACGTGCCGCCGTTCCTGTTCCTGCTCGCGCTGGCCGCGATGCTGGTGGCCGCCGCGCGGCCGATGGCGGTGGTGATGCTGCCGTCGAACCAGCAGACCATCATCCTCGCGATGGACGTCTCGGGCAGCATGCGTGCCGCCGACGTGCAGCCCAACCGGCTGGTGGCGGCGCAGGATGCCGCCAAGAGCTTCATCAAGGACCTGCCGCGCAACGTGAAGGTCGGCATCGTCGCCTTCGCGGGCAGCGCGCAGGTGGCGCAGCTGCCCACCACCAACCACGACGACCTCGTGACCGCGATCGACAGCTTCCAGCTGCAGCGCGCCACGGCCACCGGCAATGCCATCGTGGTGTCGCTCGCCACGCTGTTCCCCGAGGCCGGCATCGACGTCTCGCAGTTCAGCGCGCCGAGCCGCCAGCGCGGCGTGGCCATCGACCAGGCCGACAAGCCGGCCAAGGAATTCACGCCGGTCGCGCCGGGCTCCTTCACCTCGGCCGCGATCATCATGCTGACCGACGGCCAGCGCACCACCGGCGTCGATCCGCTCGACGCGGCCAAGGCGGCGGCCGACCGCGGCGTGCGCATCTACACCGTGGGCATCGGCACGGTCGACGGCGAGACCATCGGCTTCGAAGGCTGGTCGATGCGCGTACGGCTCGACGAGGAAACCCTCAAGGCCGTCGCCAGCAAGACCCAGGCCGACTACTTCTATGCCGGCACCGCCGCCGACCTCAAGAAGGTCTACGAGACGCTGAGCTCGCGGCTCACGGTCGAGAAGAAGGAAACCGAGATCTCGGCGCTGTTCGCGCTCGGCGCCGCGGTGCTCACGCTGCTGTCGGCCGGGCTCTCGCTGCTCTGGTTCAACCGGATCCTCTAGGGCGACGCCCTCTCAGGCCTTCGCCATTCCCTCGATCCCCGCGAGCACCTCGCGCAGGATCTCCTCGGACAGCGCCTCGTCGTTCATCGCGCGCGCCAGCACCAACCCGCCGGTCATCGCCGCCACCGCGCGGATCGCGTCGCCGCGCGCATCCGCGTTCTTGCGTGCGCGCCAGGGAAAGAACTTCGCGAAGCGCTCGATGCTCGCCTTCATGTGCGCGGTGAGCGAAGGCGCGGTGACCTGCTTCTGCGCCGTCTGGGCCGAGAAGGCCGCGAGCAGGCAGCCATCGCCGGGCGCATCGCGGTGCGACACGCTGAGGTAGGCGCGCACGTAGTCGACCATGCCGTTGGGCAGCTGGGTGGCGGCGTCGAGGTCGGCGAGCGAATGCGCCGACGCATGGTCGACGCACTCGGCCATCAGCGCTTCCTTCGAGTCGAAGTGGTTGTAGAACGGGCCGTGCGTGAGGCC
Organism: Variovorax sp. GW821-FHT09B05; assembly: GCF_059418265.1. Lineage (NCBI taxonomy): Bacteria > Pseudomonadati > Pseudomonadota > Betaproteobacteria > Burkholderiales > Comamonadaceae > Variovorax > Variovorax sp. GW821-FHT09B05. The sequence goes on from NZ_JBWKPN010000010.1 coordinate 24,328, forward strand.
CGTGGCCTTCATGATCTCGCTCACGCTCACGCCGCCGAAGCCGCGCTCGCGGAACAGGCGCGAGGCCTCGCCCAGGATCTTCTGATGCTTTTCGGCGGTTTCCGCTGCGGGGTATCGCATGTGACCTCATCCTCTTTCCGGGTACTTCCAGACCCTGGTTGACGCTATTCATGATAGGCATCATGCTTCGCACCGTCAAACATGATCACCATCATGCTTAACGACGAAGGGCCTTTGGAAGCGGTCGCCGACCGCGCGGGCACCCCGATTTCTTTCTGGAGAACGACATGAGCAATCAAACGAACAACACCTCCGCCCACCCCGGCACCGCGGTGGTGACCGGCGCCTCCGCCGGCCTGGGCCGGCTCTTCGCCGACCGGCTGGCGCGCCGCGGCCACGACCTGCTGCTGGTGGCGCGCCGCGGCGACCGCCTCGACGAAGCCGCCAAGGCGCTGCGCAGCCAGTACGGCGTGACGGTGAACACCCTGGTGGCCGACCTCGGCGCCGCCGCCGACCTCGAGCGCGTGGCGCAGGCCATCGCCGCCGATGCCTCGATCACGCTGCTGGTCAACAACGCCGGCACCTCCACGCTGGCGCCGGTGCTCGCGACCGCGCCCGCCTCGGCGCAGTCGATGATCGACGTCAACGTCACCGCGCTGGCGCGGCTGAGCCTGGTGGCGCTCGCGGGCTTCAAGGCGCGCGACCGCGGCACGCTGATCAACATCGGCTCGGTGCTGGGCTTCCACACGCTGCCGATCAGCAGCATCTACAGCGGCACCAAGGGCTTCGTGCTGAACTTCACGCGCGGCCTGCAGGAGGAAGTGGCGGGCAGCGGCGTGCGCGTGCAGCTGGTGCTGCCCGCGGCCACCGCCACCGACATCTGGGAGCTGTCGGGCGTGCCGGTCACGAACCTCGATCCCGCGCACGTGATGACGGCCGAGCACTGCGTCGATGCCGCCATCGCCGGCCTCGACCTCGGCGAGCCGATCACCATGCCCTCGGTGGACGACTACGCACCGCTGTTCGCGGCCTACGACGACGCGCGCGCCCAACTCTTCGGCGCCTCGCAGAACGGCACGCCGGCCACGCGCTACGCCAGCGCGGCGCGCTGAAGGGCCGCGCCCTCAGGCCGCCGGCTTCGGCTTCTTCTTCGCGCGTGCCGGCGGCGCCTTCACGGCGCCGATGCCGCCGAGGAACAGGTCGGCCACCACCGGCGCGATCGAGGCATGGTCGAGCTGGCCGCCGGGCTTCATCCAGGTGAACATCCAGTTGATCATGCCGAACAGCAGCATGGTCAGTGGCTTGGCGAGGTCGTCGCTCGGCGTGCCCGGGCGCAGCGCGGCCACCGCGCGCGCGAAGCCCGCGACCACCTCGCGCTCCTTGTCGAGCACGCGCTCGCGGTCCTCCTCCTCGAGGAAGCGCACGTCGTCGGTCAGCACGCGGTGCGCGTCCTGCGCGCCCGCGTACTCCTCGACGATGCGGTAGATGAAGCGCCGCAGCCGCTCCTCGTCGGTGTGCGTCGAGGCCTCCTCCTCGGCCACCAGCGCCGCCAGCTTGGAGACGTGCGTCTCGGCGATGCTGATCAGCAGGCTGCGCTTGTCCTTGTAGTAGTGGTAGAGCGTGGCCTTCGAGAGATTGCAGGCCTCGGCCACCTGGTTCATCGAGGTGGCCGGGTAGCCCTGGCGCGCGAACAGCCGCGCGGCCCGCTCGAGGATGAGCTCGCGCTGGTCGTCGTAGCTGGCGGATCTTCCTCTGGGCATCGGTGTTCTTTCTGTTCTGGCGTTGAGAGGGTGTGGCGGGCAGCGCGCGATCCTAGCTGCGCCTGGTCGCGATCAGCGGCTTGACGTCGATCGCCGGCAGCCGCGGCCGCCCGGCCTCGACCTGCGCCAGCGGCTCGACCTCGCGCATCGTCGCGAGGCTGCGCACCGCGAGCGCCTGGTAGACCTGCGTGCCCTCGAGCTTCCAGGCGATCTCGGCCTCGCTCAGTTCTCTTTTCACGCGCGCGGGCATGCCCGCCACCAGCGTGCGCGGCGGCACCTTCATGCCGGCCGGCACGAAGGCGCTGGCGGCCACGATGGCCTTCTCGCCGATCTCGGCCTCGTCCATCACCACCGCGTTCATGCCCACCATGGCGTCGCGCCGCACCACGCAGCTGTGCAGGATCGCGCCATGGCCGATGTGGCCGTTGACCTCGATCACCGTGTCGTTGTCGGGAAAGCCGTGCACGCAGCAGTTGTCCTGCAGGTTCGAGCCCTCCTCGAGCACGATGCGGCCGAAATCGCCGCGCAGGCTGGCGCAGGGGCCGACATAGCAGTTCGGGCCCACGATCACGTCGCCGATCAGCACGGCGGACGGATGCACGTAGGCGGTGGGGTCGACGACGGGGATCACGCCGTCGATGGCGTAGCTGGGCATGGGTGCGGTCTCCTGTGGGGTGCCGGTCCTTCGTCTCGCAATTCAGGGTTTTCCCTGAATGCTTTGGACTTGTGCCGGATTCGTTCGCCATCCTAAAATCTACCGAACGGTCGGTCAATAGTAATTGACCCGAAGTCATCCCCCCACAGATGAGAGACAAGCCCATGTCGGAACCCCTGGTCCTCGTCGGCAATGCCGGCGCCGTCCGCACACTGAGCCTCAACCGCCCCGCGGCGCTCAACAGCTTCACGAGCGAACTGCACGCCGAACTGCTGGCGGCGCTCGAAGCGGCCGCGGCCGATGCCGACGTGCGCTGCGTGGTGCTGACCGGTGCCGGTCGCGCCTTCTGCGCCGGCCAGGACCTCGCCGACCCGATGGTCGCGCCCGACACCACGCCCGGCGCCGCGCCCAAGGACCTGGGCCATGTCATCGAGAAGCTCTACGGCCCGCTGGTCCAGCGCATCCGCAGCATGCCCGTGCCCGTGGTCGCCGCGGTCAATGGCGTTGCGGCCGGCGCCGGCGCCAACCTCGCGCTGTGCTGCGACCTCGTGCTCGCCGCGCGCTCGGCCAGCTTCATCCAGGCCTTCACCAAGATCGGCCTGGTGCCCGACACCGGCGGCACCTGGCTGCTGCCGCGGCTCGTGGGCCCGGCGCGCGCACTGGGCATCGCGATGCTCGGCGACAAGCTGCCGGCCGAGGAAGCCGCGCGCATCGGCCTGATCTGGCAGGTGGTGGACGACGCCGCGCTGGCCGACACCGCCGCCGCGCTCGCGGGCCGGCTCGCCGCCATGCCCTCGCGCGCGCTGGTCGCCACGCGCGCCGCGATGAATGCCGCCCAGACCATGGACCTCGACACCGCACTGGCCGAGGAGGCCCGCCTGCAGCGCGACCTCGGCGCCGCCAATGACTACCGCGAAGGTGTCGAGGCCTTCCGCGCCAAGCGCGCCCCCGTCTTCAAGGACCGCTGAGTCATGAGCACCGAACGCACCCCGCAACAGACCGCCGAATACGTGCGCGACGGCATGTTCGCCAACGACAACGCCTCCAAGGGCCTGGGCATGCGCATCGTGGAGGTCGGCCCCGGCCAGGCCACGATCGAGATGCGCGTGCGCCCCGACATGCTCAACGGCCATGCGATCTGCCACGGCGGCTTCATGGCCACGCTGGCCGATTCCACCTTCGCCTTCGCCTGCAACTCCTACAACGAGCTGACCGTGGCCTCGGGCTTCGCGATCGACTTCATCGCTCCCGCGCGCGAAGGCGACCTGCTGACCGCGCGCTGCTTCGAGGTCTCGAAGGCCGGCCGCACCGGCGTCTACGACACCGAGATCACCAACCAGCGCGGCGAGCGCGTCGCGATCTTCCGCGGCCGCTCCTACACCGCCAAGGGCCGCCCCGCCGTCGCGGCCTGAACCGAACGCAAAAGAACCGAGGACCCGTCATGCCAGCACCCCGCCCCGCCCCCGGCGATCTCGAACCGATCGAGACCGCGAGCCGCGACGAGATCACCGCGCTGCAGGTGCAGCGCCTGCGCGACACGCTGCAGCGCGCCTACGACAACGTGCCGCACTACCGCCAGGCCTTCGACGCCAAGGGCGTGCAGCCGGGCGACCTCAAGACGCTGGCCGACCTCGCGAAATTCCCGTTCACGGTCAAGAGCGACCTGCGCGACAACTACCCCTTCGGCATGTTCGCGGTGCCGCGCCAGCAGGTGGCGCGCATCCACGCCTCGTCGGGCACCACCGGCAAGCCGACCGTGGTCGGCTACACGAAGAAGGACATCGACACCTGGGCCGACCTGGTCGCGCGCTCGATCCGCGCCGCGGGCGGCCGCGCCGGCGACCTGATCCACATCGCCTACGGCTACGGCCTGTTCACCGGCGGCCTGGGCGCGCACTACGGCGCCGAGCGCGCGGGCTGCACCGTGGTTCCGATGTCGGGCGGCCAGACCGAGAAGCAGGTGCAGCTGATCCAGGACTTCCGGCCCGACATCATCATGGTCACGCCGAGCTACATGCAGGTGATCATCGAGCAGTTCGAGCGCCTGGGCCTGGACGCCAAGGACAGCTCGCTGCGCATCGGCATCTTCGGCGCCGAGCCCTGGACCGAGGCCATGCGCCGCGACATCGAGGCCAAGGCCGGCATCGACGCGGTCGACATCTACGGCCTGAGCGAAGTCATGGGCCCGGGCGTGGCCAGCGAATGCGTCGAAAGCAAGGACGGCCCGGTGATCTGGGAGGACCACTTCTATCCCGAGATCATCGATCCCGAGACCGGCGAGCTGAAGGCCGACGGCGAGGAAGGCGAACTGGTCTTCACCTCGCTGAGCAAGGAAGCGATGCCGATCATCCGCTACCGCACGCGCGACCTCACGCGCCTGTTGCCGCCCACCTCGCGCGCCTTCCGCCGCATGGGCAAGATCGTCGGGCGCAGCGACGACATGATGATCATCCGCGGCGTGAACGTGTTCCCCACCCAGGTGGAGGAGATCGTGCTCGCGCACGGCGCCCTCACCGGCCTCTACCAGGTGCACGTGAGCCGCGAAGGCCTGCTCGACCAGGTCGAGGTGCACTGCGAGCTCGCGCCGAACGAAGCCGCCGCGGCCGACCGCGCGGCCATCGCCGGCTGGGTGCAGCACCGCGTGAAGACGCTGGTCGGCATCTCCACCCGCGTGGTGGTGCATGCCCCGAACGAGATGGAACGCACGCAGACCGGCAAGGCCCGTCGCGTGGTCGACAACCGCCCGCGCTGAAGCGCCGCCGCTTTCCCCCGAACCGCCACCAATGACACTGAATTTCCGATCGATCGCCCTCGCCTGCGCCCTGGTGGCGCTGGCCGGCTGCGCCGCCAACTCCACCGCCCCGGCCACCGGCGCGGCCATGCCCCCGGCCGGCAAGGTCACGATCAAGCGCGACGACTACGGCGTGCCGCACGTCTATGCCAACGACGTGCGCGGCCTGTTCCACGGCTTCGGCTACGCCGTCGCGGAAGACCGCCTGTTCCAGATGGAGATGGCGCGCCGCGCGGTGCTGGGCACCGTCGCCGAAGTGATGGGCCCGGCCTATGTCGCGCTCGACAAGGGCAGCCGCGCCAGCTTCGATCCCGCCTCGATCCGCGCGCAGATGGCGCGCCTGTCGAGCGACGACAAGGCCATCTTCGACGGCTATGCCGCCGGCTTCAATGCGCGCGTGAACGAAGTGCTGGCCGCGCCGGCCACGCTGCTGCCCAAGCAGTTCGCCGATGCCGGCTTCCGCCCGAAGGCCGACTGGAGCGGCTACGACGTGGCGATGATCTGGGTCGGCACCATGGCCAACCGCTACTCCAACGTGAGCAGCGAGCTCGCCAACCTGCGCCTGCTCGAGCAGCTGCGCAAGGCGCGCGGCGACGAGGCCGGCCGCCAGCTGTTCGACCAGATCCGCTGGGTGGAAGACCCGCTCGCGCCCACCACCGTGCCGCGTCCCAAGGCCGTGGCCCGAGGCGCCGCCGACGACGCGCACGCCGCTCATCGCGCGGCGCTGGCGCCGGTCTCGCCCGAGCTGCTGGTCGCGCGCAACGAGATCGATGCCGCGCAGCGCGGCGTGGCCGAGCCCTGGACCCGCCCGATCGCCAGCAACCTCTGGATCGCCGGCCCGAACAAGACCACCGACGGCAGCACCGTCTTCATCAACGGTCCGCAGTTCAACTGGTTCAATCCCTCGTACGTGTTCGGCATCGGCCTGCACGGCGCCGGCTTCGACGTGACCGGCAACACGCCGTTCGCGCATCCCGTGGTGCTGTTCGGCACCAACGGCAAGATCGCCTGGGGCGCCACCGCCGGCCCGCTCGACGTGAACGACATGTACCAGGAGAAGCTGGACCCGGCCAACCAGTACCGCTACCTGTTCAACGGCGCGATGCGCGCGATGGGCAAGCGCACCGAGCTCATCAAGGTCAAGGGCCAGCCCGACCAGAGCCTGGACGTCTACGCCACCGTGCACGGCACCGTGACCAACTTCGACCTGCCCAACGGCACCGCGTATTCGATGAAGCGCAGCTGGGACGGCTACGAGCTCGAGTCGCTGCTGGGCTGGATCCACGCGATGCGCGCGCAGAACTGGGAGCAGTGGCTGGCGCAGGCCTCGCGCGTGGCCATCACCATCAACTGGTACTACGCCGACACCGCCGGCAACATCGGCTACGTCTCGCCGGGCCGGCTGCCGATCCGCCCGGCCACGCAGGACATCCGCCTGCCCGCCGTGGGCGACGGCTCGATGGAATGGCTCGGCATCCGCCCCTTCAGCGAGGACCCGAAGACCTTCAACCCGGCGCAGGGCTACGTCGCCAACTGGAACAACCAGTCGGCGCCGGGCGCGGTCAGCGACGGCGGCAACTACTCGGTGGTCGACCGGGTGCACGAGTTCACGGCGCGGCTCGAGGCCAAGCCCCGGCTCACGCCCGACGAACTCTGGGCGCTCAACCGCACCACCGCCTACGCCGACACCAATGCGCGCTACCTCGTGCCCTTCGCCCTCGAGGCGACGCGCGGCCTGCCGGCCGCCGACCCGGCGCGCCGCGCGGCCCAGGTGCTGGCGGACTGGAACATGCTCAACGAGGACCCGGCCGAGCGCGGCGTCTACGACAGCCCGGCCACCACGCTCATGACGGCGTGGCTGCCGATCCTCTACCGCAAGGTGCTGGCCGACGACCTGCCGCCCGAGGTGTTCGCGGCCTATGCGGGCACCGGCTATGCCGGCGACACGCAGGTGGCCAGCATCCGCCCGGGCAACGGCCTGAAGCTGGTCTACAACGCGCTGCTCGGCCCGAAGGCCGGCGTGCCGCAGCGCTACGACTTCTTCAACGGCGAGGACAAGAATGCGGTGCTGCGCGCCACGCTCGCGCAGGCCGTGGCCGAGCTCGACCAGCGCTTCGGCAGCGACACCACCAAGTGGCGCACGCCGGTGACGAAGCATGTCTTCCTCACCAGCAACTTCATCGGCGCGCCGCAGGCCGGGGCCGACGAGCTGCTGAGCCTGCCGAGCTACATGAACCGCGGCACGCAGAACGACAAGGTGGTGCTCGGCGCCAAGGGCGTCGTGCTGTGCACCGCCGCCCCGCCGGGCCAGAGCGGCTTCGTGGCACCCGACGGCCGCAAGTCGCCCCATTACGCCGACCAGATGGCGCTGTTCAAGGATTTCGGCTGCAAGAGCGAGGCCCTGACACCGGCCGAGGTGGACCGCCGGGCGCAGTCCACGAAGCAGCTGAGCTACTGACCACCGATCGACGACCTCTTCACCTCTCAAGGAGAACCGCGATGTACACACAAGCCATGGACACCATGGGCAAGGACGCCGGCGACGGCAAGAAGGCCCTGCGCTCGGCCGACGAGTTGCGGCTCGAGGAACGCTTCGACGCGCGCATCGACGCCGGCGACTTCATCGAGGCCAAGGACTGGATGCCCGATCACTACCGCAAGACGCTGGTGCGCCAAATCAGCCAGCATGCGCACTCGGAGATCGTCGGCATGCTGCCCGAGGGCAACTGGATCAGCCGCGCGCCCACGCTCAAGCGCAAGGCGATCCTGCTGGCCAAGGTGCAGGACGAGGGCGGCCACGGCCTCTATCTCTATGCGGCCGCCGAGACGCTGGGCACCTCGCGCGACCAGATGTTCGACGCGCTGCACACCGGCAAGGCCAAGTACAGCTCGATCTTCAACTACCCCACGCTGACCTGGGCCGACATGGGCACCATCGGCTGGCTGGTCGATGGCGCGGCCATCATGAACCAGGTACCGATCTGCCGCTGCTCCTACGCGCCCTATGCGCGCGCCATGATCCGCATCTGCCGCGAGGAGAGCTTCCACCAGCGCCAGGGCTACGAGGCGCTGCTGACCATGATGACCCACGGCACCGACGCGCAGAAGGCGATGGTGCAGGATGCGGTCAACCGCTGGTGGTGGCCCTCGATCATGATGTTCGGCCCGCCCGACGACCAGTCGCCCAACTCGGCGCAGTCGATGCGCTGGGGCATCAAGCGCTTCAGCAACGACGAGCTGCGCCAGAAGTTCATCGACGCCACCGTCGAGCAGGCGGCCATCCTCGGCGTGACCCTGCCCGATCCCGACCTCAAGTGGAACGAGGAACGCCAGGCGCACGACTTCGGCACCATCGACTGGAGCGAGTTCTGGCGCGTGATCGGCGGCGACGGCCCCTGCAACCGCGAACGCCTGCAGGCCCGTGTCGACGCCTGGGACGACGGCGCCTGGGTGCGCGAAGCCGCACTCGCCCATGCCAACAAGCAACCGATGAAGGAGGCGGCATGACCGTCGAACAGAAACAAGAATGGCCCCTGTGGGAAGTGTTCGTGCGCAGCAAGGCCGGCCTGGACCACAAGCATTGCGGCAGCCTGCATGCCGCCGACTCGAAGATGGCGATCCAGATGGCGCGCGACGTCTACACGCGGCGCCAGGAAGGCTGCAGCATCTGGGTGGTGCGCTCCGAGCAGATCGTCGCGAGCGATCCGGGCGACAAGGACATGTACTTCGATCCCGCCGAGGACAAGGTCTACCGCCACCCGACCTTCTACGCGCTGCCCAAGTCCGTCGACCACATGTGAGCGGCCGGCCATGCAAGCATCGATCGAACTGAACCGCACGCCCGCCGTGCAGTACCTGCTGCGCATCGGCGACACCTGCCTGGTGCTGGCCCAGCGCCTGGGCGAATGGTGCGGCCACGCGCCCGTGCTCGAGGAGGACATCGCGATGGCCAACATCGCGCTCGACCTCGTGGGCCAGGCGCGCGCGCTGCTCACCCACGCCGGCAAGCTGGAAGGCGCCGGCCGCGAGCACGACGAGGACCAGCTCGCCTACCTGCGCGAGGAGCGCGACTACTTCAACCTCACGCTGGTCGAGCTGCCGCGTGGCGACTTCGCCTTCTCGGTGGTGCGCAACACCATGATCGCCACCCTGCTCAAGCTGCTGTGGCAACGGCTGGCGAGCTCGAGCGACGAGGAAGTGGCCGCCATCGCCGGCAAGGCGCTGAAGGAAGCGCGCTACCACCAGCAGCATTCGGCCGACTGGGTGGTGCGCCTGGGCGACGGCACCGAGGAGTCGCGCCGCCGCACCGAGGCCGCGCTCAAGCAGGCCTGGCTCTACATGCCCGAGCTGTTCGAGGCCGACGCCGTCGACCGCGAGGCCAGCGCCAGCGGCCTGGGCCCGGCCTGGAACGAACTGCGCGAGCCGTGGTTCGCCGAGATGCAGCAGGTGCTCGACGCCGCCGGCCTGGCCGCGCCGGCCGAGGCCAAGTTCCGCAGCACCGGCAAGCAGGGCGTGCACAGCGAGCACATGGGCTTCGTGCTGGCCGAGATGCAGCACCTGCAACGCGCCTTCCCCGGGGGCGTGTGGTGACTGCCGACACCATGGCCGCCTCGCGCATCGACGCCGCCTGGGAGGTGCTGCACTCCGTGCCCGACCCCGAGGTGCCGGCCGTGTCGGTCTGCGACCTCGGCATCGTGCGCGACGTGATCGAGCACGACGACGGCCTCGAGGTGGTGCTGACGCCGACCTATTCGGGCTGCCCCGCGACCGAGGCCATCGAGCACGACGTGCTGGCCGCGATCGAGCGCGCCGGCCTCGGCCCCGCGCGCGCCACCCTGCGCCGCGCGCCGGCCTGGACCAGCGACTGGATCAGCGACGAGGGCCGCGCCAAGCTCAAGGCCTACGGCATCGCCCCGCCCGCCCACCTCACGCCCGAGCAGGCCGCCGGCACCGCGGTGCCGATCCGCCTGTTCGGCCGCCTCGCCGGCGAGCGCATCGCCTGCCCGCGCTGCGCGAGCGAGCGCACCGAGCGGCTGTCGGCCTTCGGCTCCACCGCCTGCAAGGCCCTGTACCGCTGCCTCGCCTGCCGCGAACCCTTCGAACATTTCAAGCCGATCTAGGCCCCACGCCGATGAGTACCCTGTTCCACCCCCTGCGCGTGAAGGCCATCGAGCCCGACACGCCCGAGGCCGTCATCGTCTCCTTCGAGGTCCCCGAGACGCTGCGCGAAGTCTTCGGCTTCACGCAGGGCCAGTACCTGACCCTGCGCAACGAGATCGACGGCCAGGACCTGCGCCGTTCCTATTCGATCTGCGCCGGCGTCGACGACGGCGAGCTGCGCGTGGGCGTGCGCAAGGTGCGCGGCGGCCAGTTCTCCAACTGGATCAACGCCCACCTCAAGCCCGGCGACTCGATCCAGGTGATGGCGCCGCAAGGCCGCTTCTTCGTGCCGATCGAGGGCGAGTCCGCGCGCCACCACGTCGGCATCGCGGGCGGCAGCGGCATCACGCCGATCCTGTCGATCATGAAGACCGTGCTGGCGCGCGAGCCGAAGAGCCGCTTCACGCTGATCTACGGCAACCGCCAGCTCCAGTCCACGATGTTCAAGGAAGAGATCGAGGACCTGAAGAACCGCTACATGACGCGCCTGGTGCTGCAGCACGTGTTCTCCGACGAGCACACCGACTCGCCGCTGGGCTTCGGCGTGATGAACCGCGAGAAGATCGGCGAGTTCCTGCAGGGCCTGGTGCCCGCGGGCAGCATCGACCACGTCTACATCTGCGGTCCGTTCCAGATGAACGACGAGGCCGAGGCCGCGCTGCTGGCCGCGGGCGTGCCCGAGGAACGCATCCACATCGAGCGCTTCGGCGTCGCGCTGCCCTCGGCGAGCTCGACCGCCCAGGTCGGCGCCGTGGTGCACGAGGCGCTGCCCGGCGACGCCAAGCGCGCGCGCGTGACCATCGTGCGCGACGGCCTGCAGCGCGAGATCACCTACACCGAGGGCCAGCCCAGCATCCTCGACGCGGCCTCGGCGGCCGGCCTCGAGGTGCCGTTCTCGTGCACCTCGGGCGTGTGCGGCACCTGCCGCGCCAAGTGCGTGGACGGGGAAGTCCGCATGGAAAGAAACTTCGCGCTCGACAAGAATGAAGTGGCCGCGGGCTTCGTATTGACCTGCCAGGCCCACCCCCTTACCGAACGCGTCACGCTCTCGTTCGACGAGCGCTGAGATACTTCAGGCCTCAACCTTTTTTCAACCGGAGACAAGCCAACCATGAAATTCTTCAAGCCCCTGCTGATCGCCGCCCTGTGCGCCACGGCCCTGTCGGCCTGGGCCGACGTCAACGTCGGCGTGACCATCTCGGCCACCGGCCCGGCGGCTTCGCTGGGCATCCCCGAGAAGAACACGATCTCGCTGATGCCCAAGACCATCGGCGGCCAGAAGATCAACTACATCGTGCTCGACGACGCCTCCGACACCACGGCCGCCGTCAACAACACGCGCAAGCTGATCGCCGAGAACAAGGTCGACGTGATCCTGGGCTCGACCACCACGCCGGCCTCGCTCGCGATGATCGACGTGGCCAGCGAGGCGCAGACGCCGATGATCTCGGTGGCCGCCTCGGCCCGCATCATCGAGCCGATGGACGCCAAGAAGAAGTGGGTCTTCAAGACGCCGCAGAACGACATCATGATGTCGCTGGCCATCGCCGAGCACATGGCCGCCAACGGCGTGAAGAGCGTCGCCTTCATCGGCTTCTCCGACGCCTACGGCGAAGGCTGGTCGCAGGAATTCGCCAAGGCCGCCGAGCTCAAGAAGATCAAGGTCGTGGCCAACGAGCGCTATGCGCGCACCGACACCTCGGTCACCGGCCAGGCGCTGAAGATCATGGCCGCCAAGCCCGACGCGGTGCTGGTCGCCGGCTCGGGCACGCCGGCCGCGCTGCCGCAGAAGACGCTCAAGGAGCGCGGCTACACCGGCAAGATGTACCAGACGCACGGCGTGGCCAACGCCGACTTCCTGCGCGTGGGCGGCAAGGACGTGGAAGGCACCTTCCTGCCGGCCGGCCCGGTGCTGGTGGCCGACCAGCTGCCCGCCGGCCACCCGGTGAAGAAGTCCGCGCTCGCCTACGTGGCCGCCTATGAAGCCGCCTACGGCAAGGGCTCGGTCTCGACCTTCGGCGCGCACGCCTGGGACGCCGGCCTGCTGATGAGCTCGGCCGTGCCGGTCGCGCTCAAGAAGGCCCAGCCGGGCACGCCCGAGTTCCGCGCCGCGCTGCGCGACGCGCTCGAGCAGACCAAGGACGTGGCGGGCGCGCACGGCGTGTTCACCATGAGCGCGAGCGACCACCTGGGCCTCGACCAACGCGCGCGCGTGATGGTCAAGATCGAGAACGGCGCCTGGAAATTCCAACCCTGATCGCACGGGGCTGAACGACGGACACCGCGGGCCGGCGCCACCGGCCCGCGGTGTTCCTGCAAGAGGGGCACGGTTTTTCCCTCGCCCCTGGTCTTCTGAAGGAAAGTTGGTCGTATGGATTTGCAGATCGCCCTGCTGCTCGGGCAGGACGGCATCGTGAACGGCGCGGTCTACGGACTGATGGCGCTCGCGTTGGTGCTGGTGTTTTCGGTCACGCGCGTGATCTTCATCCCGCAGGGCGAGTTCGTCGCCTTCGGCGCGCTGTCGATGGCCGCGCTGCAGGGCGGCCGCGCGCCGTCCACGCTGTGGCTGCTGCTGGCGCTGGCGCTGGCCGTGCTGGCGATCGAGGCCTGGCGCTGGAAGCGCGGCGCCACGGTCGACTGGCGCTCGGCGCTGACCTGGTGCGTGGCCTTCCCCGCGGTGGCCGCCGCGCTGGTGCTGGTGCTCAAGCCCACCTCGCTCGCGACGCAGGCGCTCACCGTGCTGGTGCTGATCGCGCCGCTGGGCCCGCTGCTCTACCGCCTCGCCTACCGCCCGCTGGCCGATGCCAGCGTGCTGATGCTCCTGATCGTCTCGGTCGCGCTGCACGGCGTGCTGATCGGCCTCGGGCTGTTCTTCTTCGGCGCCGAGGGCTCGCGCACCAGCGCGTTCTCCGAGCTGCGCCTCGACCTCGGCGGCATTCCCGTCACCGGCCAGTCGCTGGTGGTGGTCGGCGTCACGCTGGTGCTGGTGATCGCGATGTTCTGGTTCTTCGGCCGCTCGATGATCGGCAAGGCGCTGCGCGCCACCGCCATCAACCGCGTGGGCGCACGGCTGTCGGGCATTCCCACCGAGCTCTCGGGCGACCTGAGCTTCGCGCTCGCGGCCGTCATCGGCGCGGTGTCGGGCCTGCTGATCGCGCCGATCACCACGGTCTACTACGACACCGGCTTCCTGATCGGCCTCAAGGGCTTCGTGGCCGCCATCGTCGGCGGGCTCGCGAGCTATCCGCTGGCGCTCGCGGGCGCGCTGCTGGTGGGCCTGCTCGAGGCCTTCTCCTCCTTCTGGGCCAGCGCGTACAAGGAAGTGCTGGTCTTCACTTTGATCATCCCGGTGCTGTGGTGGCGTTCGCTGCGCAGCCATCACGTGGAGGACGAGGAATGAACCCGTCTTCATCGACCCCTGTGGCTTCTTCTTCCGCCAACGCCGTGCCCGAGGGCCGTCCGCTCGTCACGCCGCGCGTGCTCACGCTCGTCTTCATCGTCGCGCTCGCGCTGGCCTGGGGCTGGCTGCCGCCCTTCACCGTCACCGTGCTCAGCAACATCGGCCTCTATGCGCTGGTGGCCGTGGGCCTGGTGCTGCTGACCGGCGTCGGCGGCATGACCTCCTTCGGCCAGGCCGCCTTCGTCGGCATGGGCGCCTATGCCACGGCCTGGATCTGCACCTCGCCGACCGCAGCCGGCTGGCTCGGCGGCCTCGCGGGTTCCGCGCTGGTGCCCTGGCTCGGCCTGCTGCTCGGGCTGGTGCTGACCTTCGCGCTGGCCTGGGCGCTCGGCGCGGTCACGCTCAAGCTCTCGGGCCACTACCTGCCGCTGTGCACCATCGCCTGGGGCCTGAGCCTGTACTTCCTGCTCGGCAACATGGAGTTCCTCGGCGGCCAGACCGGCATCACCGGCATTCCGCCACTGGTGATCGCGGGCTTCTCCTTCGCCACGCCGCGCATGCTCGGCGTGGTGATCTGGGCCGTGCTGCTGCTCGCGCTGTGGGCCATGCACAACCTGCTCGACTCGCGCGAAGGCCGCGCCATCCGCGCGCTCAAGGGCGGCCGGCTGATGGCCGAGTCGATGGGCGTGGACACCGCGCGCCACCGCATCAAGCTGTTCGTGCTGGCCGCGCTGCTGGCCGCGATCTCGGGCTGGCTCTACGCCCACATGCAGCGCTTCGTGAACCCCACGCCCTTCAACCTCAACATCGGCATCGAGATGCTGTTCATGGCGGTGGTCGGCGGCGCGGGCCATCTCTGGGGCGCGGTGCTCGGCGCCACGCTGATCACGCTGCTGAAGGAAAAGCTGCAGGACATCCTGCCCGCGCTGCTGGGCACCAGCGGCAACTTCGAGGTGGTGGTGTTCGGCCTGCTGATGCTGTTCGTGCTGCAGCGCTTCGCCGACGGCCTGTGGCCCACGCTGGCGCGGCTGTCGCGCCGCTGGGTGCGCGAACTGCCGCGCGCCGCCGGCGCCGGCCCGGCCGTCTCGAGCACCGAGCAGCTCGCGCAGCGCGCGCTGCCGGCCACCGGCAGCCTGCTGCTGCAGGCCGACGGCGTGAGCAAGCGCTTCGGCGGGCTGGTGGCCAACAACGACATCTCGATGACGCTCAAGGCCGGCGAGGTGCATGCGCTGATCGGCCCCAACGGCGCCGGCAAGAGCACCTTCTTCAACATGATCTCGGGCGTGGACGATCCCACCACCGGCGAGGTGCGGCTGGTCGGCCAGCCGATGTCGGGCAAGCCCTCGCGCGCCTTCGCCGCGCTGGGCCTGGGCCGCACCTTCCAGCACGTGCGCCTGCTCGGCCAGCGCAGCGTGATCGAGAACGTGGCGCTCGGCGCCCACCTGCGCGCCAGACGCGGCTGGGTGTCGGCGATGCTGCGGCTGGACCGCGCGGAGGAAGCCGCGCTGATGGCCGAGGCACGGCGCCAGATCGAACGCTGCGGCCTCGGCGCGCATGCCGACACGCCCGCGGCCTCGCTCTCGCTGGGCCAGCAGCGCGTGGTCGAGATCGCGCGCGCGCTCGCGGGCCAGCCCTCGGTGCTGCTGCTCGACGAGCCCGCGGCCGGCCTGCGCCACCTCGAGAAGCGCGCGCTGTCCGAGCTGCTCGGCCAGCTGCGCGCCGAAGGCCTCGGCATCCTGGTGGTGGAACACGACATGGAGTTCGTGATGAACCTCGCCGACCGCATCACCGTGCTCGAGTTCGGCACCGTGATCGCCACCGGCTCGCCCGCCGAAGTGCAGGCCAACCCGCGCGTGCTCGAGGCCTACCTCGGCGGCGCCGACGACGAACTGCTCGAGGACGCATCGCGATGAGCCAACCCCTGCTTCAACTCGACGGCTTCTGCGTCGCCTACCGCGAGGTGGAGGCGGTGCACAGCGTGCGCCTGCACGTGAACGAAGGCGAGATCGTCACCGTGATCGGCCCGAACGGCGCCGGCAAGACCACGCTGCTGTGCGCGGCGATGGGCCTGCTGCCCTCCACCGGCAGCCTGTCGCTGCAGGGCGAGCGCATCGCGCGCCCCGGCGTCGAGGCCATGGTGGCGCGCGGCGTGGCGCTGGTGCCCGAGCGGCGCGAGCTGTTCGGCGAGATGTCGGTCGAGGACAACCTGCTGCTCGGCGGCTTCTACCAGTGGCGCAAGGGCAAGCGCGACCAGCGCGCGCGCATGGACGAGATCTTCGAGATCTTCCCGCGCCTGAAGGAGCGCCGGCCGCAGATGGCCTCCACGCTCTCGGGCGGCGAACGCCAGATGCTGGCGATCGGCCGCGCGCTGATGGCGCGCCCGCGCCTGCTGATGCTCGACGAGCCCTCGCTGGGCCTCGCGCCGCTGGTGGTGCGCGAGGTGCTGCGCGTGGTGGCGCAGTTGCGCAAGCACGGCGTGTCGGTGCTGCTGGTGGAGCAGAACGCGCGCGCCGCGCTGCAGGTGGCCGACCGTGCCTACGTGCTCGAGATGGGCGCCGTGGCGCTCGAGGGCCCGGCGCGCGAGCTGCTGCACGACCAGCGGATCATCGATACCTACCTGGGCATCGGCAAGAAGGACGACGCCCACTGACGAATGCTCCCTCCCCCGCCGGGGGAGGGCCGGGGTGGGGCACGACGGCCTCGACCTCCGCGCAGCCCCGAGCTCCGGGGCTGCACCCATCCCGACCTTCCCCCGCAGGGGAAGGCCCAACACAGAGATAGCAAAGGACCCAGCACCATGAGCACCACCCTCCAAAGCTACATCGCCGGCCGCTGGATCGGCCGCGAGGCCGCGCAGTCGCTGCGCAGCGCCGTCAACGGCCAGGCCATCGCCAGCACGCACGCCGAGGCGATCGACTTCGCCGAGGCGCTGGCCCATGCGCGCCGCGTCGGCATCCCGGCGCTGATGGCGCTCGACTTCCAGCAGCGCGCCGAACGCCTCAAGGCACTGGCCAAGTACATCGCCGCCCACAAGGAAACGCTCTACGCCGTCTCGGCCCACACCGGCGCGACGCGCGCCGACGGCTGGGTCGACATCGAGGGCGGCGCCGGCACGCTCGCGGCCTACGCGGGCATCGGCAGCAACGAGCTGCCCTCGGGCAACCTGGTGCACGAAGGCCCGGCCTTCCCGCTCGGCAAGAAGGGCGGCTTCGCGGGCACCCACATCCTGGTGCCGCGCGGCGGCGTGGCGGTGCACATCAACGCCTTCAACTTCCCGGTCTGGGGCCTGCTCGAGAAGTTCGCGCCCAGCTTCCTCGCGGGCATGCCCTGCATCGGCAAGCCGGCCACCGCCACCAGCTACCTCACCGAGGCGGTGGTGCGGCTGATCGTGCAGTCGGGCATCCTGCCCGAAGGCAGCCTGCAGCTGGTCATCGGCGGCACGGGCGACCTGCTCGACCGCCTCGAGGGCCCCGACGTCGTGACCTTCACCGGCTCGGCCGACACCGCCGCCAAGCTGCGCGTGCATCCGAACCTGGTGCGCCAGTCGATCCCGTTCAACGCCGAGGCCGACTCGCTCAACTGCGCGATCCTCGCGCCCGACGTCACGCCCGACGACGAGGAGTTCGACCTGTTCGTGAAGGAGGTGGCGCGCGAGATGACGGTGAAGGCCGGCCAGAAGTGCACCGCCATCCGCCGCGCCATCGTGCCGCGCCAGCATCTCGACGCCGTGGCCGAGCGCCTGCGCGCGCGGCTGGCCAAGACGGTGGTGGGCGATCCCTCGCGCGAGGACGTGCGCATGGGCGCGCTGGCCTCGCATGCGCAACAGGCCGACGTGGCCGAGCGCGTGGCCGAGCTGCGCAAGGGCGCCGAGCTGGTGTACGGCGGCGGCGAGGGCTTCTCGCCCGTGGGCGAGGGCACGGCCGAGGGCGCCTTCTTCGCGCCCACGCTGCTGCTGAGCCGCAAGCCGCTCGAGCACGACGCGGTGCACGACATCGAGGCCTTCGGCCCGGTCAGCACGCTGATGCCCTACGAGGGCATCGACGAGGCGCTGGCGCTGGCCGCGCGCGGCCGCGGCAGCCTGGTCGGCACGCTGGTCACGCGCGATCCCGCCACCGCCGCCAAGGCGATTCCCGTCGCCGCGGCCTGGCACGGCCGGCTGCTGGTGCTCGACCGCGAGGCCGCCGCCGAATCGACCGGCCACGGCTCACCGCTGCCGCCGCTCAAGCACGGCGGCCCGGGACGCGCGGGCGGCGGCGAGGAGCTCGGCGGCCTGCGTGCCGTCAAGCACTACCTGCAGCGCGCCGCGCTGCAGGGCTCGCCCACCATGCTGGCGGCCGTCACCGGCGAGCACGTGCGCGGCGCCAAGGTGCGCGAGAGCGAGGTGCATCCGTTCCGCAGCCACTTCGAGGACCTGCGCATCGGCGACTCCCTGCTGACGCACCGCCGCACCGTGAGCGAGGCCGACATCGTGGCCTTCGGCGGCCTGTCGGGCGACTACTTCTACATGCACTTCGACGAGATCGCGGCCAAGGAGTCGCCGTTCGGCAAGCGCATCGCGCACGGCTACTTCGTGCTGTCGGCGGCCGCCGGCCTGTTCGTCTCGCCCGCGCCGGGCCCGGTGCTGGCCAACTACGGCCTCGACACGCTGCGCTTCGTCAAGCCCGTGGGCATCGGCGACACCATCCGCGCGCGCCTGACCTGCAAGCGCAAGATCGACCGCAACCGCAAGGACGCCAACGGCCAGGGCCAGGGCGTGGTGGCCTGGGACGTCGAGGTGACGAACCAAGACGGCGAGCTGGTCGCGAGCTACGACATCCTGACGCTGGTCGCGAAGAAGCCGGTGCCGGCGGCGGCGGCGGCGGCCTGATGTTCGACCTCGGCGGCAAGGTCGCGCTGGTCACCGGCGGCAACGGCGGCCTGGGCCTCGGCATGGCCCAGGGCCTGGCGCAGGCCGGCGCGCGCGTGGTGATCGCCGCGCGCAACCCCGAGAAATCGGCCGCCGCGGTCGAGACGCTGAAGGCGCTCGGCAGCGACAGCTTCGCGGTCGCCATCGACGTGGCCGACGAGGCCTCGGTGCAGCAGGCGGTCGACGCCGTGGCCGCGCGCTGCGGCCGGCTCGACATCCTGGTCAACAACGCCGGCACCACCGTGCGCAAGCCGGTCGACCAGCTCACGCTCGACGAGTGGAACCTCGTGCTCCAGACCAACCTCACCAGCGCCTTCCTCGTGAGCCGCGCGGCGCATCCGCACATGCAGCGCGCGGGCGGCGGCAAGATCGTCAACGTCGGCTCGATGATGTCGATCTTCGGCGCCGCCTACTCGCCCGCCTATGCCGCGAGCAAGGCCGGCGTGGTGCAGCTCACCAAGTCGACCGCGCTCTCGTGGGCGGCCGACAACATCCAGGTCAACGCGATCCTGCCGGGCTGGTTCCAGACCGAGATGACCGACGGCGCGCGCGCCCAGGTCGCGGGCCTCTACGAGCGCGTGGTCGCGCGCACGGCGGCGGGCCGCTGGGGCCGGCCGGCCGACATCGCGGGCACGGCCGTGTTCCTCGCGAGCCCCGCGGCCGACTACGTGACCGGCGTGTCGATCCCGGTGGACGGCGGCTACTCGACGATGGGCTGACAAGGTGTGAATAAACCTACTGCGCGCCCCGATCTCGCACCTGCGGTCCTCACCGTACAGAGTACGGCTCCGGTCCTCGGCGCGACCTCGGGGCGCTCGCTACGGTTTCTTCACACCTTGTGAGGGCGCCGCGGCCCGGCGTGTAGATTCGGGCCTCATGCCTTTCGCCTGGATCCAGATCGCCCTCTTCGTCGCCGTGTCGGCCGCGCTGCTGTACGTCTCGCGCGGCGCGCTGCGCCGGCGCGGCTCGCACGGCTTCTACCGCTTCTTCGCCTGGGAGTGCATGCTGGCGCTGATCCTGCTGAACCTGCCCGTGTGGCACGTGGATCCGCTGGCGCCGCACCAGCTGCTGTCGTGGCTGCTGCTGGCGCTGTCGGCCTGGCTGCCGGTGCATGCCTGGCGCCGGCTGCAGGCCGCGGTGCGGCCCGGCGCGGCGCGCGACGACGATCCCGCGCTGCTCGGCTTCGAGAAGACCGACTCGCTGGTCACCGACGGCGCCTTCCGCTACATCCGCCATCCGATGTACACCGCGCTGATGCTGCTGGCCTGGGGCGCCTGCCTCAAGGACATCGGCGGCCCCGGCCTCGCGCTGGCGCTCGCGGCCACCGTGCTGCTGGTGCTGACGGCGCTCAGCGACGAGCGCGAATGCATCGCGCATTTCGGCGACGCCTACCGCGCCTACATGCGCGGCACGAAGCGCTTCCTGCCCTTCGTGGTCTGACACCGCCCCCCGGTTGGGGGAGGCGCCGGGCCGGCGGCAGCGGCTAACATGCCCGCCACCTTTGCGCAGCGCCCATGCCCTCCCCGAACCGCCCGGCCTTCCCCTCGGCGACCCAGGCCGTCCTGCTGTACCTCGCCCTGTTCCTCTGCGAGCTGGTCGTGGGCGCCGCGCTGCGCGACGGCAACCGGCTGTTCGGCCTGAGCACCATGCAGATCGGCGTGCTGTCGTCCGTGCTGGGCAACGGGCTGGTGTTCGCGGTCGTGATGCAGCAGCAGAAGCTCGGCTGGCGCGCGCTGTTCCATCCCTCGAATGCCTCGATGCGCGCCACGCTGATGCTGGTGGTGCCGCCCACGCTGCTGCTGGTGCCGGCGCTGATGCTGGCGATCACCTGCGCGATCAACCTGCTGACGCTGGCGCTGCCGCTGTCGGCCTGGGAGGAGGCGATGTTCAGCCGCATGGCCGACGGCAGCGTGGCGGCGGTGCTGGCGGTCTGCGTGATGGCGCCGCTGCTCGAGGAGATGCTGTTCCGCGGCATCGTGCTGCGCGGCTTCCTGCAGCGCTACGGGCGCGGGCAGGCGATCTTCATGTCGGCGCTGCTGTTCGGCGCGGCCCACATGAACATCTACCAGTTCGTGGTCGGCGTGGCGATGGGCGCGGTGCTGGGCTGGCTCTACGAGCGCACGCGCTCGCTGATCCCGTGCATCGCGCTGCACGCGGCCTACAACAGCGCCACGCTGCTGGTGGCCGGCTGGCTCGAGGACGCCTCGCCGGCCGGCGTGCTGAGCTTCGTGCTGCTGGCTGGCGCGGCCGCGCTGTGCGGCGGGGTGGTGCTGCGGCAGTTGCTGGTGGCGTCGGGGCGGACCAGCGACGGCTGATTCAGCGCCCGGCCTGCGGCAGCGGCTTCGCGTCCACCGCCTCGCCATCGACGATGAAGTGCCCGCCTGCCACGTGGTGCAGCGTGCGCAGTTCGTCGTGGCCCTCGAAGTGCCAGCGGCCGTTCGAGAACACGCGCGCGTCGGCCTGGGCCGCGATCACCTCGCCGAGGAACAGGTCGTAGCGCTGCTGGATCGGCGGCTCGGGCAGCAGCCGGCATTCGAGCCAGGCCGCGCAGCCCTCGAGCAGGGGCGCCTCGGTGGCGCTGCCCGCGAAGCTCTGCAACCCGTAGGCCTCGAACTTGTCGCGGCCGTCGCGCTCGACCATCTCGCGGCCCGAGCTGCTGCCCAGCGCCTCGGTCAGGTCGAGCTGCGCGCGCACCGGCACCTGCAGCGCGAAGCTGCCCGCGCCCTCGAGCAGCACGCGGGTCCAGGTGCTCTTGTCGAGCACCACCGCCACCTTTGGCGGATCGAAGTCCAGCGGCATGGCCCAGGCCGCCGCCATGATGTTGCGCCGGCCCGCATGGGCCGCGCTCACCAGCACCGTGGGGCCGTGGTTGAGCAGGCGGTAGGCCTTGGCGAGGGGAACGGGCTGGCGATGGGCGGCGTTGGAGGTCATGCGCGGAGCGGATCGGAAAGCGGAAGGCGCCAGCCTATCAAAGCGGCGCCCTGCGCGCTTCAGGCCTCGGGCAACGCCACGGGCACGCGCCGCACCGCCACCTCGCGGATGCGCTGCGCATCCACGCCGGTGACGACGAATTCCCAGCCGTCGTGCACCCAGGTCGCCTCGGCCGCGGGCAGCCCGCCGAAGCGGTCGAGCAGCAGCCCCGCCACCGAGGTGTAGCTGTCGTCCTCGCTCGCCAGGCCGTTGGTCTGCAACGCCTGCTCGAGCAGGTGCGGGTCGGCGCTGCCGGCCACGGTCCAGGCCTCGGGGCCGGTCTGCTGGATCTCGAGCGCCTCGTCCTCGTCGGGGAACTCGCCCGCGATCGCCTCCAGCACGTCGATCGGCGTGACCACGCCGGTCAGGGTGCCGTGCTCGTCGGCCACCAGCGCGAGCTGGCCGCGCGCGCCGCGCAGGGTGTCGATCAGGCGGATCACGCGCGTCGACTCGGCCACGTAGATCGGCGCGCGCAGGCCATGGCCCTCGTCGATGCGGCCGTGGCGCAGCAGCTGGCCCAGCAGGTCCTTGGCGCGCGCCACGCCCACCACCTGGTCGAGCGAGCCGCGGCACACCGGGAAGATGCCGTGCGGCGTGTCGAGCAGCTGCTCGCGCAGCGCCTCGGGATCGTCGTCGAGGTCGACCCAGGAAACGTCGGCGCGCGGCGTCATCACCGAGCGCACGTTGCGCTCGGCCAGCGAGAGCACGCCGCTGACCATGTTGCGTTCCTCGATGCCGAAGGCGGGCTCGGCCTCGGGCGCATCGGCATCGGCCGCATCGCTGCCCACGGGCACCGGCTCGCCGCGCGTGCGGCCGCCGAGCATGCGGATCACCGACTCGGCCGTGCGCTCGCGCAGCGGCCGGCGCGCCTCGTGGCGCAGCGCATTGCGGCGCACCCACTGGTTGAGCGCCTCGATCAGCACCGAGAAGCCGATGGCGCCGTAGAGGTAGCCCTTGGGAATGTGGAAGCCCAGGCCCTCGGCCACCAGGCTCAGGCCGATCATCAGCAGGAAGCTCAGGCACAGCACCACCACCGTGGGATGGGCGTTGACGAAGCGCGTCAGCGGCTTCGAGGCCCACAGCATGATCGCGATCGAGATGATCACCGCGGCCATCATCACCGGCAGGTGGTCGACCATGCCGACGGCCGTGATCACCGCGTCGAGCGAGAACACGGCATCGAGCACCACGATCTGCGCCACCACCACGCCGAAGCTCGCATAGGCCGCGCTGCCGGTCACGGCATGGCTCACGCCCTCGATGCGCTCGTGCAGCTCGGCCGTGGCCTTGAACAGCAGGAACAGGCCGCCGAACAGCAGGATCAGGTCGCGCCCCGAGAAGCCCTGGCCGAACAGGCTGAACAGCGGCGTGGTCAGCGTCACCAGCCACGAGACGATGGACAGCAGCCCCAGGCGCATCAGCAACGCCAGGCTCAGGCCGATGAGCCGCGCGCGGTCGCGCTGGTGCGGCGGCAGCTTCTCCGCGAGGATCGCGATGAAGATCAGGTTGTCGATGCCCAGCACGATCTCGAGCACGACGAGCGTGAGGAGACCGATCCAGACGGCGGGGTCGGACAGCAGTTCAATCATGGAAGGTGGCGCGCGAGCGCAGGCGGCCCGGCATGGGGCGAACCATGGCGGGCGATGAAGGGGGATTCGGGAGGAGAGAAGCAGCCGTTGGACGCGGCGGAGGCCGTGTCGGGGGCGGGGACAGCACGCGCGGACAGC
Organism: Variovorax sp. GW821-FHT09B05; assembly: GCF_059418265.1. Classification (NCBI taxonomy): domain Bacteria; kingdom Pseudomonadati; phylum Pseudomonadota; class Betaproteobacteria; order Burkholderiales; family Comamonadaceae; genus Variovorax; species Variovorax sp. GW821-FHT09B05. The sequence goes on from NZ_JBWKPN010000010.1 coordinate 47,697, forward strand.
GGCGGCGAGGAAGCGGGAGGCTGGCGCAGGCCAGCGACGGACTGGGAGGCTCGGAGGAGGAAGTCACCCGCGCAGTCTATCGAAGCCCGCGCGCGGCCCCACGTTTGCAAGGGCTTTGCCGGCGCGGCTCAGCCCTCGAGGAAATCGGGCTGCCTGAACTTCTTCTCGAGGAACTGGCCGTTGGCCACCAGCGCCGCGGCATCGCTCGCGGCCAGGTTGGCGACCACCTCGCGCAGCTTGGCATCGAGCAATCCGAGCTGCTCGCCGAGCAGCTGGCGCGCGGTCTTGCCGTCCTTCAGCGGCTGCGTGACGCGAAAGGCCGGCGGCAGCGCCACGTAGTTGGCCAGGGTCTCGGGCAGGTAGCGCAGCACGGTCTCGCGCACGGTGAACAGGTCGTCGCCGCCGGTGCCGGCATCCATCAGTTGCGGCAGCACCTCGACCACCAGGCCGCGCACGCTCTCGAGGCTGTGCCGCATGTCCTCGGTGAGGTGCGGCGAGGCGCGCGCGACCACCTGTTCGAGCCGCCGCAGCGTCTCCTCCAGGCTCAGGCTGTCCTCGATGCGGCGCTCGAGCTCGGGCGCGCGCCGGCCCAGCAGCCAGCCGCCGACATAGAGGCCGGCGGTGATGGCGAGCCAGCCGCGGTCGATGACGCCCGCGAACAGCAGCGCCGGACCGGCCAGCGCGAGCGCGCAGCCGAGGATGTTGCCGTTGCCGTAGAGGAACAGCAGCGCGCGCAGCTTCAGCGAATGCCGCGCCACGTCGGACCTTTGCGCAGGCTCACTGGTAGCCCCGGATTTCCTTGAACACCTGCGCCAGCACCAGCCGGCGGCCGTCGAACTCGCGTCCGCCCGAGGACTTCGCGAGCTGGTGCATCTCGGCCGCGTTGCCCTCGCCGAACAGGATCGGGAAGATGCGCGCCGGCAGCCCGTTCGCATAGCGTGACTGGAACTCCTCGGGATTCAGGCCCGCGTTGTTCTGGCCGTCGGTCAGCAGCACGATGCTCACGAAGCGATCGGGATCGCTGCGCTGCTCCTCGCGCGCGAGGTCCTCGGCCACGGCCAGCGCGGAATAGATGGCGGTGCCGCCGTCGGCCTTCATCGCGTCGGCCTGGCGGCGCAGCTCCTCGCGCGCGGCGCCGATGCGCTCGGGCTCGAAGCGCACCCACACCGGTTCCGACACGCGCGTGGCGAACGGAATCAGCACCACCCGCTCGCGGCTCTGGAAGGCGCTGTAGCGCACGCTCGCCGCGGCGCCGGCCTCGGCACCCGACAGCCGCTTGAGCGCCTCGCGCATGGCTTCCAGGCGCTGCCCCTGCATCGAGCCGCTGAGGTCGAGCACGAAGATCGAGGTGGAGGGCTTGCGCCAGCGCGCCTGGTAGGTGCCGAGCACGGCATCGATCACCTCGAGCCGGTTCGGGAAGGACAGCTCCGACACCGCCGCCGTGGGCAGCGCGCTCGCGGCCTGCACCTCGGGATTGGCCGGGCGCAGGAAGGCGGCCGACAGCGCGTCGCGCTGGAACGCGGCCCCCTTCCAGGCCGCCACCAGCCGGTTGTAGGGCTCGCGCCGGGCCTCGTCGAGCAGCATCAGCGGATAGTCGGCCGAGATCATGCCGTCGCGCGGATAGATCGGCAGCAGCCGGTCGGCCGCGGGTAGCCGCTCGTTGAGGCGCAGGATCACGGCCTCGTAGTTGACCATCGCATCGATCGCCGCGGGATCGGCCAGGTAGGCATCGGCCAGCCAGCCCGAGCTGCCGGCCGTGAGCTTCTGGCCCGAGAGGAAGGCCTTGAGCGTCTTCTCGTCCACGTCCTGCGCCGTCAGGTCCTCGGTCTTGCCTGCGAGTGCCGAGGCGACCGCGAACAGCGCGCTCATGCCGGTGTTGGAACTGGTCGCGTTGGTCATGCCGTAGCGCAGCTGGCCCGTGCTCGCGGCCCGAGCGATGTCGGCCCAGCCGGGCGCGCGCTTGTCCCAGCCCAGCCGCGCGGCCTTGGCGGCCTTCACGCCGAGCGCGATGCGCGAATAGAAGAGCTTCTCGCGCGCCACCGCCGGTTTGGCGAGCGCCAGCGCGGGATAAGCGCCGTTGGGCGGCAGGATCGCATCGAAGCGCTCGCCGGCATTCACGCGCTCCACGATGTCCAGCGTGCCCGCGTACGACAGCTGCAGTTCCACCCCGGCGGCACGCGCGGCCTCGACCAGCGGCGCCTCGAGGTCCTTGAGCTCGGAGCCCGCGAGAACGGTGAAGGCGGCCGATGGCGGCGTGGCCTGCGGCGCGGCGGCGGTGGGCGTGGCAGCCTCCTCGCGGCCGCAGCCGGCCAGCCCGAGGGCCAGCGCCAGCAGCGCACCGAGCGCGAAGCGCCGCGCCGGCGCCAGGCTCACAGCACGACCCCGCCGCCCGCGGACGGCTCGCGCAGCGCGGCGGCCGAGGTCTCGCGGCGCGCGCGGTCGAGGTAGCCGCGGCTGCGCGCCACCTCGTCGCTCAGCGTGTCGACCGTGGTCTGCATCGAGTCGAGCGCCTTGAGCTTGAAGTCGGCGATCGCGTCCATGGTCTGGTAGATGTTGGCGAAGGCCTGCTGCAGCTTGGCGATCTCGATCGTGCCCGAGGCCGCCTGCTGGTGGATCTGGCCGGTCTGCTCGCGCAGCAACTCGCTGGTGGTGGCGATCAGGTTGCCGGTGGTGGCATTGAGCGCGCCGATCTGGTCGAGCACCAGCTTCTGGTTGGCCAGCGCCTGCGCCACGATCACCGCGGTGCGCAGCGCCGACACCGTGGTGGTGGTGGCGCGGTCCACGCCCTTGGTCAGCTCGAGGTTGTTCTTGCGGATCATGTCGAGCGCCAGGTAGCCCTGGATGTTGACCGCGAGCTGCGTCAACAGGTCGGTGACCTTCTGGCGCGCGTAGAACAGCATCTCCTCGCGCACCACGCGCGCCTTCTCGGGATCGGTGGCGTCGAACTCGCGCGCCTTGGCGTCGAGGCGCGCGTCGAGCGCCTTGCCGATGTGCACGTACTTCTCGAGCCGCTCCATCAGCGTCCAGAGGTTGACCTTCTCCTGCTCGATGGCCGCGTTGTCGCGCAGCAGCTCGTCCTTGCCGCGCTTGAGCGACTCGATGATCGCGTTGAGGTGCGACTGCGAGGACTGGTAGCGCTCGAAGTAGGCGACCAGCTTGTTGCCCAGCGGGATCAGGCCCAGCAGCTTGCGCGCCGAGAACAGGTCGCCCTGCTTCGAGGGATCGAGGTCCTCGACCTGGTGGCGCAGGTCGATCAGCGACTGGCCGATCTGCGAGCCCTGGCCGAACAGCCCGTTGCGCAGCGAGCCCACCGGGCGTTCGAGCATGCGGTTGGAGACCGAGGCCGAGGCTTCGATCTCCTTGCTGCCCATCGAGTGGATGCGCGCCACCGCTTCCTTGAACTGCGGATGCTGGCTGTCGTGCGCGGTGATGTCGTCGATGAAGCGATCGACCTGCGCATCGAGCTCGCCGACCTCCTCGGGCTTGAGCCGCACCCGCCCGCTGGCGGATTCGACCGGCACCGGCGCGACGGGCGCCGGCGGCTCGAGCACGAAGGACTGCGGCGGCTGCAGCACGTCGGGCGCTGCAACGGCGACCGCGGTGGCGGGAGAGGACTCGGGACGGGAAGTGTTCATGGGTTCCTCGGGTTCACTTGAAGCGGCCTTCGATGGCGGTGGTCATGCGTTCGAGCCATTCGAAGCTGGGCGGGTCGATCACGTCGACCAGCACGTCGGGCACCTTGACGCCGCGGCCGGCCCAGTTCTCCGGCCCCTTGGCCTCGCCACCGGTGCGAAAGCCGTATTCGTGCGCGAGCTCGCGCAGCTTGGGATCGTTCTCCAGCGCCGCGCCCAGGCGCGCGCCGCCCGGCGTGTAGGGCACCAGCACATGCTTCGAATAGACGGTGGGCCGCGGATAGAGCAGCACCATGTCGCCGCGCAGCCGGTCGGGATGCTTGAGCCAGAACTCCACCAGCTGCGATTCGTAGGCCACCAGCAGCGGCGCCTTGCCCATGCCGAGCGCGAGGTAGTCCTCGAACGGGCCGGCCGAGGACTGCTCCTGGAAGCCCTGGCGCAGGAACAGCGGCGCCACCGTCGGCAGCACGCGGTCCACGTCCTGCTGGCTCTGCACGATCTGCTGGCCGTTCGCGAGGTAGCTCGCCAGTGCCAGGTACATCGCCGCCGAGTTGGAGGTGCGCACGTCGGTCGAATTGATCAGCAGCGACTTGCTGGTGGAGAACGCGGCGCTGGCCTTGAGCTCCTTCCAGCGCGTGCCCTTCTCGATCATCGCCATCAGCTTGGGCAGGTCGACCACGTAGTAGAAGTCGCCCTGCTTCTCGGCCACGCCGTTGGCGATCAGGATCTCGGCGATCGGCCGCCAGCTCGCGAGCACGATCGGCGTGTAGAAGGGGTTGTAGACGTTGGGCGCCTTCGCCAGCTCCTTGAGCCGCTGCGCCGCCGGCGCGCCCGAGGGAAAGCCGAAGTCGAACTTGGCGGCGTCGTAGCGCTCGGCGATGGCGCGCGAGCCGGCCTTCTCCACCGTGACCGTGATGCCCTGCGCGGCCAGCGCCTGCTGCACGCGCTCGTCGGCGAAGAACGATTCCTTCTCGGAACCGATCAGCCCGCGCAGCGCCACATGGCGCGCCTGCTCGATCCGCGCGGCGTTGCCGGCCGTCGTGTCGTCGCGCACGCGCTGGTTCGAATACCAGACGCCGCCCGCGACCGCGGCCAGCAGAACCACGGCCAGCGCCGGCGCGATCAGTTTGCGGATTTCCAACGGTGCTGCTCCTCGGCCCCTTCATCGGGGTTCGAGGAACATCCTAGCCACGCAATATGACGGTTCGTGACAGTCCGATGACAGCCGCGGGGCGGCCGCCACGCTCAGGTGCCGCGCGTCAGCATGCGCCCCACGCGCGCCAGCACGCGCGCCTCGTCCACCGTCGCGCCGCCGCGGTAGGCCAGCACGCCGTTGACGAACACGCGCTCGATGCCCAGGCTCAGCCCCTTGGGCCGGTCGTAGGTGGCGGTGTCGGCGATGGTCTCGGGATCGAACACCACCACGTCGGCCATGTGGCCCGCGCGCAGCAGGCCGCGCTCGGCGATGCGCAGGTTGCGCGCGCTCATGCCGGTCATCTTGTGCACCGCCTGCTCGAGCGTGAACAGCCGGCGCTCGCGCCAGTAGCGCGCGAACACGCGGGGGAACGCGCCCCACAGCCGCGGATGCGGATGGCGGTCGTGCGGCAGGCCGTCGCTGCCGATCATGGTCAGCGGATGCGCGATCACGCGTTCCACGTCCTCTTCCTGCATCTGGAAGTAGCAGGCACCGCCGGGCTTCAGCCGCAGACAGGCCTCCTGCTCGCTCACGCCCCATTCGCGCGCGATGTCCGACACCAGCCGGCCGGTCATCTCGGGGTGCGGGTCGGACCAGGTCAGCAGCACGTCGATCACGCCGTCGACCAGGTCCTCGCGCAGCACGGTGGAACCGGCGACGTAAGGGTAGACGTCCATCGCGATCTTCTGGCGCTGCGCGAGCGACTCGATCAGCGGCAGCGTCTCTTTCGTGCGGCCCCAGTTCGCGGGCCCGGCGCACTTGTGGTGCGAGATCACCAGCGGCACGCCCGCGGCGAAGGCCGAGTCGCCGGCCTCGTGCAGCGCCTCGACGATCTGCTGCATCTCGCTGCGCAGGTGGGTGGCGTAGACGCCGCCATGGCGCGCGACCACGCGCGCGAGCGCGGTCACCTCCTCGGCGGGCGCGGCGAAGGCTTCTTCATAGAACAGGCCCGAGGACATGCCGTGCGCGCCCTCGGCCATGCAGGCATCGAGCAATGCTTCCATGCGCGCGAGCTCGTCGGGGTTCGCGGGCCGGTCGAGCGCCTCCATGGCGGCGAAGCGCAGGGTGGTGTGGCCCACCAGCGCGGCCACGTTGAGCGCGGGCTGCGTGGCGTCGACCGCGGCGCGGTACTCGGCCATGCTCGCGTGACGGAACGAATCGGCGCCCAGCAGCGTGAGCGGTGGCTTCGACTGCGGCGTGCGGTAGGGCGCGAGCGAGATGCCGCAGTTGCCCGTGACCACGGTGGTGATGCCCTGCGACACCTTGGGCAGGCACAGCGGGTCGCGCAGCACGATCGCGTCGTCGTGCGTGTGGGCGTCGATGAAGCCCGGCGCGATCACCTTGGCGCGGCAGTCGACGACCTCGACATCGGCCAATTCGAGGCCCTCGGGCAGGCGCGCGCGCAGGCCCTCGCCGAGCGCGAGGATGCGGTCGCCGCGCAGCAGCACGTCGCCGGGCCACGAGGGGCCGCCCGAGCCGTCGACCACGAGGCCGGCCTCGAGCAGCACGGCTTGGGGAGCGCTCACGATCGGCGTCCTTTCTCGTTGATGCCGCCGCCGTCCCAGCTCTGCAGCGGGTGCGTGGTAGCGTCGATGCCGTGGCGCTGGAAGGCTTCGCGCGCGCGCTGCAGGCGCTGCACCGCCGGCTCGCCGCGCCGTTGCGCGACCAGCACCGTGAGGATCTCGATCGCCGTGAGGTGCGTCAGGTAGGCATCGATGCCCACGTGCATCACGGCGTCGTCGGGCACCGAGAGCCCGAGCAGGAAATCGGCCTTGGCCGCGAGCGCGGTGCCGGGCCGCGTGAGCGCGACCACCTTGGCGCCCTGCCCGCGCGCGATGTCGACCGCGTCGAGCAGCGAGGGCATGCCGCCCACGTGCGAGATCGCGATCACCACGCCACCGGGGCGCTGCGCCGCGCCGGCCACCTGCTGCAGGTGGTAGTCGGCCCAGGCATTGGCCGACAGGCCGAGCCGGAACAGCCGCGCCTGCAGGTCATTGGCCATGAACCACGAGGTGGCGCCGGCGCCGTAGAGGTCGACGTGCGGCGCGGCCGCGATGGCCGAGACGGCGCCGTCGAGCACCTGCATGTCGAGCTGGCCGCGCACGCCCGAGACCGAGGCGGCCGCGCTGCGCGCGATCTTCGACACCACCTCGTCGGCGGCGTCCTCGATGTTGACGCGGCGGTGCAGCGGCGAGCCGCCGAGCGCGAGCTCCTGCGCCAGCGCGAGCTTGAACTCGCGCAGGCCCGCGAAGCCGAGGTCGCGGCAGGTGCGCATGATGGTCGGCACCGAGCTGCCGGAGCGCTCGGCCAGCGATTCGAAGCTCTCCTCGAGCACCCGGTCGGGGTCCTCGAGGATCAGGTCGAGGATCGCGCGCCGCGTGGCGGGCGCGCCCTCGCGGGTCTGCGCGATCTTCTGGAGCAGCGAGGGAGTCATCGGCCGCGCGGTCAGAAGTGCATCGCCACCGCGTCGCTCACGCGGTAGTCGTTCTCGACCACGGGCATCCAGTGCCACTTGTCGAAGGTGGTGCAGGGATGCGAGATGCCCAGGCCCACGCGGTCGCCGACGGCCGGCGCGCGCGCCTCCTCGTCGGCCTCCCAGCGCAGGTAGGCATGCTGGTCGTTGAGCGCGGTGATCTTCCAGCCCGCGGGCACGGCCTCGGGCGCCAGCACGCCGCGTGCCGCGCGCGCGATCGGCACCGGCAGCGAGAGGTCGAAGGAGATGTCGCGCTTGCCCACGGCCAGGATCGCGAGGCCGGGCTCGGGCCGCGACTGCACCGTGGCCCAGACCTCCATCGCGGGCACCAGGCTCTCGCCGCAATCGCAGCCCAGGCGCTCGTCGACCGCGCTGACCATGCGCTTGTAGAAGCCATGGTCGTGCGTGACGTAGCAGCCCGAGCGCAGCAGGCCGCGCACCGGCGACGCCAGCGCGGGCTTCAGCCGCCCGGCCACGAGGTCGAAGATCGCCGAGCCGCCGGCCGAGACCAGCACCTCGTCGGTCTCGAACAACTGCTGCGTGTCGCAATGGCGCGCCACCGCTTCCACACGGTCCATCAGGGTCGCGGCATAGGCCGCGTCGGGCTCGCTGGCGCCGGTGGCGCCCTGCCCTTCGTAGGTCTCGATGCCCACCAGCCGCACCGCGTCGCTCGCGCGCAGCCGCGTGGCGAGCGCCACCGCTTCCTCGTGCGTGCGGCAGCCGGTGCGCGCGCCCTGCACGCCGATCTCGAGCATGACCTCGAAGGGCACGCTGTTCGGGTGGCGGCGCGCCCAGTCCTCGATCAGCGCGAGCTGCGCCAGCGAATCGACCAGGAACACGATGCGCAGGCCCGCATGGTCGCGCAACAGCAGCTGGATGCCGGCCAGGTCCTCGTCGCTCACCACCTGGTTGGCGATCAGCGTGCGGCGCGCGCCGGCGGCCACGCCCACCGCGAGCTGAGTCACGGTGGCGAAGGTCAGGCCCCAGGCGCCGGCATCGAGCTGGCGCTGGAACAGCTGCGGCGACATGGTGGTCTTGCCGTGCGGCGCGAGGTCGATGCCCCATTCGCGCACGCGCGCCTGCATCCAGGCCAGGTTGTGCTCGAGCGCCTCGCGCTTGAGCACGGCCAGCGGCAGCGGCAGGTCGCCCGCGAGCACGTTCCAGCCCGCGGCGCCGATCTCGCTGCGCCGGCGCGGCGCCTGAGTGCGCGGATAGCCCTTGAAGCTGCTGCCCAGCAGCGGGTCGTCGAAGGAAGGAGCGGCGGTGTCGGTCATGGTCATGCGGCGATGGGGGAAAGCAGGTCCTTGCGGATGCAGGCGCTGTAGTGTCCGCTCGAAACCTGCTCGAGCGGCGGCACGGTCTGCGCACAGGCCTCGATGGCATGCGGGCAGCGCGTGCGGAACACGCAGCCCGAGGGCGGCGAGATCGGACTGGGGATGTCGCCCTTGAGCGCGATGCGCTCGGTGGCGAGCTCGGGATCGGGCTTCGGGCTCGCGGCCAGCAGCGCCTGGGTGTAGGGGTGCGAGGGGCGCGCGAAGAGTTCGTCGGTTTCCGCGACCTCCATCACCTTGCCCAGGTACAGCACCACCACGCGGTCGCACAGGTACTCGACCACGTCGAGGTCGTGCGAGATGAACAGCATGGTCAGGCCCAGGCGCTCGCGCAGGTCGGCCAGCAGGTTGATGACCTGCGACTGGATCGACACGTCGAGCGCCGACAGCGGCTCGTCGGCCACGATGAACTCGGGCTCCACCGCGAGCGCGCGCGCCACGCCGATGCGCTGGCGCTGGCCGCCCGAGAACTCGTGCGGGAAGCGGCTCGCATGCTCGGCGCGCAGGCCCACGGTCTCGAGCAGCTCGGCGATGCGCCTGTCGCGCGCGGCCGCGCCCTTGTGCAGGCCGTGCGTGGCCAGCGCCTCGCCGAGGATCGCGCCGATGCGCATCTTCGGGTTCAGGCTCGCGTACGGGTCCTGGAAGATGATCTGCAGCTTGCTGCGCAGCTTGCGCATGCGCTCGCCCGACAGCGCGCCGATGTCGTCGCCGCGGTAGAGCACCTGGCCCTCGGTGCGCTCGAGCAGGCGCAGCACGGTGCGGCCGATGGTGCTCTTGCCCGAGCCCGATTCGCCGACCAGGCCCAGCGTCTCGCCGGGCTGGATCGCGAACGACACGTCGTCGACCGCGCGCACGGGGCGTTCGCCGCTGCCGAAATACTTCTTGAGTCCGCGGACTTCGATGAGGGGGGAAACGACGGCGTTCATGCGAGCCTCGCGAAGTGGGCGTCGGGCTGCACGCGGGTGCAGCGGGCCTGGCGGTCCAGGCGGATGTCGATCAGCGGCGGCATCGCCGTGGCGCAACCGGCCTGCGCCTGGTCGCAGCGCGGCTCGAAGGCGCAGCCCGGCGGCGGCGCCAGCGGGCTCGACACCTGGCCGCGGATCGCGAACAGGCGCTTGGGCTTGGGCTGCCCCGGCTGGCGCGCCTTGCCCGGCAGGCAGGCCAGCAGGCCCTGGGTGTAGGGATGCTCGGGCTGTGCGAACAGCGGGCGCACCGGCGCGCTCTCGACCACGCGGCCCGCGTACATCACGACCACGTCGTCGGCATGGTGCGCGACCACGCCGAGGTTGTGCGTGATGAACAGGATGCTCATGCCGGTCTCGGCCTGCAGCCGGCGCATCAGCACCAGGATCTGCGCCTGGATGGTCACGTCGAGCGCGGTGGTGGGTTCGTCGGCGATCAGCAGCGTCGGGTCGCAGGCCATGGCCAGCGCGATCATCACGCGCTGACGCATGCCGCCCGAGAGCTGGTGCGGGTACTCGTGGAGGCGCTGCGCCGCGGCCGGGATCTCGACCAGGTCGAGCATGCGCTTCGCATGGGCCAGCGCGGCCTGGCGATCGAGCCCCTTGTGCAGCCGCACGCTCTCGGCGATCTGCTCGCCGATGGTGAACACCGGGTTCAGGCTGGTCATCGGCTCCTGGAAGATCATCGAGAGCTGGTTGCCGCGCAGCGCGCGCATCTCGCGCTCGGGCAGGGTCAGCAGGTCGACGGTCTTGCCTTCGCGCGTCACGAAGCGCGCGCTGCCGCTGACCTGGGCGTTGGCGGTCCTGGGCAAGAGGCGCATCAGCGTGAGGCTGGTGACCGACTTGCCCGAGCCCGATTCGCCGACCAGCGCGGTGGTCTTGCCGGGCTGGATCGCGAAACTCACGTCGGCCACCGAGCGGATCAGGCCGTCCTCGGTGGGGAAGCTGGTGCTCAGGCTGTCGACCACGAGGCGTGGGGAGGATGTGGCGGTCGTCATCACGCGGTCTTCTTGAGCTTGGGGTCGAGCAGGTCGCGCACGCCATCGCCGAGCAGCTGCAGCGACAGCGCCGTGAAGATGATCGCGAGCCCCGGGAACAGCACCACCCAGAAGGCCTGGTGCGCGTACTGCTGGCTGCCCGCGACCATGGTGCCCCAGGTCGGGATCTCGGGCGGCACGCCGACGCCGAGGAAGGACAGCCCCGCCTCGGCCAGGATCGCATAGGCGAAGATGAACGAGACCTGCACCAGGATCGGCGACATCAGGTTCGGCAGGATGTGGCGCCACAGGATGCGCGAGGTGCGCACGCCGAGCGCGCGCACGGCCTCGACGAACAGCAGCTCGCGCACCACCAGCGTGGAGGCCCGCACCACGCGCGCCACGCGCGGCGTGTAGACCAGCACCAGCGCCAGCACCGTGTTCATCAGCGAAGGCCCGAGGATCGCCACCAGCGCGATCGCCAGCAGGATGTCGGGGAAGGACATCATCGCGTCGACCACGCGCATCAGCGGCGCGTCGAGCCGGCGGAAGAAGCCGGCCATCAGGCCCAGCACGGTGCCCGCGACGACCGCACCCAGCGCGGTTAGCGCCGCGATCGCCAGCGAGTAGCGCGCGCCGTGCACGATGCGCGAGTAGAGGTCGCGGCCCAGCTCGTCGGTGCCCAGCAGGTGCTCGGCGCTCGGCGCCTTCAGGCGCTGCAGCACGGCCGTGTCGTTGGGATCGATGGAGGCGAACAGCGGCGCGCCGATGGCGAGGATGCCGATCGCCAGCAGCACCAGCGCGGACAGCATCACGATGCGGCGGTGCATCAGTTGGCGCAGCATTCTTGGCATCTGCATGGCTCAGACCTTCACGCGCGGATCGACCACCGCATACAGCAGGTCGATAGCGAAATTGATGAGCACGTAGATCGCGGCGATCACCAGCAGCGCGCCCTGGATCACCGGGTAGTCGCGCCGCAGCACCGCGCTGACCACGAGGTTGCCCACGCCCGGCAGGCCGAACACGGTCTCGGTGATGACGGCGCCGCCGATCATCAGCGCCACCGTCAGGCCGATCACCGTGACGATCGGCACCAGCGCGTTGCGCAGCGCATGCTTGAGCACCACCACCGTCTCGCTCAGGCCCTTGGAGCGTGCGGTGCGCACGTAGTCCTCGCCGAGCACGTCGAGCATCGAGGCGCGCGTGAAGCGGATGATGAGCGCGGAGTTCAAGAGGCCCAGCACCGCGGCCGGCAGCACCAGCGAATGCAGCCGCTCGGCCAGCGCCGCGTCGGGCGCGCCGTAGCCCGAGACCGGGAACCAGCCGAACGAGACCGCGAAGATCTGGATCAGCACGATGCCGAGCCAGAAGCTCGGGATGCTCGCGCCCAGCATCGCGATGCCGGTGAACAGCTGGTCGACCGCGCGGCCGCGGAACACGGCCGAGACGATGCCGCAGGGCACGCCGATCAGCGCGGCGATGGCCACCGCCATCAGCGCGAGCAGCGCGGTGGGCTCGGCGCGCTCCCACAGCGCCTGCGTGACCGGGCGCTGCAGGAAGATCGAGGTGCCGAGGTTGCCTTGCAGCACCTCGCGCAGCCAGTAGCCGAACTGCACGGGCAGCGGCTTGTCGAGGCCGTACTCCTTCTGCACGCGCGCGATGTCGGCCGCGGTGGCCTGGTCGCCCAGCAGCACCGAGACCGGGTCGCCCGAGGCGGCGCGCGTGAGCACGAACACCAGCACCGCCACGATGGCGAGCACGATGAGCATGCCGCCCGCGCGCGAGGCGATGTAGCGAAGCGAGGCGTTCTTCTTCATGCCGAGAACTCGATCGCTGCCGCGCTGCCCACCGCCACGTACTGGCCGGTGAACGCGATGTCGCCGTTCTTCACGCGGAAGACCGTGACGTTGTCGCCCTGCTTGTTGTGGCAGACGTAGAGGAAGCGCCCGCTCGGGTCGAGCGTGCAGCTGCGCGGGTAGTTGCCGCGCGTCCATTCCTCGCGCACCAGCGTGGGCGCACCGGTGCGGGCATCGATCGCGAACAGCGAGATCGAATCGTGCAGCCGGTTGAGCGACACGAAGTGCCGGCCGCCGGGCAGCATGCGGATGCCCGAGGCATAGCTGGTGCCCTTGAAGCCCTTCGGCAGCGCCGAGGTCTCGCTCACGGGCGCGAGCACGCCGGTGGTGTCGTCGTAGCGCATGAAGGCGATGGTCGACGCCTCCTCGTTCACGAGGTAGAACCAGCGGCCGTTCGGATGGAACACGAAGTGGCGCGCGCCCGAGCTCTCCGACACGGCCACCGTGCCGGGCTGGCTGAGCACGCCGGTCGCGCGGTCGAAGCGGTAGGAGATGACGCGGTCGAGCCCCAGGTCGGCCACGAGCACGAAGTTGCCCTTGGGATCGGCCTGCACCATGTGCGCATGCGGGCCGTCGTGGTCGGAGGTGGCGAAGCCCTCGTGCGCGCGCGCGGCCGCCGGCACCACGTCGGCGCCGGGCTTGCAGGGCGTGGCGCCGCAGGCGGCCGCGTCCGGGTAGACGACGGCGGCACGGTCGGCCTCGAAGCCGCCGTCGGCGCGCAGCGCGATCACGCTGACGTCGCCGCTCGCGTAGTTCGCGGTGAACAGGAAACGGCCCTCGGGATGCACGCTGAGGTGCGCCGGGTCCTTGCCGCCGCAGGGCATCTCGGCCACGAAGGACAGCGCGCCGTTCGCGCCGATGCGGAAGGCCGAGACCGAGCCGGCCTCGAACTCGTTGGCCGCATAGAGCAGCGGCAGGCTCGGATGGCGCGCGAGCGAGGCGGGGTTGCGCAGCTTCGCGCCCTCGCCCTGGCTCGCCACCGCGGGCGGCGCGCCGGGAATGGGCGTGAGCGCGCCGGTCGCGCCGTCGAGCACGAACTGGTGCACGCCCAGGCCGCGCCCGCCGCGCCACGGCTTGCCGCCGTCGCTGTAGGTGCCGACGTAGGCGTACACGGGCCCCGGCGTGGCGGCCTGGACGGTAGAGGCCGTGAGGCCCAGGGCTCCGAGACCGGAGGCCCATGCGGTGGCTTGCAGAAGCTGGCGACGCGATGGCATGACGGGAGTCCTCGTGGCCTTACTTGATCTTCGCGTTCCAGAAGAACGGCCAGGTCGCGGGCTGGTAGTTGTCGAGCGCCGGGCTCCTGGCCGACAGGCCGTTGAACTTGCCGACGTTGATGTACGGCACCTCCTCGTAGACCACCTGCTGCACCTTGCCCCACAGCGCGCCGCGCCTGGCCGGATCGCTCTCGACGTTGAAGGCCTGCAGCGCCGCCTTCTTGGCGGGCGTGTCCCACCAGCCGGGCGCGCCGTCGCCGAGTTGCGGCGGCGAGAGCATGGGCTCGGGGAACTGGCCCGAGTGGGTGACGTAGATGTCCCACAGCTTGGCGTCGTTGCGGCGCTGCACCAGCGTGGCCCAGTCGACCACGTTGAGGTCGACCTTGAAGCCGGCGCGCTTGAGCTGCTCGGCCATCAGGAGCGACATGTTGTAGTGGAAGTCGTACTGGCGGCTCGTGAGCACGCGGATCGGCTCGCCCTTGTAGCCGGCCTTGGCCGCGGCCTCCTTGGCCTTGGCGGCGTTGCGCTGGTTGTACTGGTCGGCGCCGGCCGTCGAATAGAAGGGCGAGCCCTTCGGGAAGTGGTTGGCCTCGGCCACGAAGAAGCGCGTGTCGCCGAAGCCGGCCGCGAGCATCTCGCCCTCGCCGAGCGCGGTCTGGATCGCCTGGCGCACCGGCTGGCTCGCGGCCACGCCTTCCTTGGTGTTGAGCACCAGGTAGGGGAAGCCGAACGAGGGCGTCATGATCGGCACCGTCTTGCCGCCCGACTTCTCGAGGCGCGGCAGCGCCTCCACCGGCAGCAGGTCGGCGAAATCGTACTGGCCGGCCAGCGCGCCCTCGACGCGCGTGCTGGCATTGGGCACCGGCACGAAGCGCAGTTCCTCGATCGCCGCCTCGCGCTTGCCGCCGTAGCCGCTCGCGGGCTCCTTGCGCGCCGCGTACTTGTCGAAGCGCGTGAGCAGCACGAACTGGTCGGGCCGGCGTTCCTTGAACTTGTAGGGGCCGGTGCCGACGAAGTCCTTGAGCGGCGAGGCGATCGATTCCTTGGCCATGATCGCGGCCATGCCGCTGGGCAGCGCGAGCTGCGACAGCAGCGGCGCATAGGGCTCCTTGAGCACGATCTCGACCGCCAGCGGGCCCTTGGCCTTGAGGCTGTCGATCTCCTTGCCCACGGCCTTGCCGCGCGGCGACTGGTCCATCCAGCGCTGCAGGCTCGCGACCACGTCGTCGGCCGTGAGCTCGCGGCCGCTGTGCAGCATCACGCCCTTGCGCAGCGCGATCGCGTAGGTCTTGCCGTCGGCCGAGATCTTCGGCATGCCCTCGGCCAGCATCGGCACCACGTTCCACTTGGCGTCGAAGGTGTAGAGCGTCTCGTAGACGTGCTGCATGATGGTTCCGACCAGGTCGGCGGTCGAGGCCATCGGATCGAGCGTCTGCGGCTCGGCCACCATCGCCAGCGTGGCGAAGTTGCGCGGACCCTGCGCCTGGGCGTTCAGCGGCGCCACGGCATACAGCGCCGCGAGCAGGGTGGCACCCAGAAGGGTGCGCTTCGACAGCATGGGCAGGCGCGGGAAAGAGCCGGCGTGGGGCATGGAGTTCTCCTTCATGGGGCGAGACGCGTTTGTGAAAAAAACTTTCTTTGCGGGCCGCACTTTGAAGCAGTATCTATGCCAAATCATCCGTGAAAACCCTTGATTCAGCGTTATCACTGAAATAGATTTTCAGTTTCGGCCGATACTGGCGGCCGTTTTCACCCCCTCCCCTTTCATTTCCCTTCTTCAGACAGGAGCTCGTCCATGCCTCTCGAATACCTCGGCGCCCCGCCCACCGCTTCCGACCGCCAGGTGCGTCCCTTCTCGCCGGCCGTGCGCGCGGGCGACTTCATCTACGTGTCGGGCCAGGTGCCGGCCAATGCGCAGGGCGAGATCGTGGCCGGCGGCATCGAGGCGCAGACGCGCCAGGTGATGGAGAACCTGAAGACCGTGCTCGCGCTGGCCGGCGCCACGCTCGACGACGTCTGCAAGACCACCTGCTGGCTCGACGACGCGCGCGACTTCGGCGCCTTCAACCGCATCTACATGAGCTACTTCGGCGAGAACAAGCCCGCGCGCTCGACCACCGAGGCGCGGCTGATGGTCGATGCGAAGGTCGAGATCGACGTGGTGGCGTACAAGCCGAAGGCTTGAGCGGCCAGGACCAGGACCAGGATCGAGGCGCTCAGCCGCGCAGCTCGCTCTTGCGCTGCACGATGCGCGAGACCAGCCCGTAGTCGACCGCCTCCTCGGCCGACAGCCAGCGATCGCGCTCGATGTCGGCCAGCACCACCTCGATGGGCTTGCCGGTCTCGCGCGCGATCTCGTGCGCGATGCGCTGGCGGGCCTTGACGATCTCCTGGGCCTGGATCGCGATGTCGGTGGCCTGGCCGCCGGCCCCGCCCGAGGGTTGGTGGATCAGGAAACGGGTGTTGGGCAGGCACACGCGGCGCTCGCGCGGCGCGGCCAGGAACAGGTGGGTGGCGGCGCTGCCGACCCAGCCGGTGCCGATCATGTGCACCGGCGCGGCGATGAAGCGCACCACGTCGTGGATCGCATCGCCCGATTCGAGGTGCCCGCCGGGCGAGCTCACGAGGATGTCGATGGGCTTGTCGGCGCTGTCGGCGTCGAGCGCGATCAGCCGGCGCGTGACGTCGGCGGCCACGGCGTCGGTGATGCTGCCGAAGATCAGCAAGGTGCGCGAACGGAAGGCCTTCTCCTCGAGGTAGGAATTGCGCGGCTCGGCGGTGGCGGCCGGGCGGGTGTCGTCTTCGGATTCCATAGCGAACATGGCGGTCATGGGAAAGCTCCTGCGGGTTGGACGGTTCGAACTGTCTTGACGAACAAGCCCACGCTTTCGTGACATCGCCGGTCGTGGCAAGCTGCGCCGATGCTCGACGAACGCTATCTCTCGCAATTCCCGGCCCTGCGCGGCCGACTGGTGCGCGCGGCAGCACGGCTGCTCGGCGGCACGGCGCAGGCCGAGGACCTGGTGCAGGACAGCTACCTGCGCGCGCTCGAGGCCGGCGAGCACGCCGGCATCGGCACCGCGCAGGCCTGGCTCACGACCGTGATGCAGCACCTCGCGATCGACCGGCTGCGGCGCGAAGGCTGGATGCGGCGCTGGCTCGACGAGGCCGGCTCCACGCCGGAGACGGCGGAATCGGCCGAAACCGAGGCCGTGCGCGCCGAAGAAACAGGCCAGGCGCTGCGCCTGCTGGCCGAGCGGCTGAGCCCTGCCGATGGCGCCGCGGTGCTGCTGCGCGAGGTGTTCGAGGTCAGCTTCAAGGAACTGGCCGAGGCCACGGGCCGGACCGAGGCCGCCTGGCGCCAGCAGATGCACCGCGCGCTGCTGCGACTGCGCGAGCCCCGCGAGAAGGCACCCGACAGCACCGGACGCGACGCCGTCTTCCCGCTCTACCAGCAGGCGCTGCGAGATGCCGATGCGCGGCTGCTGTTCGCGATGCTGCGCCAGCCGCCGGCACGGGCGATCGGGCTGTCGGCCCATGCCGCGCCACCGCCGGCCTCGGGCTCGCCGCGCGCGGCCTGCCAGGTGGTGCAGATCGGCGGTCGGCTCGGGTTGGTGCTGACGCTGGGCGGGAAGCTGTTGTGCGTGCTGCCGCTGGAGGCGCGGCAGGCAGCGCAGGAAGAAGCGGAAGCGCTGCCGCTCTAGGACGGGCTCAGCCCGCCAGCCGCCCCGCCACCAGCTGCAGCACCCGGTCGCAGCGCCGCGCCAGGTCCTGGTCGTGCGTGACCATCACGAAGGCCGTGCCATGGCGGCGCGCGAGGTCGAGCATCAGCTCGAACACGGTGTCGGCGGTGCTGCGGTCGAGGTTGCCGGTGGGCTCGTCGGCCAGCACGCAGGCCGGCTGCGTGACCAGCGCACGCGCGATCGCCACGCGCTGGCGCTCGCCGCCCGACAGCTCGGCCGGCCGGTGGTGCAGCCGCTCGCCCAGGCCCACGCTCTGGAGGATCTTCGTCGCCGACTGCGCGGCCGTGGCCGGGTCGACGCGGCGGATCTTCAGCGGCATCGCCACGTTGTCGAGCGCGCTGAACTCGGGCAGCAGGTGGTGGAACTGGTAGACGAAGCCCAGGTGCAGGTTGCGCAACCGGCCCTGCTCGGCGGGGTCGGCATGCGCGATGTCCTTGCCGAGCAGCTCGACATTGCCCGAGGTCGGCGAATCGAGCCCGCCCATCAGGTGCAGCAGCGTGCTCTTGCCCGAGCCCGAGGCGCCGACGATGGCCAGCGTCTCGCCGGCATGCACGTCGAGGTCGATGCCGTGCAGCACGGTCAGGTCGAGGCGCCCTTCGTGGAAGCGCTTGGTCAGACCGCGCGCCTTCAATACGACTTCACTCATAGCGCAGCGCCTCGGCGGGGTTGACGCGGCTGGCGCGCCAGCTCGGATACAGCGTGGCCAGGAAGGCCAGCACCAGGGAGATGATCGCGATCGGCATGATGTCGCTGCGCTGCGGGTCGCTGGGCATCTTGCTGATCAGGTAGATGTCCTTGGGCAGGAAGCTCGCGTGGAACAGCTGCTCGAGGAAGGGCACGATCACGTCGATGTTGTAGGCGATGCCCAGGCCCAGCAGCAGCCCGGCCACGGTGCCGATCACGCCCACCATCGCGCCCTGCACCACGAAGATGCCCATGATGCTGCGCGGCGAGCTGCCCAGGGTGCGCAGGATCGCGATGTCGGCGCGCTTGTCGGTCACCGTCATCACCAGCGTCGACACCAGGTTGAACGCGGCCACCGCCACGATCAGCGTGAGGATGATGAACATCATGCGTTTCTCGACCTGCACGGCCGCGAACCAGGTCTTGTTCTGGCGCGTCCAGTCGCGGATCAGGAACTGGCCCGGCAGCGAGACGGCCATCTCGTCGGCCACGTCGCGCGCCTGGTTGAGGTCCTTCAGGCGGATGCGGATGCCGGTCGGGCCCTCGAGCCGGAACACGCGCGCCGCGTCCTGCTCGTTGATCAGGGCCAGCGCCGAGTCGTATTCGTAGTGGCCCGAGTCGAAGGTGCCGACCACGGTGAACTGCTTGAGGCGCGGCACCACGCCGGCCGGCGTGACCTGGCCGCCCGGCGCCACCAGCGTGACCTGGTCGCCGGGCTGCACGAACAGCGAGCGCGCCAGCTCGCCGCCCAGCACGATGCCGAACTCGCCGGGCACCAGCTTGTCGAGCGTGCCCTTGGGCGCGGCGGCCGCGATGTCGGTGACCTCGGGCTCGAGCTTGGGCTCGATGCCGCGCACCAGCGTGCCCTTCATGTCCTCGCCGCGCGCGATCAGCGCCTGGGTCGCGATGAAGGGCGCCGCGCCGACCACCTCGGGGTACTTGCGCGCGGCCGCCATGATGGTGTCGAGCTCGGGCAGGGCCTGGCCGTCGCGCGAGATGATCTCGATGTGCGAGACCACGCCCAGCATGCGGTCGCGCACTTCCTTCTGGAAGCCGTTCATCACGCTCAGCACGATGATCAGCGCGGCCACGCCGAGCGCGATGCCGAGCATCGAGACGCCCGAGATGAACGAGATGAAGCCGTTGCGCCGGGTCGCCCGGCCCGCGCGCGTGTAGCGCCAGCCGAGCTGCAGTTCGTAGGGGAGTCGCATCAGGTCTCCTGCGGCGCTCGGGGCGACGGCATGGGTCGGTTCATGGGAAAAAGGGTGAAGGCGAAGAGGAAGGCGGGCGGAATTGTGGCATCCCGGACAATAGGCCCATGGCCGAACCCGCTCCCGCCCGTCATCTCCTGATTCCCTTTGCCGGCCGCGGTTCCCCGTCCTGCCGCGCAGCCCTCCCAACCTTAAGGTTGCCGAAGCTCGAGGCCCTGCTCGGCCGGCTCGCCGTCACGGCCACCGACACGCAGGACGAAAGCACCCGCTCCCCGCCGCACGAACGCGCCCTGGCGCGCGCGCTCGGCATCGCCGCGGCCGACGGCTGCATCCCCTGGGCCGCGCTCGAGGCACGTCAGAACGGCGCCGCCGAAGCGAGCGACACCGGCGCCTGGGGCCTGGTCACTTTGTGCCACTGGCAGGTCGGCATCGACGACGTGGTGCTCGGCGATCCCTCCGCGATCGAGATCGACGCCGAGGAGTCGGCCGCGCTGCTGGCCGCGGCGCGCCCCTTCTTCGAGGAGGACGGCATCGCGCTGCATCCGTCCGCGCGCCCCGGCCGCTGGCTCGCGCACGCGCCGATCTTCCAGGACCTCGCCACCGCCGCCATCGACCGCGCCGTGGGCCACCCGATCTCGCAGTGGTCGCCGCTGGCCGATGCCGCGCGACCGCTGCGCCGGCTCCAGAACGAGATGCAGATGCTGCTCTACACCCAGCGCGTGAACGACGACCGCGCCGCGCGCGGCGCGCCGCCGATCAATTCCTTCTGGCTCAGCGGCACCGGCGCGCTCGCGGCCGGTGCCATCAGCCCCGAAGGCCCCGTACCGCAGGTCGACGATTCGCTGCGCACCGCCGCGCTGCACGACGACGGCATCGGCTGGGCCGAGGCCTGGCAGGCGCTCGACGCGGGTCCGATCGCCGCGCTGCTCGACCACTACAACGCGGGCGCCCCGGTCGCGATCACGCTGTGCGGCGACCGCACGGCGCAGCGCCACGAGATCCAGCCGCGCGGCTTCGTGGGCTGGGCGCGCAGCCTGTTCGAGCGGCCGCGCGCCGCCGCCGTGCTGGAGACGCTCTGATGAAGATCCACCCCCGCGACATTCCCCCGCGCAGCGCCTGGGCCCTCGAACAGGCCGGCGTGCATCCGCTGCTGGCCCGGCTGTTCGCCGCGCGCGGCGTCAGCGCCAAGGACGAGCTCGACGACGGCCTGGCGCGCCTGCTGCCGCCCGACACCCTGCGCGGCACGCAGGAGGCCGCGGTGCTGCTGGCCGACGCGATGGCCGCCGACAAGCGCCTGTGCATCGTGGCCGACTACGACTGCGACGGTGCCACCGCCTGCGCGGTCGGCGTGCGCGGCCTGCGCCTGCTGGGCGCGAAGAACGTGAGCTACCTCGTGCCCGACCGCGTGGTCGACGGCTACGGCCTCACGCCGCCGATCGCCGAGCGCGTGGCCGCGAGCGGCGCCGACATGCTGATCACGGTCGACAACGGCATCGCCAGCGTCGACGGCGTGGCCGCGGCCAAGGCGCGCGGCCTGCAGGTGCTGGTGACCGACCACCACCTGCCCGGCCCCGAGCTGCCGATCGCCGACGTGCTGGTGAATCCCAACCATCCCGACTGCGGCTTCGAGAGCAAGTGCATCGCCGGCGTCGGCGTGATGTTCTACGTGCTGCTCGCGCTGCGCTCCGAGCTGCGCCGGCGCGGCGTGTTCGACGTGGCGACGCAGCCCAAGCTCGACGCGCTGCTGCCGCTGGTGGCGCTGGGCACCGTGGCCGACGTGGTGAAGCTCGACGCCAACAACCGCCGGCTGGTGGCGCAGGGCCTGCGCCGCATCCGCGCCGGTGCCATGCCCGCGGGCGTGTCGGCGCTGTTCAAGGCCGCGGGCCGCGTGGCCGCCGCGGCCACCACCTTCGACTTCGGCTTCGCGCTCGGCCCGCGCATCAATGCGGCCGGCCGGCTGGCCGACATGACGCTGGGCATCGAATGCCTGCTGACCGAGGACGCCGCGCGCGCCGACGAACTCGCGCGCCTGCTCGACGGCATCAACCGCGAGCGGCGCGACATCGAGGGCGGCATGCGCGACCAGGCGCTGCTCTTGGCCGAGTCGCTGTTCACCGTCGACGGCGAAGGCACCGAGACCGTGCCCGCTGCCATCAGCGTGTTCGATGCCGACTTCCACGAGGGCGTGGTCGGCATCGTGGCCTCGCGCATCAAGGAACGCTTCCACCGGCCCACCTTCGTGTTCGCGGCCAGCGGCGCGCCCGGCAAGGAGCACGAGCTCAAGGGCTCGGGCCGCTCGATCCCGGGCTTCCACCTGCGCGATGCGCTGGACCTCGTCGCCAAGCGGCATCCGGGCGTGCTGCTGCGCTTCGGCGGCCATGCGATGGCGGCCGGCTGCACGGTCGCGCGCGAGCAGTTCCAGACCTTCGAGCGGGCGCTCGCGCAGGTGGCCGACGAATGGCTCGATGCCGCCACGCTCACGCGCCGCATCGACACCGACGGCCCGATCTCGCGCGAGTATTTGCGCGTGGACCTGATCGACACCCTGCACCGCGAGGTCTGGGGCCAGGGCTTCGCGCCGCCCACCTTCAGCGAGGAGGTCGAGGTGGTGTCGCAGCGGCTGGTCGGCGAGCGGCATCTCGCGCTCAAGCTGCGCCACCAGGGCCAGCCCATCGACGGCATCTGGTTCGGCCACACCGACCCGCTGCCGCCGCGCGTGAAGCTGGCATTCCGGCTCGACGCCGACGAATGGCAGGGCGTGCGGCGCGTGCGCTTCCTGGTCGAGGGCGCGGAGATCTGAAGCGTTCGAGCCCCGGCCACAGGTTACGCCGGGGTTTCCGCTGCAAGCAATTGCGTGCGCTGTCCCGCCACGGCGGGCGCGCGGTCGGTACACATTCCTACAAGGAAGGCGCGCGAGCCTTCTACGCTGGCTTCCATGCACGGCGCGCCACGGCCGATTTCCGGCAGCGTCCACGCGGTGCAACGCAGGAGACCGGCATGCAGACACCCTCCCCCGACGTGTTCCCCGGCGCCGAACGCCGCCCGCTCGCGCTGGTGACCGGCGCCTCCTCGGGCATCGGCTACCAGCTCGCGCGGCGCGCGGCCGAACATGGCTACGACCTGCTGATCGGCGCCGACGAATCGCTGGCCCAGGCCGAGGCCGACCTGCGCGCGCTGGGCGCGCGCGTGTTCGCGGTGCGCGAGGACTTCGCCACGCGCGACGGCGTCGACGCGCTGCTCGCGGCCTGCGAGGACCGGCCGATCGACGTGCTGTTCGCCAACGCGGGCCACGGCCTGGGCCATGGTTTCCTCGACCAGGAATTCCACGACGTGCAGCACGTGATCAACACCAACGTGACCGGCACGCTCTACCTCGTGCAGCGCGTGGGCCGCGCGATGCGCGATCGGGGCCAGGGCCGCATCCTCATCACGGGCTCGATCGCGGGCTTCCAGCCCGGCGCCTTCCAGGCGGTCTACAACGGCACCAAGGCCTTCATCGATTCCTTCGCGATGGCGTTGCGCAACGAGCTCAAGGACACGGGCGTGACCGTGACCTGCCTGATGCCCGGCGTGACCGACACCCACTTCTTCGCACGCGCCGACATGCTCGACACGCGCGTGGGCCAGCAGTCCGACAAGGCCGATCCGGCCGAGGTGGCGAGGGAAGGTTTCGAGGCGCTGATGAAGGGCGAGAGCGGCGTGATTGCGGGCTGGCGCAACAAGATGCAGGTGGCGCTGTCGCGCGTGATGCCCTCGCCCGCGCTGGCCGAGCAGCATCGCAGGATCGCGGAACCGGGCAGCGCGCACGCGCCTTCTTGAGCCGTCCCGGACCGTCGACGCGCGAACGTCAGAACCTTCTTCGTACATTCCCGACGCCCTACGTAGCCTTGCGACTTTTGGAGGTGCACGCGAGCGTGCCTCGCGGGCATGATCGCGCCCATGCGTTGTCCTTTCCCGATCGCTCCGGCGCACAGCATGCGATTGCCGGGTGCCCATCGGGCGCCTGCGTCTTGAACCCCCGCGCCCTTCGATGCGCCGCTTGCACGCGGCGTTCACATGGCGCGCCTATCCTGCCTCCAGGCTTGCGTACGGCAACGCTTCTTGATGTCCGCTCATCGACGAACCCCAGGAGGATTTTCTTTCCATGCGCCGTTTTGAACTGATCGAGGGAACCGCCAGCAAGTTCTGGGAAGTGGAACAGGCGGAGAACGATCTCAACATCCGCTGGGGCCGCATCGGCACCGCGGGCCAGAGCCAGACCAAGTCCTTCGCCGATGCCGCGAAGACCGCCACCGCGCTGACCAAGCTGGTGAGCGAGAAGACTGGCAAGGGCTACAAGGAAGTCGGCGTGAGCGCCGATGCGAGCATCGGCAAGACCGAGGCCAAGCCCAAGGCGGAAACGCCTGCTGCCGCACCCGCCGCCGCACCTGCGACCTCACCCGTGGAGGCAGCGGCGAAGGTCACCGCATCCGCGCCCGCACCCGCCACGCCGGCACCACCGCCCGTCGCGAGCGAAAGCCTCGACAGCCAGTGCGAGCGCGTCGTCGAGGCCGTGCGCATCGCGATCGAGGACGGCAGCGTCAAGACCGGCGACAAGTTCTCGGCCGCCGCGCTCAAGCGCCAGTACGGCGTGAGCGAGCAAGGCGCCACGATGGCCTTCGAGGAGCTCAAGTCCCATGGCCTGCTGTCGGGCTGGGGCACCACCGCCGAGGTGCGCGAGAAGGCGCAGGATGCGGCGCGCGAGCTCGCGCAACGCACGGTGGCCGCGCACGGCGAGACGCCCGCCCAGCCCGTGACCGAAGGCGCGCCGCCCTGGCTTGCGCAGGGCGCGCCGCTGCGCATCACGGCGCAGACGCGCGAGTTCGCCTATGCCTCGCGGCGCTTTCCGTCGACCCGTCCGGTGCTCGACCTGGCGCAGGCCTGGATCCGGGCCTGCAACGACCTCGAGCTGCCGCTGGACCTGGCCGCGACCGATGCCGCGCTGCGGCCCGCGGCCGAGCGCATGCTCGCGCGCGACAAGCCCACCACGCCCGCCCCGGATGCCGAGGCCGATGCGCTGCTGCTGGCCTTCATGGACCACAACACGCGCCGCGACAAGGCCGGCTCGGTGGTGTTCCTGATCCAGTACCTGGTCGCGCAGTACGGGCTGGCCGGCGCGATCGAGGTCTACCTGTCGGCACTGCGCCTGCAGGTGGAAGGCAGCTACGACCAGCAGGCCAAGAAGTGGCGCAGCCGTTTCTCGGGCAACCCCGGCCAGGCCGTCAACCACGGCTGGTATGGCGCCGTGGGCGATGCCGAGGAAGTGCTGCGCGAGCAGCTCTCGACCGCACCCGAGGCCGAGTGGCAGCAGTGCGCCGACCTGATCGAGGCCGCGCTGCCCTCGCTGCATCCGAGCCGCCAGCCGCTGGCGGCGCTGCTGCTGCCCGAACGCCCCGAACTCTCGAACGCGCTCGCGCTGCGGCTGGCCGGCGAGAAGGACAGCGGCGAGACGCTGCACTGGCTGCTTCTGACCATCACCGATGCCGCCGCCGCCGCGCAGGCCGCGAAGGTGCGGCTCAGCTATTCGAGCGGCTTCTGGGGCCACTACAAGATGACGGCCACCGCGCTGCTCGAACGCGGCACCGAGGCCGTGGCGCTGCTCGAGCGCGGCGCGGCCGAGGAGCACGCGGGCGAGACGCTCGCGGCCATCGGCACGCCCGAGGCGGTGGCGGCGCTCGCCAAGGTCGCGAGCGGTTCGAAGGCGGCATTGGCGCGGCTGTCGCTCGCGGTGGACCGCTGGCCGCAGGCCGCCATCGTCGCGCTGTCGCGGCTCGTGGCCGCCGGCGGCAAGGACGCGGGCCTGCTCACGCCCAGCCTCACGCGGCTGCTGCGCGCGCATGGCGGCGTGGTCGACGGCCTGCGGCCCTGGCTCGATGCCGGCGCGCAGGGCGCGATCGACCGCCAGCTCGCGCTGCTGTCGGGCCCGAGCGAAGTCGCCGAGGCGAGCGAGCTGCCGGGCGTGCTGGCCGCGCCGCCCTGGCTCGCCAAGGTGCAGAAGAAGGCGGCCGCCGTGCTGGCGCTCGAGCCGCTCGCGCTGGCGCCCGTCGAGCAATGGGCACCGGGCGCGCGCGAGGAGGCGCAGCGGCCCGGCACTTCGTGGCAGGTGAACCGCTTCGCGACCGCGCGCACCGACGTGCAGGTGATGCTCAAGGAACTGGGCTTCGAGAGCAAGGCCAGCAAGCTCGCGCACGAGGAGCAGGTGAAGCTGATGCAGGCCGCCTACGAGGCCGAGGACATGCCCGATGCCGCGGTGCTGCAGGACATCCACCAGCGCGGCGAGGCGCGCGAGAAGGAACTGCTCGCGAGCCTGCGCGACCCGATCCTCGACACCGCGCGCGAAGGCATCCGCAGCGGCGATGCGAGCAAGCTGATCGCCGCCTGGCGCGGCATGCTGGCCGCGCGCAAGCAGGAGCGCTACTACTTCTTCTGGTTCGATGCGCGCTATGCGGCGCTGCTGCCGCCCGAGCTCGGCGTGCCGTTCTGGAACGCGGTGGCGGGCCAGGCCGAGACCCAGGGCGCCGACTTCGTGATGGCGAACTTCGGCCTGCCCGCGCTGCCGGGGCTGCTGTCGGTGGTGCGCGCCAAGCCCGGCGAGAACCTGCAGCTGGCGCTGAACTACGGCGCGGTGGAACTCGCGGCACCGGCCGCGCGCGCCTTCGCCAAGCTCAAGACCGTGCGCCAAGCCGGCCGCGACTGGCTGCTCAAGTACCCCGAGCACGCGGCCTGCGGCCTGATCGCGCCCGCGCTCGGCAAGGCCGGCGAGGCGCGCGACGCGGCGGGTTCGGCGCTGCGCCTGCTGCAGGCCGAGGGCCATGCCGAACTGCTGCTCGAAGTGGCAGGCCGCTACGGCAAGGACGAGGCGGTGCAGGCGCTGCGCGCCGTGCTCGAGGAAAGCCCGCTCGACCGCTTCCCCACCAAGCGCGCCAAGCTGCCCGAGTTCTGGCAGCCGCGCGGCTGGCGCCGGCCGGTGCTGCGCAACGGCAAGGCACTGCCCGACGAGGCGCTCGACCACCTGGGCCAGATGTTCACCTTCCCGACCAACGAGGAGGTCTACGGCGGCATCGCGGTGGTCAAGGAGGCCTGCGCGCCCGAGTCGCTGGCCGACTTCGCCTGGGACGCCTTCAGCGCCTGGCTCGAGGCCGGCGGCCCGAGCAAGGAAGGCTGGGCGCTCACGGTGCTCGGCTTCCTCGGCAACGACGACACGGCGCGCCGGCTCACGCCCTTCATCCGCGCCTGGCCCGGCGAGGCCGCGCATGCGCGCGCCGTCACCGGCCTCGACGTGCTGGCCGGCATCGGCTCCGACGTGGCGCTGATGCTGCTCAACGGCATCGCGCAGAAGGTGAAGTTCAAGGGCCTGCAGGACCGCGCGCGCGAGAAGATCGACGCGATCGCCGAGGCACGCGGCCTCTCGACCGAGGAACTCGAGGACCGGCTCGCGCCCGACCTCGGCCTCGACGAGCAGGGCACCCTGCTGCTGGACTTCGGCCCGCGCAGCTTCAAGGTCGGCTTCGACGAGGCGCTCAAGCCCTATGTGCGCGAGCGCGCCGACGGCGTCGACGGCGCGCGCCTGTCCGACCTGCCCAAGCCCAAGAAGACCGACGACGCCGAGAAGAGCAAGGAAGCGGTCGAACGCTTCAAGCTGCTCAAGAAGGACGTGCGCACCATCGCGAGCCAGCAGCTGCTGCGGCTCGAGGTCGCGATGTGCGTGCGCCGGCGCTGGACGCCCGAGGTGTTCCGCACCTTCCTGGTCGAGCATCCGCTCGTGCGCCACCTGGTGCAGCGGCTGATCTGGGGCGTTTACCGCGTGCAGGGCGAGGCCAGCTACGGCGGCGAACTGCAGGCGTGCTTCCGCGTGGCCGAGGATGGCAGCTTCAGCACCGCCGAGGACGATCCCTTCGAACTGCCCGCGGGCGAGGACATCCGCATCGGCGTGCCGCATGCGCTCGAGCTCTCGCCGACCGACGCCGGCGCCTTCGGCCAGGTGTTCGCCGACTACGAGCTGCTGCAGCCCTTCGCGCAGATCGGCCGCGACACCTACGTGCTGACCGAGGACGAGAAGAAGAGCCAGAAGCTCGAGCGCTGGAAGGACGCCACCGTGCCCACCGGCCGCGTGCTGGGCCTGGTCAACAAGGGCTGGCGCCGCGGCGAGGCGCAGGACGGCGGCGGCATCTGGTACTTCACCAAGCCGCTGGGCCCGAGCCGCGTGATCGAGCTCTACCTCGACCCCGGCATCATCGTCGGCATGGTCGACGAGTACCCCGAGCAGAAGCTCGGCGAGGTGCAGGTCGGCAAGCCCTCGGGCTGGGGCAACATGCAGAACGCCGAGACGCTGGACCAGCTCGATCCGATCTCGGCCAGCGAGCTGATCCGCGACATGGAAGGGCTGCGCGCTTGAGCGCGGCCGCCGCGCGGCCGAGGTCCTGGCTGCTGGCCGCGGGCCTGCTGCTCGCGGCGCTGGCCCCCGCGGCCGCGCGTGACGTGGCGCCCGAGGTGCCGCCGCAGGTCGACACCGTGGCCACCGGCGGCGAATGGCGCACGGCGCGCGACGGCGGCGTGCTGCGCATCGTGATCGTCCACCAGGGCTTCGAGCACATGCACTCGCGGCTGTGGCTCGAATGGCTGGCGAGCGGCGAGCGCGGGCCGGCGCGCCGGGTGGCGCGGGTGCTGGTCAAGGAGCTGTCGGGCGGCATGAACGTGCTCGCCGTCGACGAGCGCGCCCGCACCTTCGAGGGCCCGCGCATCCGGCTGCGCAGCACCCACAGCTATTCCCACGAGACCACCGACATCGCGATCGAGGCCGGCGCGCCCGGCCGCTACCAGCTGCTCGAGCAGCCCTCCAGATGACCGTTTCCAGCTTCGCCCTGCCACCCGAACTCCAGAACGCGCTGCCGCCCGGCGAGCCCGGCGCGAAGCCCCCGCCCAAGGCCGCCTCGCTGCTCACGCTGCGCAAGCGCGTGCTCGACAAGTGCGGCGACTACGCGGTCGATGCGCTGCTGCCCGAGCCCTTCGAAGTGCGCTCGCCCGCCACGCGCGGCTGGCTCGAGGCCGCGATGGACGGGGCCGACACGCGGCTGCTGGGCCTGATGATCGCGCGCTTCCGCGAGCAGGCCTACACCGGCCGCGACGAGCCGGCCGAGGCGCTGGTGCACTGGCTGGTGCTGCAGCACGGCCTGGCCACCGCCTTCGACGCGCTGCTGCATGCGGCGCGCTGGCGCCGCGAACGCATCGGCCACAAGCCGCTGCGCCAGGATGCGCCGCCCGACGACGGCGCCCATTCCTTCTGGGGCCAGCCCGCGAGTTCGCTGTGGCAGTTCCGCGGCCACTGGATGGAGGCCGACGCCGCGACGCGCGCCGCCTGCATCGAGCGGCTGCGCGCGCTCGACCCGCAGCTGCCGCTGGCCGCGCGCGCCCGCTTCGCGATCGCATTGCCCGAATGGCGCCCGCACGCGCGGCAGCTGTTGGACCAAGCCACGCCCGAGCAGCTCGAGCGCTGCGGTCCCTGGCTGCGCTGGGCCGCCGGCCTGCCGCTGGCCGAGGTGGCGGGCGACGGCATGCGGCTGCTCGACCAGCCCGCGCTGCTCGCGCTGCTGCTGCGCGAACACGGCGAGGCGCTGCTGCCGCTGCTGCTGGACCTCGGCGCGCGCCAGCGCAGCGTGGCCGTGGCCTGGACGCTGGCCGCCTTCGACACGCCCGAGGCCACCGAGGCGCTGGCGCGCATGACCGCCGCCGATGCCGCCTGCGCCAAGGCGCTGGGCTGGGTCGCGGGCGAACGGCCCGAGCGCTGCTTCCTCGCGCTCGCGAAGGTGCTCGAGGACGGCGGCCTGCCCAAGGCCGGCGCCGCGCGCCTGGTGCCGCAGCTCAAGACCCTGGCCGGCACGCTCGGCGAGCGCTTGCCCGCGCTGTTGCCGGCGCTGCCGGCTGCCGTGCGGCGCCAGCTCGGCGCGGTCGCCGACCAGGCGGGCGCGGCACCAGAAGCCTTCGCCGAACGCGCGCGCTGGCCCGCGGTGCTCGCCGACCCGCCCTGGGCGCGGCGCGCCGCCGACGCGGCGCCGCCGCTGGTGCTGACCGGCCTGCCCGTGCTCGAGGTGCCGCCCGAGGAGGACTGGGGCGACGAGGTGCGCCAGGACTGGATCGACCGCGACACGCCCTATGTCTACCGCCAGCCGATGGAGGCCGAGCGCGCCATCGGCGAGCGGCTGCGCGAATGGACGCCGGAGCGCGTCGCCGCGCTGCACACGCAGCCGCCGCAGGAGCTGGAGCGCTTCATCGCCGACTGGCAACGCACGCACGACGATGCCGCGCCCGACCGCCGCCAGTACGGCAACTTCATTGCGGTGCAGGCCGCCTGGTTCCTGCCGCCGGCCACCGGGCTGGCGTTCTGGAATGCCGTCGGCAGCGGCAAGGAGGCGCCGCGCGCCGGCGGCTTCGTGGCGCGCTTCGGCGCCGCCGCGCTGCCGGGCCTGCTGCAGGCGCTGGCCAACGATGGCGACGAGCATTTCGTCGCACGCTTCATCGGCGCCACGCAGCTCGCGCCCTTCATGGCGCAGGCGCTCGCGCGCCGCCCGACACGCCGCGCGCACGCACGGCAGTGGCTGGTGCGCTTCGCGTCGCATGCCGCCGCCGGTCTGCTGCCCGCCGCGCTAGGCCCCGAGGGCGAGGCGCGCCAGCAGGCCCGCGCCGCGCTGCGCGCCATGGCCGCGCTGGAACGGGCCGAGGCGCTGCGCGCCATTGCGCGCCGCCATGACGACCCGGCCGTGGCGACCGCCGTCGATGCGCTGCTGGCCGAAGACCCGCTGCGCGACTTCCCGTCGCGCATCAACGCGCGCAGCAAGCTGCCGGCCTTCTGGCAACCGGCCGGCTGGCGCAAGCCGCGGCTGCGCGACGACGGCCTCGCGCTGCCCGACGAGGCGCTGCAGCCGCTGGGCCTGATGCTGAGCTTCGCGGCCGACCTGCCGCAGGGCTATGCGGGCCTGGACGCCGTGCGCGCCGCCTGCGAGCCCCAGAGCCTGGCCGACTTCGGCTGGGACGTCTGCGAATCGTGGGAGGCCGCGGGCGCCGGCGCGCCGGGCAACTGGGCGCTGCGCGCGCTCGGCCTCATCGGCACCGACGACACGGCGCGCCGGCTCGGCGCCCTCGTGCGGCGCTGGAGCGCGCCCGGCGCGGGCGGCACCGCCACGCGCATCGGCTGGGTGCTCGAGGCGCTGGCACGGCTGGGCAGCGACGTCGCGCTGATGCAGCTCGACGCGATCGCGCGCAAGAACCGCATCGCCACGGTGCGCCATTCGGCCGCCGAGAAGCTGGCGCAGGCCGCGGCCGAACGCGGCCTGAGCGGCGACGAACTCGAGGACCGGCTCGCACCCGACCTCGGCCTGGACGAACGCGGCAGCCTGCTGCTGGACTTCGGGCCGCGCCGGTTCCATGTCGGCTTCGACGAGGCGCTGGTGCCCTTCGTGCGCGAATCGGTCGAGGGCCGGCCGGGCGCGCGCCTGGCCACGGCGCCGCGGCCGCGCGCGAGCGACGATGCCGAACG
Organism: Variovorax sp. GW821-FHT09B05; assembly: GCF_059418265.1. Classification (NCBI taxonomy): domain Bacteria; kingdom Pseudomonadati; phylum Pseudomonadota; class Betaproteobacteria; order Burkholderiales; family Comamonadaceae; genus Variovorax; species Variovorax sp. GW821-FHT09B05. The sequence goes on from NZ_JBWKPN010000010.1 coordinate 78,547, forward strand.
CGCGGCCGCGGCCGCGGAACGCTTCAAGGCGCTCAAGCAGGATGCCGCCACCGTCGCGGCGCAGCAGCCGCTGCGGCTGGAACGCGCGATGCGCACGGGCCGCGGCTGGCCGGTGGAAGACTTCCGCCGCTTCATCGCCGGGCATCCGCTGATGCGCCACCTGGCCGAGCGGCTGGTGTGGGGCGTGACCGAGGGCGGGCGCGACGCGCGCGGGCTGACGCTGCTGCGCGCCGCCTTCCGCGTGAGCGCCGAGGGTGAATGGGTCGATGCCGACGAGGTGCCGCAGAGCCTCGACGACAGTGCTGCCGCGCGCATCGTCGTGGCCCATCCGCTGCAGCTGAGCGCCGCGCAGATCGCGGCCTTCGCGCAGCAGTTCGCCGACTACGAGCTGATCCAGCCCTTCGAGCAGCTGCACCGCGCCGTGCATGCGCCGCGCGAGGACGAACGCGCGCTGACGGCGCTCGCGCGCTGGTCGGGCCGCATCGCGCGGCCGGGTCCGCTGTGGGCGCTGGAATCGCGCGGTTGGCTGCGCGGGCGCGGCGGCGGCGGTGCCTACGACCACGCGTGGCGCGCGCTGCCCGGCGGCCGCACGCTGGCGCTGCGCTTCGGGCCCGGCCTCTACAACGCCGGCGCGGGCGAGGACCAGACGCTCGAGGTGCTGCACCTCGGCCACCCGTTCGGCGAACTCGATCCCATCGTCTTCAGCGAGGCGGTGCGCGACATCGACGCGCTGGGCGCGCGCTGAGGCGCGCTACGCCGCTCTGCTATGTTTGAGCGGGCACGACCCGCGCCCTTTTCAGATCCGACACCGATCCAGACCATGGCCACCTCCCGCAAGCCGACAGACACCTCATCCACTGGTTCCCCTGCCCTGCAGCGCCCGCCCGCCGAGATCCAGTACGCCGCGCAGATCGCGCAGCTGCAGGCACAGGACAAGGACCCGCGCCCGCCGGGCTGGGCCATGAGCCTGAAGGCCGCGCGCGCCTTCATCCTCGGCGATGCGCAACTGGGCATCGCGCCGAAGATCGTCGCGCCGGTCGCGAGCATCGAGCGCATGCTGGTCACCCTGGCCACCGGCCGCGGCCTGATGCTGGTGGGCGAGCCCGGCACCGCGAAGTCGATGCTCTCGGAGCTGCTGGCGACCGCGATCTCGGGCGTGTCCACGCTGACCATCCAGGGCGGCGCCTCGATCACCGAGGACCAGATCAAGTACGGCTGGAACTACGCGCTGCTGATCAACGAGGGCCCGAGCCCGCGCGCGATGGTGCCGGCGCCGCTGTACATCGGCATGCAGCAGGGCCAGGTGGTGCGCTTCGAGGAGATCACGCGCGCGCCGCTCGAGGTGCAGGACTGCCTGCTGGGCATGCTGTCCGACCGCGTGATGGCCGTGCCCGAGCTCTCGGGCGAGCACGGCATGCTCTATGCGCGCGAGGGCTTCAACATCATCGCCACCGCCAACACGCGCGACCGCGGCGTCAACGAGATGAGCGCCGCGCTCAAGCGTCGCTTCGACTTCGAGACCGTGTTCCCGATCCTCGACTTCGAGCGCGAGCTCGCGCTGGTGCGCGAATCGTCGGCGCGGCTGCTCGCGCAGAGCGGCATTCCGAAGACCGTGCCGCAGCCGGTGCTCGAACTGCTGGTGGCCACCTTCCGCGACCTGCGCGGCGCGCCCGCTTCCTCCGAGAAGAACGGCGGCGGCAGCGACGCCGCGATGGACCGGCTCACGGCCGTGATGTCGACCGCCGAGGCGGTCAACGTGGCGCATGCGGTGGGCGTGCGCGCCTGGTTCCTCGAGCAGCGCGAGGGCTCGCCGGCCGACCTGGTCGACTGCATCGCGGGCACGGTGGTCAAGGACAACGCCGACGACCGCGCCAAGCTGCGCCGCTACTTCGAGCAGAAGGCGGCCAAGCGCAGCGGCGAGCACTGGCGCGCCTACTACGAGGCCCGCCACCGCCTGCCCTGAGATGAACGCGCCCCACATCGTCGGCGTGCGCCACCACAGCCCCGCCTGCGCGCGACTGGTGGCCGAGCGCATCCGGGCGCTGCGCCCGGCCCATGTGCTGATCGAAGGCCCGGCCGACTTCAACGCGCGGCTCGAGGAGCTCTACCTGCCGCACCGGCTGCCGGTGGCGATCTACAGCTACCTCTCGGCCGGCGAGACGCACCACGGCTCGTGGTCGCCGTTCGCCGAGCACTCGCCCGAATGGCAGGCGCTGCAGGCCGGCCGCGAGGTCGGCGCCGAAGTGCGCTTCATCGACCTGCCGGCCTGGCACGACGCCTTCTCGCGCATGGAGAACCGCTATGCCGACGTGGCCGACACCCAGCACGAGGAACGCGCCGCGGCCTACGAGCGCGCGCTGACCGAGCAGCTCTCGGTGCAGGGCCGCGATGCGCTGTGGGACCACCTGTTCGAGGACGGCTGCGACAGCGCCGAACTCGCGCAGCGGCTGTCCACCTACTTCGAGCACCTGCGCGGCGAGGACCCGGGCTCGCTCGGCAACCAGGCGCGCGAGACCATGATGGCGCGCTGGATCGCCTGGGCCATGGCGCAGCCCGCGGTGCAGGCCGGCGCGCCGGTGCTGGTGGTCTGCGGCGGCTACCACGCGCCCGCGCTCGCGCGCTTGTGGCCGGGGCTGCCGGCGCAGATGCCCGAGACGCCCGAACCCGAGGTCGAGGTCGAGGTCGAGGACGCGCCCGATGCCGACCAGGCCACCGTGGTGCGCTACGGCTCCTACCTCGTGCCCTACACCTTCAAGCGGCTCGATGCCTTCGCGGGCTATGCCTCGGGCATGCCCTCGCCGGCCTACTACCAGTGGATGTGGGAACTCGGCCCCGAGGGCGCCGCCCACCGCGCGCTGCAGCAGGTGATGCAGCGGCTGCGCGACAGGAAACTGCCGGCCTCCACCGCCGACCTGATGGCGGTGCACCTGCGCGCGCAGGGCCTGGCGCGGCTGCGCGGCCACGAGAAGCCGCTGCGCTCCGACTGGCTCGATGCGCTGGCCGGCGCGCTGGTCAAGGAAGCGCTGGACGCGCCGCTGCCCTGGACCTACCGCGGCCCGATGCGCCCCGGCACCGCACCGGTGCTGGTGCAGGCGATGGACGTGCTGGCCGGCGACATCGCGGGCCAGCTCGCCGACGGCACGCCGCAGCCGCCGCTGGTGAAGTCGGTGCGCGACGAGCTCGCGGCGCACGGCATCGAGCTGCGCGGCCAGCGCAAGCTCGACCTGCTCGATGCCGCCGACCGCGCGCGCAGCCGCGTGCTGCACCGGCTCGCGCTGCTGCGCCTGCCCGGCGTGGTGCGCAGCCAGGGGCCGAAGCTCGCGATGTCGGGCGAACGCACCGAGGTCTGGACCCTGGGCCAGCCCTTCGAGCAGCAGGCCGCGCTGATCGAGGCCGGCGCCTGGGGCGCCAACCTGCACGACGCGGCACGCGCTCGGCTCGAGGACGAGCTGCGCCACGCGCAGGGCCGCATCGGCCCGCTGGCCGAGGGCCTCAACCAGGCCGCCTGGGCCGGCTTGCCGGCGCTCAGCGGCGCGCTGCTGCGCGAGCTGCAGCAGGCGATGGCGCAGGAGCCGCGCTTCGAGGCCATGGGCCCTGCCCTGGCGGTGATGCACACGCTGCTGCGCCACGGCCAGCTGCTCGGCATGGCCGACGCGCCGGTGCTGCGGGTGGCGATCGAGGCCGGCTTCGACCGCGCGCTGTGGCTGCTCGAGCCACCCGCCGCGATCGCGCCTTCCGACATCGACGCGCACCTGCAGGGCCATCTCGCGCTGCGCCGCATCGTGGCCGACGTGCTGGCCGACCGCGAGGACGCCGCGCAGGCCGAGCCGCTCGACGTGGAACCCGCGCGCGCGCTCGCCGTGTGGCAGCGCAAGGCGGCCGATGCCGGCGCGGCACCGCTGAGCCGCGGCGCGGCGCTGGGTGCGACGCTGAGCCTCGCGCACCGCGTGCCGCAAGCCCCGCAGGCCGGCGTGGCCGATGCGATGCAGCTGCTGCACGCGATGCCCGCGCCGGTGCTCGGTGATGCGCTCACGGGCCTGCTCGCGCTGGCGCGCGAGACGCTGTCGTCCGAGCCCGCCTTCGCCGCCGGCATGGACCGCACCGTGCAGGCGCTGGACAACGCCGACTTCGTGCGCGCCATGCCGAGCCTGCGCGCCGCCTTCGCCTGGCTGCCGCCGCAGGAGCGCGGCCGGCTCGCCGACCAGGTGCTGACGCTGCACGATGCCACCCACCTGTCGCGCCGCGCGCTCACGGCGCGGCACGAAGGCGAGGCCGCGCCCGAGGCGCTGGCCGCGGCGCGCGCCGCCGAGGACGCGGCGATCGCACGGCTCGCGGGCTGGGGCCTGAGCCTCGATACGGAAGAACAGCCATGAGCCTCGACATCCCCGATCCGCTGCAGCGCTGGCGCCTGCTGCTCGGCGATCCGGCCGAGCGGGCCTGCGGCGGCCTGAGCGCCGAGGCGCAGGCCGCCGACGCCGCGCTCGACTGGCTCTACGGCCGCGACGGCGATCGCGCGGAGCGCGGCGAACGCAGCGCCGGCCTCGGGCCCTCGGCGCTCAGCACGCCCGACTGGATCAACGCCATCCACACGCTGTTTCCCAAGGAAGTGATCGAGCGGCTCGAGCAGGACGCGGTGGAGCGCTACGGCATCGACGAGGTGGTGACCAACCTCGAGGTGCTCGAGCGCATCGAGCCTTCGGAGTCGCTGCTGCGCGCGGTGCTGCACACCAAGCACTTGATGAATCCCGAGGTGCTCGCGGCCGCGCGCAAGCTGGTGGCCGAAGTGGTGCGGCGCATCATGGAGAAGCTCGCGACCGAGGTGCGGCAGGCCTTCAGCGGCAGCCGCGACCGGCGCCGGCGTTCGCGCATGAAGGTGGCGCGCAACTTCGACTTCAAGCAGACGCTGGCGGCCAACCTGCACCGCTACGACCCGCAGCGGCGCAAGCTCTACGTCGAGCGACCGGTGTTCATCAGCCGCACCAAGCGCCATGCCGAACCCTGGGACATCATCCTGCTGATCGACCAGAGCGGCTCGATGGTCGACTCGGTGATCCACAGCGCGGTGATGGCCGCCTGCCTCTGGCAGCTGCCGGGCATGCGCACGCGGCTGGTGGCCTTCGACACCGCGGTGGTCGACCTCACGGCCGACGTGTCGGACCCGGTCGAGCTGCTGATGAAGGTGCAGCTCGGCGGCGGCACCGACATCGCCAAGGCCGTGGCCTATGCGCAGTCGCTGGTGGCCAATCCCGCGAAGACCATCGTGGTGCTGGTCAGCGACTTCTACGAAGGCGGCAGCCCCTACGAGCTGGTGCGCCGCGTGAAGGCGCTGGTGGAGGCCGGTGCCAAGGTGCTGGGCCTGGCCGCGCTCGACGCAAAGGCCGAGCCGAGCTACGACCGCGAGATGGCCGCGCGGCTGGTGCGCGAGGGCGCGCAGATCGGCGCCATGACGCCGGGCCAGCTCGCGGGCTGGCTGGCCGAGAAGGTGCAGGCATGACGGCGGTGCGCGGCGACCTGCTCGAACTCACGCCCGAGGCACTGACCGCGCTCGCCAACGCGGGCTTCGTGAAGCGCGCGCAGAAGGACGTGGCGGCCGGCCTGCTGCCGGTGCTCGAGACCGCGGACGACGGCACGGTGAGCGCGCGCTTCGACGACGGCGTGCGCACCAGCCTGCCGCCGGGCCGCACCCTGCGCGATGCGCAGTGCAGCTGTCCGGCCAGCGGCATGTGCCGGCACCGCGTGATGCTGGTGCTGGCCTACCAGGCGCAGGCGGCCAGTGCCGCGCCCGCGCCCTCGGCCACGCCGGCGGAGGACGAGGTCGACGCCTCGGCCGCCGGCGGCGAATGGAGCCCGTCTCATTTCGACGATGCCGCGCTCGCCGCGAGCTTCGTGCCCTCGGTGATCGAGCAGGCCCAGCGCCTGGCCGCCGCGCGGCCCGTGGTCGCGGTGCAGGCCTGGCGCAGCGCGAGCGCGCCACCGATCGCCAAGCTGCCGATGTGCAGCGTGCGCTTCTTCTCGCGCAGCTCGCTGGTGCATGCGCGTTGCGACTGCAAGCAGGGCAGCGGCTGCGCCCACGTGGTGGTGGCGCTGTGGGCCTTCCGCCAGGCCGGGCCGCTGGCCGCGGGCTCGCCCGAGCGCATGGTGGAGGTGCGCGCGCCGGCCGAAGGCGACGCGGCCGGCGACGGCCACCGCCCCGCGGCGCTGATGCAGGGCGAAGCCGCGCGCGCGCTGCAGGCGCAGCTCGAGGCGCTGAGCCTCTCGCTCTGGCTCGATGGCTCGAGCCAGCCGCTGATGGCGCTGGCGGCGCGCTTCGAGGCCGCGCGCGAGCAGGCGCGCGCGCTGGGCTGGCGCTGGGTCGAGGACGGCATCGACGAGCTCTGGCTGCTGCTGCAGGCGCAGCAGGCGCGCAGCAGCCGCTTCGATCCGCGGCGCCTGCTGCACGTGATGGCGGAACTCTGGGCGCGGCTGCGCGCGGCGGCCCATGCCGACAGCGCGGCCGGACCGCCGCCGCTGCCCGCGAGCCAGATCCTCGGTGTGGGCGTGAAGGGCGAGGTCGCGCTCGACCACCTGCGGCTGGTGTCGCTGGGCGCCGAGCTCTGGTCCGACGAGAGCGGCGAAGGCGCGAGCGTGATGTTCGCCGACCCCGACACCCAGGCCGTGACGGTGCTCGAGCGCCAGTGGTCGCGCGCCGACGATGCCACGGCCGGCGGCACGCCCGCGAACCTGCTGGGTCGCCGCGTCGCGGGCTTTCCGCTGCGGCAGCTCGCGAGCGGGCAGGTCATCACCAAGACCGCGACCCGGCGCGCCAACGGCCAGATCGACATCGCGCCGGGCGCGCGCCAGACCGGCGTGATGCCGCTGTCGCCGAAGTCTTGGGACGACCTCGTCGCGCCGCTCAAGCAGCCGAGCGTGCAGGCACTGGTCGCGCACCTGCGCGAGACCTCGCCCGACTTCGTGCGGCCGCGCCAGGCGGCGAGCGGTGCCGCGGCGGGCGCCTCGGGCCAGTTGCATGTGGCGGCCTTCGAGCACATGGCGGTGCTGGCCAGCCACTGGGATGCGGCGGCGCAGGTGCTGCATGCGCGCCTCGGGCGCGCGGCGGACGACACGGAAGCGGCCGCGCCTGCCGATGAAGTCCCGCCGCTGCATCTCGCCCTGCCCCATCGCGCGGCCGCGCCCGGCGCCGTCGATGCGCTCGCGCGCGCGCTCGCCGGCGAATGGGGCGCGCTGCGCGCCGTGGCCGGCAGCGTGCGGCTGCAGGACGGCGAACCCGTGATGCAGCCGACGGCCCTGCTGACCGCGCAGCGCGCCGTGGTGCTGCAGGCCGAGGCGCCCGCGCCGCAACCGCTGCCGCTGCAGGGCGAGCACGAGGAGCCGCCCGCGCTCAACGCGCTCGCCACCGACACCCTCGACCTGCTCGCGCTGTGGCTGCGCCAGGGCCTGCGCCACCAGGGCGGCGGCGCCGCCTCGCGCGCCGAGACGCAGGCCGCGCAACTCGAGCGGGCCGGACTCGCGCGCAGCGCCAGGCTGCTGCGCGGCGTGCTCGGCCAGTTGCGCGCGGCGCAGCGCGGCGCGCTGGTGAGCCAGCTCGCGCTGCTGAGCCTGTGGATGCAGGGCGTGGGGCAGTAGGGGCTAGACAGCGCAGCAGTTGCGGTACTCGAGCGCCGTGCGCCGCTCCACCTTCTTGAAGGTGTCGGCGAAGTGGCTGGGACTCGCGAAGCCGCAGCGCAGCGCGATGTCGGTCACCGGCAGCCGCGTGAGGTGCAGCATCTCCTTCGCATGCTCGATGCGCGCGCGGATCAGGTACTGGTGCGGCGTCACGCCGGTGCTGCGCTTGAAGGCGCGCAGGAAGGCATACGGGTCCATGTCGAGCAGCGCGGCCAGCGCGGTCAGCGACACGCCGATCTCGAGCCGGCCGCGGATGTGCTCCTTGACGCGCTCGAGCGCGGCCTTCGACAGCAGGCCCTCGGCCTGCGTCTCGCTCGCCGCGGCCGTGTGCGTCTGCCGCAGGTGCGCGAGCAGCGCGATCAGCAGCGTCTCGCCATAGCCGGGCCCCTCGGGCTGGCCGGTCTTCGCATCGGCATGCAGCGCGAGCAGCAGTTGCGCGATCAGCGGGCTCGACACGTTGCAGCAGGGCACCAGCGCGCGATCGCCGCCATCGCTTTCGCCGGCATTCTGGAAGTGGCGCGGATCGATGCTCAGCGTGAGCGCCTCGCACGGGTCCCAGGTGCGTCCCTTGATCTGCGCGCCGGCTGGCAGGATGCTGATGCCCAGCGGCTGCGCGGTCGCGGACCAGAAGCGCTCGTCGTGCAGGCGCATCTCGAAGCGCGTGGGGCCGCCGAGGTTGACCGAGACGCAGTGGCGGATCAGCCCGCCCTCGACGTTGTCCATCGGGTCGGCCTCCTCGTGCTCGAGGAGCATGCCTTCCCAGCGGGCCTCGAAGAGAAGCCTGCCGCAGCCGCGGTCGATGCCGACCGGCTGGCCGCGGCCCTGCACGCGCTGCCGAACGCCCATGGCCTGGTCCTTGTGGTTGTATGTTGTCTCCGGGCGGCGATGGTTTGCGAGCGGACTTACAGCGCGCTGACGGGTCGCCGACGCCGCGCCGCTGCAATTTTCCGGAAGCCGCACCGCCGCCGCGCGGGGCCGGCGCGGCGCGCATGCGCCTGCAATTCCCCGGAAGCGCCGAAACGCCCTGCCGCGAATACTTCTCCCACACGCAACAAAGCGCGGCGGCCTGCGCCGAGCGAACGGTGCGTGGATCACAACAACGGAGACACGCAGGAATGAAACGCGCAAGACTCATCGGCGGCGCCGCCTCGGCGACGGCACTTCTCATGGCATGCGGTGGCGGCAGCGGCGGGGGCGCGGTGCTGCCCATCCTGCCGCCGCCCAGCAGCGTGGCCGAGCCGCCCGCGGCACCGCCGCCACCCGCGGGGCCGCCGCCGCTCACGGTCGCGAAGGCCGTCTGCACCGAAGGCGGCACACCCGAATCGGCCCTGCAGGGCCAGGTGCCCGCGGCGATGCGCCAGGGCTTCAAGGGCTTCTCGTGCAACCTGCAGCTGGTGGGCCAGTTCGAGGGCGAAGGCGGCAACTGGTCGGCGGCGTCGTTCCGCGATCCGGGTGGGCGCACCTGCGCCTACCATGCGACCGCGTACCCCGTGGGCTTCGATGGCAAGCCGCGCGGGCGCGTGAACCCCGGCGTGCCGGTGATCGACATCACCGACCCGGCCGAGCCCTGGCGCAGCATGTCGCTCACCACGCCCGCGATGCTGGACCCGTGGGAATCGCTGCGCGTGAACGCGCGGCGCCAGCTGCTGCTGGCCGACAACGGCAACAACGGCAGCGTCTTCGCCGGCTTCGGCGGCGCGGAGATCGACATCTACGACCTGTCCGCCGACTGCCGCACGCCACAGCTGCTCGCGAGCATGGAGGTGGGCACGGGCAAGGACGGCGGCATCGTGCCGCCCGAAAGTCCCAAGGGGCACGAAGGCAATGTGTCGCCCGACGGGCTGACCTACTACATCGGCGACATCGCGACCAGCCGCTACCACGCCGTCGACATCACGAACTCGACCAAGCCGCGCATGGTGGCCTCGTTCGACATGAAGAGCGTGGACCTCGGCGGCACGCACGGGCTCTCGGTCAGCGAGGACGGCAAGCGCGCCTACGTGGTGTCGACGAACATCCCGACGGCCAGCGAGTTCCTGGACCCCGACGCGAAGACGCGCAACGGCTTCCTGATCCTCGACACCTCCGAGGTGCAGGCACGCGTGCCCAACGCGCAGATGAAGCTGATCTCGGCCACCACCTTCAAGGACGGCAGCGTGGCGCAGCACACCATCCCCGTGACCATCGCGGGCAAGCCCCACCTGGTGATGGTCGATGAAGGCGGCGCCGCGGGCCTGAGCGACACGGCCGCCGTCAAGCTCGCCTGCGAGGCGAAGATGGCGCCCTACCCGATGGCGCGCATCTACGACATCAGCGACGAGAAGAAGCCGGTGCTGGTGTCCAAGCTCATGCTCGAGACCCACGATCCCGCGAACTGCGACAAGGTGCTGCCCGACATCGCGGGGCTCTCGACCTTCACCTACGGCAGCCACTATTGCTCGGTCGACAACCGCAGCAACGGCACCGCACTGGCCTGCTCGTACTTCAACTCGGGCGTGCGCGTGTTCGACATCCGCGAACCCGCGCGGCCCAAGGAGATCGCCTACTACAACCCCGCGGGCGCGACCACGCCGCGCGCCGGTTCCTTCCACAGCCAGCTGTCGGTGGCCGGCAGCGGCGGGCCCGACTGGTGCGCGTCGCGCGCGGACTTCGATTTCGATCGCGGCCTGCTCACGACCATGTGCCAGGACAACGGGCTGCTGGTGCTGAAGTTCGCGAAGAACACCTGGCCCTTCGCGCAGAGCACGCCTTCGACCTTGCAGAACTGACGACGGATGGCGCGCGGCCATTGCAATTCGATGAATTGCAATGCCACGCGCATTCGTGATTGCATTTCTCCGCAATGGACAATGAGTCGTTGTTCGACTCTTCCATTGCAGACATGAAGAAAGCGCGCCTTGCCCTCCTTGCATCCATTCCCTTTCTCTTCTCGATCGCCACATCGGCCGGTCCGGCCGACGACGCGGGCCTTGTCGGCCGCTGGAAACGAACGAAGGACAACGGCGAGTGGGTCGTGTACGACTACAGGCGCGACGGGCGCCTGTTCCGGGCCACGCCTGCGCACACCGAGCTGGTGCCGTTCGGCCGCTACAGGCTGGCTGGCGACGTCATCCACTTCGAGGATTCGCCCGAGCACTACACGCCGGTGCGCTTCGTGGTCGAGGCGGGCAGCTGCAGCGGGCACACCGGTGCGACCTTGTTCCTCCACGACCAGGCCACGGGGGCAGCGTATGGCTGTTACTTCAGGATCGACCCGGCGCCTGCCGGGGATGAGTGTCGAGACATATCGCGCATTAATTAATGCTAGCAATTCAATAACAAATAATCCGAAACATCATCGTCATCCCTTATTCCTGCTCGCTATCGCAGTAAGAGTGCAGTAAGTGCCGATCTCAAGACTCCCCTGGAACCGGGCGCGATTCCCAATTCATGCGCATTCGAAGACGCAGTGCCCGGCTCATCGAAGGAGACAAACCATGAGATTCCAGGGACGACTTCCTGCCGTCGCCACCGTCGTGGCCACGGCATTCCTCGCGGCCTGCGGAGGTGGGGACGGTGGCACGGCGGTGCTGGCGTTTGCGCCGCCACCGTCGCTGCCCACGGGCATCGGCGAACCGCCGGCACCACCACCGGTCGCCGAAGCGCCGCCCCCGCTCACGGTGCCGAAAGCCGTGTGCGCCGAGGGCGATGCCCCCGAATCGGCCTTGCAGGGCCAGGTGCCCGCCGCGATGCGGCAGGCCGGGTTCAAGGGCTTCTCCTGCAACCTGAAGCTGGTGGGCCAGTTCGAGGGCGAAGGCGGCAGCTGGTCTTCGGCCTCGTTTCGCGATCCCGGCGGCCGCACCTGCGCCTACCACGCGACCGCATACCCCGTGGGCTTCGATGGCAAACCGCGCGGGCGCGTGAACCCCGGCGTGCCGGTGATCGACATCACCGACCCGGCGAGGCCCTGGCGCTCGATGTCGCTCGCCACGGCCGCGATGCTCGATCCCTGGGAATCGCTGCGCGTGAATGCGCGGCGCCAGTTGCTGCTGGCCGGCAATGGCCGCAACAGTCGCCTCGGCGGCCCGGAGATCGATGTCTACGACCTCTCGGCCGACTGCCGCACGCCGCAGTTGCTCGCGAACATGGAGGTGGGCACCGGCAAGGACGGCGGCATCCAACCGGCCCAGGGCCCGAAGGGACACGAGGGCAATGTCTCGCCCGACGGACTGACCTACTACATCGGCGACATCGAGGCCCGGCGCTACCACGCGGTCGACATCACGAACTCGACCCGGCCGCGCATGGTGGCCTCCTTCGACATGGCGCCCTCGGGCCCGGTGACCTCGCACGGCTTGTCGGTGAGCGAGGACGGCAAGCGCGCGTACGTGGTGTCGGTCGGCGCCCCCCAGCCCGGCGAGGTGCTCGATCCCGATGCGCAGACACGCAACGGCTTCCTGATCCTCGACACCTCCGAGGTGCAGGCGCGCCTGCCCGATGCGCAGATGAAAGTGATCTCGGCCACGACCTTCAAGGACGGCAGCGTGGCGCAGCACACCATTCCCGTGACCATCGGAGGCAAGCCGCACCTGGTGATGGTCGACGAAGGCGGCTCGGCAGGCCTGAGCGAGACCGCCAACGTCAAGCTGGCCTGCGAGGCGAAGCTTCCTCCCTATCCGATGGCACGCATCTACGACATCAGCGACGAGACCAAGCCCGTGCTGGTATCGAAGCTCATGCTCGAGACGCACGATCCCGCCAACTGCGACAAGCTGCTGCCCGATATCGCGGGCCTGTCGACCTTCACCTACGGCAGCCATTACTGCTCGGTCGACAACCGCAGCAACGGCACGGCGCTGGCCTGCTCGCACTTCAACTCGGGCATGCGCGTGTTCGATATCCGCAATCCCGCGCGGCCCAAGGAGATCGCGTACTTCAACCCCGCGGGGACGACGACCACACCCGCGGGCTCCAACCACCTCCAGCCGCGCGCGGCCGGTGTCGCCAGCCCCGACTGGTGCGCCTCGCGCGCGGACTTCGACTTCGACCGCAAGCTGTTGACGACCATGTGCCAGGACAACGGCCTGCTGATGCTGAAGTTCGCCCAGAACACCTGGCCCTTTGCGCAGAGCACGCCTTCCACGCTACAGAACTGACGATGACGCGAACACTGGATCGACATCTGCGCGCATGGACGGCCGCCGCCGCCATGCTGGCGAGCGGCCTGCCTCTGACAGCCGCCGCCTGGGAAGCCGACGTGCATTTCGGCCTCACGCGCTGGCTCGCGGTGCAGGCGGGCTTCAGCGCGCCGCAGGCCGAGGCGATCGCGACCGGCAACCAGCGCGTGGACTTCGGCGCGATGGAGACCATGCTGCTCGTGACCGAGTACGCCTGCACCGGCGCCGATGCCGAGGGCCGCGCGGAGGCGGCACGCGCGGCGCGGCGCCTGCACGCCCCCGGCGGCGGCGAGGCTTCGACCGAGGCACTGCGCACGCTGCTGCGCGACGCGGGGTCCAAGGCCGGATTGCTGCTGCTCAAGTTCGGCGAGGCGCTGCACCCGCTGCAGGATGCATCGGCCCACGAAGGGGCGGACGCGGCCGCGATCGGCGCGCCCGCCATCGCGGGACTGCCTTGCGATCCGCCGCCGCTGACCGCGGCATCGGGCGGCGAGCAAGCCCATCGCGCCGACCTCACCGCGGCGCGCCCGACCGCCGCGCTCGCGATGGCGCGCGCGAGCTTCGAATGGCTGCAGCGCTATCCACCGATCGCGGACGCAGCGCGCGTGGCCGCCGACTGGCCGCGCGTCGAGGCGCAGCTCGGTGGCTTCGTGACGGCCTCCACCAAGGCGGCGAAGGCCGCGTGGTTCCGCGAGCACGGCATGGAGGACACGGGCTTTCTCGAAGGCATCAGCCTGCCCGATGGCGCGCAGCCCTGGACCGCGACCTGGTCCGGACGCCGGCTGCCGCGGCTGCAGGCGGCGGCCTCCACGCAGCATGGCGTGCCCGAGGAGGTGCGCCGCTTCTTCGACGACTTCTTCGCGGCCTGGCTCGGCGACGGCGACCCTGCCGCCGCGCTGGGCCTGGCCAAGGGCGAAGGCACGCCCGCGCAGCGCGATCTCGCGGCGCGGCTGCGCCTGTGGCGCCTGCACGATCACGGCACCGCGGCCGCGCTCGCGCATGCGCCGTCCGCGCTCACGCGCGCGCAGCTGCAGCGCGTCGATGCGCTCGCACGCGACCGCTCTGCCTATGCGCGCTATCCGCGGCTGGCCGATGCCTTCTTCCCGCTGATGGCGATCGAGTCCTATGCGCCGCCGCTGCTGCCCTACATCGTGCGGCCGCTGCCCGCGCTCGCGGACGGCGAACCCCGGATGCTCGCGATCGCGAAGCTGCGGCACGCGCCCTACGACGAGTTGCTGCTGGTCGCGCAGCGCCGCGCGGGGCGCTGGTCGGTGGTGTCGCTGCAGGGCGTGAGGGACCACTGATGACGATGGATGCGGTGCAATGGATCGGCCGGCATGCGGTCGCGCTGATGCTGATCGTTGGATGGGCCGCGCTGGCGGGCCTGCTCGCGCTCGGGCTGGAGCGCGCGGACCGCGATGCGCGCTTTCTCTACCTGGTGGAGACGCAGGTCTGCCATGTGCCCGGGGCGGAGGCACCGCCCCTGGCCTTGTCGGCCGCGGCCCGCGTTGCCGACCCGCGGAAGGCTTCTCGCTGATGCGTTCGCTCGTCCGCTGGCGCCCCACCCTTCTTCTCGCCGCCACGGCCGTGCCGGGCCTCGCGTTCGCCCACTCCTTCGGCGTGCAGTACACGCTGCCGGTGCCGTTCTGGATGTATGCCTATGGCGCGACCGCGGCGCTGGTGTTGTCGTTCGTGATCGTGGGGATCTTCGCGGCCGTGCCGCCCGCGCGGAGCGAGGTCTCGCCGAACGCGCGCCGCGTGGGCACGCATGCCTTCGTCCCAGCCTTCGTCGTGCAGGGCCTGCGCGCCCTGTCGGTGGGCCTGCTCGTGCTCACCATCGCCTGTGGCTTCGTGGGCACCGACAACCCGTTCCGCAACCTCAACATGACCCTGTTCTGGATCGTGTTCGTGCTGGGCATGACCTATGCCACCGCGGTCGTCGGCGACCTGTTCGTGTTCTGCAACCCGTGGCGCGCGCTCTGCGAGCTGCTGCGCGCGCGTTGCGGCATGCACTTCGGCGGACGCATCGCCTATCCCGCGTGGCTCGCCTACTACCCGGCGCTGGCGCTCTACATCGCCTTCATCTGGATCGAGCTGTTCGGCCACAGCACGCCGCGGCAACTGGCGCTGATGCTCACCGCCTACACGCTGCTGACCGTGGCGATGGCCTGGCTCTTCGGCAGCGCGGCCTGGTTTCGTTATGGCGAATTCTTCGGCCTCTTTCTCTCGCTCGTGGGCCGCATGGCGCCGATCGCGTGGCGGCGCGCCGGCTGCCGCGGCGTCGCGCTGCGCTGGCGCCTGCCGCTGTCCAGGCTGCTCGAGCGCCATCCGACGCATGTGAGCCTGGTGCTGTTCATCCTGTTCATGCTCTCGTCGACCGCCTACGACGGCGCGCACGAGACCTGGCCCTGGAGCCGGCTGTTCTGGAAGACCCTCTATCCGCTGGTCGAGCCGGCCGTGAAGGCCCACAGCGCCCAGCCCTACGCGACCGCGGCCAGCCTGTTCCATGGCTGGCAATGGCTGGCGCTGTGCCTCTCGCCCTGGGCCTATCACGGCGTCTACCTGTTCTTCCTCGCGCTCACGCGGCGCGTGGCGGCCTCCGAGCTCTCCACGCGCGAGCTGGCCTGCCGCTTCGCACTCACGCTGGTGCCGATCGCCTTCGTCTACCACGCGACGCACTACTACACGATGCTGTGGTCCCAGGGCGCGCAGCTGCTGCCGCTGCTGTCCGATCCGCTGGGCCGGGGCTGGAACCTGTTCGGCACCGCAGGCGCCGCGATGCCGCCGCGCATCATCGATCTCAACATCGTCTGGCACACCCAGGTCGGGCTGATCCTGGCCGGGCACATCGCCAGCGTGGTGCTGGCCCATTCGGAAGCGCTGCGGATCTTCCGGCACACGGGCCGCGCGCTCGCGAGCCAGGTGCCGATGCTGCTGCTGATGGTCGCGCTGACGGCCGTGGGGCTGTGGATTCTTTCGCTGCCACTGGCGGGATAGGCGCCGAGTCCTTCTTCATTTCCCTGGAACCGCCATGAAATCCTCACTGGTCTACGCCTTCGGCGGCTTCGCCATCGTCGCGCTGATGGCGCTCGGCTATCTCGCGGCGCGGCCGTCGACCGACCCGGCCACGTCCGCCGCGGCCCCCGCGCGCACCGGCACGCAGTTCGAGGTGCGGATCGGCGCGGCCGCCGAGGCCGAGGGCACGCCGCTGCCGGTGCTGCCCGTCACGCGCGGCGACATCGTCTCGATCGCCGTGAGCTCGGTGCAGGCCGGCCAGCTGATGATCCACGGCTACATGCAGGAGATGGTGCCCGTGGCCGCGGGCCAGACCGCCACGCTGCGCCTCGCGGCGCTGCATGCCGGGCGCTATCCGCTGCACCTGCATGGCGACGACCAGAGCCACCGCGAAGTGGCCATTCTCGAGATTCGGCCGTGACGCCACGGCGTGTTGGCATACTCGGCCCCCATGACGGTCGAAACGGTGGGCGGCGAGCGCCCCTATGTCATCGAAGTGCAGGGAGAGGAAGTCACCGTACAGGACACGATGGTGGCCGGCTTCACCTATCGCATCCAGCTCGAGTCGCAACTCGGCACCTCGGCGCGGGTGGTCCAGTGCTTCAAGGCCTGGACCCGGCTGCAGCGCGAAGGCGCCGCGAACCTGCAGGGACCGGAGCTGGAGCACGCGGCCGCTTGGCTCGAGGCGCATCGGCAGGCGCGCTGGCAGGCACGGCGCTTCTTTCTCGTGCCGAGCGCGAAGACCTTCGTGCTGCGGCTGCGCGAACAGCCCAAGCGCTGAGCGGGCCGGCGCCGGACTGGAGGGGGTTTTGGTGCCGCTTGTCCGAATCGAACGGACGACCTTCCGCTTACAAGGCGGGTGCTCTACCAACTGAGCTAAAGCGGCCGAAAAAGAAAAATCTGCAGCGGATTCTAGTGGGGTGCCCACCAGGGTCCGGAAGCGGGTGCGTCTTGCAGGCCTGGGCCGGTTACTTGACGCGCTTGAGCGAAGGCCGTGCGCCGCCGCCGGCCGGAGGACGCGGCGGCTCGTCGGTCGGGTCGGCCTCGGGGCCATCGCCGATGTCGGTCACGTCGCTGCCCGCATCATCGGCCGTCACCAGGTGCACGACCCGGTTGGCCTCGCTCTCGCCACCGCCGCGCGAGGCATCGCGCAGCGCCGAACGCACCGGGCTCGCCGGCGCCGGCACGCCCGTGGCGGCCGGCGAGTCGAGTCCCATGCCGGTGTCGGCCGCGGGAGGCGGTGCGGGAAAGGCCATGCCCTGGCCGTTCTCGCGCGCATAGATCGCGATCACGCGGCCCACGGGCACGCTGATCTCGCGCGCCGTGCCCGCGAAACGGGCCTTGAACTCGATGAAGTCGTTGCCGAGCTTCAGCGAGCTGGTCGCGTCGAAACTGATGTTCAACACGATCTCGCCGTTCTTCACGTACTCGCGCGGCACCTGGACGGTGTCGTCGACCTGCACCGCGACATAGGGCGTGAACCCGTTGTCGGTGCACCATTCGTACAGCGCCCGGATGAGGTACGGGCGGGTGGAAGACGACTCGAGCGCGTTGATCATGAAGGACGGCGATGAAGCGAAGCGGAAAACGGACCTGCGCGAGGATTACTTGCGCATGACCTTTTCGGAGGGGGTCAGCGCTTCGATGTAGGCCGGGCGCGAGAAGATGCGTTCGGCGTACTTCAGCAGCGGCGCGGCGTTCTTGCTGAGGTCGATGCCATAGTAGTCCAGGCGCCACAGCAGCGGCGCAATGGCCACGTCGAGCATGGAGAAGTTGTCGCCCAGCATGTACTTGTTCTTGAGGAACACCGGGGCGAGTTGCGTGAGGCGGTCGCGGATGTGCGAGCGTGCCTTCTCGAGCGCCTTCTCGTTGCCCTTGGCGGTGCGGTTCTCGAGCGTGGACACGTGAACGAACAGTTCCTTCTCGAAGTTCAGCAGGAACAGGCGCACGCGCGCGCGGTCGACCGGGTCGCCGGGCATCAGCTGCGGATGCGGGAAGCGCTCGTCGATGTACTCGTTGATGATGTTCGACTCGTACAGGATCAGGTCGCGCTCGACCAGGATCGGGACCTGGCCGTACGGGTTCATCACGCTGATGTCTTCAGGCTTGTTGTAGAGATCGACATCGCGGATCTCGAAGTCCATGCCCTTCTCGAACAGCACGAAGCGGCAGCGGTGGGAAAAGGGGCAGGTCGTACCTGAATACAGCACCATCATGGCGAAAGACTCCTAAAAATCAAAAAGAGTGGGTTGCGTTGGCAACCCACTCCACGGGACCGGCGCACTTGACGCTCCGGTCGGCAAGGATGGAACTACTTGACGTCTTTCCAATACGAGGCGTTCAGTCGCCACACGAAAATCACCGACATCGACAGGAACAGCAGCACCCAGACACCGATGCGGATGCGCGTGTTCTGCGCGGGCTCGGCCATCCACTGCATGTAGCTCACCAGGTCGCCCACGGCGGTGTCGAACTGCAGCGGGGTCATGGTGCCGGGCGTGACCTGCTCCCACTTGCCGGTGAACACATCGGCCTCGTGGCCATGCTGCTCGACCTTGGCGTGGATCGGACGGCGCTCGCCCTGGAGCTCCCACAGCGGATTGGGCATGGCCACGCTCGGGAATGCGAGGTTGTTCCAGCCGGTCGCCTTGGTGTCGTCGCGGTAGTAGGTGCGCAGGTAGGTGTAGAGGTAGTCCGCACCGGTACCGCCGTGGCCGGCGCGCGAGCGTGCCACCAGCGTCAGGTCGGGCGGCGTGGTGCCGAACCATTCCTTGGCCTGGCGCGCATCGATGTTGGCCTTCATGGTCTCGCCGACCTTCTCGGTCGTGAACAGAAGGTTGTCCTTGATCTGCTGCTCGCTGATGCCGATGTCCTGCAGGCGATTGAAGCGCATGAAGGCGGCCGAGTGGCAGTTGAGGCAGTAGTTGACGAACAGCTTGGCGCCGTTCTGCAGCGCGGCCACGTCGTTGGTCTTGTTCGGGGCCTTGTCCCAGGCGAGGCCGCCGGATTCGGCCGAAGCGGCTGTGGAGAAGGTCAGGCCAGAAGCCAGGCCGATGACCAGGCCCAGGGCCGCGAGCCAGCCGGAAATGCTTTTCTTCATCGTGTGTCTCTCGAGCTGTCTTGCGCTTTTCAATGGGCGGCGAAGGTCACGCGGTCGGGCACGGTCTTGAACTCGCCCTTGCGGCTCCACCACGGCATCAGCAGGAAGAAACCGAAATAGAACAGCGTGCCGATCTGCGAGATGGTCTGCGCGATGTCGAGCGCGAACGAGCCGATCACGAGGTTGCCCCAGACGCCGGGCGGCTGGATGCCGAGGTAGCCCAGGATCAGGAAGAAGAAGACGAACACGCCGTACACGTACTTGTGCCAGCTTGGACGGTAGCGGATCGACTTGACTTCGCTGTGGTCGAGCCACGGCAGGAAGAACAGGATGATGACCGAGCCGCCCATCACGACCACGCCCCAGAACTTGGCATCGAAGGTCTTGAGCAGAAAGATCGCCACGGCGGCCACGACGATGATCGCGACCTTGAGCGCCACGCCCGACTTGCCCTTGACGAAGTTCCAGATCGCGGCCGCGCCGATGATCAGCGCGAACACGTTGACCATGTCGTCGGTGGTCGCACGCAGCATCGAATAGAAGGGCGTGAAGTACCAGACCGGCGCGATGTGGTTCGGCGTCTTCAGCGAATCGGCCGGGATGAAGTTGTTGTACTCCAGGAAGTAGCCACCGGCTTCGGGGGCGAAGAAGATCACCGCCGAGAAGATCGTGAGGAACACCACCACGCCGAAGATGTCGTGCACCGTGTAGTACGGGTGCGACGGGATGCCGTCGAGCGGATGGCCGTCGGGACCGCGCTTGGCCTTGATCTCGATGCCATCGGGGTTGTTCGAACCCACTTCGTGCAGCGCGATCAGGTGGGCCACCACCAGACCGAGCAGCACCAGCGGCACGGCGATCACGTGGAAGCTGAAGAAGCGGTTCAGCGTGGCGTCGCTCACCACGTAGTCGCCACGGATCAGCAGGGCCAGGTCAGGACCGATGAACGGGATGGCGGCGAACAGGTTCACGATCACCTGGGCGCCCCAGTAGGACATCTGGCCCCAGGGCAGCAGGTAGCCCATGAAGGCTTCGGCCATCAGGCACAGGAAGATCGCGCAGCCGAACACCCAGATCAGCTCGCGCGGCTTGCGGTAGCTGCCGTACATGAGGCCGCGGAACATGTGCAGGTAGACCACCACGAAGAACGCGGAGGCCCCCGTCGAGTGGATGTAGCGGATCAGCCAGCCCCATGGCACGTCGCGCATGATGTACTCGACCGATGCGAACGCCTGGTTCGCGTCGGGCTTGTAGTGCATGACGAGGAAGATGCCGGTGACGATCTGGATCACGAGGACCAGCATCGCCAGCGAGCCGAAGATGTACCAGAAGTTGAAGTTCTTCGGCGCGTAGTACTTGCCCCACTGATCGTTCCAGAGCTTGGTCAGCGGGAAACGGTTGTCGACCCAGTTCAACAGCTTGGCGCTGGCCGGGGCGTTGGGGGAGATTTCGTGGAATTCAGCCATGTTCTTCTTCTGCCTCAGGCCTTCTTGGAGTCTTCACCGATCAGGAGCTTGGTGTCCGACAGGTACATGTGCGGCGGCACAGGCAGGTTGTCGGGCGCGGGCTTGTTCTTGAAGACGCGGCCGGCCAGGTCGAACGTGGAACCGTGGCAAGGGCAGAGGAAGCCGCCTTCCCAGTCGTTGGGCAGCGAGGGCTGCGGGCCGGACTGCAGGCGGTCCACCGGCGAGCAGCCGAGGTGGGTGCAGATGCCGACCACGACCAGCACGTCGGGCTTGATCGAGCGGTGCTCGTTCTGGGCGTACTTGGGCGTGAATTCGTCGGGATGACGCTTGGACTGCGGGTCCGCGAGCTGCGCATCGAGCTTCGGCAGCTCGGCGATCTGCTCCGGGGAGCGCTTGAGGATCCAGACCGGCTTGCCGCGCCACTCGACGGTGACTTTCTCGCCGACCTTCAGGCCGGAGATGTCGACCTCGACGGCAGCGCCGGCGGCCTTGGCCTTTTCGGAGGGCTGGAACGTGCTGACAAAGGGAATCGCGGTGGCCACGCCTCCCACTGCACCGGCACAGCCGGACGCGATCAACCAGGTCCGCTTGCTTGTGTCGATCCGGGGGGAGCCGGCGGTCATGTCACTCATGGGGATCCTCTATCTTCTTCGCTGGAGCAGGGTCAACCGACGATTGTAGCGGGGCGCAACGTGCGAATTCAACGGTTGCAAGACCGCGCGGTCGCGCGAATGACGCTCCGATCCGACATCGGCGGGGCGCCGTCCGCGTGTCATCGACGCTTCGTCGATGGACGGAACGAGCGCGCGCGAAAGCGCCCGCGGCTTGGGACCGCGGGCGCTTCACGAGGGGAGATTCAGTTCAGCAGGCCGTGCTGCATCGCTTCGCGAACGGCTTGCGTGCGCGACTTGACCGCGAGCTTGCGGTAGATGCTCTTGGCGTGGAACTCGATCGTGTTGATCGAGAGATAGAAGGCCTCGGCGATCTGGCGATTGCTCCAGCCCTGCGCGATCAGGTTCAGCACCTTGAGCTCGCTGACCGAGAGCACCGACTTCGGCGCCTCGGTTTCGGCGGCGGCCGACGGCACTTGCGTGCTGCTGGTGGCCGGCGCGCGGCGCGCGGTGCCGAACATGCGCTCGAGCACGCAGCGCGCGACGCGGGGATCCATGGCCGCACCGCCGCGCTCGAGCGAGCGCAGCAGGAAGACCAGCTCGGTATCGAGCGCATCGGTGAGGAGGTAGCCCGCCACGCCGGCCGAGACCGCGGCGCGCACGCGCTGCGTATCGGGCAGGGCCGAGACGGCGATGCGCTCCATGTGCGGATGCGCCTCGCGCAGATGCAGGATGGTCGAGACGCCGCCGTCCTCGGGCAGGTCCATGCCGACCAGCGCCAGCGAGCAGGAACTGCGCGCCAGGATCTCGCGGGCCTGGGCGCAGGAGCGGGCGACCAGCACGCGGGCTCGGGGCTCGAGCACCGACACCACGCTGCGCAGACGTTCGGCCACCTGAAGATCGTCATGGACGATCAGCACGCTCTGGAACTTCGAATTCCTCGCCATCACGCTGGCGTCGGTCTTTTCCAACAGAATTTCCACCTTGAGTCTCCCGGTGCGGCAACTGGGTTGCGGGTCTGAAAAAAGTTAACGTTGGTTTACGCAAACGCAGGATCGATGCCTGCGTGGATCGCCGCAGCCGGCAACCGGAGTTCACGACGACTAAGCGGTTGATTTCATTAGTCTTTTTTCAGGAGGATTTGCTCAACCGCCCCCGGAACACGGTGGATTTCGGGCGTTTCGGAGGCCTCGTTACGGCCGACGTCACGCCTGTCGCTACGTAACATCAGATGTGTAACCTTTTTCACGGACATGGCCCGCACCGGGTAACAAAGAAGAAACCGAGTGCAAACGGGTTGCGACCCACTTTCAATGCTGCTACTCTCGAATCGATTGCATAAAAATCTTTGAGAGGATCCCTTATGAAAACCAACCAACTGGTTGCAGCTGTCGCTCTGTCCGCCCTGGCGGTTTCGTCTGTGTTCGCTCAGACCGCTCCTGCTGGCGGCACCAACGCCACCAACAATGCGCAAGGCAGCTTCACGACTGAAGAGAAGATCGCTGCCGGTGCAGGCGCGGCTCTGTTCGTCGCTGCCGTCAGCGGCAATGGTGGCAATTCGGGCGGCGGCTTCGGCCTGATCCCCGGCACCGGCACCACCGGTACGACTGGCACCACGCGCTGATGCCGCGAGCCCTCCTTGACGGAGGGCATTCGCTGAAAAGTCCCCGCGTCGGTATCGCCACGCGACTTATAAAATGTTGCCTTTTGGCAACGTTTTTTTTGGGCGTTGGCGGTTGTTCTTCCGGTTCTTCCGCGATGCTGGATACAGCACGCGCCCTCTATCGAGGGCAATCATCGGCCCCGCCGCCGACTTTCAACCCCAATTTCGCCTACCTGCGCGCCAACATCTCGGGCCGCACCGTTTACATGGTGCTTGGCTACCTGGATCAGCGACCCGAGGGCGCTGTCGAAGTCTGGTACAGCGGCGGCGGCGAAGTCATTCGGCTGTTGAATGGCCGTCTGATCGGCACCACCGGGCTTTCCACGGACTGGCGCGCGGTTCGCATTGCCGACTGGCCCGCATGGCCCACCACAGCCTCGAACGCCGGCAGCGCTCCCGTGCAGCGCTACGAACGCGAGCGCGACGTCATGCCTGGCTATCGCTTCGGCATCAACGACGAAATCACCCGCATCTCCATACCGGCACCCGGCGACAGCGCGATTGCCGGCACGGATCCGAAGTCGCTGCAGTGGTATGAGGAGCGCAGCGTCTCGCGCCCGGCGAACGCCTCTCTTCCTGCCGCCCGGTTCGGAATCTCGAACAAGACAGGCACACCTGTTGTCATCTATTCCGAGCAGTGCATCTCCAACAATCTGTGTATGAGCTTCGAGCGCTGGACACCCCCCACGCCGGCAGCCGGCGCCCCGGCGAGCGCTGGGACATGACCTCGCGAGGTCCGCACCACCGGCATTCCCACTGGCCTCGTCATATCGCGGCGGCATGCGCGCTGATCGTCACTTGCAGCGCCTGGGCGCAGCAACCCAATCCGGCGCCGTCAAGCGGCCAGGCCCCTCGCTCAGACGCCGATGTTCGCGCCGGCGAACGCTTCAGTACATGGTTGCTCCGGCAACCGCCGGAGACGGCCTCTCCGGGGCTTTCGTGGCGCGTTCCAGAGGAGCGGCTGGCCCAGCAGTTTCTGAAGAACACTCTGCTGGTCCGCCTCGAGGCGGAAGCTCGCCGCGCCCCGCGCGAGAACCAGGTCGACCGGCTGGCGCTGATCACTTGGCTGCAAGGCCTGCCCGTGACCGGCCGCGTGGCCCTCGGCATCGTCGATCCCCGCTGGCTCGAGACGCATCCCGCGGAGGATCCCGTCCTGTCAGCCGGCCAGCAATTCGTGCCGGGCCCGCCTGAACTGAAGACCATCGCCCTGGTGCGTCCCAACGGCGAGCTCTGCCATGTCCGCCATGAGGCCGGCCGCAGCGCCTGGGACTATGCCAAGGCCTGCGATCTTCCCGCCGCCGATTGGGCCTGGGTGGCGCAGCCCGATGGTCGCACTGCGCGCGTCGCAGTGGCGCCCTGGAATGCGCAACCATCGGACGAACCCGCGCCTGGATCCTGGATCTGGGCTGCGCCGCGAGCGATGCCGGATCTGGTCGCGGCGTCGGAGGGGATGATCAAATTTCTGGCGACCCAGGGCCCCTCGCCCCAGGTGCTGGATGCCGCGGCGCTCGATGCTGTTGCGTTGGTCCCCGCCGCCGACAAGCACACGCCGCTGACCACCTCCCTCGACGCACGCAAAGGCGTCGACGCAACCCACTACGCGCTCGTGCGCTCGGTGCTGCCCGAGCCGGTGCCCACGCCCAAGGTCTTCAGGACCAGCGCCAACGATTGGGGCGAAACCGGCCTGCTCCAAACGCCCACGGCCCGCATGGGCGAGCTCGGGGACTTCCGGCTCTCGCTCACCAATGTCTATCCCTACTCGCGGCTGAACTTCATGTTCCAGCCGCTGGACTGGCTCGAAGCGGGCTTTCGCTACACCTCGATCAGCAACCAGGCCTACGCCGCGAGCACCACAGGCCAATCGAACAAGGACAAGAGTATCGATTTCAAGGTCCGGCTCGCCAAGGAGTCGGCCTACGTGCCGGAGCTCGCTCTCGGATTCCGCGACTTCGGCGGTACCGGCTTGTTCTCATCCGAATACCTCGTCGCCAGCAAACGCTACGGCGACTTCGATTTCAGCCTCGGTATCGGCTGGGGCTACATGGGCAGCAGCGGCAACATCAAGAATCCGCTGATTGCCATCAGCAGTCGCTTCAGAACACGCCCCGGCAGCACAGCCACTACCGGCGGCCAGGCCAACTTCAACAGCTTCTTCCGCGGACCTGCCGCGCTTTTCGGCGGCGTCGAATGGCGTACTCCCTGGGACCCGCTGACCCTGAAGCTCGAATACGACGGCAACGACTATCAGCACGAGCCTTCGGGCATCAATCAGCGCCAGCGCACCCCTTTCAATGTGGGGCTCGAGTACCGCTACGCGCCCGGGCTGTCGTTCTCCCTGGGATTCGAGCGCGGCGACAAGGTCATGCTGGGCGTATCGCTCTCGACCAATCTCGCCAAACTCCAGTCTCCCAAAGTGGCCGATGCGCCGCTGCCGCGCTTCACGCCCGATGCACCCAAGGCGCCACCTGGTTGGCCGACCACCGCAGCCGACATCGAGGCCCGCACCGAATGGACCGTGCAGCGCATCGCCCCGCAAGACGACAAGCTGCATGTCTGGATCAGCGAGAGCCTGACGGTCTATCGCGAAGCGCGCGTCGAGACCATCACCGCGTTGCTGCATCGCGATGCGCCAGCGTCGATCAAGTACTTCGTCCTCCACTACCGCGAACGCGGGCTCTCGCTGCATGCGCAAGTGATCAATCGCGACGAATGGGTCAACGAGCACTATAGGGCAATGACGCCGAGCGAGAAGCGTGCTGTCGGCCAGCGCGAATACGCGCCCAACGTGGACAGCAGCGAAGACATGCAGCCGCTGCGAGCAGTGGCTGCCACGGCGGCAAGCGCATCCGTCAATGCGCCGCAGAATGCGGGGAATGGCTCGCCGACCGGTGTCGCCACCACCACAGCTGCAACGGCCACGCCGCCGATGGCACCATGGGAACGCAAGCGCGAACGCTACACCTTCGGCATCACGCCCAGCACCTCGCAGATCGTCGGTGGGCCAGACGCCTTCCTGCTCTACCAGATCGGCATTCAAGCAGTTCTCGAGTACCGGTTCACCGACAGCACTTGGTTCAACGGCGCCCTCAACTGGCGCATGTTCGATAACTTCGACAAGTTCAGCTATACGGCGCCCAGCAATCTGCCGCGCGTACGGACCTTCCAGCGTGAGTACGCCACGACGAAACGGCTCACCCTGCCGGTGTTCCAGCTCACGCATGTGGGCCGTCTGGCAGAGGATCAGTACTACAGCGTCTACGGCGGCGCGCTCGAGCCCATGTTTGCAGGCGTCGGCGCCGAATGGCTCTATCGCCCGTCACGCAGCCGTGTCGCTTTCGGCATCGACATCAATCATGTACGCCAGCGCGACTTCGCCCAGGACTTCGGCCTGCGCGACTACAAGGTCAACACGGGCCACGCCACGCTGTACTGGGACACGGGCTGGAACGGCGTTCGCGCGACCGTCAGCGTGGGCCAGTACCTCGCTGGCGACAAGGGCGTCACGCTCAACGTCAGCAAAAGCTTCGACAACGGCGTCGTGCTCGGTGCTTATGCAACCAAGACGAACGTGTCTTCGCGAGAGTTTGGCGAAGGCAGCTTCGACAAGGGCATTTACGTGGCGGTGCCTTTCGACGCCTTCCTGCCGAAGTCGAGCAAGTTCACCGCGGCCTTCAATTGGTCGCCGCTCATTCGGGATGGTGGTGCGAAGCTGGGCCGGATCAATCCGCTGTACGACATGACTTCGATCAGGGATCCCAAGGCTTTCTCGGTCGGGGCGCCGGAGAGCAATCCGCCGCGGGCGGGGGACAATATTCTGAACTTCGAGGGTGCTCGCTGAGACGGAAGATGTGCTACCTCAGGCTGAGGAGCAGGCAAAGCACCGTGGTCCTCTCCGCAGCATGCTCGAAGGTATTCACATCAGAAACAAGGCCGCCCATTGCTAATGCAATGGGCGGCCTTGTCGCTTGCCGTCAGTCGTCCTGAGTGGATCAAGCAATCCGATTCAGGCCACCAGAACGGCTCCGGCAACCCGAGTCGAGCTATCCAGCAGTACCTCATCACCAACGATGTTCGAATCTTCATCGACGTCACGCAACAGCACCGCGTTTGCCGAGTGCCTTTCTAGATGCACCCAGTCGACCACCTCCGCATGCGGTTGGTATCCAGGCAGCATCTGCGCCAGCGCATGCTTGAGTGCTGGCACATCGTTGCGATCGAGGATGGCTCCCAACATTGCGAACTGCCGCCATAGCTCCTCGGCCGGTGGGCAAGGCTCGTGGGCCTTCATCACCCGAGAGTGACTGGTCTGCATCGCGTTGTTCCCGATGAGAAGTTCTTCATAAAGCTTTTCACCTGGTCGCAGGCCTGTAATGCGAAGTTCGATGTCTCCGTCAGGGGCGTTCTCGTCGCGAACGGTTCGCCCCGAAAGCTCCACCAGTCTTCGGGCCAAATCGATGATCCGAACCGGCTCACCCATGTCGAGAACGAAGACGTCTCCGCCTTGCGCCATGGCGCCAGCCTGGATCACCAGTTGCGCCGCCTCGGGGATCGTCATGAAATAACGGGTGATGTCAGCGTGCGTCAGGGTAATCGGACCACCGGCCTCGATCTGCCGGCGGAACAGCGGAACCACAGAACCACTGGAGCCCAGCACATTGCCGAAGCGCACCATCGAAAAGCAGGTGCCCGAAGGTTGTTGTGCCAATCCTTGCAAAGCAAGCTCGGCCAAGCGCTTGCTGGCTCCCATGATGTTGGTCGGCCGCACCGCCTTGTCGGTACTTACCAGCACGAATCGGCGAACTTGACACTCCATCGCGACTTGGGCCGCCATGAGCGTACCCAGTGAATTGTTTCGCACCCCTTCAACGGGGTTGTGCTCCACGAGCGGTACATGCTTGTAGGCGGCCGCGTGATAGACGGTATCGGGCCGCCAAGTGCGCATGATCTCGCGCAGACGCGCCGGATCACGCACCGAAGCCAGGAGGGGAATCACTTGGACATCGGGGCACATCGCCTCCAATTCTTGATGGATCGCGTAAAGCGCGAATTCCGTCAACTCCACCAATAGCAGCTTCGAGGGCGCAAGCTTGATGATCTGCCGGCAAAGTTCGCTGCCGATCGAGCCGCCAGCGCCAGTGACCAGCACCACTTGATGCCGTATGTGCTTGTGCAACAGATCGTCGACCGGCGCGACAGGATCACGGCCCAGCAGATCCTCGATATCGACTTCGACCAGATCGTGAACCTGCACGCGGCCATTGGCCAGATCTGCGAGCGCGGGCAGCGTGCGCACGTGCAGATGAAGCGGCAACAGATCATGCAGGATCTCCGCGCGCCTTGCCCTGCTCGTGGAGGGCATTGCCAGCAAGACATCCGAAATTCCGAGCATTGCGGCGTTATCCCGCAACCAGCCCGGCGGTTGAATTCTGACGCCGTTGAGAGTACTGCCGTGAAGGTGCTTGGCATCATCGATGAAGGCTCGCACCAGCATGTCGCGACTTTGCGCGAGTGCAGCTGCGAGTTGCAGCCCCGCACCGCCAGCCCCATAGATGACGACCTGAGGCAATGACTTGCGCTGGACCGCACTCATATACATGCCACCGAGCCAGTAGCGCGCAAGCATGCGCAGTCCGCCGATACACATGAAGAGCAGCAGCGGAACCACCAGTCCGACTGTGCGCGGCACGGTGCTGATGCCGACGAGCGTGAAGAGCGCAGCATAGGCCAGCCCGAACAACGCACACGCTCGCAGGATAGCCAAGACCGCAGGCGCGCCCGCATATCGGAATATCGCGCGGTATAGACCAAACACAGTGAACAACGGGAGCGCAATCAGCGCCGCTATCGCCGCAGCCCACCATTGTGATCCGCGAGGGAGCATCCATTGTTCAAAACGAAGGCTCAACGCAAAGCAGACGCACAGCACGCACACGAGCGCGTCCACGCACAACGCCAGTAACCGTTTGGCAGGTCTAGGCAGCCCGAGCAACTGCTCTGCCAGACGATTGATCACGCAGGAACTCCTACCCGAGTCACACCCGGACATTGCGGAGGATTGTGCCCCTCATGCCGCATATCACTCTTCACCCTCAAGAAATTTGATTGTTAGAAAGTGTACTAACTACCACGTTTGTAGACGACCCCTCAAAAGACATAGGAGGTTCGCTCCCCAACGAGGGAGAGGTAAGCGCCCCGTGCCTGAAGCCAGTGCTCACCACTCTAACAACTTCAATCCGCTTGTTTGTACTTGTATTCTGTATAGCGGTAGCCGCCGTACTTGTATCCATAGCTGCCGTAGTGCCTGCGCGAAAGGTCCATTCCGTTGAACACAACCCCGCTCACGCGTTGATTGGCGTGTGCCAACCGCTTGACGCTCTCGCTAAGTTCACCGATTTGAGTCAATCCGTCGCGAGCAACCAGCAAGATGGCACCAACATGGGCAGACACTGCCGCCGCATCAGCAGCCACAAGAACAGGAGGGCTGTCGATCACAACCAGATCGTACCGCTGTGATGCTCCGTCCAAGATGTCTCCCAGGGCCGACGACAGCATCATGTTGGCCGGGTTGAAGGGGTAATTTCCAGTCGTAAGAACGTCGAGGTTCGGAAGCACCTGCGGATGGATGGCCTGCTCAAAAGCCATGTCTCCAGCCAAGACATCTGCAAGACCGCCCTGACGCGAAAGACCGAAGGACTTGTTGATATGACCTTTGCGCAAGTCCGCATCGATCAGCAGCACCCGCTTGCCGGCCTGAGCCATGATGACAGCGTAGTTGCTCGAAACAAAGCTCTTGCCAACTCCCGGCGTTGCGCCGGTTACCAATACTCGATTGCTTCCAGACTCCATCAACGCAAGTTGTAGAGAAATGCGTAGATTTCTCAAACTTTCAATGGCAAGGCTTTCAGGCGCGGTCACGGCCAGGACCTGAGCTCCGCCGGCGCCAGTGGCGATCAGTTGCAGAAGGGCATCCTGTTCGAGTGCTTGCGGTACCACCGAGTAGACGCTCAACCCCAGACGATCTTCGATCTCTTGCGGATTGTGAATACCACTGGCCATCTTGCTGCGCACAATCGCCAGCGCAATGCCGGACAATAGCCCCAACACCAATGACAACGCGACCACAAGCGGCTTTTGCGGCTTCACAGGCCTTTTGGGCTCAGTTGCTTTGTCAAGCAAGCGAACATTACCCACCTTGCCCTCTTTCACAAGCCGCAGTTGAAGCGAACTATTGAGAAGCGACTTGTAGAGCTCCCCGTTAACCCGTACATCTCTCTCAAGACGCAGTGCATCGCGTTGAAGTACGGGCATTGCACTCACTCGGCGATCTACACCATCGAGCTCGTGCCGGAAGGCCGCAATCTGACCATCGATGACCCGAACCTTGGGGTTCGTTTCAGTGAAACGGGAAAGAAGGTCGCGGCGAAGCTGCTCCGACTCAAGCAGCTTGGATTGCAACTGCACGGCCTGACCGAGAATCGCCTTGGCCTCTTCATCAAAAGCAATCGTGCCGTTTTTATTTCGAAAATCCGCATACGCGTCTTCCGAATTTTCGAGTTGCTTTTTGAAGTCAGGCAATTGCTTATCAAGAAATTGCAGAGTTTTCTCTGCCTCCGCAGCCTTGCGATCTACATTCTGGCGCACATACTGCGTACCAATTTCGTCGAGAATGCGACGCAGCCTATCGCGATCACTGTCTTCCAATGTTGCGCTAATTACATTGGACTGCTTGCCCTGCTCATTGAGTTGTACGCGCCTTTGCAAATCTTCCGTGGTCGCCAGCAAAGACGCGCGCGAGACAAGAAATTGCGCACCAGGCTTGCCATCGAGTTGTGATACGAGCAGTTCGAGAACCCCTCCGGGCAATTGCTGGGTCAATACCTTCCCAATGCTCCCGGTTATTGGCTCATCAAGATCAGGATGCGTGAGAGTGTACTGGTCGTCAGACTGAGCGGTAATCGTAAAAGGAGCTTGATCCTCAAACACCGGAGGCACATCAAATTTTGCGATATTGATGACCTCCTTTCCAGAAACATATCCGCTCATCCCAAGAAATCCAGGCTCAGAGACCCCCTTGGCGCGTCGCGCAAGCCATTCCCCAATAATTGGTATGTAGCGTGGGCGTGCATGTATATAAAGCCGCGTGGCTTCCACTGCGCCACTCATGATCATGCGTGACCGAATAATTTGGATTTCACCGGATGCAGGTGTTTTTACATCGAACAAATTGGCCGTGTCGCCAAGAAAGTTCTTTGCATCTGGCGCAGAGTCTTCAACCTGAATCAAAAGGTTGGACTGATAGACCGGCGTGGAGAGCAATGCATATGCCACACCGAGCGCGACGGCAACAGCGGTGATGCCCGCCACCAGCCATCTGCGATCAATTAGTATGTCCAGATATTCTGACAAGCGAATGGCGTCGTCGTCGTCGTGCGAAGGCGCCGCAACACTAGCGGAAGAGGCAGATGAGGTAACGAAGGCGTTCATGAAAGTTTCTTTATGCGCTCGGTCCAGGCGTTCGCGCCGGCCTCGATGAGTTGCAGGGCTTGATCGAAGGCCGGTCGGCCCAAGCGATAGGGGTCGGGGATATCTACGCGGGCGACCTCACCCAAGCGAAATAACTTACCGCGGGCGAATGGATGACGCTGATTGACATGCAGACGCTGCTCTTCGTCCATGACCAAAATCAAGTCGGCTTCTTGGCACATCAGGGTGGTCAACTGTCGCGCACGGTGCGCCTCGATATCGATGCCTCGTTCAGCCATCAGGGCACGTGCCAAAGGATCCGCCGGCTGCCCTACGAGCGCACCAATACCAGCAGATCCGACCTTCAAGTGCGGCAATGCGGCAGCAATCAGCGCTTCGCCCATCGGACTACGACAGATATTGCCTATGCATACGACAAGTACGGACCTCATGGCGTGCGATAACCTGCGGATTTGAGGGCGGCTCGCAGCCGCGTTGAAGAATCAACCACAATAATTTGCGTCCCTGTTTTACATTTTAGTTGTTCACTGTCATGCGCTGACTTCGACAAAATCGACTTGTCAAGGTGTTCGATCGGTATAACTCTTGACAAGCTGTGCTGCCATAGCTCCAAGCAACAAGACATCTTCCGAGCGGGCTCCAGCCACACAATGGTCGGGGCAACTGCTTCGCAATGCGTGCATCGATATCGCTCCCTCAAAATCGTGCGCCCAGCATACCGTTCAAGCCGTCGCCTCCGCCAGCACCTCCGAGAGCACGCTGCAGCTCTTGTCGACCTCAAGGGATGTCAACGTTGGATGCACCAGGAACATAAGGCTCGTCTCACCGAGGACATGTGCGACGGGCAGCGGCTGCAACGGCCGCCAATTTGTGCCTTCGAACGCGCGTTCCAGGTACACCTCGGAGCACGACCCCTGATAGCAGGGAACGCCGTTTTCCTGAATGGCATCGATGATACGGTCACGCGTCCAGTTTTTCGCCAACCGCTCTGGTTGCACATACAGGTAGCACTTGTAGTGCGCATGAGCACTCCCGGCCGCGGCGCGGCTCGCGAAATCGGGAGTCCGAACTGCGGCATAGGGACGCGCCGCATTCCACAATGCTTGCGCATGGCGCGTGCGAATGGCCGTCCATTCCGCCATTCGCTGCAGCTGGATACGGCCAATAACGGCTTGAATCTCGAGCATGCGCCAATTGGTGCCGAAGCTCTCGTGCAACCAGCGAAAGCCTGGCGGGTGCTCGCGCTCGTATACGGCCTCGTAGCTCTTGCCATGATCCTTGTACTCCCACATGGCGCGCCACAGCAAATCATCGTTGGTGGTAACCATGCCACCTTCGCCGCCGGTGGTCATTACCTTGTCTTGGCAGAACGACCAAGCACTTGCATGGCCGATGGATCCGACTGAACGACCTTTGTAGCGTGCACCGTGCGCCTGAGCACAATCTTCGATCACCTTGAAACCGTGCCTATCAGCCAGCACCATGATCGGATCCATGTCGCAGGGCCAGCCCGCCAGATGTACGCAAATGACAGCTTTGGTACGGGACGTGACAACCTGCGCAATGGTCTCGGCCGAAAGATTTCCGCTTTCCGCATCGACGTCGGCAAACACCGGCGTCGCCCCTGCATTCACAACGCAAGACACGCTGGCGATGAAGGTACGCGGTGTAACAACCACCTCATCGCCCGGGCCGATACCCATGCCCTTGAGGATTACATCCAGGGCCAGCGTGCCGTTGGCAAGTGCCAGCGCATGCCTGGTGCCCGCCCAAGCGGCGAACTCCTTTTCAAACATCCGGCATTCCTGCCCCGTCCAATAATTGACCCTGTTGGACAAGAGCACGCGCTGCACGGCATCGGCCTCTTCGACGGTGAAACTAGGCCAGGGGGAGAAAGGAGTGTTCAACACAGAGGATCAACCTTTGAGAAACTGTTTGGCGGGATTTCCAACCACGGTGGTGCCGGGAGGCACATCGCGCGTGACGACGGCGCCCATGCCAATCACTGCCCCGCGACCAATAACTAAAGGCTGGCCGGGCTTTCCTTGCTTGATGACCGCACCGGTTCCAACA
Source organism: Variovorax sp. GW821-FHT09B05 (assembly GCF_059418265.1). NCBI lineage: Bacteria > Pseudomonadati > Pseudomonadota > Betaproteobacteria > Burkholderiales > Comamonadaceae > Variovorax > Variovorax sp. GW821-FHT09B05. The sequence continues at coordinate 111,777 of NZ_JBWKPN010000010.1, forward strand.
TAGGCGTGATCTTCAACAACGACATTGCCATTGCATTTCACACCGGGTGCAAAGGTCACGAAGTCGCCGATTACGCAGTCGTGCGCAACGTAGCTGTAGATGTTGGCGTGAAAGTGCCGCCCGATGCGAAGATTGGACGTGAGCATGGCAAAGGGACTCAGTATGGCGCCCTCTCCCACGACGGCGTCGTCGAGCATTACAACGTTGGGTGCAACCACCGTCCATGGAAGCACCTCGTTTGCTGCACAACGTGCGGCCAACTGTTCCCGTACCTTACTGTCGGCGATGGCCAGCACCGCGTGCCGCGCGCTGGCTTCGGCCAGCACGAATTCTTCATAGCTGAGCACTCGCTGACCATTGACCGTGCGCATCTCGCAATGATCGTCGACAAACACCAACTGCTTGGCTGGTACGCCCTGGCGCAATATTTGTTCACGCGCAAGCGGCATCACTTCACGGCCATAGCCGCTGGCACCATAAACAGCAAAAAGAGGAAGGGTCACTTTTTGTCTCCAGTTCGCGAGCCTACGAATCGAGGCATTGTTGCTTCGCCCGTCGCACTGATGCCATCGCGCACGAGCACCTTGCGCACTGTCAGCCACAGGATCTTGATGTCCAGCCAGAACGAACTATTGTCGACGTACCAGACGTCGAGTTGAAACTTCTCATCCCAGCTCAACGCATTGCGCCCGTTGATCTGTGCCCAGCCCGTGATGCCGGGGCGCACTTCATGGCGGCGAGACTGCTCCGCGGAGTACAGCGATAGGTAGTCCATCAACAGGGGACGCGGCCCGACTAGGCTCATGTCGCCCTTGAGCACGTTCCACAGTTCGGGCAACTCGTCGAGACTGCTGGCACGCAGGAAACGGCCGAAGGAAGTCAACCTGTCCGCGTCGGACAGCAATTCACCACTGGCGTCGCGCGCATCAGTCATCGTGCGGAACTTCACCATGTTAAACGGCCGCCCACCCAGGCCCGGCCGCATCTGGCGAAAGAACGCGGGCTTGCCCAGCTTCCGACGCACCTGCCAAGTCAAGAACAGCAGCGGAAGACTGAGGAGTAGCAATGCAAGGCTGGCAAGCACGATGTCGAAAAGACGCTTCATTTCGGTATCACCCCGCTGCCAGTCGCTTGAAGATGGCACCGAACTTTGACACGCCGACTTGCAAGGCCAGTTGCTCACGGTAGTAGCGCTGCGCCCGGCGTCCCATGGTAGCCAAGGCATCGCGCGGCATTGCCGCCAGTGCTTCCGCCGCATCGGCGAGCGCTTGGGTGTTTTCGGATTCAACCACCAGACCACCGCCCGACTGCGAAACCAACCTGGCCGCATCGCCATCGACCGCCATCAGCAGCGGTTTGCCCACTGCCATGTAAGCCTGCGTCTTCGAAGGAATCGTGATCTCGAACAGCGGATCCTTGCGCAGATGAACAAGCAAAACCTCGGCCGCATTTAGCAAGGCGCCGACTTCCGACATGGGCACGGGTGGCAAGAAGATCGCGTTCTGTAGCTGCAAATCCATAGCCCGCTGCTTCAGTCGAGCCACCTCGACGCCGCCGCCCAGCAGCACGAAGCACACTTGGACGTTGCGCGCCTGCAGGAGAGCAGCCGCGTCGAGCACGGTATCCAGCGCCTGAGCCTTGCCCATGTTCCCTGCAAAAAGGATGCGGAGCCGCTCCGGACCCGGGAAGCTCGCCGGAGGATGACCTTGGGGTGACCCCAGCGCGACTTCGTCGGCCCAGTTATAGATCACGTCCACCTTGCTTTCGGGCACACCACGCTGCAATAGCAGGCCCATGAAACCCGGTGAAAGCACTGCGATGTGGTCCATTCGCCGATACACCCAGCGACATACCGCAGCCACGATGCCCAGCGCCCGGGCATTGTTGACCATGCCTGTGGCACGCAGCGTGTCCGGCCACATGTCCTGGATGTCATAGACCACCGGGATGCGGCGCAAAAGCCGCAGCAACCCGGCCGTGACGCCTACCGTGAGCGGCGGATGGTAGGCATAGATCACATCGGGCCGACGCGCCACGAACAAGCCATAAAAGAGAGATGAAGCGGCGAAGCTCGCGTAGTTCAACACACGCTTGATGGCCGACTGGTCATGATTGGGGTAAAGAGGGACACGAGTCACCTGCACGCCATCGATCACTTCGCGTTGCAACAGCTTGATGTGATAGCCCGGGTACACCTTACCGCCCGGGTAATTGGGAAAACCCGTCAACACCTCGACCTCGAAGCCCTGGCGCACCAATTCACGGGCGAACACGATGCCCTTGAACGTAGGTTCGGGGTCGAACCATTGCGTCAGCAACAACACGCGGACTGTCATGCGTCAGTACTTCTTCCAGACCACGCGGTTCACGTAGTCGGTGTAGCTGTGGACGATGCGCAGCACCTTGTCCGACACATTGGGCATGCTGTAGTCGGCCACCTGGCGCAGGCCGCGCTCCGCTCCCCTCGGCTGGCTTTCCATAATTGCCAGACCCTGGCGCACGCGGTCCACTTCGAGACCCACCATCATGACGGCAGCTTCTTCCATCCCCTCGGGCCGCTCGTGCGCCTCGCGCAGATTGAGCGCCGGAAAGTTAAGGATCGACGATTCCTCGTTGATGGTTCCACTATCGGAGAGCGTGACGCGCGCCGACAGCTGCAGCTTGACGTAGTCATGGAACCCCAGCGGCTTCAACAAGCGTACGTGCTTATGAAACTGCGCGCCCGTAGCGTCGATGCGTTTTTGAGTCCGCGGATGCGTCGAGACAATGACTGGCGAGTCGTGGTCCTCAGCAACCGCATTCAAGATCGCCACCAATTTGGCGAAGGACTGCGGCGACTCGATGTTCTCTTCACGATGAGCACTCACCACGAAATAGTGTCCAGCCTTCAACCCCAAGCGCTCAAGCACGTCGGACGCATTGATGTGCGACCGGTAGTGCGTCAGCACCTCGAACATCGGGCTGCCGGTCTTGATGACCAGGTCAGGCGGCAATCCTTCGCGCAGGAGGTAATCGCGCGCGATAGTGCTGTAGGTCAGGTTGACATCGGCGGTGTGATCCACGATACGGCGGTTCGTTTCTTCGGGCACCCGCTGGTCGAAGCAGCGGTTGCCAGCCTCCATGTGAAAGATCGGAATTTTGCGACGCTTGGCTGGAATCACCGAGAGACAGCTATTGGTGTCGCCTAGCACCAGCATGGCTTCGGGCTGTACTTCACCCAGTACCTGGTCCACCGCGATGATGAGGTTGCCGATGGTGTGTGCTGCGCCGGTGGCGTTGGTCGCGCTGTTCAGGAAATGGTCGGGTTTGCGCACGCTCAGATCGTCGAAGAAGACCTGGTTGAGCTCGTAGTCGTAGTTCTGGCCGGTATGCACCAGCACATGATCGCAATGCTCGTCTAAACGGGCCAGCACACGTGAAAGGCGAATGATCTCGGGCCGGGTACCGACCACGGTCATGACTTTGAGTTTTTTCATTGCAAGAAATCCGAAGTCCCGAGGGCTAGAGCGGGCAGGCGAACGTGTCTGGCCGCGCGCGATCAAACACCTCGTTGGCCCAGAGCATGACGACCATCTCCTCGGTGCCGATGTTGGTGATGTCGTGCGTCCAGCCGGGAACGGTCTCGACGATTTCAGCCTTGTCCCCCGTAGTTACGAGTTCATGAGTTTCGCCGGTCTGCATGTGCCGAAACTTGAAGCACGCCTGCCCCCGGATGACCAGGAACTTCTCGGTTTTACTGTGGTGATAGTGGCCGCCCCGCGTGATACCCGCGTGCGCGGTGAAGAACGAGAACTGGCCCGCGTCCGGCGTTTTTAGCATTTCGACGAACACACCGCGCGCGTCCCCGTGTTGAGGCACGGTGTAGGCAAACGATTCGGGCGGCAAGTAGCTCACATAAGTTGAGTAGAGCGCACGCACCAAGCCCGTCCCCACGCGGTCGGTCATAAGGGTATTCCGGCTGTCCTTGAACGACTGGATCTGCCGCGCCAACTCGCCAACCGTGATAGTGTATTGCGGCATGACGGTCGCGAAACCATCCGCGTTCACCATGGCGTCAGCGCCATTCATGAGTTGAAGGAAACGCTCGATGACGTCGTCAACATACACCAGCGTGACGGAGGCTGCAGGGTCGTTGACCTGGATCGGGATGTCGCGTGCAGTGTTGTGGCAGAAGGTAGCTACGGCGGAGTTGTAGTTCGGCCGACACCACTTGCCGAAGACATTGGGCAAACGGAAGACATGCACCGGAATGCCGAGGTCACGCGCTACTACTTGCAGTGCTTCTTCCGCACCGCGCTTGCTGTTTCCGTAAAGGTTGTCACGCTCCGCCTGCGTGGAAGACGTATAGAGAATGGGCACCTTCTTGCCAGTTGCTTCCGCCAGCGCGCCGACGGCGCGACAAAGACCTTGCGTGAGGTCGACGTTACCGGTGGCGAATTCCTGCGGATCTTGCGGGCGATTGACCCCTGCCAGATGAAATACGAAGTCGACGTCCTCCAGAAGCGCAGGCAGCTCTGCCACACAGTTGTCGCGGGTGAAGCGAGCAATCTGCACATCCTTACGCTCGGCCAAATGAAGCTGCAGGTTCTTTCCTACGAACCCGTCGGCGCCGGTAATCAACACCTTCATCCTGTCAGCCCTCTGCTTCGGCGTGCTCGCCGCGCGCGACCCGTTGCATGAAGTCGAGCTTGAGCAGCAGCGTCTTCATGCCTTCCACATCGAGGCGGGTGGTGTTGTGCGAGTTGTAATCCTCGCCGTGCGTGCTGTGGGTGATGCGCTGCTCGCCTTGCTCCACATACTTGGCGTAGTTCAAATCGCGGCCATCTGGCGGCACGCGGTAATAGTCGCCTTGATCTTCGGCACAGGCCATCTCCTCACGGCTCAAAAGCGCTTCGTAGAGTTTTTCGCCATGACGCGTGCCAATCTCGCGGACTTCGTGATCCGGCTTGCGCATAAGTTCCAGGATGGCCTGCGTCAGCACCTGCACAGTCGCTGCGGGTGCCTTCTGCACAAAGATATCGCCGTTGTTGCCGTGCTCGAAGGCATGCAGCACCAATTCAACGGCGTCTTCCAGCGTCATCATGAAGCGGGTCATGGATGGGTCGGTCACCGTAATGGGCTTGCCAGCGAGCACCTGCTCCACGAACAGCGGAATGACCGAACCACGGGAGGCCATGACGTTGCCATAGCGGGTGCCGCAGATGACAGTGTTGGTGCTCTCGAGATTTCGGCTAGCGGCGACCATCACCTTTTCCATCATGGCCTTGCTGATGCCCATCGCGTTGATAGGGTAGACCGCTTTGTCTGTACTGAGGCACACAACGCGCTGCACGCCTGCGGCAATTGCTGCCTCCAAGACGTTCTCCGTTCCAAGCACATTGGTACGAACTGCCTGCAGCGGGTGAAATTCGCAAGAAGGCACTTGCTTGAGCGCAGCAGCATGAAATACATAGTCGACACCGCGCATGGCGGCACTCACGCTCCGCATGTCACGCACATCACCAATATAGAATTTAAGCTTTGGATCGCTATAGCGCCTACGCAAATCATCTTGCTTTTTTTCGTCTCGGCTAAAAATACGAATTTCAGCCAAATCGCTGTGCAAGAAGCGCTTCAGAACAGCATTTCCAAACGAACCAGTACCGCCGGTAATGCAAAGTATCTTATCACTGAAGATTTTCATTTATGAGCTCGAGATAGGATTTAACCGCATTCACAGGACGAAAACGATCAATGATCGATGGATCAACCAATCCAGGCGTAAATCCTGAAGAATACGCATTACAGAGCGCATCATAAATTGCTTCGGAATCAAAGGGCGCCTGAATATAAAAAGGATAATTGAGCGCAACTTCGTTCGCAACAGGTATGTTGCTGCACACCAAAGATTTATTCATCAGCATGGCTTCAGCATATGGCATGCCAAACCCCTCATAAACGCTTGCAGTCAAAATACAGCAAGCGCTTCCGAAAACTTCGGCTTTTTTTATCTCATCGACATACCCAAGCAATTCTACATTCGAATGACGACGATTTGCAGGAAAATCTTCGACAATCCAATTCCCGATGAAATATACCTTCACATCCGAAAATTTCTCGACGAGTCGAATGCATGCCTCATAGGCAGACGAAGCATTTTTGTGAAGGGCTAAAGAAGTCGGACAAACTACGATCTTTTTTTCACTTTCCACATTCTTCACCGAAACCCGCACCGGATTATAGACAACAAACGTTGACGCTCCGAATTCTCGCAAAGTCTCCTCCCGCACAACTTCGCTTCCAGTGACGGAAATCGCCGCTTTCAAGACGGATCGTTTAGAAATGAATTTCCTATAAGCCAAGCCCAAAACACTGAAGTTATTCGCATATCTTTTATAATTCAAATCATGCGTAACGAGCAGATAGGGCGTCCCCAAATGGATTGGAGCAAAATTTCCCGTGAAAACAAAAAAATCAATTCCCTTGACAAAGGGCAACCATAAATTCTGCCAAAGAACTCGTCTGATTACGCTGGTGACATCAACTTCAATGATTTTGAAATCTGACGGAAGAAACGAAAAATGCTGACATTGGTCCTTCCTCACAAACAAAGTAATTAAATATTCTTCGCTCTGACAGGACACCAATCCCTCCATAAGGGATAGCACATACTCGTTATACCCTGCAGCGCGCCCATAAACAAATGGAGTGAGGTCGAAACCTATTTTCTTTTTCTTTTCAATCAACTTTTTCATCTGACCCTCCAACTAATCATCACCCGATTCTTACGCCATTTCTTGCAAAAAATCATTTGATTGTCATCTAGCGATGCAACTCGACCACCGGCAGTGCGACGTCTATAGAAGAGAAAAAATCATTCAGAAGATCGTCCCAAGATCGAACGACGGGTCGGATTGAACCAGCAGGTGTCCACGCCAAGGCCGAGTTGATTGCTTCTACAATACTCGCCTCGGAGCCGATTTTATAAAAAATCACCCTTTTGTTAGTCGAGTCACTAATTGAAGACATAACTATCGGCAATCCACAATATTCGTATTGCTGAATCTTATTGCTATCCCCCAACCCGACCAAGGTTCTAGGGCTCAGCCCAATATCCGCGTGCTTTACGTATGGGATGGTATCTATATACGCCATTTCTCCATAGAACAGCACGTTCGGGGCTTCGATGCGCTTTTCAATTGGCCCGATTATATGGAAATTAATTTGCGGAAATTTCTTGCACGCAACTTCAAGAAATTCAAAATCAAACGCAGAAGTGCCAACGAAGACTGAATTGACTGACCCCCTAACATAAGGGCTGTCGGACGGCTCGTCATACAGATGCACAGGCACGCCGTGCTTGTGAATGACAGAATTCTCAAGTCCCTTGAACTTTTCAAAAATCATTTCCGTAGGGCAGCTGACCAAGTCGAACGCAGGAGCAATTCTACGTTCGTAGTCGCGACACACTTGATGAACGTTCACTACATTCATGTCATCCGAAACTCTGTAAATTATTTTTGCAGCCGGATTGACTTTCTTGATTTCCTCAAAATACATTATCTCGTAAATTGATTCCAGGACGATTATGTCTGCCGCGGCAATTTCGTGCGTCAATTCGCCAAAGCCCGTTTTGCCATATAAGGCAAACGGATATCGAGTGATTTTATCTATCAAAGGATTAATTGCAAAAGGGCGCACGAAATTGAACATGACGTATGACTTAAATCTGTCCCGCACCCTTTCCAATTTATTATATTTAGACCTATCGAGATATTCGATGCGATAATCGCCCCGTGAAGTATCAACATAGGATATGCAAGTGACAAAAGTGACCTCCCACCCTCGTCTATAAAAAGCATCCGCAATCCAATGGAAGCCCGCTTTCCGCTTGGAATTGTGTACGTGCGTAGTAAATATAACGGTCTTTTTCATGAGAGATCAGATTATTGGGCGTTCACTTTCACTGCATCCCGGCAAAAAATTCAATGCCTCCAGATATAACGGCTAGCGTCTCAAGTTCAGTAAAGCGCTTAAAGCAAAAAAGAAACAGGCCAACGAAAATGGCACTAAAAACATTTGCAAAAAATAGTAGTTGACGCGCAGTATATTGAAAAATCCGACGAAACAAAGAACGTAAATGATTTTTAGCGCGCTGATGTTCGAACCGTTTGTCGAATGCATGGACTTTTTATAGAGAGCACCGACAACCAGCCCAAATCCCAACGCAAACGGAAGTACCAGCAGAAAACCAAATTGCCAATACCAAATTCCAATGACATTGAGTGTGTTGATATTTCTTAGCGGTGCATCAGCGGGAAAATACCGCTGGAACATGGTTGCATATGCGAAATTTTTCGCGTCCGATACATATTCCATTATCACGAATGCATTGTTCAGTTCACCCACGCTGTATTTTTCAAGAAACACCTTGAAAATATAGAGAAAAACTTCCGAATCGAATAGGCTCAGATTGTTCTCGTCCGCGAACACCAAACCGTCTCTCATCAACGACCCTATCCAATAAACCACTAACACCATCAAAACAGCAAGTGCAACGCGACTTACCCTTAACCGTGGCTTCTTCAAGTACACATAGGTTACAGCCGAAACTAACATGAAATTAATAACTGCAATTCGATTGGAATTTATTGCAGCAACCGAAAGAACGTCCAACACAAGCAGCACATAGCACAGCTTGAATAATTTTAACTTCCTATACGCACCAGAATACAAAAAGAAGGAAAGAATAGCGGCAGGAATTATCCAAAGAGTTTGCAACGAGGCAACACCAAAATCACTTTCCGAAACCGCGACGTAAACCATATTGGCGCCGCTCGGCTGTAGGAAAAGCAACAGCATCGATGGATCATTCAGGATCGGCTGAAATTTATAGAGCGTTGCGGCGGTTGACAGTAGCAAACATCCGATTGCGAAACGATAGTAAGTCTTGGGTTTTAGCTGGGAAGGAGATGAATTTGCCTTGACCGATATCTGACCGATCAGAGCACCAGCAACGATAATTAGAGTGACAGCGCAGAAGAACAATATGGAAAGAATGTTCCAGACTTTAGGCTCGCCATTTTCAACAGAGCTAACCTCAGGAAAAAATAAAAGCCAAAGAACCAGCTGCCCAAAAAACAGCAATCCAATTGTGTTTTGTGGCGCGAGCATCCATACAGAATTAATTCTTTTTGCCATCTAGTCAATCAAATTTCGCAACTAAGAAGCCTCGAGCAAAACTCCTGCCTCGCTTCGAGGCCTCGCCTGATACGGCAAAAACGGTTCCTTTGAAAAAAATCTTCAGCGAATAGCAGTTGCGATTTTCACTCCCGATGCTCCATCACCATAAAGCATGGTGTCAAAATGAGCTGGCATACTTGCCTGTCGAATTGATTTCTCAACACTTTCACCGTCGGTGCCAGCGACAGTATTGACACCGCATTCGACCAGTTCCACCCATTCAGTTTCATCGCGCAAAGTGACGCAGGGCTTTCCATGAAAGTAAGCCTCTTTTTGCACGCCGCCCGAGTCGGTTGCGATCAACTGGCAATTTGCCTCGAGCCACGCCATCTCCAGATATCCAACCGGATCAACTACAATTACGTTTCCGGGTAATGCGAGGTCCATCTGGTTTAATTTTCCGCGCGTCCGTGGATGCAAAGGCAACACAACTGGCAGCCCCGAGGCTTCCAATCCTTTAAGAATCCCTTCCATTCGCTCTCGAGTATTTGTATTCTCTGCTCGATGGACGGTGCAAAGTATGAATTCACCCGGATTAATTAAAAAGCCATCAAACCATTCAGGTTTCTTGGCTCGTTCTTTATAGAAAAGAGCTGCGTCATGCATTACATCGCCCAAGACATGAATTTTTTCAGCATGGATTCCCTCCTTTAAGAGATTAATCCGCGCTTTTTCAGTGGGCGCAAACAACAGCGTCGCCACATGGTCCGTTAACACGCGATTGATTTCCTCTGGCATACGGCGATTGAAGGAGCGCAGGCCGGCCTCAACGTGCGCGACCGGAATATGTAATTTGCTTGCTGCCAGCGCCGCCGCTAAGGTGCTGTCGGTGTCGCCGTAAACTAGCACCCAATTCGGCTTCTCGACCAATAGTAGAGCTTCCAATTTTTCTAGCATCCGACCAGTGTTCTCGCCATGGGTGCCTCCACCAACTCCCAGGTTGTGCAGCGGAGTTGGAATGCTCAACTCTTCAAAGAATACATCCGACATATTCGAGTCGTAATGCTGGCCAGTGTGGACAATAACTTCTTCAACATCATTTCGAAAATCTTCAAACGCGCGCGAAATAACCGCAGCTTTGACAAACTGAGGGCGCGCACCAATGACCGTTAGTATTTTCATCTCAACATGCTCCTGTCATCCAGTAATGCAGCAAACCACGCAGCCTGGAATTTAAAACCCCTTGATAAAGCCTCAAAACAGTTGTACCGTTTTTGATGCCTAATTTCAATTCCTCGCTCAACACCCAAATCAAGTTAATTTTTTTAAGAATTTCGCAGGAATTCCAGCGAGAACCACATTACCCTCGGGAAAGCTTTTTGTCACGACAGAACCTGCAGCGACTATCGTCTTAGCCCCTAGCGTCACGCCAGGCAGCACCACGACATTCATACCGAGCCAGCATTGCTCGCCAATGAATATATCCTGGCTATCTTCATGTTTTTCAAGATCATCTATATTGTGATTCGATGTGATAAGACCGACATTCGGCCCAATGTAGCTTCCGCGGCCGATAACTATTCGGCCTTTGAAATTTTGAAAATAAGTCCCAGGCGATTGAAAGTTATTCAAATCATCGCAATGGAATTCGATGTTTCTCGGATTAGATAACGTACAGGAGAGGCCCGTAGGCCATGGGTGGGGTGTAGATATTCGAAGTATGTTCTTCAACCAAATCGACCTGAACGCCCAGAAATACCCGGTGTATCCGGACTCGAAATGCCGACCTTTTAGATATTTTTCTTCAAAAAAAATAGAAAGAAAAAAATTGAGGAGAGGCCGAGATCGAGATGCGACCATCTTAAGTAGGCGCTTTGTACTCATAAGATATAAAAAATAACACGAAGCAAAACTGCCGCCGCCACCCACCAAATTACCTGGAAAAGATTGCCTGTCACTATTTGTTCAATTGCACTTCCAGTGACTCCCGCCGCCCGTCCAAATAACCAGCAGCAAGCAAAATAAAATACTCCACCGGAGATTGCATACATTTCCGAAAGATAACCCACCGCATAGTGCCCGACAATCACAACGGATCCAAGGCGCAGAAGCAGTCCAAAAATGGTGAGGGCAAGCATGGATCGCTGTTTGCCAACCACATGCATCACCATGGAAATCGGTGACGACATGAATTGAAAAATAAACCATGGAATCATCCATGTGACAATTTCTCCTGAACGCCCCCACGCTGCACCGAATACGATAGAAAAGAGAGGAGGAGCAACAATGCCAATAAATAGCAAAGGCCCTACACCGGTTTTGAACAGACTGGCAAGTATTTCTGTACTGAATGCTCCAAGCCGCCCATCACGCAGTTCTTCTGGCGCTTTAGAAAGATAAACTTGAGCAATAGCTCCTCCCACCAACCCCATTGGCACGGCCATGGCTCGTGTTGCAAGCATCAAATACCCAGCCTCCGGCCCTATAGCACTGGATGCGATGAAAATGATCGGCAACTGAAACCCAGCGCTATTTGCAAATGCCTCAAATGTCGAATATTTTGGGAAACGATCATATTTCCGCAAAACCTGCAACATACCTGACCAACTGACGTTTTGGAAAGATTTTTTATTTTCTCGAAGCGCGGATAGGAGTAAATTTAAAAAGCCAGCGCCGCTACCAATTGTTTGCCCTAATAGTAAGCCGAGAGGAGCCACTCCCATCCAACCCAAGCCGATCTGAGTACCTGCCCCACCTAAAGCTTGAGTCATTCTTGTTTTGGCAATGGTCCCAAACTTTTTCTTACGCGTGGACCAAAATTGAACGGCAGAATATCCGCCGGCCAACCATACCGCCAATGGTAGTAACCATAAATAGGGTCGCAACGGATTTTTCGCAGCCAAACCGATGAAATCAGTCGGCGCAAAAAAAATAGTCAACCCCAAAAACATTGCCACCATGGAGCAAATAAGAAGTGCCAAGGCCAATAGATTAGCGGCATCATCGTCGCTTTCCGGCATCGGGATCGCGATCTCTAGGCGCAAACATGCGACGACAGAAATGATTGTTGTAATCGAAACGAAAACGGCAAGCGCGCTGAAATCAGAGGGTGTGTACAACCGCGTAACGAGCGGCAGGGCAAGAACGGTAAGAGCTTGCGCAAAGGCCGTTCCACCAACAAGCACTCCTACCGAGCGCAAAAAGCTGATTTGGCTCAGCGCTCGAAGCTTGTCGCGCAATGCCGCGATGGCACTCTGGACCGACATCGAAACCTTATTGGTGCAGTAGCACGGAGCAAATTCGCGCCTGATCTGGAGGCGACAGGTAAGGATGCATTGGTAGACTTAGAACCTCCTGTGCGATTGCGTCCCCAACAGGCAAATTCACCTTATCATCTGATACGGCAGGTTGCAGATTCAATGGGATGGGATAATGCACCACCGTGGGCACGCCTTCTTGTTTCATGCGAGCCTGCAGATGATCTCGATTTGGCACCCTCAGCGTATATTGAGCCCATGCACTTTGGTTATGCAGCTCAACTTGAGGACTGGCCACGATACTGCTCTCTCCTAGCAAACGCCCGTATTCCGCTGCCACTCGCTGGCGAGCGGCGAGTTCGTCATCAAAGACATCCAGTTTCGACAGCAGCACAGCCGCCTGCAACGTATCGAGCCGACTGTTCACTCCCACACGAATGTGGTGATACCGTCGGTCTTGCCCATGCCGCGCAATCTGCCGCATCACCTTTGCCAATTCATCGTCACTGGTAAAAATAGCGCCACCGTCGCCATAGCACCCCAGCGGCTTGCTCGGAAAGAAACTGGCACAGGCAATCGTGCTGAGGTTGCAGCTCGTTCGCCCTTTGTAGGTCGCACCAAAGCTCTGTGCGGCATCCTCGATCACCGGAATGCGGTGCTTGGCGGCAATGGCATTGATCGCATCGAAGTCGGCACATTGCCCGTACAGGCTTACTGGAACGATTGCTTTGGTCCGCGAAGTGATCGCAGCTTCCAGCAGCGCCGAATCCAGGTTGTAGGTGCGAGGGTCAATGTCCACGTATACCGGTTTGGCGCCCAGCAAGGCCACAGTTTCAGCAGTTGCAATATAGGTAAAGCCCGGCGTGATAACTTCATCACCCGGGCCAATTCCAAGCGCCATTTGGGCAATCTGCAAAGCGTCGGTCCCGTTGGCCACGGTAATGCAATGCTTGGCGCCCGTGTAGGCCGCCAGTTTCTCTTCCAGTTCGGCAACTTCGGGGCCAAGAATGTACTGCCCATGAGCGAGTACGCGCTGGATGGCTACGTTGAGCTGATCCTTGATGCGGGCTTGCTGGGTCTTGAGGTCGATGAATTCGATCATGGCTTCTTGGTATCCAACTTAGTCACGGCGTTGCCGTTGAGTACATAGCGCGCGCCGGTATGCGCACAAACGGCCTCCGCCACGCCTTCGAGGGGCAATACAAGTTGCTCGCCAAATTCGCTCATCCAGCCGATCCGCCGGGCTGGGACTCCAACCATGAGCGCGTAAGCCGGCACATTCCGATTGATCACAGCACCGGCGCCCACAAATGCGTATTCACCGACCGTGTTCCCACACACGATGGTGCAGTTGGCGCCCAGCGTCGCGCCGCGCTTCACGAGAGTGCGGCGATACTCGTCCTTGCGAGTGACGGCCGAACGCGGGTTGTAGACATTGGTGAAGACCATGCTCGGTCCGCAGAACACGTCGTCTTCCAATGTGACTGCGTCATAGACGCTCACGTTGTTCTGAATCTTTACGTTATGGCCAATGGTCACGTCATTGCCTACATAGACGTTCTGGCCAAGAGAGCAGCCGTCGCCGATCGACGCCTGCGCGCTAACATGCACCCAATGCCAGATTCGAGTACCGTCGCCTATTCGGGCTCCTTCATCGATGATGGCGGTGGGGTGGGCTTTGTATGCCATGGCGGCCTCGCTCGGCGTCAGGCCAATTGGCGCACAAACGGGTGCACTTCGCCCTGCTCACCACGAACCGGCGTCGCGCGGCGGATCACGTCAACGGTCTCTATGCAGTGGCGTGCGTCCTCTAAGCCATAGCCACGATCAGCCAGGATTTCCTTGTAGCTCACGGTGTGCAAATCCGTGAAGCCCTCCGAGAATTCAAGCTTTTCGCCACTAATATCGATGTTGCGGAAAGTAGTCTTCTTTCCCTTCACATCAGCCGGCAGATCATTTGCGTCAATGGACAAGAACCAACGCACGCGCGCACGTTCGTATTCAAGGTAACCGGCTGCCTTTGCTGTGCCGCTGTAATGCACCACGTTGCGTTGCAGCTTGCCGAAAATGAAGTGCAGCATGTCATAGAAATGCACGCCGATATTGGTTGCTACACCGAACGACTTGCGGTTGTCGCCCTTCCAGCTTTCCATATACCACTTGCCGCGCGAAGTAATGTAGGTCAGTTCGACATCGAACTTTGTATCTACCGGCGCAGCGGCCACTTTGTCACGAAGCTTCAGGATTGCATCGTGGTGACGCAACTGAAGGATGTTGAAGACGCGCTTGCCCGTTTCCTTTTCGACTCGCTCCAGTTCCTCAACTAGGTCTGGAGTGGGCACTAGCGGCTTCTCGCAGATGACATCGCAACCCAAGCGCAGGCCCGCGGCAATGTGCGGATGATGCAAATAATTGGGACTGCAGATCGCAACGTAGTCCAACGCAGTCGCAGGGTTGCGCTTGAGTTGCTGTGCGTACTCGGAAAACCTCTCGAACTCGGTAAAGAATTCGCTTTGCGGCGAAATGCTGTCGATGATGCCGACCGAATCGTTGACATCGTAGGCAACCGAGAGATGGTTGCCCGTGTCTTTGATAGCACGCATATGACGTGGAGCGATATAGCCGGCGGCGCCGATGAGAGCAAAGTTTTTCATGTCGAAGAAACGGAAAATGGCTTAGAGACGGAACACCGAAAAGCCGCTGTTGCGTGCGTCCTGCACGTTGAATAGGCTTTTGACATCAACCAGCACAGGCTGCTCGCCCCGACAGAGCGAGCGCAGTTCAGCCGTGCTCGCATGGCGGTATTCGTTGTGACCTACCGCAACCACAAGCGCATCGACCGGATGATCCACATCGACCCGGCCGAGTTGAAGGCCATATTCATGAGCCACCTCTTCTGCATCGGCCCACGGATCCACTACCTCGACGGAAGCGCCCCATGCCTCGAACTCTCGCACCATATCGACGATCTTGCTGTTGCGAATGTCGGGGCAGTTTTCCTTGAAGGTGATGCCCAGCACACCGATACGGCAACGCGGCACATCCATGCCATTCTTCAGCATCAGCTTGATGGTGTTGCGAGCCACGTAGCGCGCCATATTGTCGTTGATGCGACGCCCGGCCAATATCACCTGTGGGTGGTAGCCAACCTGTTCGGCCTTGTGTGTAAGGTAATAGGGGTCCACGCCAATGCAGTGCCCACCTACGAGGCCGGGACGGAACGGTAGGAAGTTCCACTTACTTCCCGCAGCCTCAAGCACATCGAGGGTGTCTATACCCAGGCGCTCAAAGATCACGGAGAGTTCGTTGACAAGGGCTATATTCAGGTCACGCTGCGTGTTCTCAATTACCTTGGCAGCCTCCGCCACCTTGAGGCTGGCCGCTTTGTGCGTACCCGCGGTAATAATCTCGTTATAGAGCGCGTCTACCAGGTCTGCCACCTCCGAAGTGCTTCCGCTGGTGATTTTCTTAATCTTGGTCAGCGTGTTGACTTTGTCCCCAGGATTGATTCGCTCCGGGCTATATCCGCAGAAAAATTCGACGTTGAACTTCTTGCCACTGAACTTCTCCAAGACAGGCACACAAACTTCTTCAGTGGCCCCTGGATACACCGTCGATTCGAAGATCACGATCGCACCAGCCTTCATGACCTTGCCAATGGTTTCACTGGCCTTGATCAGAGGTGTCAGATCAGGTCGGTTGGCATTGTCGATCGGCGTCGGAACGGTCACGATAAAGACGGAGCAATCACGCAAGTCATCGACGTGCGACGTAAAGGCAAGTTGTGTTGCAGCCGCTAGTTCTTCAGGAGTGGTTTCGAGCGTGTGGTCTTGACCACCTTGCAACTCGGCAATGCGCTTGGCATTGATGTCAAAGCCAACAACCTGACGCTTTTTGCCGAACTCCACAGCAAGAGGCAGCCCGACATAGCCTAGACCGATGATCGCAATGGGTTGTTTGGTAGAAAGGATTTGCATACTAAGAGGATCGAAGCCAAAGACTTGTCGACGTGTCTTCGATGGAAGACTTCGCCTTTGCGCCTGAACGTTTCTTGACAGCCCCAATCAAGGCATTCGCCGTTCAGGCAACGTGTGGGGCTCTGTGCGTCAGTTGTTGTGTCTGACGTAAATTTCGCTCGCAGTATTCGCCACCGACGCCGAAGGCAGAATCAAATTGACCACGCGGTTCCACTTGACCAAAGGAACGGGATCGATGTAAATCACATCTTGAGACTGCAGCCGAAACTGGCTCGCAATCGCAAGTGCAGCGGGGTTCTTGGCATTGAGATTAAAGATCGCAGGAGCACCTGTTGCACCTTGCCGAATGACATAAATCTGACCGGCACTGGCCGTGGCATTCATTGGCCCTCCGGCTTCGCCCAAGGCTTCACTCAAGCTGAGACGACCATTGCTGCGCATGGGCAATGCCAAAGGTGCGAGGACCTCGCCCATGAGAAAGACCTTGGAGTCCTCCCTATTCGCCACGCGGATGGTGTCCTCGCTTTTCAGAGGAATGCTGTTGCCGTCATAACCGGCCTCGCGCAGCTTGACCAAATCAATGAGGATGGACTGGCCATTCCGAATCAGCGTGACCGAGGACCGATTCCCCGCCGCCGTGATGCCACCAGCTCGGTTGATGGCTTCATTCAGCGTCATCGGCACGTCCGTGAAGATCTGCGAGCCAGGAGTGCGAACTTCGCCTTCCACGTACGCACGGCGACTTCTGAAGGATTGGATTCGCACCGTGACCTGGGGATCGCGAATGTGCGGTCTCAGCAACTTGATCAGCAGATCCGAAGCATCGCCTTCGCTCAAACCTGCAACGCGCACACGACCGATATAGGGAAATGCAATCTCGCCGTCGGCATCGACGATGAACCCCGGAGCGACCTGCACGCCCGTCGGATCCACCGACTGCGAGATGACAGCCCCTGCATTCGGCAAAAGTTCAGGGTGGTCATACACGATGACACCCACCACATCGCCCGATCCAATGGTGTAGCGCGCGCCCTTGCCAAACAGCGCACGCACTTCCGACGGCACGCCCTGAGGTGCGGCCTCGGCCAAGGTACGAACCAGCGCAAGGGAAATAGGAGTGATCTCGCCCTCGGGCGCCCCGTCCGGCAGATAGCGGAAGTCGTTGGGCAACGGACCGGCAGCGTCATAGGGTTCGACGTTCCCCATGCCTGGTGCAATTGCGCATGCCTGCAACACCATCACAGATGCCAGCAGACCCCACTTCAGAAAATTCGCTACTCTTTTCAATTTCAACCCCCACGGAAAATCAATTTTCGCCATCGTCAATTTCGAATTCGGGACAAGCCCTACCTCAACAAAACCCGAACCAAATGATTGGCTGGCCCAATGGGGTGCACATAGCGTCTTCTCAAAACGATCCTCATCGCACGACTGATTGATTGTTGAACAACCCAGACCCCCCAAGCGCATCTGCGCTTGGCCTCTGACGCAGTGGTCAGACAGCCTCCCTGTTTGGCTGTTGGTCAAGAGACCCGCGGGATTTCCCTCCCCAGGCCAACCCGGCATTGTCGCTGCACGTGACGACTGCTATCCCGGCTTGTGAGTTGCAAAAGATTGTGTCCAACCCTTGCTCGACAGGTCGATCATAGGCGAGTCCTTTGGTCTCTCTCGTTTCAACACCCCCTGCCCAGCAAACCAATCTACTCGATGAAGAAGACTTTTTTATAACCTTCGTAGCATTGCCAAAGTGTTAGCGATCCCTACGTCGTTACCGTTTTCCGTGGGGAAACGTTGTTCGACACCCACGAAAAACCTCGCCGAGAAGGCCGCCCGCGTGAATGTAAAGTTGCGAAAAAGTTCGCGCATCCCCCGCTTGAGGGAGTGCCAAGAGGCGAAGGCTTGCCTCAGTCCGAGCAGAACTGGAAACAACTAGCAACATGTTGGACTCTGTCGGGTCACCGAGCGATCTGTCGCGCCGGCAGAAATCCAGATTCGATTCAGCTTTGTGAAGGACTTCATGAGGCTCAGGCACCGCGCCACGCGGAACACCCCAGCCTCCCGTGCATACTGGCGCCTCTCTCAACCCCAGTGCTCCCGCACCCTCCCAACCATGACCATCCTCAGCGAATTCAAGGAGTTTGCCGTCAAGGGCAATGTCGTCGACCTGGCGGTCGGCGTGATCATCGGCGCGGCCTTCGGCAAGATCGTCGATTCGCTGGTGGCCGACATCATCATGCCCATCGTCGGGCTGGTGTTCGGCAAGCTGGACTTCTCGAACCTCTATGTGGTCCTGGGCACGGTGCCCGCGGGAATCGCCAACAACCTGGCGGAGCTCAAGAAGGCCGGCGTGCCGGTGCTGGCGTACGGCAACTTCATCACCATCGTGGTCAACTTCGTGATCCTCGCCTTCATCATCTTCATGATGGTCAAGCAGATCAATCGCCTGCGCCGCACGGAAGAAGCCGCTCCGGCTGCCCCCGCCGCACCGCCCGAGGACATCGTGCTGCTGCGCGAGATCCGCGACAGCCTCAAGCGCTCCTGAAGCGCAGCGCGGCCCTGAAGGCCGCGCGCCCCACTCAGATACCGGCCAGCGCGCGCGCCATGTGCAGCGCCTCGACCAGACTCGATGCATCCGCGCGGCCGGTGCCCGCGATATCGAACGCCGTCCCGTGATCGGGACTGGTCCGCACCAGCGGCAGCCCGAGCGTCACGTTCACGCCCTTCTCCACGCCCAGGTACTTCACCGGGATCAGTCCCTGGTCGTGGTACATCGCCACCACCACGTCGAACTCGCCGCTATCGGCCACGCCGGGCCGCTTCGCGCGGGCACGCATGAAGACGGTATCGGGCGCATGCGGCCCATCGGCGGCGATGCCTTCGGCACACGCCGCGGCGATGGCGGGCACGATGATCTCCTGCTCCTCCAACCCGAAGAGTCCGCCCTCCCCGGCATGCGGATTGAGCCCTGCGACACCGATGCGCGGCGCGCGGCCCAGGGTGCGCGAGAGCGCATGGTGAGTGATGCGCAAGGTCTCGAGCACGCCATCGAAAGTGACGGCCTCGATCGCCTGACGCAGCGACATGTGGATGCTGACGAGCACGGTGCGCAGCTCGTCGTTGGCCAGCATCATGCGCACGGGCACCTCGGCCACGCTGCGCCCCAGATGCGCGGCGGCCTCGGCCTGCAGCAGTTCGGTATGGCCCGGAAAGGGAAATCCTGCCGCCGACAACGCTTCCTTGTGCAAGGGCGCGGTGACGATGGCGGCGATCTCGCCCCGCAACGCGGCCCGCGCTGCCCAGACCACCGCATCGCCCGCCGCGCGCCCAGCTTCGGCGCTGATACGGCCATGGACCACTCCCTGCGGCGACGCGATCACCTGCAGCACAGGCACACAACCGGGCGGAACCCCCAGCGCCTCGGCCGATGAAGCAATCTCGACCACGGGCCACGCCGGATGCCCGGGCGCCGACAGGGCCTGCAACGCCTCCCGCATCGTCCCCACATCGCCCGCCACGAAGGCGCCACGCGTGGCCTCGGGCGCATCGCGAAACGCCTTGCCGATGATCTCCGGCCCGATGCCAGCCGGATCACCGAGCGTGATGGCGACGGGCCTGCCACCCAAGGATGCAGCACTCGTCATGCCGGGTTGTCGATGTCGATGAACTCGTGCTGGAGCCCGAGCTGCGCAGCCACGTGTTCGGCCACGGCAGGCGCGCCATAGCGCTCGGAGGCATGGTGCCCGCACGCCAGGAAGGCCACGCCCATCTCGCGCGCGTAGTGGGCCTGCGGCTCCGAGATCTCGCCGGTGATGAAGGCGTCGGCACCGGCCGCGATGGCGGCCTCGAAGTAGCCCTGCGCGCCGCCGGTGCACCAGGCGATGGTCTTGATCGGACGATGGGCGGTGTCGACCAGCGTCACGGGCCGCTTGAGCACCTTCTCGACGTGGACGGCGAGCGCCTTCGCGTTGGCCAGGGTCTCGCCGTCCTCCAGGCCGCCGAGAAAGCCCAGCTCCTGCTCGCCGAAGCGCCCGGCCGATCCCGGATGCGCCAGCAGGCCGAGCTGCAGGCCGAGTTGCGCGTTGTTGCCGAGCTCGGGATGCGCGTCGAGCGGCAGGTGGTAGGCGAAGAGGTTGACGTCGCGATTCAGCAGCAGCGCCAGCCGCTGCTTCATCCAGCCGGTGACGCGGCCGTCCTGGCCGCGCCAGAACAGGCCGTGGTGGACGAAGATGGCATCGGCCTCGGCGCGGATCGCGGCCTCGATCAGCGCGCGGCTCGCGGTCACGCCCGAGACGATCTTGCGCACCGTGGTGCGGCCCTCGACCTGCAGGCCGTTCGGTCCGTAGTCCTTGAAGCGCTCGGGAGCGAGCAGCAGGTCGAATGCGTGAAGCAGCTCGTGGCGGGTGGTGCTCATCGCGACATTGTCGCGCCGCCGGCCGGCGCCACGCCAGCCCGCATGGGGTGGCCGCGGGCCGCCAGGGGGCAGAACGCGAGCACGAAGCCCAGCGCGGCCAGCACCGCCACGTAGTGCGCGGGCGCCATGGGGTCGTGCTGCAGCCAGAGCGTGAGGACCACCGGCGTGAGCCCGCCGAAGACGGCATACGACATGTTGTAGGCGAACGAAAGCCCCGAGAAGCGCACCGGCGCGGGGAAGGCGCGCACGCCGGCGATCGGCACGGTGGCGATGGTGCCCACGAACAGACCCGTCAGCCCGTAGTGCCAAAACAGCGTGGCCGGCGTGCCGGGCAGGCCGGTGTAGAACAGGTAGGCGGTCGCGAACAGGCCACCCCAGCCGATCAGCATCACGGCGCGCGTACCGATGCGGTCGCTGGCCCAGCCGGCGATCACGCAGCCGATGGTCAGCGTGAGGGTGGCGAGTGCATTGGCCTCGAGCGCGAGCGCGGCCGGGATGTGGTGCACCTTCTGCAGGTAAGTGGGCGTGTAGAGCACGATCACCACGATCGCGGCCGACAGCACCCAGGTCTGCAGCGCGACGAACACGCTGGCGCCGCGGTGCTCGCGCAGCACGGTGCGCAGCGGCAGCTCGCGCGCCACGCTGCGGCGGTCGGCGAGTTCGCGGAACACCGGGGTCTCGTGCAGGAAGCGGCGCAGGTACACCGACACCAGCCCGAACACGCCGCCGAGGATGAAGGGGATGCGCCAGGCGAAGTCGCTGACCTGCTCGGGCGCGTAGTGCCGGTTGATGACCACGGCCACCAGCGAACCCAGCAGGATGCCGCCGGTGATGCCCGAGGTCAGCGTGCCGACGCCGAAGCCATAGCGCTGCGCGGGCACGTGCTCGCCGACGAACACCCAGGCACCGGGCATCTCGCCGCCGATGGCCGCACCCTGCAGCACGCGCATGGCCAGCAGCAGCAGGGGCGCCGCCACGCCGATGCTGGCGTAGGTGGGCAGCAGGCCGATGACCAGCGTGGGCGCGGCCATCAGGAAGATCGACAGCGTGAACATGCGCTTGCGGCCGAGCAGGTCGCCGAAGTGCGCGATCACGATGCCGCCGACCGGCCGGGCCAGGTAGCCGGCCGCGAAGATGCCGAAGGTCTGCAGCTGGCGCAGCCAGTCGGGCATGTCGGCCGGGAAGAACAGCGCGCCCAGCACGGTGGCGAAGAAGACGTAGATGACGAAGTCGTAGAACTCGAGCGTGCCGCCGAGGGCGGACAGGGCGAGCGTCTTGTAGTCGCGGGCGTTGAGCGCGCGTGCCGGGGCCGGCGTGGTGCCGTCCGGGATGGTGGCGTGTGAAGTCATGGCGGGCGGAGAGTCATGGCTGCGCACCGGGGCCGCAGGGCCGGATGGGAAGCGAAAGCGGTACGCCGACGAAAGTGCCGGACCGAGTCCACCGGGTGGGCGGGGCGGCGGCGAAGGAGAGCCGGGTCGGCAGGGTCCCGATGCTAAGGGTTATCCCTTATAGGCGCCTCGAGCCTCCAGGAATCTCGACCGGCCGGCGCGGTCTTCGCTCCCTGCCGTTGAGAGACAATCTCCCGCAGCGCCGCGCTCCGCGGCCTTTCCCCCTCAGCGCCCTCGCCCTTTCGCGCCTTTTCACCAAGTTTTCATGAAACGCATCTGGCTGCTCTTCGCCCAAGCCGTGACCGTCCTGCTGGCGGCCTATTTCGTGGTCGCCACGCTCAAGCCCGAATGGATCAACCGGCGCACGACCTCGCTGGGCGGCGTGGTCTCGATCATCGAGGCGCCCGCCAGCTCGACGCCCGGCGTGCCCGCGCCCGGCAGCCTCAGCGCCGCGGCCAAGAAGGCCTCGCCAGCGGTGGTGAGCATCAACACCAGCAAGGCGGCGCAGCGCCATCCGCGCAGCAACGACCCCTGGTTCCGCTTCTTCTTCGGCGACCAGGACGACCAGCCCCAGGTCGGCCTGGGCAGCGGCGTGATCGTGAGCACCGACGGCTACATCCTCACCAACAACCACGTGGTCGAGGGCGCGGACGAGATCGAGGTCACGCTCAACGACAGCCGCCATGCGCGAGGCAAGGTGATCGGCACCGACCCCGACACCGACCTGGCCGTGCTCAAGATCGAGCTCGACAAGCTGCCGGTGATCGTGCTGGGCAGCTCCGATGAGCTGCAGGTGGGCGACCAGGTGCTGGCCATCGGCAATCCCTTCGGCGTCGGCCAGACCGTGACCAGCGGCATCGTCTCGGCGCTGGGCCGCAACCAGCTCGGCATCAACAACTTCGAGAACTTCATCCAGACCGACGCGGCCATCAACCCCGGCAATTCGGGCGGCGCGCTGATCGACGTCAACGGCAACCTGCTGGGCATCAACACCGCGATCTACTCGCGCTCGGGCGGCAGCATGGGCATCGGCTTCGCCATTCCCGTGTCGATGGCCAAGATCGTGCTCGAGGGCATCGTGAAGGAAGGCCAGGTGCGCCGCGGCTGGATCGGCGTCGAGCCGAGCGACCTCTCGCCGGAGCTGGCCGAGACCTTCGGCGTGAAGGCCGACGCGGGCGTGATCATCACCGGCGTGCTGCAGAACGGCCCGGCCGCCAAGGCCGGCATCCGCCCCGGCGACGTGATCACCGCGGTGGGCGACAAGAAGACCGACAGCGTGCAGGCGCTGCTGACCGCCGTGGCCGGCCTCAAGCCCGGCAGCACCGCGCGCTTCGCGCTGCAACGCGGCAGCGACAAGATGGAACTGGACGTGATGCCGGGGCTGCGGCCGAAGAGCCCGGTGCGGCAGGTGCCGAACCAGAACGAGTGAACGAACGAGACGCGCGGGCCCGGGTCCGCGCAGCCATGAAAAAAGCGGCCGACGGGCCGCTTTTTCCTTGCCGGATCCGGAAGATCCTTGCCGCTCAGGGCGGCGTGGTCGACGAGGAATCCGCTTCCTCGTCCTCCGGCGACTTCGAGACGCGCGAGAAGTACTTGGCCCCGATGATCCCGACCTCGTACAGCACGCACATCGGGATCGCCAGCGCCAGCTGCGACACCACGTCGGGCGGCGTCAGCACGGCGGCCACGATGAAGGCCACGACGATGAAGTAGCCGCGGAACGAGCGCAGCTTCTCGATGGTCACCATCTCGAAGCGCACCAGCAGCATCACGACGATCGGCACCTGGAAGGCAACGCCGAAGGCGAGATAGAGCGACAGGATGGCCTCGACGTACGAAGAGATGTCGGGCGTGGCCGCCACCGCGGCCGGCGTGAACTTCTGGATGAAGCCGAACATCTTGTCGAGCACGAACAGCTGCACGAAGGCGATGCCCGCGTAGGCCAGCAGGCTGCCGAAGATGATCAGCGGCAGCGCGAAGCGCTTCTCGTGGGTGTAGAGGCCCGGCGCCACGAACATCCAGGCCTGGTACATGAGCCACGGCAGCGCGAGCAGCACGGCGGCCATCATCAGCACCTTGAGCGGCACGAAGAAGGGCGAGAACACGCCCACGGCGATCAGCTTGGCGTCGGGCGGCATGTGGGCGCGGATCGGCATCGCGATGATGTCGATCAAGCCGCCCGGACCGGGCCAGACCGCCAGCAGGATGCCGGCGATCGCCATGCCGTAGACGCAATAGAGCAGCCGGTCGCGCAGCTCGATCAGGTGCGCGACGAAAGGCTGCTCGGTGCCGGCGAGCTCGTCTTCTTTGTTCTTGGAGTCGGAATCAGCCATTGAGGAGATGGAAAGCGTGGGCTGCCGACGGGCGGCGCGCGTGGGAACGCTGGGTGGAGGGGGAAACGCGCCGCGCCGCTGCTAGCTGACCTTGTGCGGCCGGTAGCGCGCGACGCGCGCCGCGCCCGACAGTGCCTTGGTGCGCACGCCGTTGCGGGACTTGTACCACTGCGGCGTGGCGCCCTGCTTGAGGCGCCAGTTCTTGCGCGGATGCTTGTAGACCGGCACCACCGGTTCCGGTTCGGCCAGCGCCGAGAGGGTTTCGCCCGCGGGGGTGGAGAACTGCTTCTCGAGGTCGCTCACGCCCGAATGGATGTTCTGCTCCACGTCGCGCGCCGCGTCCTCGACGGTGGTCTTCATCTTGCGGAGCTCGTCGAGCTCCATCGAGCGATTGACCTCTGCCTTGACGTCATTGACGTAGCGTTGCGCCTTGCCGAGCAGCGTGCCGACGGTGCGCGCCACGCGCGGCAGCTTTTCGGGTCCGATGACGATCAGCGCCACGACGCCGATCAGCGCCATCTTCTCAATGCCGAGGTCCAGCACGTGTCGCCCGGATCAGGACTTGTGGCGTGCTTCGACGTCGATCGTCGGCTTGTCGGTGGCGGCCGACTGGCTCGTGACCTGGGCGGCCGGGCCGGTGGCGGTCGGCGCGTCGGTCGCGGAACCGTCCTTCATGCCGTCCTTGAAGCCCTTGACGGCACCGCCGAGGTCGGAACCCATGTTCCGAAGCTTCTTGGTACCGAAGATCATGACGACGACGAGCAGCACGATCAGCCAGTGCCAGATGGAAAAAGAACCCATGGAAGACTCCTAAGAATGTGCCGATTTTAGTCGCGGCGAATGTGACAAATTTACTTAACGGCTCAGCCGCGAAGCCAGGGGCGCGGACCGCCCATGACGTGGACATGGAGATGATGCACCTCCTGCCCCCCTTCGGTACCCGTGTTGACCACCACCCGGTAGCCGCCTTCGGGGTACGGATTGCAGCCCTGCTCGAGCGCCAGCTTGGGCGCCAGGGTCATGATCTTGCCCATCAGCGCCGCGTCGTCGGGCGTCAGCTGGGCCATCGAGGCGATGTGCTTCTTGGGCACCAGCATGAAATGCACCGGCGCCCAGGGCGCGATGTCGTGGAAGGCGAAGACATCCTCGTCCTCGTAGACCTTGCGCGACGGGATCTTGCCCTCGACGATTTTGCAGAAGATGCAGTTCGGATCAGATGACATCGTTGGGTTCCATGGGACGGCCGTCGTTCATCCGGATCATGCCTTTCACGATCCGGTAGAGGAACCACAGCGAAATCAGGCTCCAGGCGATCCAGCCCGGGACGAAGAGCAGCAGCCAGAGCCACGAGGTGACGATGTAGAGCAGCCCGGCCCAGAGCACCGAGCGGATGCGCCAGCTGAAGTGCGAGGCCTGCCAGGTGCCGGCCGCGTCGTCGCGCTTCACGAAGTCGATCACCAGCGCCACCAGCAGCAGCAGCACCGAGGCCTGGGCGCCCGGCACCACGGCGCCGATGGCGACGATCAGGTGCAGGATGTAGCTGACCCAGCCCCAAGTCTTGAGCGAGTCGTCGGGCTGAACGTTCACGATGTCGTTGGGCATGGCGATGTCCTTTCGGTCGTCAGAGTCATCCCTCGGCAATCAGGCGGTCACTCGCTGGCGGCTTCGCGGGCCTGCACCTTGCGCAGCGCCTTTTCCTCGATGCCGCTGGTGCCTTCGCGCCGCTCGAGCTCGGCCACCACCTCGGCGGGCGACAGGCCGTAGTGCGCGAGCGCCACCATGGTGTGGAACCAGAGGTCGGCCACCTCGTAGACCACCTTCGTGCGGTCGCCGCCATGGTCGGCGTCCTTGGCCGCCATCACCACTTCGGTGGCTTCCTCGCCGATCTTCTTGAGGAAGGCGTCGGGGCCCTTGTGCAGCAGCCGCGCGACGTAGCTCTTCTCGGGATCGCCGCCATTGGCGGGCAGGCGGCTTTCAATGACCGCGGCCAGGCGTGCGAGGGCGTCGTTGGTGTTCACGGTGCCGCTCATTTGTAGATCGATTCCGGGTCTTTCAAGACCGGCTCGGTCACGGTCCATTGGCCGTTCTCGTACTTGTTGAAGAAGCAGCTGTGGCGGCCGGTGTGGCAGGCGATGCCGGGCTCGTGGCCGAGCTGGGTCACCTTGAGCAGCACCACGTCGTTGTCGCAGTCGAGGCGGATCTCGTGCACGGTCTGCACGTGGCCCGATTCCTCGCCCTTGAACCAGAGCTTGCCGCGCGAGCGGCTGAAATACACCGCGCGGCCGAGTTCGGCGGTCTTCTCGAGCGCCTCACGGTTCATCCACGCGAACATGAGCACGTCGTTGGTGCCTTGTTCCTGGGCGATCACCGGCACGAGGCCGTTGGCGTCCCATTTCACTTCATCGAGCCAGATCATGGGCGGGATTGTCGGCGATCGGCCGGCCGCGACCGACGCCGAAGGGTCATTAAATCCGCACCGGGATGCCGCGCTCGGCCATCCGCGCCTTGGCCTCGCCGACCGTGTGCTCCCCGTAGTGGAAGATGCTCGCCGCCAGCACGGCGTCCGCGCCGCCCTTCTGGATGCCGTCGGCCAGGTCGTCGAGGTTGCCCACGCCGCCCGAGGCGATCACCGGCACGTTGACGGCGTCGCTGACGGCGCGGGTCAGCGCCAGGTCGAAGCCGCTCTTGGTGCCGTCGCGGTCCATGCTGGTCAGCAGGATCTCGCCGGCGCCGCGGCGCGCCATCTCGGTGGCCCATTCGACGGCGTCGAGGCCGGTGTTCTTGCGCCCGCCGTGGCTGTAGACGTCCCAGCCCGGGCCGCGGCTGGCTGCTTCCTCGGGCGTGCGGCGCTTGGCGTCGATGGCGACCACGATGCACTGGGCGCCGTACTTGGCCGAGGCGTCGCTGATCACCTGCGGATTGGCGATGGCGGCCGAATTGAAGCTGGTCTTGTCGGCGCCGGCATTGAGCAGCCGGCGCACGTCCTCGACGGTGCGCACGCCGCCGCCCACGGTCAGCGGAATGAAGACCTGCGAGGCGACCGACTCGATGATCGGCAGGATCAGGTCGCGGCCGTCGCTGGTGGCGGTGATGTCGAGGAAGGTCAGCTCGTCGGCGCCCTGCGCGTTGTAGCGCGCGGCGATCTCGACCGGGTCGCCCGCGTCGCGCAGTTCGAGGAAGTTGACGCCCTTGACGACGCGGCCGCCGGTGACGTCGAGGCAGGGAATGATGCGTTTGGCGAGCATGGTGGGGTAGCTGGGGTAACTTGGGGTCGCGGGAAGAAGCAGGAATCAGAGGACGCGCAGCTGCTGCCAGCCCTGCCACTCGGCGCCGGGCGCGAGCTGCACGGGCTCGTCGATGCGCGCGGCCTCGACGCAGAGCATGTGGCGAAAGCCGTCCTCGGGCATGTCGGCGAGTTTCGCACCGAGCGCGGCACCCGGGTTCCAGACCACGGTTTCGGTGCAGGTGGCGCCCTGGGCGATCTCGAGCGTGCCGCCCGGCTGCACCAGCCGCAGCGGCTCGGCGGGCGCGGCATAGACGCTGTCGAACTCGGATTCGAAGCGCAGGGCCGGCGCGGTTTCCACGTGGCGGTCGTCGCGCACCGCATCCCAGCGGTTGGCGCCTTGCAGGCCTTCGAGCCGGGCCTCGGCGATGTCGTCCACGGCCAGGTAGGTGTGCAGCGCGGCCGTGAAGCCGAAGGGCCCGCCGCCGAGGTTGCGCAGGCTCAGCGCGGTGCGCAGCTGCCCGGCCTCGAGCGTGAACGCGACCCGCGCCTCGAAGGCATGCGGCCACAGGGCCCGGGTGGCGTCGTCGTCGCGCAGCCGCAGGGTCAGCGCGCCCGATTCGGCATCCACACCCTGATTTTCCCAAGGCAGATTGCGCATGAAACCATGTTTGGGGAGCATGCCGCGCTGGTTGAACTGCGGACAGCAGATGGGCACGCCGCCGCGGATCGCGGTCTTGCCGTCGAACACGGCGCGCGGGCTCAGGTAGAGCCTTTCCCTGCCGTCGGCCGTGGTCCACGAGAGCAGATGCGCCCCGTGCAGGGCCACGGTGAGGGTGCTGCCGTCGGCACCGGTGGCGCGCAGCGCGGGCTGGCCGCGGAACTCGATCGAGCTGATGTGCATGTGAGGAATTGTAGGCAGCGCTCCGATCGCACCGTCTTCGCGCAACATCGGCGCCTCGCGCGGCACGGCCATGGGGCCTAAAGACTGCATGGTCAGGCCCCGATTGCAAGCCGGGGGCCTTCTTGGATACCCTGTGCCTGCAAAAAAATCGCTCACACAACCAAGCACAAGGGGAATCGAATGAAGAAGAAGTTGCCGATGGCGGCGTGGATACTGATTGCCATGGTGCTCGGCATCATCCTCGGCTACATGATCTTCGCGAGCTTCCCGGACAAGGGAACCGCCAAGGAGATCGCGGGCTACGTCTCGATCGTCTCGGACGTGTTCCTGCGCCTGATCAAGATGCTGATCGGGCCGCTGGTGTTCTCCACGCTCGTGGTCGGCATCGCGCACATGGGCGACGCCAAGTCGGTGGGCCGGGTGTTCGGCAAGGCCATCGGCTGGTTCCTCACGGCCTCGCTGATCTCGCTGGTGATCGGCCTGGTGATGGCCAACCTGCTCGAACCCGGCGCCAACCTGGGACTGCCGCTGCCCGACATCGGCGCCTCGGCGAACCTCGCGACCTCCAAGTTCACCTTCAAGGACTTCGTGAGCCACACGGTGCCGAAGTCCTTCATCGAGGCCATGGCCAACAACGAGATCCTGCAGATCGTGGTGTTCTCGATGTTCTTCGGCGTGGCACTGGCCTCGCTCGGCGACAAAGCGAAGACGCTGGTCGCCGCCACCGAGGAACTCTCGCACGCGATGCTGAAGATCACGGGCTACGTGATGAAGCTCGCGCCGCTCGCGGTGCTGGCCGCCATGGCCGCCACGGTGGCGGTCAACGGGCTGGGCATCCTGATCAAGTTCGCGGTGTTCATGCGCGACTTCTACCTCGGCCTGTTCGTGCTGTGGGGCGTGCTGATCCTCGCGGGCTTCACCTTCCTCGGGCCGCGCGTGTTCAAGCTGCTGGTGCTGATCAAAGAAGCCTTCCTGCTCTCGTTCGCCACCGCCAGTTCCGAGGCCGCGTACCCGAAGATCCTGCAGGCGCTCGACCGCTTCGGCGTCAAGCGCAAGATCTCGAGCTTCGTGATGCCGATGGGCTACTCGTTCAACCTCGACGGCTCGATGATGTACTGCACCTTCGCCGTGCTGTTCATCGCGCAGGCCTACAACATCCACATGCCGATCAGCACGCAGATCACGATGCTGCTGATCCTGATGCTCACCTCCAAGGGCATGGCCGGCGTGCCGCGCGCCTCGCTGGTGGTGATCGCCGCCACGCTCAACCACTTCGACATTCCCGAGGCCGGCCTGCTGCTGATCCTGGGCGTGGACACCTTCCTCGACATGGGCCGCTCGGCCACCAACGCGGTGGGCAACTCGATCGCCACCGCGGTGGTCGCCAAGTGGGAAGGCGAGCTGCTGCCGGAGAGCGAGGCCGAGCTCAACGCGGCCAAGCTCGACGAAGAAGCGGCCGCGACGATCGCGCATCCGGCGCATGGCTGAGGCGATGCGCAGCATGACGACGATGCTTGGCAGGGCCGGTCTGGCCTGCGCGGCCCTGTTGCTCGCGGCTGGCGCGGTGCAGGCGCAGGAACTGCTCACCGGCACGCTCGCCAAGGCGCGCGCCAGCGGCGCCATCACCATCGGCTACCGGGAATCCTCGGTGCCCTTCTCCTTCCTCAACACGCGCAAGGAACCGGTCGGCTATTCGATCGAGTTGTGCCGCGAGCTGGTCACGGCGATCGGCAACGCGGTCGACCGCACGCTCGCGATCCAGTGGGAGCCGGTCACCTCCGACTCGCGCTTCGACGCGGTCACGAGCGGCAAGGTCGACCTCGAATGCGGCTCGACCACCAGCAACCTCGAGCGCCAGAAGCGCGTGAGCTTCTCGCCGACGATCTTCGTCTCGGGCACCAAGGTGCTGGTGAAGAAGGGCACGCCGATCGCTTCGTTCCGCGACCTCGCAGGCCGCAAGGTGGCGGTGACGGCCGGCACCACCAACGAGAAGACGCTGCGCGATCTCTCCGAGAAGTTCAAGCTCGGCATCCAGCTGCAGGTGGCGCGCGACCATGCCGAGTCCTTCGCTCTCGTGAGGAGCGGCCAGGCCGATGCCTTCGCGACCGACGACGTGCTGCTCTACGGCCTGATCGCGCAGGAGAACGCCAAGGCCGACTACCGCGTGGTCGGCGACTTCCTCTCCTACGACCCCTACGGGATCATGTACCGCAAGGGCGACCCGCAGCTCGCGAAGGTGATCAACGACAGCTTCCAGGTCCTGGCCGAGGACGGCGAGATCGAGCGCCAGTACAAGCGCTGGTTCCTGCGCAAGCTGCCCACAGGCGCCAGCCTCGACCTGCCGATGAGCGCGCAGCTCGAGACGATCATCAAGACGATGTCGGTGAAGGCCGAGTAGCCGGGGCCGCTTTCAGCGCGCCGGCCACTCCCAGCGCGGGATCTCGCTCATGTCGAGGTTCGCGATGCGGGTCTCGCCCAGGCGCTTCTCGAGCACCACCGACTGCAGTTCGACCCCGCCCGCGGCCGCCTCCTCGAGCGCGGCGATCAGCCGCGAGGCGTGCGACACCACGATCACCTGCGACTCGCGCGCCGCATGCGCGATCAGCCGGCCGAGCGCGGGCAGCAGGTCGGGATGCAGGCTGGTCTCGGGCTCGTTGAGCACCAGCAACGCGGGCGGGCGCGGCGTCAGCAGCGCCGCGATCCACAGCAAGTAGCGCAGGGTGCCGTCGGACAGCTCGGCGGCGGTCAGTGCGCGCAGCAGGCCGTGCTGGTGCATCAGGGTCTGGAAGCGATCGCCCCGGGCGTCGATCTCGACGCGCGCGCCCGGAAAAGCATCGTCCACGGCGCGATCGAGCGCCTCGCCGTCGCCGATCTCGCGGATGGTCTGCAGCGCGGCGGCGAGGTCGGCGCCATCGTTGGCCAGCACCGGCGTGCGGGTGCCGAGCTGCGGCTGGCGCGCCGGCGCCTCGGCGTCCGAGCGGAAGTGGTCGTAGAAGCGCCAGGAGCGCATCTGCTCGCGCAGGGTGAGCATCTCGGGCGCGTCGCGCGGATCGGCATGCTCGGTCATCATGCTCGCGAAGGGCGGGATCGGCCGGCCCACCGGCTGCCAGCCGCGGCCGTCGCGCAACCGCAGCGAGGCACCCTTGCGGTCGACCAGCTGTGTGGACGGCCGCAGCAGCGGGCCGCTCCAGATGGCCTCGTGCTTGATCTCGGGATCGCGCGAGAAGGCGGTCGAGGGAATCGGCGGCGGCAGGCCGATGTCGATCGCGTAGCCGAAGTCTTCGGTGCTGGCGCCTGCGAAGCCCAGCTTCAGCGCGACCGGTTCGCTGCGCGTGGTGCCCTGCACCGGCATCTCGCCGCGCAGCATGGCGGCCGAGAAGCGCTCGGGCCCGGCCCACAGCGTGGAAGACAGGCCGCCCTCGCGCACCAGCGAACGGATCGCGCCGCCGTTGGCGATCTCGGCCAGCAGGCGCATCGCGCGGTAGACGCTCGACTTGCCGCTGCCGTTGGGCCCGGTGACCACGGTGAGCCGCGCGAGCGGCACCGTGAGCTGGCGCAGCGAGCGGTAGTTGGCGATGGCGAGCGCGGACAGCACGCGCCGCCAGGCCCCCTCAGGCGCCGGCCAGTTCGTCGGCGCGCGCCTGCGCCTGTCCGAAGTCGAGGTCGCCCGAGTAGATGGCGCGGCCGCAGATCACGCCTTCGACGCCCTCGGATTCGACTGCGCAGAGCTGGTCGATGTCGGCCATGTTCGACAGGCCGCCCGAGGCGATCACCGGAATGGACAGCACGCGCGCGAGCTTGACCGTGGCCTCGATGTTGATGCCCGACAACATGCCATCGCGGCCGATATCGGTGTAGATGATCGATTCGACGCCGTAGTCCTCGAACTTCTTGCCCAGGTCGGCCACCTCGTGGCCCGTGAGCTTGCTCCAGCCGTCGGTGGCGACCTTGCCGTCCTTGGCGTCGAGGCCGACGATGATGTGGCCGCCGAAGGCGCTGCAGGCGTCCTTGAGGAAGCCCGGGTTCTTGACCGCGGCGGTGCCGATGATCACGTAGCGCAGGCCGTCGTCGATGTAGCGCTCGATGGTGTCGAGGTCGCGGATGCCGCCGCCGAGCTGCACCGGGATGTCGTCGCCGACCTCCTTCAGGATCGCCTTGATCGCCGCGTGGTTCTGCGGCTTGCCCGCGAAGGCCCCGTTCAGGTCGACCAGGTGCAGGCGCCGGGCACCGGCCTCGACCCATTTGCGCGCCATGGCGGCAGGGTCTTCGCTGAAGATGGTGGACTGTTCCATGTCGCCTTGTTTCAGGCGTACGCAATGGCCGTCTTTGAGGTCGATCGCTGGGATGAGGAGCATGAAAGTGACGCGAGAGTGCAACGAAAGGGCGCCGGCCGGCGGCGCCCGGTCAGGGGAACGAAGTGTTCAGGGATTCCAGTGGAGGAAGTTTCGGTAGAGCTGCAACCCGTGGTCCGCACTCTTCTCCGGGTGGAACTGGGTGGCAAAAATGTTATCGCGTGCGATGGCGGCGGTAAAGCATGCCCCGTATTCGGCTTCGCCCACGCTGTGCCGCGCATCGACCGGCCGCGCATAGAAGCTGTGCACGAAATAGAAGTAGCTGCCGTCGGGCACCCCGGCCCACACGGCGTGCGGCTGCGCCTGGCGCACCTGGTTCCAGCCCATCTGCGGCACCTTGAAGCGGCTGCCGTCGGGCTGCAGGCGGCCCTCGAGCTCGAAGCGGACCACCTCGCCCGGGATCAGGCCGAGCCCGTCGGTCGGTCCCTCGTCGCTGCGCGACAGCAGCATCTGCATGCCCACGCAGACGCCGAACAGCGGCTTGCTCGCCGCGGCCTCGAGCACCGATTCGAGCAGGCCCGAATCGCGCAGCTCGCGCATGCAGTCGGGCATGGCGCCCTGCCCCGGCAGCACCACGCGCGTGGCCTTGCGCACCACCTCGGGATCGGAGGTCACGAACACCTCCACGCCGACCTGGTCGGCGGCATGGCGCACCGCCTGCGCGACGGAGTGCAGATTGCCCATGCCGTAGTCCACCACGGCGACGGTGTTGGCGTTGTTTGCTACAGTTTTCATAGCTTCAATGACAGGCGGAGCGTGCAATGGCACGCTGTTCCGCTTGCAGGATCAGAGCGAGCCCTTGGTCGAGGGAATGACACCGGCCGAGCGCGGATCGAGTTCGAGCGCGGCGCGCAGGGCGCGGGCGAAAGCCTTGAACACGGTCTCGCACTGGTGGTGCGCGTTGACGCCCTTGAGGTTGTCGATGTGCAGCGTGACGAAGGCGTGGTTCACGAAACCCTGGAAGAACTCGTAGGTGAGCTGGCTGTCGAAGGCGCCGATCATCCCGCTCGTGAAGGGCACGTGCATCTCGAGGCCGGGCCGGCCCGAGAAGTCGATGACCACGCGGCTGAGCGCCTCGTCGAGCGGCACGTAGGCATGGCCGTAGCGGCGGATGCCCTTCTTGTCGCCCACGGCCTTGGCCACGGCCTGGCCCAGCGTGATGCCCACGTCTTCCACCGTGTGATGGCCGTCGATGTGCAGGTCGCCCTGGCAGTCGATCTCGAGGTCGATCAGCCCGTGGCGGGCGATCTGGTCGAGCATGTGGTCGAAGAAGCCGATGCCGGTGGCCAGCTTGGCGCGGCCGGTGCCGTCGAGGTTGACGCTGACGGTGATCTTCGTCTCGGCGGTGTTGCGCGCGACCGTTGCGGTGCGCGCGGCGATGGCGTCGGGGGTGGCCGCGGGAGCGGCTTGGGGGGTGGTCATAGTGAGGCTTCGAGCGCCGCGAGCATCCTGGCATTCTCGTCGGCCGTTCCGACGGTCAGGCGCAGGCAGTTCGCGAGCAGTTCGTGCATTTTAGAAACGTTCTTCACCAGCACCCCGCGCGCCTTCATGCCGTCGAAGGTGCGGGCGGCCCGATCTCCCTCTCCCAGTACGCGCAGCAGGATCATGTTCGCGTCGCTGGGCCAGACCTTGACGCCCGGCAGCCGGCCGAGCCCCATCATCAGCCGCTCGCGCTCCTCGCGGATCTGACTGGCCTGGGCCTCGAACACCTCGGCATGCTCGAGCGCGAACAGCGCGCACTCGCAGTTCAACACGCTGACGTTGTAGGGCGGACGTACCTTGTCGATCTCGGCGATCAGCGCGGTCGGGCCCATCAGGTAGCCCAGCCGGATGCCGGCCAGGCCGAACTTGCTGAGGGTGCGCATCAGCAGCACGTGGCGGTGCTTCGCGAGGCGGTCGATGTAGCTGCGCGCAGCGAAGGGCTGGTAGGCCTCGTCGATCACCACCAGGCCGCCCTGCGCGCCCTGGGCCTCGACGATCTTCTCGAGCACCGCGTCGTCCCAGAGGTTGGCGGTCGGGTTGTTCGGATAGGCCAGGTAGACGATGGCCGGCTGCTCGCGCGCGATCGCGGCCAGCATGGCGGCCTCGTCGAGCTCGAAGTCGGCCGTGAGCGGCACGCCCACGAAGCGCAGGCCCTGGAGCTGGGCGCTCATGGCGTACATGACGAAGCCCGGCAGCGGTGCCAGCACGCTGGCACCCGGCAGGTCGCAGGCGATCGCGAGCAGCGAGATCAGCTCGTCCGAGCCGTTGCCCAGCACCAGCGAGAAACCCTCGGGCAGGCGCGCCTGCGCGGCCAGCGCGCGCTGCAGGTCGGCGCCGCGCTCGCCCGGGTAGCGGTTGAGCGCCAGCGCGCCGAGCCGCGCGCCGAGCTCGGCCTGCAGCGCGGGCGGCAGGCCGAAGGGGTTCTCCATCGCGTCGAGCTTGACCAGGCCGCGCGCGTCCTGCACGGCATAGGCATGCATGGCGCGCACGTCGGCGCGGATGCGCTGGAGCGCGGGGACGGGGGCGGAGGTGTCGGACATCTGGGACTCGGAGGAAAGAACGTTCGTTGAAGAAAGAAAGGTCAGGACGCGCAGCGGAAGCTGTTCTGCAGCGCCGCCGACAGCACCATCTGCACCGGCATGTCGGCCTCGTAGAGTTCGGCGTTGCGCTTGAGCTCGGCCTCGAACAGCGAGCGCGCCATCGAAGGCTCGAGCCGGCGGCCGTCGACGCAGAACAGCGGCTTCTGGCCCGTGCGGCGCGCGGCGTCGCCGGCCTCGCGCAGGCCCTCGAGCACGCCCACGAGGTAGTAGCTGGCGTAGGCCTTGCCCTCCTTCTTCTCCTTCACCTCGAGGGTGTGGAACTCGCGGATGCTCATGGCCTGCGCACCCAGGCTGGCCGCGGCCAGCGCGAACAGCAGACAGAGACGCACGCGATGCATGGCGGCCCTCACTTCGCGTAGCGCGGCGGCGGCGCGTAGCCGGTCGCGCCGTCGGCCGGGAAGGCATTGGGCTGCGCGGCATCGGGGCCGCGGCGCGGACGGCGCGGGGCGTCGGGCTGCGCGATCTCGAACAGCGCGGCGCCGAGGATGCCGATGTTGCGCGCGTCGCCGGCCTCGGTGTTGGCGGCATAGGCGCGGCCCGGCGTGGCGAAGCGGAAGGCCGCGACCTCGGACTGGCTCTTGCGGAAGCCCTCGATGTCGAGCACCTGCAGCGGACGCAGCACGTAGCCGCCGTTGCGCAGGCTGCCGGGCTTGCCGTTGAGCACGTCGAGGCCGTCGACCGTGGCGATCACCTCGTAGCTGCGGTCGCTGAGGTTGCGAAAGCGCAGCGTGTAGCGCGCGCCCTCGGCGCCCGCGAGGCGGAAGCCCTCGTCGCCACCGCCGCCGCGGCGCGCGCGCTGCAGCGGGATCGCGCGGCCCGATTCGTCGATCACCGACCATTCGACGTCGCCCTGCGCCAGCTGCAGGTTGAGCCGGCGCTCGGGGTTGGCACCAACGCCGCGGCGCACGCTGGCGGCGTCGTTGTAGCCGATGGAGGCGACCTCGTCGGGCTGGTCGGGCGTGTAGCGCTGGACCTGCACGCTGCGCGTGTTCGATTCGCGGCCCTCGCCCCACTGCGTGCCCAGGCGCGGCGCCGGCGCGGCGGGCGCGGCAACGGCGGCGGCCGTGCTCGGCACCGCCTCGGCCTGGCTCTGGGTGCGCGGCATCGGGGTGCAGGCCACGAGCAGCGCGGTACCGGCCAGCAGGCCGAGGGCGAACTTGAACAGGCGCGAACGACGCAGACGTTGATTCATCATCAGGCTTGCTCCTCCCGAGCGGGTTGTGGACGGAAATGCCATCGGAACCGGGCCCGCGGCCGCGGCCCTCAAACCTTGCGCAGCCGCATGCGCGCGGCCTCGGCGTGGCCCTGCAGGCCCTCGCCCTCGGCCAGCGTGACGGCGATCGGCCCGAGCACCTGGGCCCCGGCCTCGCTGACCTCGATCAGGCTCGAGCGCTTCTGGAAGTCGTACACGCCCAGCGGGCTCGAGAAGCGCGCGGTGCCGCTTGTGGGCAGCACGTGGTTCGGGCCGGCGCAGTAGTCGCCGAGGCTCTCGCTGGTGAAGGCGCCGAGGAAGATCGCGCCCGCGTGGCGCAGCAGCGGCTCCCAGCGCTGCGGCTCGCTGCTGCTGACCTCCAGGTGTTCGGGCGCGATGCGGTTGCTGATCTCGCAGGCCTCTTCCATGCTCTTCGTGTGGATCAGCGCGCCGCGGCCGTTGAGCGAGGCGGCGATGATCGCCGCGCGCGGCATGGTCGGCAGCAGGCGGTCGATCTCGGCCTGCACGCGGTCGATGTAGGCGGCGTCGGGGCACAGCAGGATGCTCTGCGCGAGCTCGTCGTGCTCGGCCTGGCTGAACAGGTCCATCGCCACCCAGTCGGGCGGCGTGCTGCCGTCGGCCAGCACCAGGATCTCGCTCGGGCCCGCGATCATGTCGATGCCCACGGTGCCGAACACGCGGCGCTTGGCGGCGGCCACGTAGGCATTGCCGGGACCGGTGATCTTGTCGACCGCGGGAATGGTCGCCGTGCCATAGGCCAGCGCGGCCACGGCCTGCGCGCCGCCGATGGTGAAGGCGCGCGTGACGCCAGCCACGTAGGCGGCGGCCAGCACCAGGACGTTGCGCTCGCCCTTGCCCGACGATTCGCCGCCGGCGCCGCCGGTGGCGACGCTGCCCTTCACGGGAGTGGGCACCACCATGATGATCTCGCCCACGCCGGCCACGTGGGCCGGAATCGCGTTCATCAGCAGGCTCGACGGATAGGCCGCCTTGCCGCCGGGCACGTAGATGCCCACGCGATCGAGCGGCGTGACCTTCTGGCCCAGCAGCGTGCCGTCGGCGTCGCGGTAGCTCCAGCTCTCGCCCGAGGCCTTCTTCTGCGCCTCGTGGTAGCTGCGCACGCGGTCGGCCGCGGCCTGCAGCGCCTCGCGCTGCACGGCGGGCAGCGAGTCGAAGGCCTGCTTGAAGTCGGCCTGGGTCAGTTCGAGTTCGGACACCGAAGCGGCACCCAGGCCGTCGAAGCGGCGCGTGTACTCGAGCACCGCCGCGTCGCCGCGCGCCCGCACGTCGGCCAGGATGTCGGCCACCGTCTTCTCGATCGCGGCATCGGCATCCGCGGACCAATGCAGCCGCGCCTTGAATTCAGCATCGAAGCTGGCTGAAGTCGTGGACAGTCGGGCGGGGGCTGCTTGCAGGGTCATTTGGCGAAGTGCGGTTCGAGGGATCAGGCGGAGGGAATGGCCGACGCGAAGGCGTCGATGATGCGGCGGATGGGTTCGCGCTTGAGTTTGAGCGCGGCCTGGTTGACGACCAGGCGCGCGCTGATGTCCATGATGCGCTCGACCTCGACCAGCTGGTTGGCCTTGAGCGTGTTGCCGGTCGAGACCAGGTCGACGATGGCGTCGGCCAGGCCGGTGAGCGGCGCGAGCTCCATGCTGCCGTAGAGCTTGATCAGGTCGACGTGCACGCCCTTGCTGGCGAAGAAGTCGCGCGCCAGGCCCACGTACTTGGTCGCGACCTTGAGCCGCGAGCCCTGGCGCACGGCCGAGGCGTAGTCGTAGTCGGCGCGCACGGCCACGCTGAGGCGGCAGGCGGCGATGCGCAGATCGAGCGGCTGGTACAGGCCCTGGTTGCCGTGCTCGAGCAGCACGTCGAGGCCGGTCACGCCGAGGTCGGCGCCACCGTACTGCACGTAGGTCGGCACGTCGGAGGCGCGCACCAGCACCACGCGCACGTCGGGACGGGTGGTGCCGAGGATCAGCTTGCGCGACTTCTCGGGGTCTTCCGTGACCTCGATGCCGGCCGCGGCCAGCAGCGGCATGGTCTCTTCGAAGATGCGGCCTTTGGAAAGCGCCAGGGTGATCATGCGGTGGCTCCGGTCACGCGTTCGATGTCGGCCCCGAGGCCGCGCAGCTTGGCTTCCATGCGGTCGTAGCCGCGGTCCAGGTGGTAGATGCGGTCGACCAGGGTCTCGCCCTCGGCCACCAGGCCGGCGATGACCAGGCTGGCCGAGGCGCGCAGGTCGGTCGCCATCACGGTGGCGCCCGACAGTTGCTGCACGCCCTCGACCATCGCCACCTTGCCCTCGACGTGGATGCGCGCGCCCAGGCGCACCATCTCGTTCACGTGCATGAAGCGGTTCTCGAAGATGGTCTCGGTGACCATCGAGGCGCCGTGCGCGATCACGTTGAGCGCCATGAACTGCGCCTGCATGTCGGTCGGGAAGCCCGGGTACTCGGTGGTGCTGAAGCTCTGGGCCTTGAGCTGTTCGGCGCCCTCCGAGGCGATGCGGATGCCGTCCTGCTCGCAGGCCACTTCGCAGCCGGCGTCGCGCAGCTTGTCGATCACCGCGTCGAGATGGTCGCCGCGCGCATGGCGCAGCAAGGCCTCGCCGCCCGCGGCCGCCACGGCGCACAGGAAGGTGCCGGCCTCGATGCGGTCGGCCACCACGGCGTGCTCGCAGCCGTGCAGCGTCTCGACGCCCTGGATGCGGATGTGGCTGGTGCCGTGGCCCTCGATCTTCGCGCCCATGCGGATCAGCATCTCGGCCAGGTCGACGATCTCGGGCTCCTGCGCGGCGTTCTCGAGCAGCGTCTCGCCCTCGGCCAGCGCGGCGGCCATCAGGAAGTTCTCGGTGCCGGTGACCGTGACCATGTCGGTCAGGATGCGCGCGCCCTTCAGGCGCGTGCGGCCTGCGGGCAGGCGCGCGACCATGTAGCCGTGCTCGACCACGATCTCGGCGCCCATGGCCTGCAGGCCCTTGATGTGCTGGTCGACCGGCCGCGAGCCGATGGCGCAGCCGCCCGGCAGCGACACCTTGGCGTGGCCGAAGCGCGCCAGCAGCGGGCCCAGCGCCAGCACCGAGGCGCGCATGGTCTTCACGAGCTCGTAGGGGGCCTCGGGGCGGGTCAGGTCGCCGGCGTTCAGGCGTACCGTGCCGTTGTCGTCGCGCTCTGCCGACACGCCCATGTTGCGCACCAGCTTGAGCATGGTCGACACGTCCTGCAGCCGCGGCACGTTGTGCAGCACCACGGGCTGGTCGGTCAGCAGGGCCGCGCACAGTTCGGGCAGCGCGGCGTTCTTGGCGCCGGAAATGAGTACTTCGCCGCGGAGCTGGCGCCCGCCGCGAATCAGGAGTTTGTCCATCGAAGGTCCAGCGAGTGGCTCGCAAAGGGCCCGCAGGCCCGGAGAGTTATTTTTCAGCCGCCGCCCATTCGGACGGCGTATAGGTCTTCATCGAGAGCGCATGCACCTCATCGGTGTGCATTTTCGCACCGAGGGTGGCGTAGACCCGCTGATGGCGCTGGATCGAGCGCTTGCCCTCGAATTCGGCCGAGACGATGGTGGCGTACCAATGTCGGCCGTCCCCCTCGAGCGCGATGTGCTCGCACGGCAGGTGGGACTGGATGATGGCCTTGAGTTGGTCTGCGGTCATGGGGTATGAAAGGGGCCGTTCAGCCCCGGATTTTGTAGCCGATCTTCAGCAGGTGGACCGCGATCGCGCTGACCACGAGCCAGGCGCTGCCGACGATCCCGAAGCTCAGCCACGGCGAGGCGTCGCTGACGCCGAAGAAGCCGTAGCGGAAGCCGTCGATCATGTAGAAGAAGGGGTTCAGGTGGCTCACCGACTGCCAGAACGGCGGCAGCGAACCGATCGAATAGAACACGCCCGACAGGAAGGTCATGGGCATGATCAGGAAATTCTGGAACACGGCCATCTGGTCGAACTTCTCGGCCCAGAGCCCGGCGATCAGGCCCAGGGTGCCGAGCATGGCCGAGCCGAGCAGCGCGAACACCAGGATCCACACGGGCGCCGCGAAGTCGGGCACCGCGAAGAAGATCGTGACCAGGAATACGCCCATGCCCACCGCCAGCCCGCGGATCACCGACGAGCCCACGTAGGCCAGGAACCAGCCCCAGTGCGACAGCGGCGTGAGCAGCACGAACACGAGGTTGCCCATGATCTTGCTCTGGATGATCGAGGACGAGCTGTTGGCGAAGGCGTTCTGCAGCACGCTCATCATCACCAGGCCCGGGATCAGGAAGGCGGTGTAGCCGACGGTGCCGTAGACCTTCACGTGGTCCTCGAGCACATGGCCGAACACCATCAGGTACAGCAGCGCGGTGAGCACCGGCGCGCCGACGGTCTGGAAGCCGACCTTCCAGAAGCGCAGCGTTTCCTTGTAGAGCAGCGCGCGCCAGCCGGTGACAGCCATCATCGTGCAACCTCCAGCGGCGTCTGCTCGCCCGCCATCAGGTCGATGAACACGTCTTCCAGGTCGGCCTTGCGCATTTCCACGTCTTCCACCGCCACGCCGGCCTGCCGGATGGCGGCCAGCAGTTGTTCGACCTCGTGCGCGTTCTGCGCCGGCAGCTGCACGATGCGGCCCGTGATGCGCGCGTGCTGGGCGATTTCCCAGGGCAGCATCGCATCGGTCTTGAAGCGCAGCACGTTGCTCGCGGCCGACTTGAGCAGCTCGCTGGTGCGGTCGAGCGCGATCACGCGGCCGAGCTTGAGCATCGCGATGCGGTTGCACAGCGCCTCGGCTTCCTCGAGGTAGTGGGTGGTCAAGAGCACCGTGCTGCCCTGCTTGTTGAGCCGCGCGACGAACTGCCACAGCGTCTGGCGCAGCTCGACGTCGACGCCCGCGGTGGGCTCGTCGAGCACGATCACCGGCGGCTTGTGGACCAGCGCCTGCGCCACCAGCACCCGGCGCTTCATGCCGCCCGAGAGCTGGCGCATGTTGGCGGTGGCCTTGTCGGCCAGGCCCAGGCTCTGCAGCAGCTCGTCGATCCAGGCCTCGTTGTTCCTGATGCCGAAGTAGCCCGACTGGATGCGCAGCGACTCGCGCACGTTGAAGAAAGGGTCGAACACCAGCTCCTGGGGCACGATGCCGAGCTGGCGGCGGGCCTCGGCGTAATCGCGCTGCACATCGAAGCCGTGCACGCGGATCGACCCGGACGTGGGCCGCGACAGGCCCGCGAGCATGCTGATCAGCGTGGTCTTGCCGGCCCCGTTGGGGCCGAGCAGGCCGAAGAATTCGCCGGGCTCGATGTCGAAGCTGACCTCGTCGACCGCTCGTAGCCCGGCCTTGCCCTGGGCCCGCTGCTGTCGTGAGGGAGGATAGGTCTTGGAGACCGATTGGAATGAGATCGCGGGCATGGGAGGCCGGGATTTTAAGGGCCCGCCCCCTCCGACGCTGGTCTGAGGGAATGCGGGCCCGATCCGGGTCACCCGTAGCGCAGGAAACGGATCAGGGCGCGGCCGGCAGCAGGCCGGCGATCCCGTAGAGCGCCGCCAGCTCGCGCAGCCGCGGCGACAGGCCCTTCACCGCGAAGCCGCGCCCGAGCGCGCTGGCCTCGCGGCGGCATTCGAGCAGCACTGCCAGCGCCGACGAGTCGAACTGCACCAGCGCGCTGGCATCGACCACGGTGGCGGAGGCATCGGCCTGGCCGGCGAGGCCCTTCTGCAGCATGCGCATGCAGGCGGGCGCCTCGTCGTGCGTGAGCTTCGTCGGCAGGACCAGCATGGCCTCGGCTCCTGTTTTGGCGTGCCGGCCGGGCTCAGCCCTTGCCGCTGCCCTTGTTGCGGGCGGCCAGCGCGGTGATCAGGCCGTCGATGCCGCGGGCGTTGATCTCCTGCGAGAACTGGGTGCGGTAGGTATCGACCAGCCACACGCCGAGCACGTTGAGGTTGTAGACCTTCCAGCCGCCGCCCTGGCCGGGCGTCTTCTCGAGGCGGTAGTCGAGCTGGACCGGGTCGCCGCGGCCGCGGACCTCGGTACGCACCAGCACTTCCTTGTCGTCGGGCGAACCGCGGTAGGGACGCACGGTGACGGTCTGGTCGCTCACCTGGTCGAGCGCGCCGGCATAGGTACGCACCAGCAGGGTCTTGAACTCTTCCTGCAGGCGCTTCTGCTGCTCGGGCGTGGCCTGGCGCCAGGCCGGGCCGACGGCCGAGGCGGTCATGCGCTGGAAGTTGACGTTCGGCATGATCTTGCTGTCGACCAGCAGCATGATCTTGTTGACGTCGCCGGCCTTGATCGAGGTGTCGGCCTTGATGGTCTCGAGCACGTCGGTCGACAGCCGCTTGACCAGCGCGTCGGGCGCTTCGTCCGCGGCCTGCGCGGGACGCATGAAGGCGACGCCGGCGCCGATCAGCAGCGCGCCGGCCAGCACGAGGCGACCGAGGCTGCGTCGTTGAATCAAGGTCTGGGTTTTTGTCATGATCGTGAGTCCCTCTGGTTGAATCTGCCGCGCGGCTCTTCGAAAAAGAGAGCAGCCGCGCCAAGTCTGGAACGGTTTCGACAGGGTACCGGCTCGCGGGGTTCCTGAACGTCGGATGAAGCCTGCAACCGGATGCAAGCAAATGCCGCCACCGGTTGCCTGGGTCGCCATGCGCCAGGCACGGCGGGCCGGCGCTTACTTGCCGTCGTTGCCCTTGCTGTCCTTGCCGTCGATGTCCTCGCGCTCGTCGGGCGGGTTGCCGTCGTAGATGTCGCTGCGGCGGTGCTGCAGGTAGGCGTCGCGCGTGAAGGTGTACTTGTCGAGCGCCGCATCGTCGAGCAGGCGGCCGGCGCGCAGGTACTTGGCGCGGGTGTCGACCAGGTTCAGCACGTTGAGCGAATTGCGCCACGCCACGTCGTTCATGTGCGAGATCGGATCGCCCCAGCGGTCCACCGGCAGCGCCGCGGCATCGCGCACGGTCGAGGGGCCGAGCAGCGGCAGCACGAGGTACGGGCCCGAGCCCACGCCCCAGTAGCCCAGCGTCTGGCCGAAGTCCTCGTCGTGGCGGTCGATGCCCGCCTCGGTGGCGATGTCGAGCAGGCCGCCCAGACCGAAGATGGTGTTGACGTTCAGCCGCATGAAGGTCTGCGCGCTGTTCTGCAGCTTGGCCTGCGCCACGTTGTTGGCGAGGTTCCAGACGTCGCCCACGTTGTTGAAGAAGTTGGCGACGCCGGTGCGCACCAGCGAGGGCAGCACGCGGGTGTAGGTGGTGGCCACCGGCACGAGCACGTTCTCGTCGACGACGTCGTTGAAGCGGGTCACGCCCCGGTTGAAGGGCTCGAGCGGATCGAGCGGATTGGCCTGCGGGCCGGTGGCGCACGCGGCGAGCACCGACAGGACGGCGGAAAGGCCCATCCAGCGGGCATAGGTAGCTATGTTCTTCATAGCATTCGACATGGGGTGACGGTTTTTCATTTCTTGTTGGTGTTGGCCGGCGTGGAGCTTCCCTCGGCGGCCTTGCTGTAGAGGAACTGGCTGATCAGGTTCTCGAGCACCACGGCCGATTGGGTCGCTGTGATCGTGTCGCCGGCCTGCAGGTTCTTCTCTTCGACGCCCGCCTCGATCCCGATGTACTGCTCGCCGAGCAGGCCACTGGTGAGGATCTTCAGCGAGCTGT
Organism: Variovorax sp. GW821-FHT09B05; assembly: GCF_059418265.1. NCBI lineage: Bacteria > Pseudomonadati > Pseudomonadota > Betaproteobacteria > Burkholderiales > Comamonadaceae > Variovorax > Variovorax sp. GW821-FHT09B05. The sequence goes on from NZ_JBWKPN010000010.1 coordinate 156,203, forward strand.
CCTTGGGAAAACTGTAACGGTTTTGCAATGCCAGCGTCACGTCGGCCTGAAATGTCTTGTCGTTGAACGAGATGGACTGCACGCGGCCGATCACCACGCCAGCGCTCTTGACGGCCGTCTGCGGCTTGAGGCCGCCGATGTTGTCGAAGCGCGCGGTGACGGTGTAGGTCTTCTGGAAGTTCAGGCTCAGCAGGTTGGCCGACTGCAGCGCGAGGAACAGCAGCCCGGCCGCACCGAGCAGCACGAACAGGCCGACCCAGATGTCGTTGTTGGAACGTTGCATGGTTGCACTCTCTATCTAGAACGATCGGGGGCGAGCCCCTTCAGATACTGAACATCATGGCGGTGAGCAGGAAATCCAGCCCCAGCACCGACAGCGAGGCGGCCACCACCGTGCGCGTGGTGGCGCGCGACACGCCCTCGGGCGTGGGCTGCGCCTCGTAGCCCTGCAGCAGCGCGATGAAGGTCACGGTGAAGCCGAACACGATGCTCTTGATGACGCCGTTGCCGACGTCGCGCCAGACATCGACGCCCGCCTGCATCTGGCCCCAGAACGCGCCGGGGTCGACGCCGAGCATCAGCACGCCGACCACGTAGCCGCCGAGGATGCCGACCGCGCTGAACACGGCCGCCAGCAGCGGCATGGTGATCACGCCGGCCCAGAAGCGCGGCGCGAGGATGCGCTGCACCGGGTCGACCGCCATCATCTCCATGGCACTGAGCTGCTCGCCGGCCTTCATGAGGCCGATCTCGGCCGTGAGCGAGGTGCCGGCGCGGCCCGCGAACAGCAGGGCCGCCACCACCGGCCCGAGCTCGCGCACCAGGCTCAGCGTGACCAGCAGGCCGAGCGCTTCCGAGGAGCCATAGCGCTGCAGCGCGTAGTACATCTGCAGGCCGAGCACGAAGCCCACGAACAGACCCGACACCGCGATGATCGCGAGCGAGTAGTTGCCGAGGAAATGGATCTGGTCGCGCACCAGCGCGAAGCGGCGCAGGCTGCGCGAGCCCTGGAAGGCGAGCCGCATGAACAGCTTGGCGCCATAGCCGAGGTCGGCCAGCTTGCTGCGCACGGCGAAGCCGACATCACCGGGGTTCCACCAGCTCATGACCCGCTCCCGCTCATCGGACCGAAGTCGTCCTCGATGCTGACGCCCGGATAGTGGAAGCGCACCGGCCCGTCGGGCAGCGCATGCACGAACTGGTGCACCAGCGGGTCGCTGCTGTTGCGCACCTCGTCGGGCGTGCCCTGGGCGGCGATGCCGCCGTTGGCGAGCACGATCACCTGGTCGGCGATGCGGAAGGTCTCCTCCACGTCGTGCGACACGATGATGCTGGTGAGTCCCAGCGTGTCGTTGAGCTGGCGGATCAGCCGCGCCGCGGTGCCGAGCGAGATCGGGTCGAGGCCGGCGAAGGGTTCGTCGTACATCACGAAGTCGGGGTCGAGCGCGATCGCGCGCGCCAGCGCCACGCGCCGCGCCATGCCGCCCGAGACTTCGCTGGGCAGCAGGTCGCGCGCGCCGCGCAAGCCGACGGCGTCGAGCTTCATCAGCACGATGTCGCGCACCAGCGCCTCGGGCAGTTCGGTGTGTTCGCGCAACGGAAAGGCCACGTTGTCGAGCACGCTCATGTCGGTGAACAACGCGCCGAACTGGAACAGCATGCCCATGCGGCGCCGCGCGGCATAGAGCGCGGCGGAGTCCATGCGGCCGACGTCCTGGCCGTCGAACAGCACCTCGCCGCGCTGGGCGCGCTGCTGGCCGCCGATGAGGCGCAGCACGGTGGTCTTGCCGCCGCCCGACGCGCCCATGAGCGCCGTGACCTTGCCGCGCGGCAGCGAGAACGAGACGCCATCGAGAATCGCGCGCGCGCCATAGCCGAAGCGAACGTCGCGAAACTCTACGAAGGGCTGTGGCTGTGCGGCTGGGTCCATCTCAATAAAAAAGCCGGGCGCCCTGAGGAGGCATCCCGGCATGCGGTTTCCGCGGATGATAAAGGAGCCACGAGAAGCCCCGCCGAATTGAAACAAATTTCCGCCGGGCCGGCCTGCTCCGTTTGGAGGAGACGCCCGCCCTCCCGAGGGAGGGCGGGCGCGGCACCTGGACTTATCGCGGCAGGTCGCTGAAACCCATCAGGAACTCGTCGACCGAGCGCGCGGCCTGGCGGCCCTCGCGAATCGCCCACACCACCAGCGACTGGCCGCGGCGGATGTCGCCGGCGGCAAAGACCTTCGGCACGTTGGTGGCATAGCCGCCGATGAAGTCGACGCTGGCCTTCGCATTGCCGCGCGCGTCCTTCTCGACGCCGAAGGCATCGAGCACGGTCGCCACGGGACTCACGAAGCCCATCGCGAGCAGCACGAGGTCGGCCTTGAGCACCTGCTCGCTGCCGGCCACTTCCTGCATCTTGCCGTCCTTCCACTCGACGCGAACGGTCTTCAGGCCGGTGATCTTGCCCTTCTCGCCGATGAATTCCTTGGTCGAGATCGCGAACTCGCGCTCGCAGCCTTCGTCGTGGCTGGAGCTGGTGCGCAGCTTGATCGGCCAGTAGGGCCAGGTCAGCGGGCGGTTCTCTTCCTCGGGCGGCTGCGGCATCAACTCGAACTGCGTGACGCTCACGGCGCCATGGCGGTTGCTGGTGCCCACGCAGTCGGAGCCGGTGTCGCCACCGCCGATCACGATCACGTGCTTGCCGTCGGCGCGCAGCTGGCCCTTGACCTTGTCGCCCGCGTTGACGCGGTTCTGCTGCGGCAGGAACTCCATCGCGAAATGAATGCCGTCGAGGTCGCGGCCGGGCACCGGCAGGTCGCGCGACTGCTCGGCGCCGCCGGTCAGCAGCACGGCGTCGAAGTCCTTCTGCAGCTGCTCGGGCGTGACGGTCTCCTTGGCCAGGTTGGTGACCTTGGAGCCCTTGCCCAGCGGATCCTTGGCGGCGCCGACGACCACGCCGGTGCGGAACACCACGCCCTCGGCCTTCATCTGCTCGACGCGGCGGTCGATGTGCGACTTCTCCATCTTGAAGTCGGGGATGCCGTAGCGCAGCAGGCCGCCGATGCGGTCGTTCTTCTCGAACAGCGTCACGTCGTGGCCGGCGCGCGCGAGCTGCTGCGCGGCGGCCATGCCGGCCGGGCCCGCGCCCACCACCGCGACCTTCTTGCCGGTCTTGTGCTTGGCCACGCGCGGCGCGACCCAGCCCTCGTCCCAGGCGCGATCGATGATCGCGTGCTCGAGCGACTTGATGCCAACCGCGTCGTCGTTCACGTTGAGCACGCAGGCCGCCTCGCAGGGCGCGGGGCAGATGCGGCCGGTGAACTCCGGGAAGTTGTTGGTCGAGTCGAGCACCGCGAAGGCGTTCTGCCAATCGTTTCGGTACACCAGGTCGTTGAAGTCCGGAATGATGTTGTTGACCGGGCAGCCGCTGTTGCAGAACGGCGTGCCGCAGTCCATGCAGCGCGCGCCCTGCACCTTCGCCTGGTCGGTGTTCAGGCCGACGACGAATTCCTTGTAGTGCTTGAGCCGTTCCTCGACCGGGCGATAGCCCTCCTCGATGCGCTCATGCTCCAGAAAACCGGTGATCTTTCCCATCGTGCTGTTCCTTCGTTGTGTCTTCGTTCACCGGCGCCTTCAGGCGGCGGCCGGCGCCGTCTTGGGCGCGGCGGCGATCGCATGCGGCTCGAGGCCGACGTGCGCGTTGTTGCCGGTGCTGGCGAGCTCGACCTTGCGGTCGTGCAGCTCGCCGAGGGCGCGCTTGTACTCGTTGGGGAAGACCTTGACGAACTTGGTGCGCGACACGGCCCAGGTGTCGAGCAGCTCGCGCGCGCGCTTGCTGCCGGTCCAGCGGTGGTGTTCCTCGAGCAGCTTCTTCAGCTGGGCCTCGTCGGTCTCGCCACCGTGCCAGATCTTGCGGTGCACGCTGGCGGTCTGCTCGGCCGAGGTCAGCACCTTCTCGAGCGAGACCATCGACATGTTGCAGCGCGAGGCGAACTGGCCGTCCTCGTCGTAGACGAAGGCCACGCCGCCGCTCATGCCGGCCGCGAAGTTGCGTCCGGTCTTGCCGAGCACGGCCACCGTGCCGCCGGTCATGTATTCGCAGCCGTGGTCGCCCGTGCCTTCGATGACCGCCGTGGCGCCCGACAGGCGGACCGCGAAGCGCTCGCCGGCCACGCCGCACAGGTAAGCCTCGCCGGTGGTCGCGCCGTACAGCGCGGTGTTGCCGACGATGGTGTTGCGCACGGCCTCGCCGCGGAAGTCGAGGCTGGGGCGCACCACCACGCGGCCGCCCGACAGGCCCTTGCCGGTGTAGTCGTTGGCGTCGCCGATCAGGTACAGCGTGATGCCGCGTGCCAGGAAGGCGCCGAACGACTGGCCGCCCGTGCCCTCGAGCTGGATGCGGATCGAGTCGTCGGGCAGGCCCTGCGGATGCACCTTGGTCAGCGCGCCCGAGAGCATCGCGCCCACCGAACGGTTGACGTTGCGCGCCACCTCGATGAATTGCACCTTCTCGCCCTTGTCGATGGCGGGACGCGACTTCTCGATCAGCCGGACGTCGAGCGCCTTGTCGAGGCCATGGTCCTGGTTCTCGACGTGGAAGCGCGAGACATCGGCAGGCACGTTCGGCAGCGCGAACAGGCGGCTGAAGTCGAGGCCCGAGGCCTTCCAGTGCTCGATGCCCTTGCGCATGTCGAGCAGGTCGGCGCGGCCGATCATGTCGTCGAACTTGCGGATGCCGAGCTGGGCCATGATCTGGCGCACTTCTTCCGCGACGAAGAAGAAGTAGTTGACGACGTGCTCGGGCTTGCCCGAGAACTTCTTGCGCAGCACCGGGTCCTGCGTGGCCACGCCCACCGGGCAGGTGTTCAGGTGGCACTTGCGCATCATGATGCAGCCCTCGACCACCAGCGGCGCGGTGGCGAAGCCGAACTCGTCGGCACCCAGCAGCGCGCCGATCGCGACGTCGCGGCCGGTCTTCATCTGGCCGTCGGCCTGCACGCGGATGCGGCTGCGCAGGCGGTTGAGCACCAGCGTCTGCTGCGTCTCGGCCAGGCCGATCTCCCACGGGCTGCCCGCATGCTTGATCGACGACCAGGGCGAGGCGCCCGTGCCGCCGTCATGGCCGGCGATCACGACGTGGTCGCTCTTGCACTTGGCCACGCCCGCGGCGATGGTGCCGACGCCGATCTCGCTGACCAGCTTCACGCTGATGCTGGCGTGCGGCGCGGTGTTCTTCAGGTCGTGGATCAGCTGGGCCAGGTCCTCGATCGAGTAGATGTCGTGGTGCGGCGGCGGCGAGATCAGGCCCACGCCCGGCACCGCGTAGCGCTGCTTGCCGATGTACTCGGTGACCTTGCCGCCCGGCAGCTGGCCGCCCTCGCCCGGCTTCGCGCCCTGGGCCATCTTGATCTGGATCTGGTCGGCCGAATGCAGGTACTCGGCCGTGACGCCGAAGCGGCCCGAGGCCACCTGCTTGATGCGCGAGCGCAGCGAGTCGCCGTCCTTCAACGGCAGGTCGACCTCGACGTTCTCGGCGCCGATCACGCTGCGCAGCGTGTCGCCCTGCTTGATCGGGATGCCCTTGAGCTCGTTGCGGTAGCGCGCGGGGTCTTCGCCGCCTTCGCCGGTGTTGCTCTTGCCGCCGATGCGGTTCATGGCCACGGCCAGCACCGAGTGCGCCTCGGTGCTGATCGAGCCCAGCGACATCGCGCCGGTGGCGAAGCGCTTGACGATGTCGGCCGCCGACTCGACCTCGTCGACCGGGATCGCCTTCGCCGGATCGATCTTGAACTCGAACAGGCCGCGCAGCGTGAGGTGGCGACGGTTCTGGTCGTTGATGAGCTGGGCGTATTCCTTGTACGTGTTCCAGTTGTTGGCGCGCGTGCTGTGCTGCAGCTTGGCGATCGCATCGGGCGTCCACATGTGCTCTTCGCCGCGCGTGCGCCAGGCGTATTCGCCGCCGGCGTCGAGCATGCTGGCGAGCACCGGGTCGTCGCCGAAGGCGGCCTTGTGCATGCGGATGGCTTCCTCGGCGATCTCGAACACGCCGATGCCTTCCACGCGGCTGGCGGTGCCGGTGAAGTACTTGCTGACGGTCTCGCTGTTCAGGCCGATGGCCTCGAACAGCTGGGCGCCGCAGTAGCTCATGTAGGTGCTGACACCCATCTTCGACATGATCTTCGACAGACCCTTGCCGATCGCCTTCACATAGTTGTAGATCGCCTTCTCGGCGCTCAGCGCGCCCGGCAGGTCGGCATGCATGCCGGCCAGGGTGTCCATCGCGAGGTAGGGATGGACCGCCTCGGCGCCATAGCCCGCGAGCACGGCGAAGTGGTGCACCTCGCGCGCCGAACCGGTCTCGACCACCAGGCCGGCCGTGGTGCGCAGGCCCTCGCGCACCAGGTACTGGTGCACGGCCGACAGCGCCAGCACGGCGGGGATCGCGACCTGCGTCGGGCCGACGCCGCGGTCGCTGACGATCAGGATGTTGTGGCCGCCCTTGATGGCATCGACGGCTTCGGCGCACAGCGAGGCCAGCTTGGCTTCGACGCCTTCGTCGCCCCAGGCGAGCGGGTAGGTGATGTCGAGCACGTAGCTCTTGAACTTGCCCTGCGTGTACTTGCCGATGTCGCGTAGCTTCGCCATGTCGGCGAAGTCGAGGATCGGCTGGCTCACCTCGAGCCGCATCGGCGGGTTGACCTGGTTGATGTCGAGCAGGTTGGGCTTGGGTCCGATGAAGGACACCAGCGACATCACGATGGCTTCGCGGATCGGGTCGATCGGCGGGTTCGTGACCTGGGCGAACAGCTGCTTGAAGTAGTTGTACAGCGGCTTGTTCTTGCTCGAGAGCACGGCCAGCGGGCTGTCGTTGCCCATCGAGCCGATGCCCTCTTCGCCGGCCTGCGCCATCGGGCTCATCAGGAACTTGATGTCTTCCTGGGTGTAGCCGAAGGCCTGCTGGCGGTCGAGCAGCGCGACCTGCGAGATCGGCGCGGTCACCGGCTCGGCCTGCACGCTGTCGAGCTTGATGCGCAGGTTCTCGATCCACTGCTTGTAGGGCTTGCTGTTGGCGAGGGTGGCCTTGACCTCCTCGTCGTCGATCATGCGGCCCTGCTCGAGGTCGATCAGGAACATCTTGCCGGGCTGCAGGCGCCACTTGCGCACGATCTTCTGCTCGGGCACGGGCAGCACGCCCGACTCGGAGGCCATGATGACCAGGTCGTCGTCGGTCACGCAGTAGCGCGAGGGACGCAGGCCGTTGCGGTCGAGCGTGGCGCCGATCTGGCGGCCGTCGGTGAACACGATCGAGGCCGGGCCGTCCCAGGGCTCGAGCATGGCGGCGTGGTACTCATAGAACGCGCGGCGGCGCGGATCCATGGTGCTGTGCTGTTCCCAGGGCTCGGGAATCATCATCATCACGGCCTGGCTGATCGGGTAGCCGGCCATCGTCAGCAGCTCGAGGCAGTTGTCGAAGGTGGCGGTGTCGGACTGGCCCGCGAAGCTGATCGGGTAGAGCTTCTGCAGGTCGGCGCCGAGCACGGGCGAGGACATCACGCCCTCGCGCGCCTTCATCCAGTTGTAGTTGCCCTTGACGGTGTTGATCTCGCCGTTGTGCGCGACGTAGCGGTACGGGTGGGCCAGCGGCCACTCGGGGAAGGTGTTGGTCGAGAAGCGCTGGTGCACCAGGCCCAGGGCCGAGACGCAGCGCTTGTCCTGCAGGTCGAGGTAGTAGGTGCCGACCTGGTCGGCGAGCAGCAGGCCCTTGTAGACCACGGTACGGCTCGACATGCTCGGAACGTAGTATTCCTTGCTGTGCTTGAGCTTCAGGCGCTGGATGTTGGCGCTCGCGGTCTTGCGGATCACGTAGAGCTTGCGTTCGAGCGCGTCCTGCACGATCACGTCGTTGCCGCGGCCGATGAAGACCTGGCGCAGCAGCGGTTCCTTTTCGCGCACGGTGGGCGACATCGGCATGTCGCGGTTGACCGGCACGTCGCGCCAGCCCAGCAGCACCTGGCCTTCGGCCTTGATCGCGCGTTCCATTTCCTGCTCGCAGGCCTGGCGCGAGGCGTGTTCCTTCGGCAGGAAGATCATGCCGACGCCGTACTCGCCCGGCGGGGGCAGCGTGACGCCCTGCTTGGCCATCTCGTCGCGGTACAGGTGGTCGGGCAGCTGGATCAGGATGCCGGCGCCGTCGCCCATCAGCTTGTCGGCACCCACGGCGCCGCGATGGTCGAGGTTCTCGAGAATCTTCAAGCCCTGCAGCACGATGGCGTGGCTCTTCTCGCCCTTGATGTGGGCCACGAAGCCGACGCCGCAGGCATCGTGCTCGTCGGCACCGGAATACAGACCGTGTCGTTGGAGATGTTGAATCTCGGCAGCCGTCGTCATGGCGCACTCCTTCAGTTTTCGCAGGGATTGGGAGCATATTGCGATGCACAAAGAATGCCAAACACTTTAATGAGGGTCAGATTCCAATTAAATCTTGAGTTTTCTTGTCAGAATTTAATTAGGGACACATCAAATTAGATAGCGAAGAACGGCCACTGGACGGTGGTTTCCGCCCTCGTTAGCTCAGCTTTTGGTGCCCGAAGGCGGCCGCCCGGCCTTGGCCGGCAGCACGCGGCGCTCGGTGTTCTTCTGCAACGCATCCAGAAAGTCGGCGTCGCCAGCCGCCCAGCCACGCAGCGTGGCCTCGGTCAGCGCCGACTGGTCGGCGGCCCGAACGCCCGCGCGCACCAGTTCGACATACGCCGCCTCGCGCGCGAACGGGGTGTTGCCGAGCTCCCAGTACAGCGGATGGGGCGTGAGCAGCCGGTCGTGCCGCAGCCCCGCGTAGTGCGCATGGCTGGACCACGCGAAGTCGCGCGGATCGATCACCAGCCCCGCGCGCACCGGGTTGAGGTCGATGTAGGCCATGCAGGTCAGCAGGTAGCGCTCGGTCTGGATCAGGGTCGACCTGTAGCGCCCTTCCCACAACGTGCCGCTGCGGCCATGGCGGTCGTTGAAGTAGCGCACGTAGCTGCGCCCGACCGACTGCATGAGCTGCGGCAACCCGGTGGCGCTGTCGGGCGTGGCCAACAGGTGGAAGTGGTTGTCCATCAGCACGTAGGCATGCACCGCGACGCCGAAGCGCGTGGCGCTGTCGGCCAGCAGGGCGAGCAGCTTCTCGTGGTCGGCGCGGTCCACGAAGATCGGCTGCCGGTTGTTGCCGCGCTGGATCGCATGGTGCGGCAGGCCGGCAAGGGTGAGACGGGGAAGGCGGGCCATGGGCCAGGAAGGGGTTGACGCGCGGGGCTTGTATCCTAAGCCGCCCGCCGAACCATTCCATCCTGGCGGGGGAGGAGCCATTCGATGTTCAAGTTCTTCAAGGAAATGCTCGATACGGTCAAGGAAGGCATGGCGGAGGGACGCGCCGAGCTGGCGCAGGAAGCCGCCGAGCGCGAGGCCAAGGCCCACCAGGACGGCACGACGCTCGAGGCCCGGCTCGCGGCCTCGTCGCGCTACGAGAACGTGGCCGTGGCGCTGGCCGCGATCTACCGCGAGACCTTCGCTCCCGAGCTCAAGGCCGCCAAGGAAGCGAACCGCAGCGCGGTGCACCTGCTGTGCGTGCCGATCCCCGACGAGGAAGTCGCGCCGTGGAAGAAGCTGCTGGCGCGCGACTTCGACGCGGGCGACGAGGCACAGGCACGCGAAGCCATCGCCGACACCCACGACGCGGCCGAGGCGATGGGCCGAAGCACGGATGGCGAACTGGCGGTGTGGATCGCCCGCTTCGCGCACCTCGCGACCGGCTCGGCGGCGGTCGGCTACCTGGAAGCGCGCGAAGCGCTGGACGCACTCGAGCCGGCGGTGGCGCTGGCGATCGAGCGCTTCGACGGCTGGGAGCACTACGGCCGCGGCTTCCTCGAGGGCGAGCGCGACGCCGCGGGCAGCAACTTCATGGGCCGCAAGGTGCTGGCTTTGGTGACCGAACGGCTGCTGGAAGACGAGCGCAGCCCGTGGAAGACGCTGGACTGGCCCGCGCGCGACGCGCTGCCGGCGCTGCTCGCGTCGCGCTGACCTGACGCGGCGCGCGGTTCAGTCGAGCCGAAAGCGCGTATCGCCCAACGCATCGAGCCCGAACTGCGCCAGCAGTTCGCGCAACCGCGCGGCCGCGCTCGCCTTGCGCTGGCCGGTATGGCGCGCGAGGATCAATTCGTTCTTCATGCTGTGCTCCCAGCCCACGAGCTCGGTCACGGTGACGCTGTAGCCGTTGGCCTCGAGGTACAGGCAGCGCAGCACGTTGGTGAGCTGGCTGCCGATCTCGCGCGTGTGCAGCGGATGGCGCCAGAGCTCGGCCAGCGGCGTGCGCGAGAGCGCCAGCGCCTTGGTCTCGCGCAGGCAGGCCGCCACCTCCGCCTGGCAGCACGGCACCAGCACCATGCAGCGGGCCTTCTTCGCGAGGCCGAAGGCGATCGCGTCGTCGGTGGCGGTGTCGCAGGCATGCAGCGCAGTCACCACGTCGATCTGCGATGGCAGCTCGCCCGCGGTGGCGGACTCGGCCACCGTCAGATTCAGAAAGGACATGCGGTCGAAGCCCAGCTGCTGCGCGAGTTCGCGCGACTTCTTGACCAGCTCGGCGCGCGTCTCGATGCCGTAGACGTGACCGCCCTGCCCCGCGCGGAAGAACAGGTCGTAGACGATGAAGCCCAGGTACGACTTGCCCGCGCCATGGTCGGCCAGCGTGGCGTTGGCGCCGCCCTCGGGCAGCTCGCGCAGCAGCTGCTCGATGAACTGGAACAGATGGTAGACCTGCTTGAGCTTGCGACGCGAGTCCTGGTTGAGCCGGCCCTCGCGCGTGAGGATGTGCAGCTCCTTGAGCAGCTCGACCGATTGGCCCGGGCGCAAGGCCTCGGCGAGCTCGGCATCGGCCTTCGCCATCTTGGCGGTCTTGCCGCCCTTGGCGGAATGGTCGTCGCGGGTCTTGTTCAAAGCGTGGGCATTCATGTGGGGGTGCTCCCGGGAGCCGACGTCGAGCGCAGCCCAGCCTTCGGGCCCCAGGGCCTCGAGGGTGTCGATGTTGCGGCCGAAGATCTCCTCGGCATCGGGAAAGGCTTCGACCGCGCGGTCCACGCTCTCTTCGCGCAGCAGGTGCAGCGTGGGATAAGGCGCGCGGTTGGTCGCGTTGCCGATGTCGTCGGGCTCGGTCCCGCCGAACTGGAACTGCGGATGGAAGCTTGCGAGCTGCAGCACGCCGTCGAAGCCGGCCTTGGCGAGCCGGCGCTCGGCGCGTGCCGTGAAGTCGTTGAAATCGAGGAAGTCCAAAAGTGCGTTCGGCGCGATCAGCAAGGTGGTGTCGCGCTCGGTGGCATCGAGCGCGACGAGTTGCCGGGCTTCGGCGAGCAATGCGTCGAGCAGGTCGTCATGCTCGGCAGACAGGTAGGTGGCGTAGTGGATCTGGCCCTTGACGTGCACGGCCTTGGCGAACGGGCACAGGTTGAGGCCGATCACCGCGCGCTCGAGCCAGCGGCGCATGTCGGCGACGGCCTGCTTGGCCGTGACTAGAGCATCGCCGCTCATGGCGTCGCGGCCTCCAGCGCTAGCCGCGCGCGGCCGAGCCGGCGCGCGATCGCGATGCCGGTCAGCGAGCAAGCCAGCGTCGCGACCCAGGTCCAGTGCCATCCACCGACGCGGTGCGCCACCCAGGCCACAGTCGGCGGCGCCAGGAACTGGCCCAGCGACGAGGCCTGCTGCATCAGCCCGACGGTGGTCGACACGGTGGCCGGTCCGGGCGCGAAGCGCACGCCGAGCAGGAACAGCGTGGCCGGCACCATGCCGCCCGCAAGCGAGAAGGCGCAGACGGCCACGAAGCGCAGCGAGGCGGGCAGCCCGACGGCATCGGCGCCCGGCCCGCGCAGTTCCGCGAAGGCCGCGATGCCGCCCAGCGCCATGATCAGGAAGCCCCATTGCAGCAGCCGCTCGGGCGCGATGCCGCGCTGCAGCCAGCGCCCGCCCATGATGTTGCCGACGATGTTCATCGCCGCGGCCAGTGCCGTGAGCACTGCGTTCCAGCCGGCCGGCACGCCCGCGCCGGCATAGATCGCGGGCAGGAAGCCGATCACCGCCATCCACTGCGCCGAATAGACGGCAAAGCTCAGCGCCGTGAGCCAGGGCCCGCGCGCGCCGACGGTGGTGCGCAGGCGCGACCAGCCGCTCTCGGGCACGGTGGCGGCGATCGGCGCGCGTTGCCGGTCGGCCGGCACCGCGACGAACAGCCAAGCCGCCGCCAGCGCCGACACCAGCGACAGCGCCCACCACCAGCCGGGCCAGCCATTCCAGCCGATCAGCACCGGGCCGAGCAAGAGGGCCAGCGCCACGCCGAACGGCATGTAGGCGCCCCAGAGCCCCAGCGCGGCCTTGTCGGCGCCCGCGGGCGTGAGGGCGCGGATCAGGCCAGGCCCCGGCATCACCGCCAGCAGGAAGCCGATGCCCTCGATGGCGCGCAGCACCAGCAGCCAGGGCACGGCCTGCTCTGCGGGCAGGTGGCTGCCGACCGCGCCGCCCGCGAGGCTGGCCAGGGTCAGCACGGCCAGTCCGCCGAGCATGCTGCGGCGCAGGCCGATGGTGTCGGCCGCCAGGCCCGCGAGCAGGCCCAGCGTCATGCTCGCGACCTGGACCAGCGAGAGCAGGAAGCCGGCCTCGACCAGGCCGATGCCCAGCGAGGCCTGCAGCGCCGGCACCGCGGGCGGCAGCTTGCCCAGGTGCAGCGCGGCGCTGACGCCCGCGACCACGACCGCGAAGGCGGCCGCGGGGATGCGCGGGCGCGCGCCGGCCGATGTCATGCCGTCGGCCCGTCGGCGCGCGCAATGCCGCGCCGGCCGGTCAGCCGTTCGTGCTCACGCATCGCGAAGCGGTCGGTCATGCCCGCGATGTAGTCGGCCACGGCACGCGGGCGGTCCGCGCGCTCGGCGAAGGACTCGGGCATCTCGGCGCCGCGCTCGAGGTAGGCATCGAACAGTTCGCGCACCACCTCGCGCGCCTGATCGGTGGTCTGCACCACCTGCGGGTGGCGGTAGAGGTTGCGGAACAGGAAGCGCTGCAGCGTCTCCGACTGCGCGCGCATGCCCTCGCTGAACGCGACCACCGGCGGCGCGCGGCGCACCGCGTCGGCATCGCCGGGCGCAAGCGCCTCGAGCGTCGCTCGAGTGGCGTCGATCACGTCGTAGACCTGGGCGCTGAGCATGCGGCGGATGGTCTCGTAGAGGACGCGGCGGCCGCTGAGCGCCGGGTATTCGGCCAGCGCCTCGCGCCGGTAGCGCTCGAACAGCTCGACCTCGGCCAGTTGCTCGACGGCGATCAGGCCGGAGCGCACGCCGTCGTCGATGTCGTGGGCGTTGTAGGCGATCGCATCGGCCAGGTTGCACAGCTGCGCCTCGAGGCCGGGCTGGGTGCGGTCGATGAAGCGGCGCGCCACGCCGCCGGGCTCGGCCGCCTCGAGCTTCTCGGCGTTGGCGCGCGAGCAGTGCTTGAGGATGCCCTCGCGCGTCTCGAAGCTGAGATTGAGGCCGTCGTACTGCGGATAGCGATGCTCGAGCGCATCGACCACGCGCAGGCTCTGCAGGTTGTGCTCGAAGCCGCCGTGCTCGGCCATGCAGGCATTGAGCGCGTCCTGCCCCGCATGGCCGAAGGGCGTGTGGCCCAGGTCATGGGCCAGCGCGACCGCCTCGACCAGGTCCTCGTTGAGCCGCAGCGCGCGCGCAATGGAGCGGCCGAGCTGCGCCACCTCGAGCGAATGCGTGAGCCGCGTGCGGAACAGGTCGCCCTCGTGGTTGAGGAACACCTGCGTCTTGTAGACCAGCCGCCGGAACGCCGTCGAATGCACGATGCGGTCGCGGTCGCGCTGGAAGGCGTCGCGCGTGGGCGCGGGCGGCTCGGGATGGCGGCGGCCGCGCGAACGCGCGGGATGCGAGGCGTAGGGTGCGAGGCTCATGAGTCCGCAGGGGCGATGCCGGCCATCGGAAGGGGGCTCAGGCGGCCGCGCAGGACTGCGCGAGCACCTCGCGCACCAACACGTCGGGCGCGCCGCGCATGATGGCGGAGCCGGGCTTGTCGATCACCACGAAGCGGATCTCGCCGCCCTCGGATTTCTTGTCGACGCGCATCAGCTCGAGGTAGCGGTCCGCGCCGAGCTCGGGACCGACCGTGGGCAGGCCGGCGCGCTCGATCAGACGGGTCAGGCGCTCGACGAAGGCCGCGTCCACGCCGCCGAGGCGCTGCGACAGCCGCGCCGCCATCACCATGCCGCAGCCCACGGCCTCGCCATGCAGCCACTCGCCATAGCCCAGGCCCGATTCGATCGCATGGCCGAAGGTGTGGCCGAAATTGAGGATCGCGCGCAAGCCGGTCTCGCGCTCGTCCTGGCCGACCACCAGCGCCTTGATCTCGCAACTGCGCTTGACCGCATGCGCGAGCGCGGCGGGATCGCGTGCCACCAGGGCTTCGATGTTGGCTTCGATCCAGTCGAGGAAAGCCATGTCATGGATCGGCCCGTACTTGATGACCTCGGCCAGGCCGGCACTGAGTTCGCGCGGCGGCAGGGTCTGCAGGGTGCCGAGGTCGCAGACCACCAGCTGCGGCTGGTAGAACGCGCCGATCATGTTCTTGCCCAGCGGATGGTTGATGGCCGTCTTGCCGCCAACCGAGGAATCGACCTGCGCCAGCAAGGTGGTCGGCACCTGGACGAAGGGCACGCCGCGCATGTAGCTGGCGGCCGCGAAGCCGGTCATGTCGCCGACCACGCCGCCGCCGAGCGCGAACAGCACGGTCTTGCGGTCGCTGCCGTGGCCCAGCAGCGCGTCGAAGATCAGGTTCAGGGTCTCGAGGTTCTTGTAGACCTCGCCATCGGGCAGCTCGAGCAGATGCACCTGCCGGAACCGGCCGGCGAGCGCCTGGCGAAGCGCCTGGGCGTAGAGCGGCGCGACCGTGGTGTTGCTGACGATCAGCGCGCTGGCCGCCTGCGGCACGATGCCGTAGGTCTGGGGATCGCCGAACAGGCCGGCGCCGATGAGGATGGGATAGCTGCGGTCGCCGAGCGGGATGTCGACGCGTTCGAGGGGGGGCGAGGAAGCGGAGGCGGCGGGCGATGGCATGGCGGGAGTTTAGGCGGTGCGGCGCCCAGCGGCCGGAACGCCGGTGCCAAGCGCCTTGGCGCGCGAGGGGCGATCCGTGCCCCGACCGGGCCTGGCTAGCCCGAAGAAGCGGGCGGCTCGGGGCCCTCGGGGTGCGCGCCGGGCGGCACGATGCCGGCCAGCTCGAGTTGCATCACGATGATGTTCACGAGCGTCGCGACCGTGGGACGGCCGGTGTCGACCACGTCGTGAGCGGTCTCGCGATAGAAGGGATCGCGCGCGTCGTGCAGCTCGCGCAGCCGGCCCAGCGGATCGGCCACCTGCAGCAGCGGACGCTTGACGTCATGGCGCAAGCGCCGAAACAGGTCCTCGGGCGAGGACCGCAGGTAGATCACATGGAAATGGCCGCGCAGCTGCTGGCGGTTGGCCTCGCGCAGCACCGCACCGCCCCCGGTGGCCAGCACGCCATGCGCGCCCGCCGCCAGCTCGGCGATCACCTGCTGCTCGAGGTCGCGGAAGGCGGCTTCGCCTTCGCGCTCGAAGTAATCGCGGATCGAGCAGCCGATGCGCTGCTCGATCTCGTGGTCGGTATCGACGAAGGGAAGATCCAGTCGAAGCCCCAGCCGCCGGCCCACCGCGGACTTTCCGGCGCCGGGCAATCCGACGAGTGCGACGGCCACGCCGTGGCTGCTACGCCCGCGCGTCAGCGCGCGGCGTTGCGGTCGGTAATCATCTTCGGGGTGATAAAGACGAGCATTTCGGTCTTGTTCGCAATGCGAGTGCGTGTGCGGAACAGCGCCCCCAGATAGGGCACTTCACCCAGCACCGGCACGCGCGACTCGTCATTGGATTCGTTGAGCTCGAAGATACCACCGATGACGACCGTGCCGCCGTTTTCGACCAGCACCTCGGTCTGGACGTGCTTGGTGTTGATGGCCGGGCCGGCGGTGGTGTTGATGCCCCGCGCGTCCTTGCTCACGTCGAGCGTGAGGATGATGTTGCCTTCGGGCGTGATCTGCGGCGTGACTTCGAGCTTGAGCACCGCCTTGCGGAACGAGATCGAGGTGGCGCCGCTCGAGGTCGCCTGCTGGTAGGGGATTTCCTCGCCCTGCTCGATCAGGGCCTTGGTCTGGTCGGCCGTGATGACGCGGGGGCTGGACACCAGCTTGCCCTTGCCGTCGGCTTCGAGTGCCGAGATCTCGAGGTTCAGCATGCGGGAGAAGCTGGAGTTGAAGAGCGAGATGGCGAAGGTGCCTGCGGCAACGCCATTGCCGGTCGGATCCGATGCCGGCATGTTGATGAAGTTCGAGTTGGTCCAAGTGGTCCTGGCTGTATTCGCGCCACCGTTCGTGCCCTGGGTGATCACTGGCATCGCACCGATGGTGCCGAACGCCGGGTTGCCATTGGCGGACGCAACCCGTTCATTGGCGATGCCACCGCCCAAGCGGGCCCCCAACGATTTTCCAAAGGTATCCGTGGCCTCAACGATGCGGGCCTCGATCAGCACCTGACGCACCGGCACGTCCAGTTTCTGGATCAGTTCGGCCACCTGGTTCAGACGAGAGGGGATGTCCGACACGAACAACTGATTGGTGCGCGCTTCCGCGATCACGCTGCCGCGCGGGCTCAAGATGCGCGTGGCCGTGCCGGCACTACCACCACCCGCTGACGAGCCCGTTCCCGTCAACCCTTGGGCAATGGCAATCGCCTTCGTATAGTTCAGCTGGAACGACTGCGTCCGCAGCGGTTCGAGATTCTCGATCGCGGCCTTGGCCTCGAACTCGAGCTTTTCCTTGGCGTTGATCTCGTCCTTCGGTGCGATCCACAGCACGCTACCGTTCTTGCGCATGCCGAGGTTCTTGGCCTGCATGATGATGTCGAGTGCCTGGTCCCAGGGTACGTCCTTCAGACGCAGGGTCAGCGCACCGGTCACCGAATCGGAGGTCACGATATTGAAGTTCGTGAAGTCGGCGATCACCTGCAGCAGCGAACGGATCTCGATGTTCTGGAAGTTGAGCGAAAGCTTCTCGCCCGTGTAGCCCACGCCCTGCGTCAGCTTGGTCGGATCGACCTTGCGCGCACGGACCTCCACCACGAACTGGTTCTCGCTCTGGTAAGCGCTGTGCTCCCAATCGCCCTTGGACTCGATCGTCATGCGGACGCGGTCGCCGGCCTGCTGGGCCGTGATCGACTGCACCGGCGTATTGAAGTCGGCGACGTCGAGGCGACGGCGCAGTCCCTCGGGCAGCGTGGACTTGGTGAACTCCGCCACCAGGGTTTTGCCTTGCTGTCGCAGATCGACACCCACCTGGTTGTTGGCCAGATCGATGATGACGCGGCCTGTATTGTCAGCTCCCATGCGGAAATCGATGTCACGCAACGGCAGCATGTCGCGGTTTCGGTTCTCGGCGAAGGTCCCTGAAGCAGACGCCGCAAGCGCGACGCCGGCCACGGGCTCGAGCATCACGAGCAACGACTTGCCCTGAATCTCGGTCTTGTATGCCGTGGCCTGCTTGAGGTTGAGCACCACGCGGCTGCGTTCACCAGCCTGCACCACATTGACCGAGCGCAGGTTGCCTTGATTCATCTCGATCGCTGAACGCCCGATGGCATTCGTGACACCCGGAAAATCAAGTGCGATGCGCGCAGGCGTCTGGACCGCAAAACCCGTGGGCACCGTGGCCAAAGGTTGCGCTAGGTCGATCCGGATCACCTCCGCACCGGACTGCATCGAACTCGTCACGGCCTCGATGGCGTTTTGCGCATGGGCCATGGCAAACATGCCACATGCCAGCAGTCCGAGCGCGGCGCTTCGCAGCCGCTGCGCCATCTTCGATTTTTGTAGGTTCATTTCGCACTCTCTTGCAACTGCAGCGATGCTGCGCGTTCGATCCATTCACCGGCCGCGTCCTGCACGATTTCCCGCAGGGCGACTTCGCTTTCGTTGATCCGGGTGATGCGGCCATAGTTGAGGCCCAGGTATTCGCCGACGCGCACCTTGTAGAGCAGCTTGTCGACCTTCACCAGAGCCACCGGCTGGCTGTTGCGGTTCATCGTGCCGACCATCGCCATCGAATCGAGCGGGAAGGCTTCGAGAGCCTCCTTGCGCCGCGCCAACTCGGGCGCGATCAGATCGGAACTGCCCTGCTGGTTCGATTCGCGGCGCAACGCCTGCGTGAGCTTCAGCTTGTTGAAGGGCTCGAACGACGACGCTTCCGTGTAGGCTTGCGGCGTGAACCGCTTCGGCTCGGCGATCGGCGTGATACTGGGCTTGACTTGGGCGCGCTGCTCCACCATCCAGCGCTGAAGATCTTCCTGCTCGGAGTTGCCGCAGCCGCTCAGGCTGATCGCGGCGGGCAGCAGCCACAACAGATGAATGGCCGTCTTCATTTCTTCTTGCCCTTTGGGGCCGCGACGCGCTTCTGGGCCAGGCGCTCCTCCTCGTCTAGATAGCGATAGGTACGCGCGGTCGCATCCATCGTCAGCATGTCCTTGTCTTTCTGTGGCGTCACGCTCAGGTTGTTCAACGTGACGATGCGCGAGAGACTCGCGATGTCGGCCGCGAAAGCGCCCATGTCGTGATAACGGCCCGTCACGCGTACCGCGATCGGCAACTCGGCGTAATAGTCCTTGACGACGACCTGCCCCGGACGGAACAACTCGAACTGCAGGCTTCGGCCGAGTCCGGCCTGGTTGATGTCCGACAGCAGCGCATCCATCTCGGCCTTGCTCGGCAACTGCTTCTCGAGCAGCGTGACGTACTGCTGCACCTGTTCGCGCTGCTTCTTCAGCAGGTCGAGGTTGGCGGCCTGCGTCACCTTCTTCTGATAGTCGGTCCGCAGCACGATTTCCTTGCTGCGCTCCGATTCGAGTTCGTCGTTCGAATTCGTGAGCCAGACGAACCACAGGGCCACGACCACGACGACGGACAGGCCCAGGCACAGCGCATAGCGCGGCACTGGCGGCCAGTTCGCGGGGTCGTTGAGGTTCAGTCCACGGAACTGATCGCCGAAGCGGTGCATTGCGGCGCCGACATCAACTTTGGGGGAAGAGCGTTTGCTTGCCATGATCGCCTAGCCCTTGGACTGCGCTGCGGTGGCCAACGCCTTGTCAGCCGCCTTCTGGGCGTCCGTTGGACGCTTGAGGCCAATGCGCATGGTGAAGTTGGCCACGCGCCGCTGGTCGCGCTGGCTGGCACTCAAACTCACGGTCGCGGAGGTGATTTCGACCAGTTCCGGCTTCACGAGCCAGGGGCTGTTGTTGCCAAGGTTGCGCAGCAGCTCGGACACGCGCTCGTTCGACTGCGCCATGCCCTGCAGCGTCACGGTCTGGTTGTCCTGCTTCATGTTCGACAGGTAGACGCCATCGGGCAGTTGCCGCACCAGTTCATTGAGCAGATGCACCGGCAGGTTGCGGTCGCCCTGCAGGTCTTCGACGGCCTGCTGGCGTGCGCGCAGCGCCGCGATTTCCTCCTGCAGGGTCGAGATCTCCTTGATCTCAACCTCGAGCTTCTTGATCTCGCCCTGCAGGAAGCGGTTCTTCGACTGCTGGGCCGAGATCTGGGCCTCGAACCAGAGATAGCCCAGGCAGGCGATCAGGCCGCCGAGCAGCGCGGCGGCGGCCAGAGTTCCGAAGAAGGCTTCGCGCCGGCGCTTGCGCGCGGCTTCGCGATGAGGGAGCAGATTGATCAGGATCACTGCAGGAACCTCCGCATGGCCAGACCGCAGGAGGTCAGGTAGGAAGGCGCTTCGCGCCGGACCTTCTTCTCGCGAATGTTCGAACCCAGCTCCATGCCGTCGAAGGGATTCACGAGCGAGCACGCGAAGGAGGTCTGCCGCGTCACCGCATTGCTCAGGCCCGGCAGCGAAGCCGATCCGCCGGCCAGCATCACGTAGTCGACGCGGTTGTGCGGCGTGCTGGTGAAGAAGAACTGCAGCGCGCGCGCGATTTCCTGGGCGATGCTCTCGACGAAGGGCTTGAGGACGCCCGCGCCGTAGTCGTCGGGCAGATCGCCGCTGCGCTTCTTGGCCTCGGCCTCTTCGGCCGAGAAGCCGTACTGGCGCACGATCATCTGGGTCAGCTGGGCACCGCCGAAGGCCTGGTCGCGGTCGTACAGCACTTCCTGGTTGCGCAGCACCTGCATGCTGGTGGTGAAGGCACCGACCTCGAACAGGGCGACGATCGCATCCTGGCCCTTGCTCGGCAATTGCTCGATCAGGCGCGCGGTGGCGAGGCGCGAGGCGTAGGACTCAACGTCCAGGATCATGGCCTTGAGGCCCGCCGCTTCGGCCAGGCCTTCGCGGTCCTGCACCTTTTCCTTGCGCGACGCGGCGATCAGCACTTCGACGTCGCCCGCCGAGCTCAGGCTCGGCCCGGTCACGCAGAAATCGAGGCTCACTTCGTCCAGCGAGAAAGGAATGTATTGATTTGCTTCCGATTCGACCTGGATTTCGAGCTCCTGCTCGCTCATCCCGCCCGGAAGAATGATCTTCTTGGTGATCACCGCCGACGGCGGCAGCGCCAGCGCGACATTGCGGGTGCGCGTGCCGCTCTTGCGCACCACGCGGCGCACGGCCTCGGCGACTTCGTCGAACTTCTCGACGTTGCCATCGGTGATCCAGCCCCGCTCCAGGGGCTCGATGGCGCAGCGTTCCAGGATCAGCTTGCCACTGGCTTCACGGCCGAGCTCGACCAGCTTGACGCTGGATGAACTGACATCCAGCCCGAGCAGGGGGGCGTTCTGACGACGAAACAACGTTCCAAGAGCAGCCAAGTTCTGTCCCTCTTCCCCTGCATTTGTAACCAATAGAAAAATATGCGTTCGGTTGCATGCTAGCAGCACGCTCCAAGGCATCCAAGCGAGGGATCAGGGCGGAATGGTCGAACGTTGTCAAAACCTGACGTTAAAGCCTCGTTCTGTAACTTTCGATTTAGGACTGGGCGCCCGAGGAAACATCCGGGCCCGCTCAGGGGGTGGCTTTTTATAATGCGCGGTGACTCTCGGGCCCTCCATGCAAGAAAACACACGGCCAACGCCAAACCCCAAGCGCCCAGCCAAGACTCCCCCCACCTCCACCCGACCCGCCTGGCTCAAGTGGCTGCTGCGTTTCGTGTTCTGGGGCCTGGGCATCGCCGCGGCCGGCGTGCTGTCGGTGATCTGCGTGGTCGCGGTGGCGCTGGCGGTCGCCTATCCAAACCTGCCCGACATCTCCGAGCTCTCCGACTACCGGCCCAAGCTGCCGCTGCGGGTGTTCTCGGCCGAAGGCATCCTGATCGGTGAATTCGGCGAGGAACGCCGCAACCTGACGCCGATCTCCGCCATCCCCAAGGTGGTGAAGGACGCCGTGCTGGCGGCCGAGGACACCCGCTTCTACGACCACGGCGGCGTCGACTACAAGGGCATGATCCGCGCCGGCCTCGCGAACATGAACCGCGTGAAGAGCCAGGGGGCGTCCACCATCACCATGCAGGTGGCGCGCAACGTCTACCTGAGCTCCGAGAAGACCCTCACGCGCAAGATCTACGAGGTGCTGCTGACCTTCAAGCTCGAGCACCTGCTGAGCAAGGACCAGATCTTCGAGATCTACCTGAACCAGATCTACCTCGGCAACCGCGCCTACGGCTTCGCCGCCGCCTCCGAAGCCTATTTCGGCAAGCCGCTGTCCGAGCTCACGATCGCCCAGGCCGCGATGCTCGCGGGCCTGCCCAAGGCACCCGGCGCGAACAACCCGGTGAACAATCCGCAGCGCGCGCGCGGCCGGCAGTTCTACGTGATCGACCGCATGCAGGACGCCGGCTTCATCACCGCCGAGCAGGCCGCGGCCGCCAAGAAGGAAGAACTGCACCTGCGCGATGCCGCCGATCCGAACCGGCTGCATGCTGAGTACGTGGCCGAGACCGTGCGTCAGCTGATGTATGCGCAGTACGGCGACAGCACCTACACGCGCGGCCTCAAGGTCTACACCTCGCTGGTGGCGGCCGATCAGGCCGCTGCCTACAAGGCGCTGCGCAAGGGCATCATGGATTACGAACGCCGCCAGATCTACCGCGGCCCCGAGAAGTTCGTCGAGCTGCCGAACGACGCCAAGGATCTCGACGAAGCCGTCGACGACGCGCTCAGCGACCATCCCGACAACGGCGACGTGATGGCCGCCGTGGTGCTCAAGGCCACGGCCAAGCAGATCGACGCGGTGCGCGGCAACGGCGACGCGGTGCAGATCACGGGCGAAGGCCTCAAGCCCGCGCAATCGGGCCTTTCCGACAAGGCACCGCCCAACATCAAGATCCGCCGCGGCGCGGTGATCCGCGTGGTCAGGACGCCCAAGAACACCTGGGAGATCACCCAGCTGCCCGAGGTCGAAGGCGCCTTCGTCGCCATGGACCCGCGCGACGGCGCGATCAAGGCGCTGGTCGGCGGCTTCGACTTCGGCAAGAACAAGTTCAACCACGTCACGCAGGCCTGGCGCCAGCCGGGCTCGAGCTTCAAGCCCTTCATCTACTCGGCCGCGCTCGAGAAAGGCTTCACGCCCGCCACCGTGATCAACGACGGCCCGCTGTTCTTCGATGCCGGCACCACCGGCGGCCAGCCCTGGGAGCCCAAGAACTACGGCGGCGGCTACGACGGTCCGATGTCGATGCGCACCGCGCTGATGAAGTCGAAGAACCTGGTCTCGATCCGCATCCTGCAGTCGATCGGCACGCGCTACGCGCAGGACTGGATCACCAACTTCGGCTTCGAGCGCGAGAAGCATCCGGCCTACCTGCCGATGGCGCTCGGCGCGGGCTCGGTCACGCCGATGCAGATGGCGGTGGGCTACTCGGTGTTCGCCAACGGCGGCTACCGCGTCAACCCCTACCTCGTGACGCGCATCACCGACCACAAGGACAAGCTGCTGGTCGACAAGCAGCCGCCGCTGCTCAACGAGGCGCTGCGCGCCATTCCGCAGCGCAACGCCTTCATCATGGACAGCCTGCTGCAGTCGGTGGCGCGCGCCGGCACCGCGGCCAAGGCCCAGGCGATGCTCAAGCGGCCCGACCTCTACGGCAAGACCGGCACCACCAACGATTCGCTCGACGCCTGGTTCGCGGGCTTCCAGCCCACCATGACCGCGATCTCGTGGATCGGCTACGACACGCCGCGCAACCTCGGCGACCGCGAGACCGGCGGCGGCCTGAGCCTGCCGATCTGGATCAACTTCATGGAAACCGCCATCAAGGGCGCGCCGGTCACCGACCTCTCGACCGCGCCGCCTTCCGGCGTGGTGAACGTGGGCGGCGAGTGGTACTACGACGACTACGCGCCGGGCCGCGGCGTGGCCAGCCTGGGTGTCGATACGACGCCGGCGGCGCCGGCCGAATCGCTGAGCGGCGCGCCGGTGAGCCCGCCGGCACCGCCCGAGGAGCGCAGCCGCATCCTCGACCTGTTCCGCAACTGATGCCGCGCCGGCCGAGTCGCGGGCCTCAGCCCGCGGTGAAGCTCAGCGGCTGCCCGGCCTGCAGGGTGGCCTCGCGCGACAGGTTGCCGAAGAACTCTTCCGCGCTCTTGGTGTCGATCCAGGCCTGGCCGTCGAAGCGGTAGTGGTAGCCGCCCGAGCGCGCAGCGAGCCAGATCTCCTGCAGCGGCTTCTGCAGGTTCACGATCAGCTGGCTGCCGTTGGGAAACGAAATCGTGATCATGCCGCCCACGCGCTGGTTGTCGATGTCGGCGTCCGTGGCGTCGTTGAGGCGGTCGCAGCTTTGCTCGATCGCCGCCAGCGCGGCTTCGGCGCGGTCCATGTATTCGGAGTCCGTCATTACAATTTCGTTATGTTGAATGTCCACCAAATTCTAGTGAGCGCCCGCGGCCGCACTGCGCTCATGGTCTGCCTCGCCGCCGCCACCCTCGGCCTGGCCGCCTGCGGACAGCGCGGCGCCCTCTACCTGCCGACCGATCCGGCCGCCTCGCAGCGCGCCACGCTGCCCGATCTGCTGACGCCCAGCATGCCCGGCGGCAACAGCGATGCCACCCCCTCTTCCGGCGCCGGCCAGGCCGCGCCGAAGCCCGCCACCGCCAGCAGCGGAGCCGCCCGATGAGCACCCTTCCCCTGCCCGGCCATCCCCATATCGCGCAGCGCGACGGCGCGCTCCAGGTCGAAGGCGTGTCGCTCGACGCGCTCGCGCGCGAGCACGGCACGCCGCTGTTCGTCTACTCGAAGCAGTGGATGCTCGACGCCCTGGCGGCCTACCAGCGCGGCTTCGAAGGCCGCGATGCACTGGTCTGCTATGCGATGAAGGCCAACTCCTCGCTCGGCGTGCTGCGCGTGTTCGCCGAGGCCGGTTGCGGCTTCGACATCGTCTCGGGCGGCGAACTGGCGCGCGTGCTCGCGGTCGGCGCCGATCCGAAGAAGATCATCTTCTCGGGCGTCGGCAAGACCCGCGCCGAGATGCGCCAGGCGCTCGCGGCCGGCATCGCCTGCTTCAACGTCGAGAGCGAGGCCGAGCTCGACGTGCTCAACGAGGTGGCGCTGGCCGAGAAGGCGCGCGCGCCGATCAGCATCCGCATCAATCCCAACGTCGACCCCAAGACGCACCCCTACATCTCCACCGGCCTCAAGGGCAACAAGTTCGGCATCGCGCACGACCGCGCGGTGCAGGCCTACCGCCACGCGGCCAGCCTGCCGGGCCTCGAGGTGGTCGGCATCGACTGCCACATCGGCTCGCAGATCACGGAGGCCTCGCCGTACTTCGACGCCTTCGAGCGCGTGCTCGACCTCGTGGTGGCGATCGAGGCCGCGGGCATTCCCATCCATCACCTGGACTTCGGCGGCGGCCTGGGCATCGACTACAACGGCGAGACGCCACCGCAGGCCGATGCGCTGTGGCAGCAGCTGCTCGCGCGGCTCGACGCGCGCGGCTTCGGCCAGCGCAAGCTGGTCATCGAGCCGGGCCGCTCGCTGGTCGGCAATGCCGGCGTGTGCCTGACCGAGGTGCTCTACACCAAGCCCGGCGAGGACAAGAACTTCTGCATCGTCGATGCGGCCATGAACGACCTGCCGCGTCCTGCGATGTACCAGGCCTTCCATCGCATCGTGCCGGTGCGCGAGCGCGCCGGCACGGCCACCAGCTACGACGTGGTGGGCCCGGTCTGCGAGAGCGGCGACTGGATCGGCCGCGACCGAGAACTCAACGTGGTGGCCGGCGACCTGTTGGGCGTGCTCTCGGCCGGTGCCTACTGCATGAGCATGGCGAGCAACTACAACACGCGCGCACGCGCGGCCGAGGTGCTCGTGAGCGGCGCGGCGGCTACGCTGATCCGCCGGCGCGAAACCATCGAGGACCAGCTGCAGGCCGAGCTGCAGGCCGCCAAGGGTTGAACGGGGTCGCGGCTAATTCGACGGCCGCGCCCGCGTGCCGGCCCGGGCCGCCGGTACGCCCGCCTTGCGGGCGCCCATCCATCGCCAGAGCCGCCACGCCAGCAGCGCGCCGATGATCGCCGCGTAGACGAACACCTCGGCGAAGTTGTTCTTGCCTGCGCGCATCCAGAAGAAGTGCAACAGCCCGAGCCCCGCGATCAGGTAGACCAGCTTGTGCAGCAGCTGCCAGCGCTTCGCGCCCATGGCCTTGATCGCGCGGTTGAACGAGGTCAGCGCCAGCGGCGTCAGCAGCACGAAGGCCGAGAAGCCGACCAGGATGAACGGCCGTTTCGCGATGTCCTTCGCGATCTCGCCCCAGTCGAGCCCCATGTCGAACCACGCGTAGCACAGCAGGTGCAGCACCACGTAGAAGTAGGCATACAGGCCCAGCATGCGCCGAAAGCGCGCCAGGCCGTTCCACTTCGTCGTCACGCGCAGCGGCGTGACCGCCAGCACGATGCACAGGAAGCGCAAGGTCCAGTCGCCGGTCGCGCGGATCAGGTACTCCTGGGGATTGGGCCCCAGCTGATCGACCACCACGCCGTAGGCCAGCCACGCGAACGGCAGCAGGCACAGCAGGAAGACGAAGGGCTTGGCGGCGGGATGCAGCAGCAGCTTGTTCATGGCGTTCGGGTCGCGCCCCTGTCGGAGGCAGGGGCGCGCGCCCGCCTCAGTAGTTCTTCTTCAGGTCCATGCCCGCATAGAGCTGGCCGACCTGCGCTTCGTAGCCGTTGAACAGCAGCGTCTTGTTGCGCTTGGCGAACAGGCCGCCGCCGTCGCCGATGCGGCGCTCGGTCGCCTGGCTCCAGCGCGGATGGTCGACGTTCGGGTTCACGTTCGAATAGAAGCCGTACTCCTGCGCCGCCGCCTTGTTCCAGGCGGTGCTCGGCTCCTTCTCGACGAAGCGGATCTTCACGATCGACTTGGCCGACTTGAAGCCGTACTTCCATGGCACCACGAGCCGCACGGGCGCGCCGTTCTGGTTCGGCAGCACCTCGCCGTACATGCCGAAGGCCAGCAGCGTGAGCGGATGCATCGCCTCGTCCATGCGCAGGCCCTCGGTGTAGGGCCAGTCGAGCACGCGCGAGCCGACGAAGGGCATGGTCTTGGGATCGGCCAGGGTCACGAACTCGATGAACTTGGCGTTGCCCTGCGGCTCGACCTTCTTGATGAGCTCGGCCAGCGAATAGCCGACCCACGGGATCACCATCGACCAGCCCTCGACGCAGCGCAGCCGGTAGATGCGCTCTTCCTGCGCGCTGAGCTTGAGCAGGTCCTCGATCGCGTACTTGCCGGGCTTCTTCACCAGCCCCTCGACCTCGACGGTCCAGGGCCGGGTCTTGAGCGTGCCGGCGTTCTTGACCGGATCGCCCTTGTCGGTGCCGAACTCGTAGTAGTTGTTGTAGCTCGTGGCGTCCTTGTAGTCAGTGAGCTTTTCCATCGTCTGGGCGCCGGGCACCGCGGACTTCGCGCCCGGCAACGCTTCCAGCTTGTTCGGCCGCGCCGTCTGGGCCAGCGCCTCGCGCCCCGCGAAGGAGGCCAGCGCGGCACCGGCGGCACCGCCGGCCATCAGCTTGAGCAGGTCGCGCCGGCCTTCGTAGAGGGCGCGCGGCGTGATCTCGCTGGACAGCGGATGGATGAAACCGCTGGAGCTGCGGCGCGACGGACGGGAATGGAACGACATGACGGGCCTTTCGCTGGAATCGTTGTACTCGGAAGGTAGTTCGTGGCTACCCCCGATTCGGTTACGCGCACGCGGGGCGTGCGGTTTCAATTCTTCGCGAAAGGCGGCCGGCGCGCGCCTACAGCGTGCCGTAGCTGTGCAGGCCGCTCAGGAACATGTTGACGCCGAGGAAGGCGAAGGTCGTGACCGCCAGCCCCGCGAGTGCCCACCAGGCCGCCACGGTACCGCGCAGGCCCTTGACCAGGCGCATGTGCAGCCAGGCCGCGTAGTTGAGCCAGACGATCAGCGCCCAGGTCTCCTTCGGGTCCCAGCTCCAGTAGCCGCCCCAGGCATCGGCGGCCCACAGCGCGCCCAGCACGGTGGCGATGGTGAAGAAGGCGAAGCCGACCGCGATCGACTTGTACATGACGTCGTCGAGGACCTCGTTGGCCGGCAGGCGCGCCGCGATGCGCTTGCGCCCCAGCAGGATGCCGGCCGCGATCAGCGCCGAGATCGCCGCATAGGCCACCCAGTAGCTGCCGCCGGCCTCCTGCACGCGCTGGCGGAACGCCACCGGCACGAAGCACAGCGCCATGCCCAGCAGCCAGATCGGCGTGAGCTTGTACCAGCGGGTCTCGCTCGCCTGTTCCTTCACGAGGTAGGCGAAGGCCACCATGGCCGCGAGCGAGAAGGTGCCGTAGCCGATGAAGTTGGCGGGCACATGCAGCTTCATCCACCAGCTCTGCAGCGCGGGCACCAGCGGCTGGATCTCGTGCGCCTGGCGCACCAGCGTGTACCAGAGCAGGAAGCCGACCGCCGCGCTCACCACCAGCATCACGAAGGCGCCGAGCGCGCGCGTGCGGTAGTGCTCTTCGTAATAGAGATAGAACGCGGCCGTGAGCCAGCAGAACAGCACGAACACCTCGTAGAGGTTGCTCACCGGGATGTGGCCGATGTCGGGGCCGAGCTGGTGGCTTTCGTACCAGCGCACCATGGTGCCGATCAGCGCCATGGTGATGGCGGCCCAGGCCAGCCGCGAACCGATCGCCTCGAGCGCATCGCCCTGCTTGCCGCCGAAGAAGCCCAGCCAGTAGAACAGCGTGCTCATGAAGAACAGCACGCTCATCCAGAGGATGGCCGACTGGCTCGAGAGGAAGTACTTGAGCCAGAACACGGTGTCGGCGCGCGCCAGGTCGCCCTGGTAGGACGCGATGGCCAGCAGCGAGGCTGCCGCGACCACGATCGCCAGCACCCGCAGCGGGCGCCAGAACCAGCCCATGGCGATCACGCAGATCAGCGCGCCCACCAGGATCGGCTTCTCGTAGGAGTCCATCGAGCCCGCATGGCGCGCGAAGGCGAACAGGCCGCCCGCGAGCACCAGCGCCGCGAACACCCAGTCGAACAGGTTGCGCCGCGAGAGCCAGCTTTCGTTGAGCGTGAGGGTGGTGGTGTTCATGGTGAGGCTGGCTCTTCTTTCTTCAGGGCGAGCAGCTTGTGCTTCAGATGCTCGAACTCCCGATCGCTGTCGATGGTCTTGCGATTGACCGAGAACGCCATCGTCGCGGCGGTCTCGGTGGTGTTGTCTCCGGGGGCGCCGGCGGGTGTCAGCCACACCCAGAGCCGACGCTCGCGCACGTACAGCATGGCAAAAATCCCGACGATCAGCAACAGACAGCCCAGATAGACGACGTTCTTGCCAGGGGCGCGCGCCACCTGGAACACGCTGGCCTGCACCTGGGTGAAGTCGGTCATCATCATCGCGACCGGGGCCGGATAGAAGTGGGCGTCGCTCAGCGCGATCACCGCCTGCGTGAGGAAGGCCTGCGACTTCTCGTCGCCGGGCAGGGCCGCGAGGCCCGCGCCTTCGCGGCTGAGGTTCAGCACCTCGTACAGCACGTCGTTGAGGATGCGCACCAGCACCGCGCCCGCGCGCTCGCGTTCGGCCTCGGGCACGTTGCTCTCCATGAATTCGGCGATCGCCTGCCAGCCGCCCGCGGAGGCGGCGGCATCGGCGCGCGCGGGCTCGCTGCCCGCGAACAGCGCCAGCGCGCGCGTGGCCGACACTCGCAGCTGGTCGGCCATCTCGGGGCGCTGCGGATCGCTGGCCTTGGCGATGTAGCGCTCGATGGCCCGCGCGCGCATCGCCGGGTCCTCGAGCGTGGCGCGCATGCGCACGAAACCGTCCATCGAGCCCTGCTCGTCGGCCGGCACGCGCAGGTAGCGGAACGGCTCCTCGGGCTTCTCGCGCATGCCCAGCAGGAACACCGGCTGGCCGTCGCCGGTGTCGACCGGCACCATGTAGTTCTGGTACTCGCGCGCCTGGCCGGCCGCGTCGCGCAGCTTGTAGCCGATGCTCGGGCCGATGTTGCGCAGCACCTTGGGCTTGTTGGTCTTGTTGGCCGCGCCCAGGCGCGACTCGATGTCGTGGCGCAGGTCGACCTTGCGCACGTCGGCACCGCTGCCCATGGCGCCGCCGTCGGCGAAGTTCTCGACGTTGATCACGCGCAGCGCGGCGAACTCCAGCGTGAGCTTCTCCTTGCCGTTGGTGATCTCGCTGCTCGGGCCGCCGATCACGCCCTCGACCTCGAAGGGCTTGGCCGCGGCCGCCATCGGCACCGCCTTGAGCTTCACCGTCGAGCCACCATCGTCGAAGCTCGACTGGTAGATCTCCACGCCCTTGTAGCTGGCCGGATGGTTGACCTCGATGCGCGCGGGCACCTGCGCGCCGGTCTCGCGGTCGTGCAGCACCACCTCGCTCGCGAACAGCTTGGGCATGCCGGTCGAGTAGTAGTCGACGATGAACTTCTTGAGCTCGATCGAGAACGGCAGCTCCTGCAGCAGCACGCCGTCGGCCTGGTTGAGGATGGCCACGCTGCCCTGCCCGCCCTCGGGCACCAGGATGTTGCCGCGGAAGGTCGGATTGCTGGCCGACAGCCGGTGCTGCGGCGGCACGTCGGCGATCATGCCGCCGCCAGTGAACACGCTCTTGCCGTTGAACCAGGTCTGCGCGCGCACCACCAGGTCGCCGTCGAGCAGGCCGCCGATGCACACCAGCACGATGGCGCTGTGCGCCGCGATGTAGCCGAGCTTGTGCGCGCCGCCGGCACGCGCGGCGACCATCCAGCCGGCCGGCGTCTTGCCGTCGCCGGTGGCCTCGCGCTGCTGCAGCTTGACCTTCCAGCCACCGCTCACGAGCAGCTGGCCGATGCGGTTGGCCGCCATGTCGGGCGTTTCGCCGAGCTGCGTCTGCGCGCGTTGGCCGAAGGCCTTGAGGCTCTGGGTGCGGATGTCTTCCTTGAAGGTGCGCAGCTCGACCACGATGCGAGGCGTGTTGCGCACGATGCACAGCGTGGTGCTGATCACCAGGAACAGCAGGATCAGCAGGAACCACCAGGCGCTGTAGATCGAGTCGAGCCGCGCGGCGCGGAACACCTCGGCCCAGAACGGCCCGAACTGGTTGATGTAGTTGTTGATCGGCTCGTGCTGCTTGAGCACCGTGCCGATGATCGAGGCGATGCAGATGATCGTGAGCAGCGCGATCGCGAAGCGCATCGACGACAGCAGTTCCACCGCCGCGCGAACCGCTTGCGGGCCGCGATGGACGCGAAGGCCGTGAGTGGAGACTGACATCGATTGCTAGAGAAGAGAGAAGAAAAGGCGTCCGGAAGAAGCGAAACGCAAAAGGGCGGGCCATCCTTCTGGATCGGCCCGCCCTCTTTTGGGGTTGTTGTCGGCGGTTAGTTCACGCTCGCGCGTGCGGGATCAACGCAGACCGGCGATGTAGTCGGCCACGGCCTTGATTTCGCGGTCGTTGAGCTTGGCGGCCACGCCGGTCATCACGGCGTTGTTGGCGCGCACCGTGGTGCCGTCGCCGCGGAAGGCCGTGAGCTGTGCCGCCGTGTAGTCGGCGTGCTGGCCGCCCAGGCGCGGGTACTGCGCGGGCATGCCGGCGCCGTTCGGGCTGTGGCAGCCGGCGCAGGCCGGGACCTGGCGGTCGGCGATGCCGCCGCGGTAGATCCGCTCGCCCAGGGCGATCGTGTCCTTGTCCTTCGAGAAGCCGGGCTTGACCTTCTTCGAGCCGACGAACCAGGCGATGTTGCGCATGTCTTCCTCGGACAGCGCCGAGGCCAGCGGCTTCATGATCGCGCTCTTGCGCTTGCCGGACTTGAAGTCCTCGAGCTGCTTGAGGATGTATTCGGGGTGCTGCTGCGCCAGCTTGGGATTGGCCGGGATCGCCGAGTTGCCGTCCGCGTTGTGGCAGGAGGCGCAGCTCTGGCTGTTGGCCGGGGTGGCATTGAAGATGGTGTCGCCCTTGGCCGGGTCGGGCTTGGCCTTGACCGGTGTGGTCGGTGCGGCTGCCGTCTCCTCGGCAAAAGCACCAGTGCTGACTGCGGTACCAGCGATCCCCACGAGGGCCGCAAGCAGAAAATTGGCAAACAACTTCATATCGGGGGCTCGAATTTATTGGCGCAAAACCCCGCGATTCTACAATGGCGCCCCGTTCCGAAAGCCCATTGATGACCACGCCGTCGCGCAAGAGCACCGCATTTCCTTCCCGCGCGGCCCCCGCCAAAGACCCCGAGACCGCCGAACGCGAACGTGCCGCGCTGGGCTGGCTGCACACCGCGCACTTCCTGACCAGCGCTCCGCAGCTCGAGCACCTGCCGCCCTTCGCCCTGCCCGAGATCGCCTTCGTCGGCCGCTCCAACGCCGGCAAGTCCACCGCCATCAACACGCTCACGCAGCAGACGCGGCTGGCCTTCGCCTCGAAGACGCCGGGCCGCACGCAGCACATCAACCTGTTCGGCATCGGCCGGCAGAAGGTCGACGACGCGGTGCTCGCCGACCTGCCCGGCTACGGCTATGCGGCCGTGCCGCGCGAGGCCAAGCTGCGCTGGCAGCGCGTGATGGGCAACTACCTGATGACGCGCGAGAACCTGCGCGGCGTGGTGCTGATGTGCGATCCGCGCCACGGCCTGACCGAGCTCGACGAGATCCTGCTCGAGGTGATCCGCCCGCGCGTCGAGCAGGGCCTCAAGTTCCTGGTGCTGCTGACCAAGTCCGACAAGCTCACGCGCTCCGAGGGCGCGAAGGTGCTGTCCATCGTGCGACTGCAGGCCGGCGGCGGCGAGGTCAAACTGTTCTCGGCACTGAAGAAACAGGGCGTGGGCGAGGCGGCCGAACTGCTGTCGCGCTGGGTCCACACGGACGATGCCTCGGCCCAGCCCGACGAGGACACCGGCGGGCCCGCCGCGGAGCCGCCCGAGGAATCCTGAGCACGACCGGCTGCAGCGGCCGTCCCATCTGCCGAACTCACTATCGAAAAGATAGCAACCAAGAGGAGACAAGACGCATGATCGAGACCTTCCAACGCAGCCTGCCCAACGGCATCACCCTGAGCTGCCGCGCCGCCGGCGAGCCCGGCCGCCCGCTGATGGTGTTCCTGCACGGCTTTCCCGAGGCCGCGTTCATCTGGGACGAACTGCTCGCCTACTTCGCCGATCCCGCGCATGGCGGCTACCGCTGCGTGGCGCCCAACCTGCGCGGCTTCGAGAAGTCGAGCGCGCCCACCGAGGTGGCCGAGTACAAGGCGCAGCTGCTGATCCAGGACATCCAGCAGCTGGTGGCCACCGAGAGCAAGGACGGCACGATGGCCGCGCTGGTCGCGCACGACTGGGGCGGCGCCTTCGGCTGGGGCTATGCCAACGCGTTCCCGCAGCAGGTCGGCAAGCTGGTGATCATCAACTCGCCGCACCCCGGCACCTTCACGCGCGAGCTGCGCAACAGCGCGGCGCAGCAGCAGGCCAGCGCCTACATGAACTTCCTCGCGCGGCCCGATGCCGAGGCCCTGCTCGCGGCCGACGACTTCAAGCGCATGTGGCCCTTCTTCCTGCTGATGAAGGCCGGCCCCGACGGCTTCGGCTGGCTCACCGAGGAAGTGAAGCAGCAGTACCGCGAGGTCTGGAGCGCGGGCCTCACGGGTGCCTGCAACCTCTACCGCGTGACGCCGATGAAGCCGCCGCTGCCGGGCCAGACCATCGACGGCATCCCGGTGCTGCCGCACGAGCGGCTGGTGGTCAACGTGCCGACCTTCGTGTTCTGGGCGCTCGACGACGCCGCGCTGCTGCCGGGCCTGCTCGAAGGGCTCGACGAGTACGTGCCCGACCTCGTGGTCAAGAAGGTGCCGAACGCCACCCACTGGATCGTGCACGAGCAGCCGCGGCTCGTGGCGAGCGAGATCGAGGCCTTCCTCAATAAATAGGAGGATCTCCCTCGGGGCGCGTCTTGAAGCGCCGGTGCACCCAGTAGTACTGGGCCGGCATCGGATCGATGTAGCCCTGCAGCCGCGTGTTCATCAGCGCGGTGTCGGCCTCGACGTCGTCGGTCGGGAAGTTGCGCCAGGTCTCGAGCACCTCGATCTCGTAGCCCCCGCGCGTGAGCTTCGCGACGATCGGCACCACCTTCGCCTTGCCCAGCCGCGCGAAGCGCGAGAGCGAGGGCACCGTGGCCGCCTGCACGCCGTAGAAGGGCACGAAGATGGTCTGGTCGCGGCCGAAGTCCATGTCGGGCAGCAGATAGAGCAGCCCGCCCTTGCGCAGCCCCGAGAGCACCGGCTTGATGCCGTCGACCCGGTTGAGCGCCGCCACGTCGCCGAAGCGCGTGCGGCCCTCGCGGATCCAGGCATCGACCATCGGATCGCGCTGGGTCGTGTAGATGGTGGCCGAAGGCCGCGCCGTGTGCATCGTGAGCGCGGTGGCCGCGGCGTCGAGGCCGTAGAAGTGCGGCGCGAACAGGATCATCGGCTCGCTGCCCTCGGCGATCTCGCGGATCTCCGCGGCCGCGCCCACGATCTTCAGCCGGCTCGCCACCACCTTCTCGGGCGCATGCCAGAGCCAGCTGCGGTCGAGCCACGATTGCGCCACGTAGACGAAGCTCTCCTTCGCAATCGCGCGCCGCTCGGCCTCGGACTTCTCGGGGAAGCAGACCGCGAGGTTGGTGTCGACCACGCGCCGGCGCGGCAGCGCGATCGTGTGCAGCACGCGGCCCAGGAAGGCGCCGAAGCCGCGCACCAGCGGCAGCGGCAGCGGCGCGATCACGCGCATGAAACCGATGCCCAGACGGGAACCCAGACTCATCGTGCAGCCCCCCCGGCCTCGGCCACCACGGGCGCGTCGCCGCGCGGCTCCTTGTAGCGCGCGTAGTCCCACACGTACTGGCCCGGCAGGCTGCGGATCAGCCGGCCGATGGCCTCGTTCATCGCGGCCGCCGCGTCCTCGAGCGTGGCCTTGGGATCGGTCAGCGCGGTGCCCACGATCGGCTCGAAGCGGATCACGTAGCCCGCGCCGCGCGGCAGCCGTTCGCAGACGCTGAGGAAGCAGGCCGCGCCGGTCTGCTGCGCGAGCCGCGGCAGCAGGCTCATGGTGTAGGCGGGCCGGCCCAGGAACGGCGCCCACACGCCCTGCCCCAGCGGCGGCACCTGGTCGGGCAGGATGCCGGTGTAGCCGCCGTTGCGCAGCGTGCGCATCAGGCCGCGCACGCCGGTGATGCTGGTCGGCAGGGTCTGCAGCCCGGGCCGGTCGCGCGAGCCGGCGGCGATCAGCGCGGCCATCCACTTCTTGCGCGCGGGACGGAACAGCGCGGTGATCGGGCCATAGCGTTCATGGAAACGCTCGCCGATCGCCTGGCCGCACATCTCCCAGCTGCCCAGGTGGGGCGCGACCAGGATCACGCCCTTCTTCGCCTGCAGCGCGGCCTCGAAGGCTTCCACGCCCTCCCAGCGCAGCACGCGCGGCAGCACCGTCTCGCCATGGGGGCGCAGCCAGAGCCAGGGCAGTTCGGAGGCCATCTTGCCGGCCGCGGCGATGGCCGGGCGGTAGGCATCGGGGCCGAAGCCGGCGCTGTGGGCATTGGCCCGGAAGCGCCTCCGGTAGTCGGGTGCCAGGGCCCAGACCAGCCATCCGAGCCCGGCGCCGAACCAATGCATCACGGGCATCGGTACGCGGGCAAGCAATCGGAAGAGAGCGATCATGGACAGGTCGGGAATGGGGTCAAGGACGCGCGCGCACGGTTTGGCGCGGCTCGAATAGAATCGAAATTGTCGCCGAGTTACGGAACAACTTGCAGGGCGACAAGCACGGGCGCCGCATGGCGATTGTGCCCGCCGATGGCTCATCGGCAATCTGCTAAAGCGTTCGCCAGGGCTCCGCAGAGTTGGCAACGCGCCAAACCACTTCAAGGAGCTTTGAACAAATGGCGAACGACTTCCTCTTCACTTCCGAATCCGTCTCCGAAGGCCACCCCGACAAGGTGGCCGACCAGATCTCGGACGCCATCCTGGACGCGATCTTCGAGCAGGACCCGCGCAGCCGCGTGGCCGCCGAGACCCTGACCAACACCGGCCTCGTGGTGCTCGCCGGCGAAATCACGACCAACGCGCACGTCGACTACATCCAGGTCGCGCGCGACACCATCAAGCGCATCGGCTACGACAACACCGACTACGGCATCGACTACAAGGGCTGCGCGGTCATGGTCTGCTACGACAAGCAGTCCAACGACATCGCCCAGGGCGTCGACCACGCATCGGACGACCACCTGAACACCGGCGCCGGCGACCAGGGCCTGATGTTCGGCTACGCCTGCGACGAAACGCCCGAGCTGATGCCCGCGCCGATCTACTACGCGCACCGCCTGGTCGAGCGCCAGGCGCAACTGCGCAAGGACGGCCGCCTGCCCTTCCTGCGTCCCGACGCCAAGAGCCAGGTGACGATGCGCTACGTCGACGGCAAGCCGCACAGCATCGACACCGTGGTGCTCTCGACCCAGCACAGCCCCGACCAGAGCGAGACGCCGACCAAGATGAAGGCCTCGTTCAACGAAGCCATCATCGAGGAGATCATCAAGCCCGTGCTGCCCAAGGAATGGCTGCAGAACACGCGCTACCTGATCAACCCGACCGGCCGCTTCGTCATCGGCGGCCCGCAGGGCGACTGCGGCCTCACCGGCCGCAAGATCATCGTCGACACCTACGGCGGCGCCTGCCCGCACGGCGGCGGCGCGTTCTCGGGCAAGGACCCGTCGAAGGTCGACCGCTCGGCCGCCTATGCCGCGCGCTACGTGGCCAAGAACATCGTGGCCGCCGGCCTGGCGCGCCAGTGCCAGATCCAGGTGGCCTACGCCATCGGCGTGGCCCAGCCGATGAACATCACGGTCTACACCGAAGGCACCGGCGTGATCCCCGACGAGAAGATCGCCGAGCTCGTGCGCGAGCACTTCGACCTGCGTCCGAAGGGCATCATCCAGATGCTCGACCTGCTGCGCCCGATCTACCAGAAGACCGCCGCCTACGGCCACTTCGGCCGCGAGGAGCCCGAGTTCACCTGGGAAGCGACCACGCAGGCCGCGGCCCTGCGCGCTGCCGCCGGCCTCTAAGGCCTACCCCGGCCTACCCCGCGTTCTCCGCCGGCCCCGCTGGCGGAAACCGCACCGTGACCAGCAGCCCGCTCGCCTCGCGCGGGTTGGCCGCCAGGTCCACCTCGGCTTCGAAGGCCCGCGCGATCTCGCGCACGATCGCCAGCCCCAGCCCCGTTCCCTCGCTGTCCTGCGCCACCCGGTAGAAGCGCTCGAACACGCGCTCGCGCGCCTCGGCGGGAATGCCGGGGCCGTTGTCCTCCACGCTCAGCAGGACCGCGTCCGCGGCCTCGTCGACTCCCACGCCCAGCGTCACCCGGCCGCCCTCCTGCGTGTAGCGCAGTGCGTTGTCGAGCAGGTTGGTGACCAGCGCATCGAGCAGCGCCGGCTGCGCCCGCACGAACGCCGTGCCAGTCGCCTCCAATCCCAGGTCGATGCGGCGCCGGTCCGCCAGCGCCGCGAGCTGTTCCACGCAGCGCAGCGCCACCGCAGCCAGGTCGACCCGCTCGAGCCGCGTGTGCGCATCGCCGTGCTCGGCCTGCGCGAGCAGCAGCAGCTTGTTGGTGACGTCGACCAGCCGCCGGTTGCTGGTCTGCATCGCGAGCCACATCGCATCCATGTCGGCCCGGCGCGTGTCCCACTCGCCGCGGTGCTGGCGCGTGTAGCGCGCGTACTCGATCTGCGAGGCCTGCATCGCCAGCGGCGTGCGCAGCTGGTGCGCCGCGTCGGCGATGAAGCGCCGCTGCGCCTCCGAGTGCGCGCGCAGTTGCGCGACGAAGCGGTTGATGGTGTCGGCCACCGGCCGCAGCTCGGAGTGCAGCGCGCCGGGATCCACCACCAGGTCCAGATGCAGCGGGTCGCGCTGCGCGAGCTGCTGGCTCAGCCGCACGATGGGCCGCAGCTCCAGCGTCAACGCCGCCACGGCGAGCGCGATGGCCAGCGCCAGCGCGATCAGCAGGTACTCCATCGACGGCCACCACAGCGTGCGCAGCATGTGGTCGCGGCTGCGCTCGGTCTTGCCGACGGCGATGGTGATGTCGCGCGCGCCGCCGACCTCGTACATCGAGCGCGTGGTGACGACCGCGCGCAGCGGCAGGCCCGCGAATTCCGTGTCGTACCACTGGGCGCGGTCGACGCCCTCGGGCTTGCGCCGCGCGGGCAACGGGAAGTCGGCCGAGCCGGCCAGCACCTCGCCGTTGGCGCCCGTCACGCTGAGGAACACGCGGTCGTGCTCGGGCGAGACGAACAGGCTCAGCGCCGACGGCGGCACGCTGGCCTGCACGTCGTCGTCCTCCCAGATCAGCCGGTCCGACAGCACCTTGGCCGAGGACAGCAGGTCGTGGTCCTGCACGTAGTCGGCCACGCCGGCGGCGTTGCGCCAGTTGAGCCAGCCGCACAGCGCGACGAACAGCGACAGCGGCAGCAGCAGCCACAGCGCGAGGCGCAGGCGCAGGCTGGAGCGCTTCTTCATTCTTCCTGGCGCGTGCGCAGCAGGTAGCCCACGCCGCGCAGCGTGATGATCGTCGCCTGGCTGGCCTCGAGCTTCTTGCGCAGGCGATGGATGTAGATGTCCACCGCGTCCGCGCTGGGCTCGTCGTCGAGGCCGAAGATGGCGTCGATCAGCGCCTGCTTCGACACCGTGCTGCCGGCCTTGAGCATCAGCGTTTCGAGCAGCGTGCGCTCGCGCGGCGGCAGCGCGAGTTCCTCGCCGGCCAGCGCGAACTGGCGCGTGCGCAGGTCGTAGCGCAGGTCGCCGCAGGCGATGTCGTTGGCCTTGCCCGGCATCTGCCGACGCACCAGCACCTTGATGCGCGCCACCAGCTCGCGGATCTCGAAGGGCTTCACCAGGTAGTCGTCGGCGCCGATCTCCAGGCACAGCACCTTCTGGTCGAGCGAGGCGGTGGCCGTGAGGATGATCACAGGCACCGTGTCGCCGCGCTCGCGCAGCCGGCGCAGCACGGCCTTGCCCGGCAGGCCCGGGATGTTGAGGTCGAGCAGCACCACGTCGTAGCCGGCCTGAGCCAGCTGCAGGTCCGCGGCTTCGCCGTTGGCGACGTGGTCGACCACGAAGTCCTGTTCGCGCAGCAGGCTGGAGAGCCAGTGCGCGAGTTGCGGGTTGTCTTCGATCAGCAGCAGCTTCATGCGGTCGGCGGGAGTGGCCGTGGATTCTAGGAAGGGTGGCGGCCAGGGGACGGGCCTAGGGATAACCATGAGGAATCGCGCGCGGCGCTGAAAGCTGGCCGAAGGATGGCGATTCCTAGACTGGCCCGACCGAACAACCTCGACCGGAGACACCCGACCCCATGTCCGCCACCCGCCGCACCCTGCTCGCCGCCGCCCTCTGCGCCGCCTTCGCCACGCCTTTCGCCCAGGCCGCCGACGCCCCCATCACCATCATGGTGGGCGGCATCAACAAGATCATCTACCTGCCGGCCAAGCTCACCGAGGCGCTGGGCTACTTCAAGGACGAGGGCCTGAACGTCGAGCTGCAGTCGCAGCCCGCGGGCGTCGACGCCGAGAACCAGCTGATCGCCGGCGCCGTGCAGGGCGTGGTCGGCTTCTACGACCACACCATCGACCTGCAGAGCAAGGGCAAGGAGATCCAGGCGATCGCCGTCTTCTGCAAGGTGCCGGGCGAGGTCGAGCTGGTCAGCACCAAGGCCGCCGCGGCCGGCTTCAAGAGCATGGCCGACGCCAAGGGCGGCAAGACCCTGGGTGTGACGGGCCTGGGCTCGTCGACCGACTTCCTCACGCGCTACCTCGCCGACCGCGCGGGCGTGGCCTCGAAGGACTACTCGCTGCTGCCCGTGGGCGCGGGCAACACCTTCATCGCCGCGATGAAGCAGGACCGCATCCAGGCCGGCATGACGACCGAGCCCACGGTGTCGCAGATGGTCAAGAGCGGCGATGCGCAGGTGCTGGTCGACCTGCGCACCGAGGCCGACACGGTGAAGGCGCTCGGCGGCCTCTATCCGGCCGCCAGCCTCTACGTGCAGAACACCTGGGCCGAGTCGCACAAGGCCGAGGCCGGCAAGCTGGCGCGTGCCTTCGCGCGCACCATGCAGTACATCCAGTCGCACAGCGCCGAGGAGATCGCCGAGAAGGTGCCGCGCGACTACTACGGCAACGACAAGGCGCTCTACGTGCAGGCGCTCAAGGCCTCGCTGCCGATGTTCACGGCCGACGCGAAGATGCCCGCGGGCGGCCCCGAGACCGTGCTCAAGGTGCTGGCCACCTACAAGCCGCTCGTGAAGAGCAAGAACATCGACCTGTCGAAGACCTACAGCAACGCCTACCTCGCGGCGGCGAAATGACCATGCGCCACGGCACTCCCCCCACCGGCGGCGGCAACGTCGCGACCACCTCCGCGATCGACTTCGACGACGTGTCGCTGCGCTTCATCTCGCAGGACGGCAACGCCACTGTCGCGCTGCGCAACTTCAGCATGTCGGTGGCGCGCGGCGAGTTCGTCGCCATCGTCGGGCCCACGGGCTGCGGCAAGTCGACCACGCTCAACATGATCACCGGGCTGCTCAAGCCCACCGTCGGCAACGTGCGCGTGATGGGCCAGCCCGTGACCGGCGTCGATCCGCGCATCGGTTTCGTGTTCCAGGCCGACGCGGTGTTCCCGTGGCGCAGCGTGGAGGACAACGTGGCCGCCGGCCCGATCTTCCGCGGCAAGCCGAAGAAGGAAGCGCTGGAACTGGCGCAGCAGTGGATCCACCGCGTGGGCTTGGCCAAGTTCGGCAAGCACTACCCGCACCAGCTCTCGGGCGGCATGCGCAAGCGCGTGGCGCTGGCCCAGACCTTCATCAACGACCCCGAGATCCTGCTGATGGACGAGCCCTTCTCCGCGCTCGACATGCAGACCCGCACGCTGATGCAGGACGAGCTGCTGCAGCTGTGGTCGAACAACGGCGGCAGCGTGGTCTTCGTGACGCACGACCTCGAGGAGGCGATCGCACTGGCCGACCGCGTGTTCGTGCTCTCGGCGCGGCCCGCCACGCTCAAGCGCGTCTACGAGATCGACCTGCCGCGACCGCGCGTGATGGCGCAGGTGCGCTACGACGCGCAGTTCATCGAACTGTCCAAGCACATCTGGAACGACCTGCGCGAAGAGGTCGTCATCCAATGAACAACGCTGTCACACCCTCCCACGCCGCCATGAGCACTTCCACCACCACCACGCCTGCCGCCGCGCAACTTCCCTCGGCCCTCAGCGACGCCGCGCTCGCGCGCGAATCCGAGATCGCGCAGGCCGCCATCCGCGGCCGGCGCCGCATGATCATCGCGCTGCGGCTGGTCGTGCTGGTGGTCGCGCTCGGCGGCTGGGAGATCGCGGCGCGCCTGAAGTGGATCGACCCCTTCTTCTATTCGATGCCCACCATGATCTACGACCAGCTCGTGGAGTGGATGCGCGACGGCACGGCCCAGGGGTCGCTGTGGATGCAGGTCGCGGTGACGCTCGAGGAGACGGTGATCGGCTTCCTGATCGGCTCCATCGCCGGCGTGATCTGCGGCATCGTGCTCGGGCGCAACAAGCTGCTGTCGGACGTGTTCAGCCTCTACATCCAGATCGCCAACTCGATCCCGCGCGTGGTGCTCGGCTCGATCTTCGTGATCGCGCTCGGCCTGGGCATGGCCTCGAAGGTGGCGCTCGCGGTGGTGATGGTGTTCTTCGTGGTCTTCGGCAATGCCTTCCAGGGCGTGCGCGAAGCCGACAAGTACATGATCGCGAACGCGCAGATCCTCGGCGCCTCGCCGCGTCAGCTCACGATGGCGGTGGTGATCCCCTCGGCGATGTCCTGGATCCTCGCGAGCCTGCACGTGAGCTTCGGCTTCGCGCTGGTCGGCGCGGTGGTCGGCGAGTTCCTCGGCGCCAAGGAAGGCATCGGCCTGCTGATCTCGACCGCGCAGGGCGCCTTCAATGCCAGCGGCGTGTTCGCGGCGATGATCGTGCTCGCGGTGGTCGCGCTGGCGGCCGACTTCCTGCTGAGCTCGCTCGAGAAGCGGCTGCTGAAGTGGCGGCCCGCGGCCTTCTGAGGCACTCGACCATCCATCGCGACGGCGGGCAGTGCCCGCCGTTTTTCATGGCGGCCCGCAGGCTCAGAAGCGGTACGAACCGCTCATGCCCACCGTCCAGTTTCGGCCCGGCGCAGGCTCGAAATAGCGCGCATTGCCTTCGTTGACGATGACCGAGCCGGCATAGCGCCGGTCGAACAGGTTGTCCAAGCGCGCGAAGGCGTTGAACTCCCAGCGCTCCCACTTCTTGAGGTAACCGGCATAGGCGGCCGCGACCGCGTAGCCGGGCGCGCTCGCGCTGTTGAGGTCGTTGGCCTGGATGCGGCCCAGCGCGCGCATCTCCACGCCCGCGCGCCAGCCCTCGGGCGGTACCCAGCCCAATGAGGCGAACAGCGACTGCCGCGCGATGCCCGGAATGCGGTTGCCCGCGGCCACCGTGTTGGCGGCCGCGCACGGCGAGGGCGAGCAGAAGGCATCGCGGTAGGTGGCATCGAGCCAGGTGTAGGCGAGCTGGGTGCGCCAGTGGTTCTCGGTCTCGTGCTGCCAGGCCAGCTCGAAGCCGTTGCGCCGCGTGCGGCCCGCGTTCTGGAAGGTGGCGCGGCCGCCGAGGTTGGTGTCGGTCACGATCTCGTCGCGCGTGCGGGTGCGAAACAGCGCCGCGGTCAGCAGCCCGCCGCCGAGCCGCGCCTTGGCGCCGAGCTCGAGGCTGTCATTGACCGAGGGCCGCAGCGCGAAGTTGAGCCCGCTCGCGCCGCCCGCGCGGTACGACAGCTCGTTGAGCGTCGGCGTCTCGAAGCCGCGGCCG
The DNA here is from genome assembly GCF_059418265.1 of Variovorax sp. GW821-FHT09B05. Lineage (NCBI taxonomy): Bacteria > Pseudomonadati > Pseudomonadota > Betaproteobacteria > Burkholderiales > Comamonadaceae > Variovorax > Variovorax sp. GW821-FHT09B05. The sequence goes on from NZ_JBWKPN010000010.1 coordinate 198,589, forward strand.
ATGGAGCCGTAGAGCGCGATGTCGCGCGTGGCCTGGAAGCGCAGCGAGGCCACGGGCAGGGTCTTGGCATAGCGCGCGCTGCCGCTGTCGTCGCGGTTGCTGCCGACGATGTAGCGGTCGCCCGAATCGAAGTGCACGCTGCTGCGCCGCAGGCCGGCCTCGAGCGTCCAGCGCTCGGCGAAGCGCCAGCTGGCCTGCGCATAGGGATCGAGGTTCCAGACCTCGTTGCGCTCGTAGCGCCGCAGCCGCCCCTGCACGCCGAGGATCTGGGCCGCGCCGCTGCCGAGATAGTTCTCGTAGCCACGGCGCCATTCGCGCAGGCTGTCGTAGCCCAGGCCCGCCACCAGTTCGAACGGACGATCCGCCAGGGTGAAGGCGCCGGTCCAGCGCAGGTCGAGGCCGCCGTACTGGCGCGTGAGGTCGATCACGCCACCCGCATGCAGCGGGTTCTGCTGCGCCGAGGGCGGGATCGACTGGTACTGCGTGGTCTTGCGCTCGCCGCCGTAGACCATCAGGCGCAGTTGCTGCGTCTGGCTGAGGCGGCGCTCGTAGAGCAGCCCGGCCTGCGTCTGCTCGACGGTCTTGCGGGTGTCGTACTGCACGGCCAGCGGCGCGAGCCGTGGCGCCAGCGCGTACTGGTCGGCCGTGAGGCCCAGCGGGTCCTGCGCATCGATGCGCACGCTGTTGACGACCAGCGTGAGCCGGTCGCCGTTGTCGAGCGCGATGCCGAGCTTGCCGTTGGCGATGTCGCGCCGCGCGGCGCTGTGCTCGCGCCAGCCGTCGGTCTGGAAGCGGCTGGCGCCGAGCAGGTAGTCGATGGCGCCCTGCGAGCCGCTGGCCTGCAGCGACTGGCGCCAGGTGCCGTTGCTGCCTCCCGCCGCCGAGTAGGACAGCTTCGGCCGGCCCTCGCCCGAAGCGGTGAAGGCCTGCAGCACGCCGCCCGAGGAGTTGCCATAGAGCGCCGAGAACGGACCGCGCAGGATCTCGATGCGGTCGAGCGAGCCGATGTCGATGTTCGAGGTCTGGCCCTGGCCGTCGGGCAGGGTGGCTGGAATGCCGTCGACATAGAGCCGCACGCCGCGCACGCCGAAGGTCGAGCGCGCGCCGAAGCCGCGGATCGACAGCTGCAGGTCCTGTGCGTAGTTGAGCCGGTTCTGCACCTGCAGCCCGGGCACCGCGCCCAGGCTCTCGGACAGGTTCACGCCGAGGCGGCCGTCGCGCATGGACTCGCCGTCGACGCGATCGACCGAGCCCGGCACGTTGAAGGGCGCGACCTCGCCGCGCGGCGTGGAGACGGTGATCTCGCGCAGCGAGGCGCCCGCGAACGGCGACGGGGTTTCGGTCGCAGACTGCGCGCGCGAGGCCGTGGAGAGATCGAGCAGGAGACAGGCGACGGCAGCGGCGGCAACGGGTTTCATGCCGCCGATTCTGCGGTGCCGCGCGGCGGCCGGGCCTCGGGGTTTCTCACCGTGGCGCGCGCCGTGCGCACATCGATGCGATGCGCTACTCGCTGGCCGGGCGCGGACGGCGCCAGCCGTACCACGCACCCACCGCCACCGGAATGCCGAGCGTGATCCAGGCCAGGACGTCGCCGAGCCCGCCGTCGCTGAACAGCGCCGAGATCAGGCCGAAGCTCGTGAGCAGGCCCAGGACGATCGGCCAGCCCCAGAGGCGCCAGAAGCCGTGGTGCTGCGGATGTTTTGCGGTCATGGGCTCAGGCTTTCAATGCGGGCGCGGGATCGGCCTGCGGTGCGCCGCCCTCCTCGCACTGCGGACGTTCGGCGGCCGCCTTTGCAGCCGCCGCGGGCACGGTGTTGCCGCGCTTGAGCCACAGGTACAGGCCGCTGCCCAGCACGATGATGGTCGCGATGTCGAGCAGCGCCCAGAGGATCTGCATCGGCATGCCGCCGTAGTCGCCGAAGTGCAGCGGCTGCGACACCAGCAGCGCCGTGAGGTACCAGGGCAGCTTCGGCGCCGCCGTGACCTGCGCGGTCTTCGCATCGACCAGCACCGGCTGCAGCAGCTTCGAGGTGAAGGGCTCCTTGCCCTGCAGGAAGAAGGTGGTGTGGTGCGGGCTCGAGAACGAGGTGCCCGGGAAGGCGATGAACGACAGCCGGTTGCCCGGCGCCTGCTGCATCGCCGCCTCGTAGGAGCGCTGCACCGAGCCGCGCTCGCTCACGGCGACCACCGGCTCGTTCTTGTAGGGCGCCAGCAGCGTGGTGAGCTGGTCGTACTGCCAGTACTTGATCACCAGGTCGGCCCAGGTGTTGATCATGCCGGTGGCGCCGACCACGAACAGCCACACCAGCGTGACGATGCCCAGCAGGTTGTGCAGGTCGAGCCACTTGAGGCGTGGCCGCTTCTCGCGGCGCACCGTGCCGAAGTCGAGCTTGCGCATGAACGGCGAATACAGCACCACGCCCGAGACGATCGCGACCAGCAGCAGGAAGCCCATGAAGCCGAGGAACAGCTTGCCCGGCAGGCCCGCGAACAGGTCGACGTGCAGCTTGAACATCACGTACATGAAGCCCTCGTCGAACTTCGGCTGCGCGAGGATGACGCCGGTGCGCGCATCGACCGCGACCGACTTGAAGTCGTCGGTGGGCGCGGGCGTGGGCGTGAGCGTGACGAACCACAGGCCGTCGTCGTCCTCGGGCTGCGAGGCGAACTGCACCACGCGGTCGGGGTGCTGCGCGCGCGCCACCTCGAGCACGCGGTCGAGGCTCACGCGCGGTGTGCCCGCGGGCATCTTCGGCGCCTCGACCTCGGTGCCCAGCAGGTGGCCGATCTCGTGGTGGAAGATCAGCGGCAAGCCCGTCAGGCACAGCAGCAGCATGAAGACCGTGCACACGAGGCTGCTCCACTTGTGCACCCAGGCCCAGGTCTTGATCTTTCGGCTGTTCATCGACATGGCGGAATTGTCCCCGAGGCTCGGTGTGGCGGCGGCTCGAAAAGCCTCAGAACTTGTAAGTCGCGGTGGCGACCACGTTGCGGCGCGTGCCGTACCAGCAGTCGCCGCGGGCCAGACAGGTGCTGAAGTAGATCTTGTCGGTCACGTTGTTGATGTTGAGCGCATAGCGCCACTTGTCCGACTCGTAGGCCAGCATCAGGTCGAGCAGCGCGACCGACGGCACGCGCGGGCCCGCGCCCGTGCTTTCGATGTCGCGGAAGCCGCTCATGTAGCGCACGCCGGCGCCGGCCGAGAAGCCCGTGATGCCGCCGACGGCGAAGCGGTACTTGCCCCACACCGAGAGCTGGTTGCGCGGCGTGTCGGTGAGCTTGGGATCGACCTCGATGTAGGTGTAGTTGGCGATCAGGTCGAGGTCGCGCGCGAGCGTGGTCTTGAGCTCGAGCTCGAGGCCCTTGTTCTTGCTCGAATCGATCTGGCGGCCGTAGTTCGGGTTGGTGCTGTCGGAGACGGTGCGGTTCTTTTCCTTGAGCGAGAAGACCGAGGCCGTGAAGCTGGTCGGCGAACCCGCGGGCTGGTACTTGACGCCGGCCTCGACCTGCTCGCCGCGCAGCGGCTTGAACAGCCGGCCGTTGACATCGGTGCCGGCCTGCGGCGTGAACGACTCGGTGTAGCTCAGGTAGGGCGCCCAGCCCGAGGGCAGCGTGTACATCACGCCGAGCCGGCGCGAGGTGGCGGTGGTGGTCTCCGAGGCACTGCCTTCGGTGCCGGCCGTGCTGCGGTCGTAGCGCAGGCCCGCGACGAAGATCCAGTTGTCGAGCTTCATCTGGTCCTGCAGGTACACGCCGGCATTGCGCTGCGTGGTGCGGGGCTTCCAGCTCAGGTCGGTCACGGGCACATAGCCCAGGCCGTAGACCGGGGTGTAGGCGTCGATGGCGCTGTAGGCCGAGCCTTCGTACTTGTCCTGGCGCTGGCGCGAGTACTCGGCGCCCACCAGCAGCGTGTGGCGCAGCGCGCCGGTGTCGAAGTGGCCCTCGACGTGGTTGTCGATGCCCGTCATGCGGGTCCAGGTCAGCGACTTGTCGTTGATGCGGCCGATCACGCGCTGGCCGATCGGGTCCATGCCCCAGCCGCCGGGGATGGAGAAGAAGTCCGCATAGTGGTAGTGCGAGTCGTTGTAGGTGCGCGACATCCGGAAGTTCTGCCGGAAGGACCAGTGGTCGTTGAACTGGTGCTCGAACAGCCAGCCGAAGGTCTTGCGCTCGGTGTCGTAGCCGTCGCCGGGCTCGCCGATGAAGCGGCTCACGGGCAGCTTGCCGTTGACGTTCGGCAGGATCGTGCCCTGCCACGGCAGGAACTGCGAGGTGCTGCCGGTCTTGTCCTTCTGGTAGAGGCCCTGCAGGGTCAGCGAGGTGGCGGCGCTGGGGCGCCAGGTCAGCGAGGGCATGACCAGCGTGCGGTCGTCGGGCACGTAGTCGACCTGGGTGTCGGCCTTGCGCTGCAGCGCCACCAGGCGGTACGACCAGTCGCCATCGGCCGTCAGCGGGCCGGTCAGGTCGGCCTGGATCTGCTTGCGGCCCCAGGAGCCGAACTGCACGCCCACTTCGCGCGCGGCCTGCGTCTGCGGCCGCTTGCTGACCATGTTGATCACGCCGCCCGCCGTGCCGGCGCCGAACAGCATGCCCGACGGTCCGCGCAGCACCTCGAGGCGCTCGAGCGTGTAGGGGTCGGGCCGCGCGGTCGCCGTGTACCAGCCCGCGGAGAAGAGCTGCAGCCCGTCGAGGTAGACCGAGGCATCGCTGCCGCGCACCAGGAAGCTGTCGGAGCGCGAGTCCAGGCCGTAGGCATCGGAGCGCACGCCGGCCGCGTAAGTGAGCGCATCCTGCAGGTTGGTGGCGCCCTGGTCCAGGATCTGGTCGCGGGTCACGACCGTCACCGACTGCGGCGTTTCGGCCAGCGGCGTGTCGGTCTTGGTGGCGGTCGCCGCATTCCTCGCGCGGTAGCCATTCACCGGCGTGGTCGCCGTTTCGGCCGGGGCCTCGACCCGGATTTCGGGCAGTGCCGTCGTGGCGGCCGTTTGCGCCAGCACCTGCTGGTTCGCGTAGATCGCCAGACACCCCATCAGCGCCAAGGCATTGCGCTGCGTCAACAAGACCGCCATTCCGACTCCACTCCTCTAGATATTAAGAACCATTCTCATTCTAAAACGGAATAATTCACATTTCCGCCAAATCCGGGTGGGCCCAAGGGGTGCCGCCTGATCTTGCGACTCGTGGTTTCGGCGCAACACAGCTAGCATCGGCGCGCGCCAGGCGCGGGATAGTCCCGTCAAGCTTCGTCCGCCGCCCCTGCAACATTCGCGCGTCCGCCGTCATGCACACCACCCTCGCCTCCCGGTTCCTCGCCCTGCGCGGGGCCGCGGCATGGCTGCTCGCGCTGGCGACCGCCTTTGTGCTCGCGGGCTGCGCCGGCCTGCCGCCGCGGGCCGCCGACACGCCGGTGCTCGCCATTCCGGCCTCCAATGCCACCCTGCTCGGCCGCGCCGCGGCCCATCTCGATGCGCCGCGCGACGGGCTGTCGAGCGTGCGGCCGCTGATCGAGGCCTCGTTCGCGCTCGATGCGCGGCTCGAGCTGATCCGCCGCGCCCAGAGCTCGCTCGACGTGCAGACCTACCAGCTCGGCAACGACAAGACCGGCCGCCTGCTGCTGCGCGAACTGCGCGATGCCGCGCGCCGCGGCGTGCGCGTGCGGCTCCTGCTCGACGACTTCTATACCTCCGGCATGGACCCGCTGCTGCTCGGCCTGGCGGCCGAGTCGAATGCCTCGGTGCGGCTGTTCAATCCCTTCGTGAATGCGCGCGACCACTCGGCCACGCGCTGGATGGAATTCCTCGGCGACTTCCGGCGGCTCAACCACCGCATGCACAACAAGCTGTTCGTGGCCGACGGCGCCATCGCCATCGCGGGCGGGCGCAACCTCGCCGACGAATACTTCCTGCGCAGCGAAGTCGCCAACTTCATCGACTTCGAACTGCTGATGGCCGGCCCGGTGGTGGCCGAATCGGCCGCGGTCTTCGACACCTACTGGAACAGCGACGTCGTCTATCCGATCGAGACCGTGGCCATCAACCACCGCACGCCGGCCGTGCTGAAGGCCGACTTCGAAACCGCCACCTCGTTGCGCTTCGCGCCCTGGCCCGATCCACCGGGCGACAGCGACGTGCTCGGCGATCCGCCGCTGGGCCTGCAACTGCTGAACATCCCCACCCTGCAATGGATGCGCGCCGATGCGCACGCCAGCGCCGACAGCCCGAACAAGGCGCTGGGCGTGATGCGACACCCCACCGAATCGGTGGCGCAGCGCTTCCACGAACTGGCCGCCACCGCGCGCTCGAGCGTGCTCGTGATCTCGCCCTACTTCATCCCGGGCGACGAAGGCATGGCACGCATCCGCGAAGGCCGCCGGCGCGGCGTGCAGGTCAGCGTGATCACCAATTCGCTGGCCGACAGCGACGAGCCGCTGGTCAACATCAACTACAACCGCTACCGCGTCGACATGCTCAAGCTCGGCGTGGAGCTCTACGAGGTCAGCACCCAGCAGCTCAAGCGCAGCGGCCAGTTCCGCGACCTGCTGAAGAAGGCGCGCGGCCGGCTGCATGCCAAGCTCGCGCTGATCGACCGCGAATGGGTGATGCTGGGCTCGATGAACCTCGACCCGCGCTCGGCCCTGCTCAACACCGAGTTCGGCGTGCGCGTGCGCAGCTTCGATCTGACCCAGGCCCTGCTCTATGCCTACCAGCTCGACGACATCGAGGGCGTCTACCGCGTCGTGCTCAAGCCCGATGGCGAGAACGTGCAGTGGATCGGCACCGGCGACGTCAACAACGAGGTGCTCGACAGCGAGCCCGATTCGAGCATGCTGACGCGGTTTCAGCTGCTGTTGTTCTCATGGTTCGTGCCGACGGATCAGTTGTGAGCGCGGGCGCTATTGGTAGGTGAGCGTGAAGGTCGCCATGCCGTTCGCCTGGCCCGGCGTCACCTTGTCGGCGGTCTGGATGTAGCTCGCGGAGAAGGGCACGTTGTAGATGGTGCTGACCGCTGGACCGACCTGCATGCTCTCCCCGAACTTGACGAGCTCGTTCCGCTGTTCGTTCTTGAGCCGGATGCCCACGCCACCGGCGACCTTGGCGCCCGGGGTGATCTTGAGCACGCCGTCGCCGCCGGCCGGATCCCGGGTGGCATCCATGCGCAGGCTCACCATCTTGTTCTCGCTCACACCAGCCTGGCAATCGAGCTTGATGGTGAACTTGCGCTCCTCGGCCGTGGTCCCCCGCCCGCTGAAGCTGCTCATGGGCACCTTGCCGAAAACCACGGGGATATTTTGCGATCCGGCGTCCACCGTACAACTCGGTGTGACGACCGTGATCCCATTGGCCTCCACGTAGATATTGATGAGGGATACCTGGTCGTCCCCGAAATATCTCGAATAGAGGCCCGGGGCGATCGGACCGCTGCCCGTCCTCGGCTGGAATTTCTTGATCTGAACGCGCACCGTCATGTTGGGATCGAAAAAACCCACGATCGGACTGGTGCCAGTCGCATCGGTCCCGGACAAGGAATACGGATAAGGCATATCTCTCAAGGTCCCCCCTGCCCTATCCTGTCGTGAAAGCCGCATCGCGACGCCAGGTATGTTCGTCGTGTACCAGGAGTCTCCGAGCGGCGTGATTCCTGCCTTCTCGATGGTGCCCGTCAGCAGCGCCGTATATTGGCAAAGAAACGGCCGAATACCTCCCGGGATATTCATGGGGAATGTTTGATCGACATACACCTTGTTGATCGGATCGCTCGCACGCATCACGATGGTCTGGCCCACCTTCAGGTACACGTCGTTGATCGGGAAATCGGGATTCCGGCGGCAGGCAGCCTCGGCGTCTTTCGCCATCAGAAGAAAAGTCGCCGCCAGAAAAAGCGGGAGGGCCGCACGCGGAGCGGCACGCAACGGTTGTGTTCGGCTTGCGCGTCGGCCGTCCGGAATCTGGGTGGGGTTCACATTCAATCCTTCATCATTTCCGGCGCAGGGCGAGCGAGTCGCCCTTCACCGTTGCTTCATTCACAAGTCGCCGCCGCTTCGCGAATCGGCGGCGCGCCGACCTCCTCGGACAGGCTGTAGGCAAAGGTGCAGCGATCCTCGTCGCGCCGTCCCCAGCGCACCGTGAAGCGCCCGCTCGGTGGCGCGCCGGTCACGAAGGCCTGGCCATCGGGGCCCACGATGCCCATCTCCTGGCCCGCCTCGTTCTCGACCATGGAACCGAAGGGCAGCGGCTCGCCCTTGCGGCCCTTCAAGGTCAGCATCAGCCGGTAGCCCACGGCCGTGTCGAACTTCGCCACCACCACCGCGCCGCGCGTGGGCACGACCTCGGTCACCGCGTTCTTGACCTCCACGTTGTCGCCCAGGTCCTGCGTGCGCACGGCCAGGCGGTTCTCGCGGTAGGGGCTGACGTTGGCGACCACGGCATTGCCGGCCCAGTCGGTGGCCAGGCCGGGCCGCGCTTCGATGCCCACGCCCGAAGCCTTGGGCACCTGCACCAGCGCGATCGTGTCGCCCAGCGGTTGCGACAGCGTCACGCCGCCGCTGTGCGCCAGCAAACCGCCGGCCATGCCGACGCTGGTCTGCCGGTAGCCCGAGCCCTGCGAATGGCTGAAGTCGAAACGCCCCACGGGCGACATGTAGCTGGCGCTGGCACCGCCGGTGGAGCCCTGATCCCCGGCATGGTTGGCCGACACGCTGTAGCTGAGGCGCGAATCCTCGAGCGCGGTGCCCGACACGCTGGCCTGCTGGCTGGTGCCGCCGTTGCGCTCGTGCATCACCGAGTAGTGGGCGCTGGCGCCGGAGGCGCCCAACGGAATGTTCAGCGTGAACATGATCTGGTTGGTCGGCGCCCGGTTGTAGAGGTTGCTGCTGCGGTTGTAGTAGATGCCGTAGCCGAACTGCTTGTAGCTGCCCGAGTAGCCGATCTGCACCAGGCTGTCCTTGGCGCTGGTGCCCCAGTAGCTCTGCTGGCGCGCCGACGCGGTCACCGCGCCCCAGTCGCCCAGCGACTGGGAAAGCTCGAGGCGCAATTCGTTGCGACGGTTGTTGAGGCGGTCCCGCGGATCGAGCCCCTGCATGTCCGCGGCTTCCTGGAAGGTGCGGTAGCCGCTGGTGGAATAGCGGTAGCCGGCCACGCGCACGGTGGTCCCCGCGTCGAAGGCCTTCGAGTACAGGAAGCGCACCGACTGGCCGTTGTAGGTTCGATCGACCAGCAGCGGTTGCGACACCACGGCGCGCGCGGCCGAGAGGTCGGCGGAGATGGCGCCGAGCGCTTGCATGTTCTTGCCCACGCCGGCCATCACCGACTGGTAGCGTCCCGAGGCGATGAGCCCGCCATAGACGCTGTAGTCGTTGCTCAGGCCATGCGCCACCGTGCCCTGCACGAAGGCCGGCTCGGCCCGCGCTCGCCGCGGCCAGGCCGAGGGCGGAAGGCCGCCATACCCCCAGCCGTAGGAGGACTGGATGAACTCGTCGCCGGGCGCGCGACGGTACTTGCCGATCGTGGCCGAATAGCGCCAGGTTCCTTCGCGCAACAAAGTCGGCACGGCCGCGAACGCCTGGATGAACTTGGTTTCGCGTCCGTCGGCCTCGGTGACGATCACTTCCAGGTCGCCGCTCGACGAGGTGGGATACAGATCGTCGATCACGAAGGCACCGGGTGCCACGAAGGTGCTGTAGATGACGTAGCCGTTCTGCCGCACGGTCACGCGCGCATTGGTCCGGGCAATGCCGCGGATGGTGGGCGCATAGCCCTGCTGGCTGTCGGGCAGCATCGACTCGTCGGTCGCGATCTGCACGCCGCGGAACGGCACGCTGTCGAACAGGTTGCCGGGCGTGTTGCCGTCACCGATCAGCAACTGGGCCTTGAGCGAGGCCAGGTCGCGCTGCGCATAGGTGTTGACCGCCTGCCAGCGGCTTTGCCCATCGGTGCCGCGGCTGTAGGTCGAGAAGTGGCGAAAGCGCCAATCGCCGTGATTGAAGCCGGCACGGATGCCCGCGAACAGGCTGTCGCGCCGGGGCTCCCGGTAGCGCTCGCCGAACGGGTTGCCGTCGAACGCGCTGCGCGGCATCGCGAAGGGGTCGGGTCCGCGAGGGACGTTGTCTCCGCCATGGCGCGCGAAGTTGACCTGGTAGTCGAGCATGCCGGCCGTGATGCCCTTGTCCCACCTGTCGGAATCCACGGCACCGCGCGCCGAGCGCTTCATCGCCGCCTGCGGGATGCTGACCGCCAGTCGCAGCTTGTCGGGGTCGTAGCTGAAGGACGCATCGGGAATGGCCGCGGCCAGGTCCACGCAGGCGTCGTCCGCCAGCGCCGCCAGCGTTGGAAACACCGCCACGTTGAGACCCCACCCGTCGAGCATGCCGCGCGTGAGGCAAGGCTGGGCGTCGCTCTTGCCGTCCTTGGCATCGAAGCGGATCACGGCCTGGCCCGCGCTTCGCGTGTTGACCGACACGTCGACGGTGTACGAACCGGGCAGCACGCGATTGCCGAAGGCGAACAGCGACAGGTCGGCGTTCTGCTGGTCGCCGCCGACACCAAGGAAGCCCTCGTTGAAGCTCGAGGCGGCGAACTGCTGCGCGACGACCGGCGCACCGAGGGCGCCGAGCACGGCGGCGCACAGGCTGAGGCGGAACGGCGCGCCTGCGCGCGCCCGCGGGGGATGGGTGCGTCGCATCGGCTTAACGCGGCGCGCCGCTGCTGGTGGCGGAAACGGAAGGAGCTTCGGGAATGGGTGCCGGCTCGGCCTTCAAGGCCACGGGCTCGGCCCCCTCGGGCACCTTGACGAATTCCTCGGGTGTTTCGCTGCCGTAGTCGCTGACGGTCGTGAAATTGATCTGGATGGCCTGCGGGGCCTTGAGGGTCTTGAGCGGAAAGCTCAATTCGCCGAATGGCGCAACCATGCCCGCATCGAGCTCTTCCTGGTCCTTCCTGTCCGGACCCTGCCCCTTGTTGACCGTGAGTTTCAGCAGGGTGATGTGGAAGGCGCTCGCATTGCCGACCTTGAGCACCGCGCCCTGGCCTTGCGGACCCGCGCTCACCGACCACTTGAGCAGGGCACGCGAATCCCCGGCACTGCCCGGCAGGCCCGCGGGCCGGTAGAACAGCTTGAGCCGGTTGCGTATCGCCACCTGCAGCACGTTCTCCTCGCCCGGGCGCTGGGGAATCTCCTTGACGTTGAGCCAGAACACCGACTCGCGATCGGCCGGCAGGTCGCCGGCGACGCGCATCACGCGCAGAAGGTTTTCCTTGCCCGGATCGAGCCGCGACAGCGGCGGCGTGACGATCAGCGGGGTCTTGTTCTTGCCTTCGCCGGCATCGACCCAGGCCTGGACCACATAGGGCGATGTGCCGTAGTTCTTCATCGGAAGCGAGGTCTCGCGGTCCTTCTCGTTCAGGATCACGCGCGTGCCGGACAGCATCACGCTGGCGCTCGCCAGGCACTGGAGTCCGAGCATCACGAAGAGGCCGAAGATCCACCGAATTCTTTTGTTGCTGCACATATGTATTCCTCGGTGCGAGCCGCATCCACGACGCGCGCACGCACGCACTTCGATGCGCCGATGGCGGCACCTCGAAGGAAAAAGATCGATCGACCGGAGGCGAGCACGAAAAAATTGCGCGGCCTTGCACCGCCGATTCCCGCCTCGGACGGCGCGAGGTCGCCAAGACCTCGCGCCGTATTGCTCAATTAGTTGTAGGCAACCGTGAATTGCGCCGAACCATTGGCCGAGCCAGGCGTGAGCGCCGGACCGTTCGCAGCGGCAGGCGTCAGCGGCAGGGTGGAGATGTAACGGGCGCGGAATTGCAGGTCGTTGGAGCCTTGTGCGATCAGGTAGTCGCGCGAAGCTTGGCCCAGCGGAATCTTCACCGCGTCCCAGTCGCTGATTTCGATACCGACACCCTTGGCCGTCGGGTTACCCGTGCCGTTCGAGAGTTCGATCGCCAGCAGCTCGGCGTTGATCTTGTCCGCCGTGCCCGAGAAGGTCACCTTGGCCTTGTTGGCCGTCACGGGGCAATCGCGCAGATTGAGGGTGAACTTGGCCAGCGAGGAGCCCGTGCCAACCGTCGGGAAAGCGTTCTTGCTCACTTTGCCGAGCGGCACCGTCAGGTTCATGCTTTCGGGGGCGATCGAGCAGACGCTGTCGGTGATCTCGCCCACGAAGTTGACCTGACCGTCCTGGGCCAGGGCAGCTTGCGACATGGCGCCGACGGCGGCGATCACTGCGATCTTGGTAAATGCGTTCTTAAGCATTGGTTTCCTTGGTAAAAGTAATGTGAATTGCAAGTCCGACATCAATCGGACCAACGCAATGGTAGTTACCAAAAACAAATAAACGCTACTCTCGATTCAATATTCAATGCAATTGTGATTAAATATCTTTAAGATTTCTTACGAACGCGATGTGTCTAATTGAACATTGAAAAATCCATTTTCAATAAGATAACAATAGATAAACAATTGGGTTTTGAAGAGGGCTTGAGCCTCCGATCGACCGAGCGGCCGAAACAGCGAGCGCCAGGGTGCGGTCGCATCACGCCGCGACTGGCCTGCTGATGCGCGAGGGTGAAGGTGGGGATGCCGTTAAAAATACGCGGCTGAAGCTGCGCTCCGGTCGACATGGCACGCGCGACGGGCATCCGTCGATGCCATGGACATGTCGCGGCTCGACACGCCCTGATGCGGGACGGTGAAATGCGCGCGACGCCTCGGTCAGCGCGCGACGGCCGCACGACCGCACCGCCCTCACGGGGGTGCGCCGGCCGTCCTGCTTACTTGTAGGAAAGCGTCAGCGTGACCATGCCGTCGGCTTGGCCGGGGATGATGTCCTTGGCCGTCTGGTAGTAGCGCGCCTTGAACGGCATGTCGATCGTGCCAGCCGCGGAATTGCCGATCGCGACGGGCTCGCCGAATTTCACCGGCGTGTTGGTCTTGCCGTCGAGTATCTGGATACCCACGCCGACGGCGGCCTTGTCGGCATCGGAAGAGAGCTGGAGCACGCCGGGCTTGTCCGATGGATCCGCCGTTCCCTCGAGGATCAGAGACACTGCATTGCCCTGCTGAGTCGCCGACACATCGCAAGTCACGCCGATGTTGAATGTTCTTTCCGCCGCCGTGCTGCTCACCCCCGAGAAGCGATTCATGCGCACTTCGCCCAGCGAGACCGTCTGGTTCTTCGTCGCCGTCGTGATCTGACAGGTGGGCGCGAGAATTCGCACCGAGTTGATGTCCGCGGTGAACCACTGCTGGGCAGGGTTGTCCTCCATGTGAAAGCGGGCATAGGCGCCGGGAGTGATCGCGCCATTTCCCACGACGGGCGCCGTCTTGACCAGGTCGATCACCACCGCTCGCCAGTCGATGTAGGTGGAACCGGTGGTGCCGCCCTTGTGTTGTTCATGGCGACTGCCCAATTGATTGACCCTGCCCGGCGTGATTCGCACCCTGTAACCGATGCCATCGATATTGGTCGAATAGGTCGTCGGCGACATCCCCTCGACCCGCGCTCCCATCAGGGGACTGAGGATGGCGTAGATGCCTTTGGCGCTCGGGCTGCCCTGACAGATCCAGAAGGAGCCGCCACCGAAACTGAGGTTGCCGCTGCTCGCAATGACACTACCGATGCCAGCCGTACGCGGCACGATGATCGTGCTGGGCGCATTGAAAATACGGGCGCCCATGTTCATGTTCTTGCTGTAGCCACAGTCCGCGAACGCACTGCCCGAAGCCATGCTCGCACCCACCAGAATTCCCGACACCAGAAAGCATCGATGCAGCGCGCTCATCGGCAGATCTCCTTCATTTCGTGGATGGGCGCCGCAACGTCCTGAGCGGGTACGCGATAGCTGACCTGGCATTGCGCGCCGGCACGGTCGCCCCAGATGACTTTCAAGGTGCCCGTTTCACCCGCGCCGGTCACATAGGCCTGGCCCTCGGGTCCGACCACGCCCACTTCCTGTCCCGCCTCGTTGTCGATGCGCGCGCCGAAGGGGAGCGGCCGGCCTTGCGGATTGGTCAGCGTCAACATCAGCCGATAGCCGACCGAGGTCTCGTACGGCGCCAGCACCACGGCGCCGCGCGTCGGAACGACCTCGCGCGCGGCATGCTTGACTTCGACCTTGTCGTCCAGGTCCTGCGTCAGCAATGCAAGGCGGTTGTTTCTGTAGGGCGTGAGGTTGGGGACGACGGCATGGCCCGTGGCGTCGGTGCTCACGCCGGACTGCGACTCGATGCCCACGCCCGAGGCCTTGGGAACACGCACGAGCGCGATGGTTTCGCCCAGGGGCTGCGACAAGGTCAGGCCTTCGCCATGCGCCACCAGGCCGCCCGCCACGCTGATATTGGTCTGGCCATAGCCCTGGCCCTGGCTGTGGCTCAGGTTCACCTGGCCGCTGCGTCCCTTGTAGGTCAGGTTCGCGCTGCCATTCGATCCGTCCTCGTTGGAGCGGTCCACCGTCAGGCCGTAGGTCAGGCGATAGTCGTCCCATGCGCTGCCGGAAACCCCCGCCTGATGGGTGACACGGCCCTGGTTGTTGCGCGAGACGGCGTAGCTCGCATTGACGTTCGATCCGAGCGGGATCGACAGGGTCAGCATGACCTGGCGATTGGCCGGTCCCCGGAGATTGGAAACCTGGCTGTAGAAGATGTTGTAGCCCACCCGCCCGTAACTTCCGGAATAGCCGACCTGCACGAGCTTGTCCTTGCGGTCGCTGCCCCAGTAGCTCTGCTGGCGCGCTGACGCGTAGAGCGAGCCCCACTCTCCCAAGGGCTGCGCCAGATCCAGCCGCACCTCGCTGCGCCGGTTGAAGAAGGGCAACTGGTTCTCCGCCGCATAGCGCATCTCGACCGATTCGGAAAAGGTCCGGAAGCCGCTCGTCGAATAGCGGTAGCCGGCCATGCGGAAGGTGGTGCCCGTGTCATCGATCGTCTTGGAATACAGGGCCCGCAGCGACTGGCCGCTGAGGGTCTGGTCGCCCTGCCCCTCGGTTCGGGCATGCGTGAGGTCCAGTGACACCGCGCCGAAGCCATACATGTTCTTGCCCGTGCCGACCATCCCGGCCTGATAGCCGCGCGACAGCGTGGCGCCGCCATAGACGGAGAAATCCTTGGGCAAGCCTCGCGCCAGCGTGCCCTGGACGAAATAGGGACGCTCGGCGTTGCCTCTGTAGCGCTCGTCGCCGCTGCGGAACTGGCCCGCGGTGGCGCTGTAGCGCCACGTGCCTTCGCGCAGCAGCGTGGGCACGGCGGCGAAGGCCTGGATGTAGCGCGTCTCGCGGCCATCGGCCTCGGTGATCGTCACTTCCAGGTCGCCCCCCGATGAAGTCGGGTACAGGTCGTCCAGCGCGAAAGGGCCGGGCGCGACATAGGTGTTGTAGATGATGTAGCCGTTCTGCTTCACCGTGACGCGCGCATTGGTCTGCGCCACGCCCCGGATGGTGGGCGCATAGCCTTGCAGGCTGTCCGGCAGCATGGCGGTGTCCGAGGCCACCTGCACGCCTCGGAACTGGAAGCCGTCGAACAGCTCGGCCGATGTGAAGCCATCGCCGATCAGCAGTTGGCCGCCGATCGAAGGAAGATCGCGCTGCGCGTACGTCTGGACGGCCTGCCAGCGCCCTTTGGCATCGAAGCCGCGGTCGTAGTTGGAGCGGTGGCGAAAACGCCAATCGCCGAGGTTGAACCCTCCCAGCACCGAGGCGTAGAACGTGTTGCGCTCGACCTTCTCGCCGCCGAAGGCGCCGGTCGAGGTCGGCCCTCGATAGGAGAGGCTGTTCGATCCATGGTTGCGCGACACGCTGAGCTGATAGTCCAGCATGGCGGCACTGATGCCATGGTCCCATTTCGACGGCTCGACCGCCCCCCGGGCCGAGCGCTTCAGGGCCGCCTGGGGAATGCTCAGCAGCAGCCGCTGCTGGCCCGCGTCGTAGGTGGCCGTGGCCTCCGGCACCGCGGCGTTCAGGTCGACGCAGCTTTCGGGCGGCAGCGTCGACAGGCTGGAGAAGACCTCCACGTTCACGCCCGAGCTGCGCAGCAGGTCCACCGTGAGGCAGGGCACGGCATCGCGCTTTCCTTCCACCGCATCGAAGCGGACCTCCACCTTGCTCAGTGGGGCGCCATTGCGGATGATTTCGACCATGTAGACGCCGGGCATCACCTGGTTGCCGAACGAGAACATCGAAAGATCGGCGTTCGCCTGGTCGCCGTTGATGGTCAGGAATTTCTCGTTGAAGATGCTTTCCTTCGGCTTCTGCGCATGGCCGGCGTGTGCCACGAGCGCGAGCGCGATGGCCGAAAGCGCATGCCTTCGAACATTTCGAGGGGGGACGGAAGCACTCACGACGTTCATCTCCGTGGCGTCATGGCCGCTTGTCGGTTGCCGCGGCTTGGGGCTGGAGTTCCACGGGCTCGTTCGTCGCGGGAACGCGGACGCTTTCCTGGGGGGTCTGGCCTCCGAAGTCGTTGATCGTGGTGAACTTCACGGAAACAGCTTGCGGTTCCGTGATGCTGTTCAGCGGATAGATGCGCTCCTCCATCGGCGGCAACATGTCGGGATTGATCTCCTGCTGATTTCCATTGACATGGAGATAGGTGAAGGTGACGTGATAGGGCGTCGGATTGACGATCTTCAATGCGGCGCCCTTGCCGTCCTGCCCCGCCACGATGGCCCACTTCAACCGGTTCCGGGCGGCCGCCGGATCGCTATCCCGCAGGGCCGTGGGCCGATAGAACAGCTTGATGCGCGTGCGCACCGCGATCTGCAGCACGTTGTCTTCCTGCGCCTTCTCCGGAATCTCCTTCACGTTGAGCCAGAACGCCGATTCGCGGTCGGCGGGAAGATCCTTGGATGTGCGCAGTACGCGCAGAATGTTTTCCACGCCGGGGTCCAGCCGCGAAAGAGGCGGCGTGACCAGGAAAGGTGTCTTGTTCTTGCCTTCGCCGGCATCGATCCAGGCTTGCACGACATACGGCGAACCGCTTTCGTTCTTCATCGAGATCGATGCTTCGCGGTCTTTCTCGTGGAGGATGACGCGGGTACCACCGAGCATGACGGCGGCATCGGCCGGCGCGATATGCGCACCCAGCAAGCCGACCACCATCAACGTGACACCTGCCGAGCGCAGCGCGTTTTTGAAAAGCATGGAGTTCCCCGATGCGCAATCCAGGCGGCGCGTGACGCACCTCGGGTGCGCGGCGAGCCGGTCCGGCGCCAAGAAGAAGAAAAAAGAAGAGGGAGAAAAAATGGCCCGTGAAGGAGCGGGCCGTATCCGGTTGGAACATCCCATCCGGCTGCCGCCGGACGGGTTCCGGATTTACTTGTAGGCGATCGTGAAGTTCGCGACGGCGTTGGCCGAACCGCTCTTGACGGTGTCCTTCTTGGTCGTCACGTAGCCAGCCTTGAACTGCAGCGAGAAGTCGCCCTTGCCCAGGCTGTAGTTGGCGGACGCCGCGTTGTTCGCGATCTGGCTGCCGGCGGAGTCGAGCACTTCGATGCCGACGCCGACCGCCGGGTCGGTTTCGCCCAGGCCGACGGCCAGATACGCGGAGTTGTCGGGATGGGGCGGTCCGCTGAACGTCACCGTGGCGCCGGTGGCCGTTTCGCCGCAGTTCATCAGCTTGATCACGAAGGGCACCGGCGTGGACTTGGTGCCGTCCGCGGTGGCCATGTAGGCGGTGGAAATGGTGCCCAGTTCCACGTTCTGGTTCTTGCTCTCGCCAGCGATGGAGCAAGGCGCCTCGATGATCTTGCCTTTGAAGTTGACAGTGCCATCGATCGCGAAAGCGCTCTGGGCGGCGACACCCAACGCGGCGACAGCGACGATCTTTGCGACCGTGAATTGATTCATTTGTATTTCCTAGGGAATTAGATTGATAAATTAAGAGACCAGTGCCGAGATGGCGGAGCGAAGTCTATTCAGGAAAAACACGTCAAAAATTGAACTTTGACAATTGTTCAATATTGCAACTAAGGTGTGACTGGCAATTCGGACTCCGATCGATCGCCACTCGATGTCATGACACGCACCAGTCGGAATCCCTGCGCATAGACGCTGGCCAATTGCGCCCCGTTCTCGGGCTGCAATTTCAGCTTGACGCGCAATCGGTAGATATGCGTGTCGAGCGTTTTGGAATCGATACCGAGTTCCCGGCCCCAGATGGCCTTTTCGAGCATGGTTCGCGTGACGAGCTTTCCGACATTGCGAAACAGATACAGCGCCAGATCGAACTCCCGACGCGACAACTTGACCGGCTGGCCGTACATGCAGAGATGACGCGCGGGCAGGTCGATGGCATAGACACCCACGCGCAGCACATCGCTGGGGAGTTCGAGGTGCGGATAGGCGCGCCGGGCCAGGGCCTGTATGCGCGCCGCGAACACGGAGCGATGCGCAGGCCTCGGCAGAACATCGTCGGCACCGGCCGCATACAGGGTGGCGACCACGTCTTCACGGAGTTCCGTGCTCAGGAGCAGGACGGGGGGCAAGACACCGACCCGCGCACGGATACGCTCGATCAACAGGCAGGCCTTCTCGGCGGAGAAGCGGTGCAGGTCGAGCACGAACAGGCCTGCACTTCCCGTATCGTCCGTCTCGACGGAATGAACGTCGAGCGCCATGGTGCGAATCGAGTAGCCGAGGTCCACGAGCAACCTGGCGAGCGCATCGGCCTGGGCGGGGTCGTCGCCCAGCAGCGCAATCTGCAACGGCTGCTCGGCGCAGCGCTCTTCTTCGGAGTCCATCTCGATGCGGTGCCTCGAAACACTCCATTTATCGCTCTGGGGCACTTCGGCTTTGCGCGACATCGCGCGCGCATGGCCGCCGTGGAAACCACGAGAGATGGAACCCTGCCAAAACATACTGTCTCCTGCTTCTGCAAAACACGAACACCGTCACCCCGACCGGATTTCCGAGGGTGGATTCAGGGCCACCAGGCGGTAGCCAACTCCATAAATCGTCAACAGCCTCACCCCCTTCTCCGGCCCCAGCGAAAGCTTTCTTCGCACGCGGGTCACGTGCACGTCGAGCACCCGTGAACCGGGACTGGCGGGCCGGTCGAAGAGCTGCGCTTCGATCTCCGCGCGGCCGATGACCTTGCCGAGGTTCTGGAACAGGATCAGCGCCACCTCGAACTCGCGTGGCTGCAGGCGGACTTCCACGCCATCGACCAGCACCACGCGCGCCTGCCGCTTGAAGTGGAAGCTGCCCCAGATCAGGTCTTCCTCGACCGGCGGCGCGTTGGTGCCGTTCCTGCGCGAGTGCAGCAGCCGCAGGCGCATGGCCAGCTCGGCACCGTCCACCGGCGCCGTGGCGAACTCGATCCGTTCGCCGTTGATCGATTCGTCGTCGAAGGTGGACGCGAGCTCCAGGGCATCGCGCGAGACGACCACGAGGATCGGCAGCTTCACCATGCTGCGCAGATTCACCCAGCGTCGCGGGCTCCACGCCTTGTCGGCACAGGCGATCAGCGCGTCGTAGCGGCGGCCCGAGGACAGCGAGTCCCACAAGGTCTGCACCGAATCGAAGGCCGCCGAGGCGAACCCCTGCGAATCGAGCGCATCGCGCAACGCACCTCGGTTGCGGTCGTCGCCGAAGACCAGCGCCAGCGAGGAGATGGATCCCGTGTTCGAGAGCCCGGCGTTCGTCGTCGGGCTCATGCGTACGCTCCAGGCGCCGGCGCCGCCGATTCGGAGCTCGGGACCAGCTCGGCCACGAAGCGCCGGACGCTTTCGCGGACCACGTCGAGGTCCATGTCAGGCTCGCGCGACGCGCGCAGCACCACGCCTTCGACGAAGCATTGCAACGCAAACACCCGGCCGCGAATCTCCGCCTCGGGCAAGGAGCGGTTGGCCTGGCGCAAGCGGGCCTGCAACAGGGCGACGAGCGCCTGGCGTTCGTGCATCACGGCCTGCGCGTTGGCGCCGGCCACGCGCGCCCGGCGTGCGCCCTCCGCGACCGCTTCCAGCATGAATGCCGCGTTTGCCGCGCCGGTGGCGCGCCAGCAGCGCATCCGGTCGTAAACGAAGGCCGCCACGGCCTCGGGGGTGAGCTCCGTCAGGCTGCCGAGCCCCAGCCCCTGCAGACGGTCGAGCAAGGCCAGCACGATGTCGTCCTTGGTCTCGAAGTGGCGACGAATCTCGTCAGGACTCGTTTCGGCCGCATCGCAGATGCAGACCATCGATACGGCTCGGATGCCACGCTGCGCGAAGCACATGGCCGCCACCGAAAGAATGCGGTTGCGCGATGAACTTTCATCGTGCGCACCGCCTGCTTGCTTCATCCCTGTTTCCTGTACCACTTGAATCCTTTCGACGCATGCTGAACAGACAGAATCTGTTGCATTGAAGAGAGTGAATATTCATTTTTTCTTAGGTTAACCTACTGGCTCTTTCTGGAGGGCCCAGTCCGTCCGATTCCTAGGGGAAAGCAACAACATTCACGCGAAAACCGGAACTAGTTCTCGGTACTTTGCTTCTGCGTCATCAAACTGTCGGCAACGTCCCTCTTCGTGAAAGATGGCTCGGTCCGGTGCTCGGAATGGCGCCAATCCCCCTTGGCAGCGGCCGGCACCCCTCGCAACATGAATGAATGTTTATACTTTCAAGACTTTCATGAACGTCGACGCCACCCCCTCATGCAACACCACCCTCAAGGAATTCCCGAGTGAATAGCACGACCAAGCGCTCGTCCCCCAAGAGCGAACTGCGGGCGGAGTCGCAGCGACAGAGGATCCTGAAGGCCGCCAGGGAGTGCTTCATCGAGGACGGGCTGCATGCGGGCACCATCGCCCGCATCAGCGAAGCGGCGCAGATGAGCCCGGGGCTGATCTATCGCTACTTCGCGAGCAAGGAAGAGATCGTTCTCGCGCTCATGCATCAGCAGATCAGCACCGGCAACGGGGTGAACCTGGTGGGCCTGCCGCCGAAGGTCGTGACCACGCGCATCTGCGAATACCTGCGCCGCTGGCTGGCGGGCGATCCCGACGTGCCGAGCGCCACGCTGATCCTCGAGATGAGTGCCGAGAGCACGCGCAACGAAGCGATCGCGCAGCAGATCACCAAGGTGGACGGAGAAGCCAGGAGATCGCTGGCGGCCTGGCTGAGCGATCTCCTCGGCAAGTCCGGCGCGGCCTTGGGCGAGCAGGAGATCGGGATCCGCGTTCTCACGCTCGAATGCTTCGTCGAGGGCCTGTTGATTCGCGCGGTGCGCGAGCCGAAGCTCGACATGGAACGCGTCGAGAAGAGCCTGGAAGGCCTCATGGCCACCCTGGTGCACCCTGCGCTCGGCAACGCAACTTGATGGCGTTGGGCCGCGGACGGTGCGCCTTTCACCCGGTGTTGCCTGTGATAGAGTGCCTCCAGCGCGCCTGCCGCGCTCGCCTTTGGGGACGACTCCAAGACGCGATCACCGTTCGGGGACGACCCTGCGCTTCTGCTGAAGTTCAACCATGGTCACTCCTCGCAAACTGCCGCCTCCGGGCGCTGCCCTCCAACCCTCCGTTCCGCCGTCGACCTGGCTGCTGCTGATCGCCGCCTGGGCCGTCGTCGGCGCGTTCACCGTCTTCGGCGCCGGCTGGCTCGGCCCCTCGATGACACCGGTCACGGCGGGCATCGCGTTCGCGGCGCTGTTCGTCACGATCCTGGCCGCGTCCTTCGGCGTGGTGAAGGAGGCCGACCATCTCGCGCATGCGCTGGGCGAGCCCTACGGCACCCTGATCCTCACGCTGTCGATCGTGCTGATCGAGGTGGTGCTGATCGCCTCCGTGCTGCTGGGGCCGGGCGACTTCCCCACCATTGGCCGCGACTCGATCTTCGCCGTCATGATGATCATCATGAACCTCGTGATGGGCCTGTGCCTGATCGCGGGCTACGGCCGCAACGGCCATCAGGGCTACAACGCGCAGGGCACCGCCTCGTACCTGTCGATGGTGGTGCTGCTGGCCAGCATCGCGCTGGTGCTGCCGAAGTACCTGAGCGGCGCGGGCGAGTTCACAACCGTCCAGGCCATCGGCATCACGGCGGTCACGGCCGTGGTCTACGCGGTCTTCCTCGGCCTGCAGATGCGGAGCCACCGCAAGCTCTACATGGAGCCCGCACCGGGCATCGATGCCGACCCGGCGCGCCATGCCGTCGGCCTGCTGCCCCAGCCCGCGCGGACGGACACGAAGTTCCTCGTGCTGCGCTCGGCCCTGCTGATCGCGCTGATCCTGCCGATCGTGCTGCTCGCCCACCATCTCGCGGTGGTCACCGACTACGGCATCGCGGCGGCCGGCGCGCCCACCGCCCTGGGCGGCGTCCTGATCGCCATCATCGTGTTCACGCCCGAGTCCATCACGGCCGTGAAGGCCGCGATGAACAACGAGATGCAGCGCGCCATCAACCTGTGCCTGGGCGCCTTCGTCTCCACCGTGGGACTGACGGTGCCGGCCGTGCTCGTGATCGGCCTCGTGACCGGCAAGCAGGTGATCATGGGCATCTCGAACATGGAGACGGTGCTCTACATCGCCACCGTGGCGCTGGGCATGCTGAGCTTCAACGGCCAGAAGACTTCGGCCGTGCAGGGCTGGATGCACCTCGCGCTGTTCGCGATCTTCGGGCTGCTCCTCTTCAGTCCCTGAGCCGGTTCTCCCGCTCAATAGGTGCGGCTCGGCACGCCCGACAGCGACAGCGCCCACTGCGCGATCCGGTCCTTGCGCTCGAAGGCCACGCCCGGGTGCTTGTTCGCATAGGCGAGGAACTCGCCCAGCGCCTTCACGCGCGCGGGCGTGCCGCCGATGCGGTCGTGGGTGGAGATCGACATCATCCGCCGACGGCCGGCCGCCTCGGCGTAGAGCTGGTCGAACTCGTCCTTGAGCTCCTGGCCGAAGGCCGCGGCCGTGAGCGGCCCCTCCGCGCCGAAGCGGGCGATGTCGTTCATGCGCAGCGTGTAGGGCACCACCGCGAAGGGCTTGCCGTTGACCTGCGTGGTCATCGGCTCGTCGGCCGAGAGGTCGTCGATGTGGTAGGTGAAGCCCAGCTCCTGCAGGATGCCGAGCGTGCGTGGCGTGCCGCGCAGCCAGAACGCGTTGTAGCCCGCGGGACGGGTGCCGGTGGCCTTGACCAGCGCATCGATGTTGGCCTGGTAGGAGGCGCGCTCCTGCTCGGGCGAGATGTCCCAGTGCGGGGTCCAGGTCTGGCCATGCGCGGCGGCTTCGTGGCCGCGCTGCACGATCTCGCGCGCGAGCTGCGGGTTGCGCTCCACGGCCTGGCCGGTCATGTGCGAAGTCACCTTCACGCCATGCCGGTCCCACAGGTCGAGCAACCGCGGGATGCCTTCGCGCACGCCGTATTCGAACCAGGTGCGCGCCGGCAGGTCCGGGTACTTCGCATCCATCGGCGGAAACGGCGAGCCGTTGTCGTGCTCGCTCTGCGCGCCCGACTCGAACTGCATCGACACCGAGATCACGAGCCGCGCGCCGTTCGGCCAGTGGCGGCCGGTGCCGGCCGTGGCTGCGGCCTTCGGCCGCGCCTGGGCCCGCGCTTCGCCGGCCGCGAGGCCGGACAGCGCGGCGGCCGCCACCGTGCCCGCGCCACCGCGCAGGATGTTGCGGCGCTCGAGGCTGCCGATGGAGGGGTTGGCGTTCATCTGGAGGATCCCTTTCATGGATGGTGGGGGTTCGATGGCGGGTTCCACTGCTGCTTCCAGTAGTTCGCCTTGGGGTGTTCGCGCAGGAACACGCAGCACTGCACCCATTGGCCAGGCGACAGCGCCTCGACCGCGCGGGACAGCACCGTGAACGCGGTGTCGGCCATCCGCTGACTCACCTCGCTCGCACGCGGATTCGTGAGCACCAGCGTGGCGATCAGTTGCTGCGCGCCGGGCTCGTCGCCGCAGAGTTCGGCCACGATGGGTTGCACGCGCGACTTGAGATCGCCGAGCGCGGCCGATCCGCTGTCCGCGAGCGCGCGGTGCAGCGTCCGCAGGGTCCGCGGCCAATCGATGGCCGCGAGCAGAGGAGGCGATGCCTCGACAACGATGTGGGGCATGGCGCGCGACCTCAATCCAGCTTGATGCCGGCCTCGCGGATCAGTTGCTGCCAGCGGATGCGCTCGCCGGCCATCATCCGCGCGAAGGCCTGCGGCGAGCTGTCGACGGCGATCGATCCCAGTTCCGCGAGCTTGTCGCGCGTGTTCTTCTGCGCCAGCGCGCGGCGCATGTGATCGACCAGCCAGGCCTGGCGTTCGCTCGGCGTGGCCGCGGGCGCGACGAAGCCGTACCAGCCGCCGATCTGCGCATCGACGCCGCTCTCCTTGAGCGTCGGGACCTCGGGCAGCGCGGGAATGCGCGCGGGGCTGGTCACGGCGAGCGCCTTGAGCCGGCCCGACACGATGTGCTGCAGCACCGCCGGTGTGGCCTCGAACAGCAGTTGCACGGTGCCGCCCATCAGATCGTTGAGCGCCGGCGCCGAGCCTCGGTACGGCACATGCAGGATCGACACCTGCGCCTCGCGCTTGAAGAGCTCGGCCGCCAGGTGCTGCGGCGTGCCGTTGCCCGCCGAGGCGTAGGAGTAGCGGCCCGGCGCCTTGCGCAGCACCTCGAGCGCCGCGCGCAGGTTCGGCGCGGGGAACGAGGGATGCGCCACCATCACCAGCGGCACCGACGCGGCCCAGGCCAGCGGCGCGAAGTCCTTGGCCGGGTCGTAGTTGAGCTTGGGATAGAGCGCGGCATTCGCCGCCATCGGGCCGAGCGCCGCGAGCAGCAGCGTGTGGCCGTCGGCCTCGCCGCGCGCCACGGCTTCGGTGCCGATGTTGCCGCCCGCGCCGCCACGGTTGTCCACGAGCACCGTGGCGCCGCTCTCCGTCTGCAGCGCATGCGCCATCAGGCGCGAGATCGCGTCGGTGGTGGCGCCGGCGGGATACGGGCAGACGATGCGGATCGGCTTGGAGGGAAAGGCCTGTGCGTGCGATGCGCCGGCAAGGCCGGGGATCGCAAGGGCCGCGCCGGCCTGGAGGAAATTACGTCGCTGCATGAATCGGTGCTTCCTGATGTCTCGTCTTGGGAAGCAGTTTCAGAGCATGCGCCGGCCGCGGCAAATCGCATTTTTCGGCACACCCCATCGGATAATCCGATCGCCATGACCGCACGCCCCAGCAGCCGCGCCCAGCGCGCACGCGATCCCCTCGAGCTCGTTTCGCTGCGGCAGCTGCGCTACTTCAGCGCCGCCATGCGCGCGCCCAGCTTCAACGAGGCGGCGCGCGAATGCTCGATCTCGCAACCCGCGTTGTCGGAACAGATCGCGCTGCTCGAGCAGGTGCTGGGCGTGCCGCTCTTCGACCGCACCGGCGGCCGCGCGGTCCCCACGCTGTCGGGGCACGAACTCGAACGCCGCATCGCGGGCAGCCTGCTCGAGCTGCAGTCGGCCTTGCGCGAGGTGCCCGAGCGGGCCGACACCATCTCGGGCCTGGTGCGCGTGGGACTCGTGCAGTCCTACGGCGCCTGCTGGGTGGTGCCGGTGATGCGCGCGGCGCAGGCGCGCTGGCCCGCGCTGTCCGTCGCGCTGCGGCGGCGCACCGCGCACGCGCTCGAGGAAGGCGTGCTGCGCGGCGACTTCGAGTTCGCGGTGAGCTTCGATCCGCATCCCCATGCCGACCTCGAGATCGCGCAATGCTTCGTCGAGCGGGCCGTCGCCGTCGGCGCCCTGCCACGGCGCGCGCGGCGGCTCACGCTGGCGCAGCTCGCGCCCTGCAGGCTCGCGCTGCTGCCGAGCGAATACATGATGCGCCGCGAGCTCGACGCGGCCTTTGCCTCGCAGGGCCTCAAGCCACAGGTCCGGCTCGAATCGGATGCACTCGAAGACCTGGTGGCGGCCGCGCGCGAGAGCGGCATGGTCGCGATCCTCAACGCCGCGGCCGCATCGAGCCTGGCGGTGCACGACGCGGTGCCGATCGACTGCGTCGAACTGCAGCGCACGGCCTGCCTCGTGCGTTCACGCACGCGCCATCACACGAACGCGTCGCGCCATCTCTGGGATGCGCTGGTCGCGGGCGCGCCGGCCCTGCCGTCGGGCTGGACCGCGCCCGGCAAGGCACGGCGCTAGATGCTTCGCAGGTTCACGCGCCGCGACAAGGCCTTGGCACTCTCGCGCCGCTCGCTGTAGCGATCGACCAGATGGCCGGCACAGTCGCGCGTCAGCAGCGTGAACTTGACCAGCTCCTCCATGACGTCGACCACGCGTTCGTAGTACGGCGAGGGCTTCATGCGCCCGGCTTCGTCGAACTCGAGGTAGGCCTTGGCCACCGAGGACTGGTTCGGGATGGTGATCATGCGCATCCAGCGTCCGAGCACGCGCAGCTGGTTCACCGCATTGAAGGACTGCGAGCCGCCCGACACCTCCATCACGGCCAGCGTCTTGCCCTGCGTCGGCCGCACGGAACCGACCGACAGCGGGATCCAGTCGAGCTGCGCCTTCATGATGCCGGTCATCGCGCCATGGCGTTCCGGCGAGCACCAGACCATGCCTTCGGACCACTGCGCGAGCGCACGCAGCTCCTGCACCTTCGGATGATCCTCGGGTTCGCTGTCGGGCAGCGGCAGGCCGCGCGGATCGAAGACGCGGGTCTGCGCGCCCAGCGCGCGCAGCAGCCGCTCGGCCTCTTCGGTCAGCAGGCGGCTGTACGAACGCTCGCGGACCGAGCCATAGAGCAGCAGGATGCGCGGCGCATGCGTCGAGCGCTCGGCGGGCCACAGCTGCTGTGGGTCCGGCAGCCGGAAGGCCTCCGCATCCAGGTTCGGCAGGTCAGGGCTTGGCGACACGCTGGCCTTTCGCATCGATGACGGGCTCGCCGTCTTCCTTCGAGAACGCGCCGCGCTGGGCGTGCGGCAGCAGGTCGAGCACGGCCTCCGATGGCCGGCACAGGCGCGTGCCCAACGGCGTGACGACGATCGGGCGGTTGATGAGGATCGGATGCGCGAGCATGAAGCCGATCAGTTCCGCATCGGTCCACTTCGCATCGGCCAGCCCGAGCTCGTCGTGGGGCGTGCCCTTCTGGCGCAACAGGTCGCGCACGCCGATGCCCATGTCGACGACCAGTTGCTCGAGCGTTGCGCGGCTCGGCGGATGCTTGAGGTACTCGATGACGGTCGGCTCCTCGCCGCTGTTGCGGATCAGCGCGAGCACGTTGCGCGAGGTGCCGCAGTCGGGGTTGTGATAGATCGTGATGTCGCTCATGGAAGGGAGGGATGTCGCTGGTGAGAAAGCAGATCAGCCGAAGCTCAGGCGCAGTGCGAGTGCGGCGAGGGTCAGGGCGAGTACGGGCACCGTCATGACGACACCCACCTTGAAGTAGTAGCCCCAGCCGATGGTGGTGCCCTTCTTCGCGAGCACGTGCAGCCACAGCAGGGTGGCGAGGCTGCCGATCGGCGTGATCTTCGGGCCCAGGTCGCAGCCGATGACGTTGGCGTAGACCATCGCCTCCTTCACCACGCCGGTGGCGCCCGAGGCATCGATGGAGAGCGCGCCGATCAGCACCGTCGGCATGTTGTTCATCACGGAAGACAGCGCGGCCGCCAGGAAGCCCGTGCCCAGGGCCGCGCCCCAGATGCCGCCTTGCGCGAACACGTCGAGCAGCGTCGAGATCTGCTCGGTCAGGCCGGCATTGCGCAGCCCGTAGACCACCAGGTACATGCCCAGCGAGAACACGACGATCTGCCAGGGCGCGCCGCGCAGCACCTTGCGCGTGGCGATGACCTCCCCGCGGGCCGCCACGGCCAGCAGCAGCAGCGCGCCAACGGCCGCCACGGCGCTGACCGGCACGCCCAATGGCTCGAGGCCGAAGAAGCCGACGAGCAGCAGCACCAGCACGACCCAGCCCGCGCGAAAGGTGGCCGGGTCGCGGATGGCATCGGCCGGGCGCTTCAAGCGGCTGGCGTCGTAGCGCGCGGGAATGTCGCGACGGAAATAAAGGAGCAAGGCCAGCAGGCTGGCTGCCACCGCCGCAAGGTTGACCGGCACCATCACCGCCGCATAGGCGTTGAAGCCGATCCCGAAGAAGTCGGCCGAGACGATGTTGACGAGGTTCGAGACGATCAGCGGCAGGCTCGCGGTGTCGGCGATGAAGCCGGCCGCCATCACGAAAGCCAGTGTGGTGGCCGGCGTGAAGCCCAGCGCCACCAGCATGGCCATCACGATCGGCGTGAGGATCAGCGCGGCGCCGTCGTTGGCGAACAGCGCCGAGACGGCCGCACCGAGCAGCACGATGAAGGCGAACAGCCGGCCGCCGCTGCCGCCGCCCCAGCGCGCGACGTGCAGCGCGGCCCATTCGAAGAAGCCGGCCTCGTCGAGCAGCAGGCTGATGACGATCACGGCGATGAAGGTCCCGGTGGCATTCCAGACGATCTGCCAGACCCGCACGACGTCGGGCAGATGCACCACGCCGAGGGCCAGCGCCACCAGCGCGCCCAGCGCGGCGCTCCATCCGATGCCGAGGCCGCGCGGCTGCCAGATGACGAGCACCAGGGTCGCGAGAAAAATGAGAACGGCGGTGAGCATGGGGCGAGGAAACGCTGCGGCGCCGACCGTCAGCAGTCGCAGGACGCGCCTTGCGCATCGACTTCGCAGGGCTGCCCCTGGCAGCAGTTCTCGCTCAGATAGGCCAGCAGCCCGTTCATCTGGTCGAACGAGGCGCGGTAGATCAGGTGGCGCCCCTGCCGCTCCTGCGACACCAGGCCCGCGCGGCCCAGCTCCTTGAGATGGAACGACAGGCCCGTGGCCGGAACGCCCAGCGTTTCGGTCAGCGCGCCGGGCGTCATGCCCTGCGGGCCGGCCACGACCAGCGCGCGAAACACACGCAGGCGCACGCTCTGCGCGAGGGCCATGAGGGAACGGATGACGGCTTCTTCTTCCATATTTCAATCATCGTTGAAATATTGAATCGTGGCAACCGACTTCCCGCGCAACCCGCCCCGGCGCTTGAAACCCCGGCGATTGCCCTTATGATTAGCACTCGCTGTGGTTGAGTGCTAACAAGCCTCGCCTCCAGTCGACGGGCAACCGGTCCTGCCGGATGGGCGCCCAAAAAACCACCACCCAGTTTCTTATCCAGGAGATGCAATGAAACTTCGTCCTTTGGCCGATCGCGTGATCGTCAAGCGTATCGACAGCGAAACCAAGACTGCCTCGGGCATCGTCATCCCCGACGCCGCCGCCGAGAAGCCCGATCAGGGTGAAGTCCTGGCCGTGGGCCCGGGCAAGCGCAATGACAAGGGCGACCTGTCGGCCCTGACCGTGAAGGTCGGCGACCGCGTCCTGTTCGGCAAGTACAGCGGCCAGACCGTCAAGGTCGATGGCGACGAGCTGCTCGTCATGAAGGAAGACGACCTGTTCGCGGTCGTCGAGAAGTAATCCACCCATCCCATTCGGAGTAAACAAACATGGCAGCAAAAGACGTCGTCTTCGGCGGAGAAGCCCGCGCACGCATGGTCGAGGGTGTGAACATCCTGGCCAACGCGGTCAAAGTGACCCTGGGCCCCAAGGGCCGCAACGTGGTGCTCGAGCGCTCGTTCGGCGCCCCCACCGTGACCAAGGACGGTGTGTCGGTCGCCAAGGAAATCGAACTCAAGGACAAGCTGCAGAACATGGGCGCCCAGCTCGTGAAGGAAGTGGCTTCCAAGACTTCGGACAACGCCGGTGACGGCACCACCACCGCGACCGTGCTGGCACAAGCCATCGTTCGCGAAGGCTTCAAGTACGTGGCCGCCGGCATCAACCCGATGGACCTGAAGCGCGGCATCGACAAGGCCGTGACGGCCCTGGTCGAAGAGCTGAAGAAGGCTTCGAAGCCCACCACCACGTCGAAGGAAATCGCTCAAGTCGGCTCGATCTCGGCCAACAGCGACGAAACCATCGGCAAGCTCATCGCCGACGCGATGGACAAGGTCGGCAAGGAAGGCGTGATCACCGTCGAAGACGGCAAGTCGCTGGACAGCGAACTGGACGTCGTCGAAGGCATGCAATTCGACCGCGGCTACCTGTCGCCCTACTTCATCAACAACCCCGAGAAGCAATCGGCGCTGCTCGACAACCCCTTCGTGCTGCTGTTCGACAAGAAGATCAGCAACATCCGTGACCTGCTCCCCACGCTGGAACAAGTCGCCAAGGCCGGTCGTCCGCTGCTGATCATTGCCGAAGAAGTCGAGGGCGAAGCCCTGGCGACGCTGGTCGTGAACACGATCCGCGGCATCCTGAAGGTCGTGGCCGTCAAGGCGCCTGGCTTCGGCGACCGCCGCAAGGCCATGCTCGAAGACATCGCCATCCTGACGGGCGGCAAGGTCATCGCCGAAGAAGTCGGCCTGACCCTCGAGAAGGTGACGCTGGCCGACCTGGGTCAAGCCAAGCGCATCGAAGTGGGCAAGGAAAACACCATCATCATCGACGGTTCGGGCGCTGCTGCCGACATCGAAGCCCGCGTGAAGCAAGTGCGCGTGCAGATCGAGGAAGCGACCAGCGACTACGACCGTGAAAAGCTGCAAGAGCGCGTGGCCAAGCTGGCCGGCGGCGTTGCAGTGATCAAGGTCGGCGCTGCCACCGAAGTCGAAATGAAGGAAAAGAAGGCTCGCGTCGAAGACGCCCTGCACGCCACCCGCGCTGCAGTGGAAGAAGGCGTGGTTGCCGGTGGTGGCGTGGCCCTGCTGCGCGCCAAGCAAGCCGTGGGCGACCGCGTGAAGGGCGACAACGCCGATCAGGACGCCGGCATCAAGCTGGTCCTGAAGGCCATCGAAGCCCCCCTGCGCGAAATCGTGAACAACGCCGGCGGCGAAGCCTCGGTGGTGGTGAACGCGGTGCTGGCCGGCAAGGGCAACTACGGCTTCAATGCCGCCAACGACTCGTACGGCGACATGCTCGAGCTGGGCATCCTGGACCCGACCAAGGTGACCCGCACCGCGCTGCAGAACGCCGCTTCGGTGGCCTCGCTGCTGCTGACGACCGAAGCCATGGTGGCTGACGCTCCGAAGGACGACGCTCCTGCCGGCGGCGGCATGCCCGACATGGGCGGCATGGGTGGCATGGGCGGCATGGGCATGTAATTGCCTCTCGCCCGGCGAGCGCTTCGGCGTTCGGCGGGCGGGTCGTTCAGACACAAAAAAGGCCGGGGTTCGCCCCGGCCTTTTTCTTTGGGCGCGCCGCTTCAGCCGCGCGCCCTGCGCCGCGGCCCCGCCGCGGTCGACGCCATGTCGATCGGCAGCGGCGCGTCGGCCTTGACCTCGCGCAGCACGATCGCCGAGCGCACGTGCGTCACGCCGGCCTGCTCGAACAGCGTGGTGTGCAGGAACTGCTCGTAGTGCTTGATGTCGGGCACCAGCACCGTGAGGATGTAGTCGGCCGGCCCGGTGGCCGAGGCACAGCGCACCACCTGCGGACTCGCGGCCACGGCACGTTCGAAGTCGCGCACCTTGGCCTCGCTGTGGCGGTCGAGGTTCACCTCGGTCACGGCCGCGAGGTTCAGCCCCACCTTCTCGCGGTCGACGATCACCGTGTAGCCGCGGATCACGCCGCTGGCCTCCATGTCCTTGATGCGGCGCCAGCACGGCGTGGGCGACAGCCCCACCGCGTCGGCGATCTGCTGCACGGTCTGGCGCGCGTCGCGCTGCAGTTCGTCGAGGATGCGCAGCGAATGATGGTCGAGAGGAATGAATTCGTCGTTCATGGCGATTTTTGAGATGGATATTCCTGATTTGAGGGTCACCCTGTAGTGATTCAAGAGAATATTCCTCCTGAGCGAGAACAACAATCTCGCAATGAATTCGAATGACCTCTCTTCGGCCGCAGCCCCCACCCGCGCCGCCGAAACCGCCGCCACGACCACCCTCGCCCGTCCGGGCTACCAGCTCGCCGACAACCTCTGGGCGAGCTCGGGCGTGGTCTTCCTCACCGGCACGCAGGCGCTGGTGCGCCTCTTGTGCATGCAGCGCCAGCGCGATGCCGCGCGCGGCCTCGACAGCCGCGGCTTCGTCAGCGGCTACCGCGGCTCGCCGCTCGGCATGGTCGACCAGGCGATCTGGAAGGCCGGCAGCCGCTTCGAGCAGGAAGGCGTGCGCTTCGTGCCCGCCATCAACGAGGAGCTGGCCGCCACCCAGGTGCTCGGCACCCAGCGCGTGGAGTCCGACCCCGAGCGCGAGGTCGAGGCCGTGTTCGGCATGTGGTACGGCAAGGGCCCGGGCGTGGACCGCGCGGGCGACGCGATCAAGCACGGCAATGCCTACGGCGCCTCGCCCAACGGCGGCGTGCTGGTGGTGGCGGGCGACGACCACGGCTGCGTGTCCTCGTCGATGCCGCACCAGTCCGACCAGGCCTTCGCGGCCTGGGGCATGCCGGTGGTGCAGCCGGCCAACGTGGCCGAGCTGGTGGAGTTCGGGCTCTACGGCTATGCGCTCTCGCGCTACTCGGGCACCTGGGTCGGCATGCCGGCGCTGTCGGAGGTGGTCGAGAGCTCGAGCACGGTCGACCTCGACCTGATCCTCGCGCGCAGCGCCGCCTGGCTCGATGCCGACGGCGTGCGCGAGGCCACCGGCCACCGCGCGCCGGCCGACGGCCTGCACTACCGCTGGCCCGACCTGCCCTCGCTGCGCATCGAGTCGCGGCTGGCCGACAAGCACGAGGCGGTGGCCGCGTTCGCGCGCGTCAACAGCATCGACCGCGTGGCGGTCGAGAGCCCCGAGGCCCGGGTCGGCATCGTGACCTGCGGCAAGGCCCACTACGACCTGATGGAAGTGCTGCGCCGGCTCGAGATCTCGACCGAGCGCCTGGCCGCGGCCGGCGTGCGCATCTACAAGGTGGGCCTGAGCTTCCCGCTCGAGCAGACGCGCATGCGCGCCTTCACCGCGGGCCTGGCCGAGGTGCTGGTGATCGAGGAGAAAGGCGCCTTCGTCGAGAGCCAGCTGCGCGACATGTTCTACAACGCGCCGGCCGACGCGCGCCCGGCGCTGGTCGGCAAGCACGACCGCGATGGCCGCCCCTTCATCTCGGCGCTCGGCGAGCTGCGGCCCTCGCGGCTGATCGAGCGCGTGGCCGAATGGCTCGAGCGTCACGTCGGCGGCGCCGACGGCATCGACCGCCCGACCGAGCGCGTGCGCGACTTCACGCCGCCCGACCTGCTGGCCAACGCCAGCGATGCGGTCAAGCGCCTGCCCTACTTCTGCGCCGGCTGCCCGCACAACACCAGCACCAAGGTGCCCGAGGGCTCGACCGCGCGCGCCGGCATCGGCTGCCACTTCATGGCCAGCTGGATGGAGCGCGGCACCGCGGGCCTGGTGCAGATGGGCGGCGAAGGCGTGGACTGGATCTCGCATTCCAAGTTCACGCGCGTGCCGCACGTGTTCCAGAACCTCGGCGACGGCACCTACTACCACTCGGGCTACCTGGCGATCCGGCAGGCAGTGGCGGCCAAGGCCACCATGACCTACAAGATCCTGTTCAACGACGCGGTCGCGATGACCGGCGGCCAGCCGGTGGACGGCGTGATCTCCGTCGACGCGATCGCGCGCCAGGTCGAATCGGAAGGCGTGGCGCGCGTGGTGGTGGTCAGCGACGACATCCGCAAGTACGACGGCCAGAAGGACCGCTTCCCGGCCGGCACCGGCTTCCACGACCGGAGCCTGCTCGACACGGTGCAGCGCGAACTGCGCGAAGTGGCGGGCGTCACCGTGCTGATCTACGAGCAGACCTGCGCCGCCGAGAAGCGCCGCCGGCGCAAGAAGGGCGAGCTCGCCGATCCGCCCAAGCGCCTGTTCATCAACCAGGCGGTGTGCGAAGGCTGCGGCGATTGCACGGTGCAGAGCAACTGCGTGGCCGTGGTGCCGCACGAGACGCCGCTGGGCCGCAAGCGCCAGATCGACCAGACCCACTGCAACAAGGACTATTCGTGCGCCCAGGGCTTCTGCCCGAGCTTCGTGGGCGTGACCGGCGCCTCGCTGCG
Source organism: Variovorax sp. GW821-FHT09B05 (assembly GCF_059418265.1). Taxonomy (NCBI): domain Bacteria; kingdom Pseudomonadati; phylum Pseudomonadota; class Betaproteobacteria; order Burkholderiales; family Comamonadaceae; genus Variovorax; species Variovorax sp. GW821-FHT09B05. The sequence continues at coordinate 232,529 of NZ_JBWKPN010000010.1, forward strand.
CCGCAAGGCCGGCGCGCTGCAGCGCGAGAAGGACGCCGTGCTGGCGCGCGCCGCCGCGCTGCCGCAGCCCCCGGGCCACGACTGGGACAACGCGCCCTACGACCTGCTGGTCACCGGCGTCGGCGGCACCGGCGTGGTGACCATGGGCGCGCTGGTCGCGATGGCCGCGCACCTCGAGGGCAAGGCCGCGAGCGTGCTCGACTTCATGGGCTTCGCGCAGAAGGGCGGCTCGGTGCTGAGCTTCGTGCGCATGGCGAGCCATCCCGAGCGCCTGAACCAGGCCCGCATCGACACCCAGCAGGCCGATGCCGTGCTGGCCTGCGACCTCGTCGTCGGTGCCTCGCCCGAGGCGCTGCAGGCGGTGCGCCACGGCCGCACGCGCATCCTCGCGAACCTGCACGAGATCCCGGTCGCCGAGTCGCTGCGCAATCCCGACGCCGAGCTGCACATCGACCTGCTGCTCGAGAAGCTGCAGTTCGCGGCCGGCGAGGAGCAAGTGAAGACCTTCGACGCGCAGGCGCTGGCCGAGGAGTTCATCGGCGACACGCTGGCCGCCAACATCCTCGCCGTGGGCTACGCATGGCAGCTCGGCCTGGTGCCGCTGGGCTTCGAGGCGCTGATGCGCGCCATCGAACTCAACGGCGTGGCGGTCGCCGCCAATCGCCTGGCCTTCGCGCTGGGTCGCATGGCCGCGGCCGATCCCGAGGGGCTCAAGCGCCTGGGCGACACGCTGCAGCCTGCGTCGGCGATGGACCTCGCGAACGCGGCCGACGGCAACGACCTCGAGGCCATCGTCGCGCGTGGCGTGGCCCATCTCTCGGGCTACCAGAACGCCGCCTGGGCGCGGCGCTTCGAGACCCGCATCCGCGCGCTGCAGCAGCGCGAGTCGGCGCTCGGCGGCGATGCCTCGCTGCCCTTCGCGCGCAACGCGGCGCGCAGCCTGCTCAAGCTCATGAGCTACAAGGACGAGTACGAGGTGGCGCGCCTGTACACCGACGGCAGTTTCCAGCGCAGCCTGATGGAGCAGTTCGAGGGCGAGAAGATCAAGCTCGAGTTCCACATGGCTCCGCCCTTCCTCGCACCGCCGAAGAACGGCCAGGCCCCGCGCAAGATCCGCTTCGGCGCCTGGATGCTGCCGGCGATGCGCGTGCTCGCGCACGGCAAGGCGCTGCGCCACACGCCCTTCGACCCCTTCGGCCGTACGCAGGAGCGGCGGCTGGAGCGCGAGCTGATCGCCCACTTCGAGGCCCGGCTCGACGAACTGGCGCAGGACATGGCGGCCGCCGACCAGAAGCTGCTGGCCGACATCGCCGCGCTGCCGATGACGATTCGCGGCTACGGCCACGTGAAGATCGGCAACCTCGCACTGGCGCGTGCGCGCGAAGCCGAACTGCTGCACCGGCTGCGGCCGCAGCGCTATCCGGCGCCGGCCTCGACCAAGGCCGCGGGGCAGATCAAGGGCATCGCGATCGTCGCGGCGCACTGAGGCGCCAGCCCCTCTCCCCCATGGGAAGGGTCAGGCCTCGAACGACGCGCGCAGCAGCGGATAGAGCTTGCGAAAGCGCGCATGCCGCGCGCGATGCCCCGCCGCGGCCTCGGCCTTCGGATCGAAGCGCTGCCGCACCGCGGGCGCGGTGCACACCGCGGCGATCGCGCCGCCATCGACCAGCCAGGCCAGCCGCGCGGCGCCGAGCGCGCCACCGGCCTCGCCGCCCTCGGCCAGCGTCAGCGGCACTTCGAGGATGTCGGCCAGCAGCTGCGCCCACCAGGTACTGCGCGCACCACCGCCCACCAGCGCCAGCGCGCCCGCGGGCCGCGTCAGCGTGTCGAGCCCGTCGCGCAGGCCGAAGCTCACGCCCTCGACCACCGCATAGGCGATGTCGTCGGCGCCATGCGCCTGCGTGAGTCCGAACAGCACGCCCTGCGCGTTCGCGTTGTTGTGCGGCGAGCGTTCGCCCGACAGGTAGGGCAGGAAGATCGGCGCGCGCGCGCGCGCCGCGTCGTCGAGCCGCGCGGCCGCCGCCAGCAGCGTGGCCTCGTCGCCGAAGCCCAGGTGCCGCGACGCCCAGCTCACGGCGCTCGCGGCCGAGAGCATCACCGACATCTGGTGCCAGCGGCCCGGCAACGCATGGCAGAAGGCATGCACCGCCTGCGCGGGATTCGGTTCGAAGCGGCTCGAGGCGACGAAGATCACGCCCGAGGTGCCGAGCGAGACGAAGCCCTGCCCCGGCTCCACGATGCCCATGCCGACCGCGCTGGCAGCGTTGTCGCCCGCGCCGCCGGCGATCTTCACGTCCGCGCCCAGGCCCCAGCGTTCGGCGAGTTCGGGCTTCAGCATGGCCGAGACCTCGCTGCCTTCCACCAGCCGCGGCATCTGCGCACGCGTGAGGCCGGTGGCCGCGAGCAGTTCGTCGGACCAGTCGCGCGCCCCGACGTCGAGCCACAGCGTGCCCGCCGCGTCGGACATCTCGCCGACCGCCTCGCCGCTCAGCATGAAGCGCAGCCAGTCCTTGGGCAGCAGCACGCGCGCCACGCGCGCGAAGAGCTCGGGCTCGTGCTCGCGCACCCACAGCAGCTTGGGCGCCGTGAAGCCCGGCATCGCGAGGTTGCCCGCGATCTCGCCCAGGCGCGGCACCGCGCGCGTCAGCGCCTCGCACTGCGCGCCGCTGCGCCCGTCGTTCCAGAGGATGGCCGGGCGCAGCACCTCGCCGGCCGCGTCGAGCAAGGTGGCGCCGTGCATCTGGCCCGACAGCCCGATGGCGCGTACCTGCGCGAGCGCCACCGGCTGGTCGGCGCGCAGCTGCGCCATCACCTGCTCGAGCGCCTGCCACCATTGCGCGGGCGATTGTTCGGACCACAGCGGATGCGGCCGGTCCACGGTCAGCGATGCGCGCGCCACGCCGACGATGCGGTGATCGTCGGCGAGCAGCAGCGCCTTGAGCTCGGACGTGCCGAGGTCGAGTCCCAGATACAAGAGAAGCTCCCGGTGGGTTTGGATGAAAGGCGGCGTTCAGGCCATGCCGTTGCCGAAGCGGGTGTCGGCCTGGCGCCTGAACTCGCTGGGCGTCATGCCCTTGATCTCGAGAAAGCGCCGGTTGAAATTCGCCACGTTGTTGAAGCCGACCTGGTAGCAGATGTCGGTCACGTAGTGGTCGGTCTGCATCAGCAGGTGGCAGGCGCTGTTGATGCGCACGCGGTTGACGAAGTCGGTGAAGCTGTTGCCGGTGGAGCGCCGGAAGAAGCGGCTGAACCGGCTCTCGCTCATGCCGAGCTCGGCGGCCAGGTCGGCCATCGAGAGCTGCTCGGTCATGTTGTTGGTGATGCGGTTGACGATGCCGTTGATCTGGTCGACCTGCGCATCGCCGTCGGCGCCCTGCGCGCCCTGCATCTGCACGCTCGACAGCAGCCGGTAGTCGGTGCACTGCGCGAGGTCGGCCAGGAAGCCCAGGAACAGCCCGAGCCGGCGCACGCCGCGCGCGGCCTTGATGTCGTCCCAGTGCCGCTGCGCCTGCTGCGAGAGGCCGAAGAACTCGATGCCGTGACGCGCGCGCTCGAGCAGCTGCATGACCTCGCGCAGCTCGGGGATCTGCGCTGCGGCCTGCTCGATCGGCTCGTGACGGAACTGGATCACGCGGTCGCGCCCGGCGGCGCCGCCCTCGGGCACGTCGAGCGAGATCCAGTTGTGCGGCAGCCGCGGGCCGCACAGCACCAGGTGGCCGGGCTGGAACGGCCCGATCCAGTCGCCGATGAAGGCCTTGCCCGAGGTCTCGGTGATCAGGTGCAGTTCGTAGTCCTCGTGGAAGTGCCAGCGCACCAGCGGGCTCGGGAAGCCGTGCGCCAGGCATCGCACCAGGCCGGTCTCCTCGGGCGCCTCGTAGCCCAGCGAGGGCGAGCGCGCGAAGTCGCGCTCCAGCTCGGGCTGGCGCTGGCGGGGAATCGAACGCTTGCGGGTGGTGGTGGTCATGGCTGCATGCTCGCTCGCGGGCCGCGCCCGCTGCCAGAACGACTAGCGATTGTCTCCCTGCGCCAGCGCCGCCTGCACGGCCGCCAGCACCGGTGGATCGGCACCCTCGCGGGTGCAATTCAGGGCCGCGGCGGTGGCGGCGAAGCGCATCACCGCGCGCCAGCCGTCGTCGCCAAGCGCCGCGAGCTGGTCGCGATGCTCGACGCCCTGCTCGAGCAGCGCGACCGACAGGCCGGCCGTGAAGGTGTCGCCGGCGCCGATGGTGTCGACCACCTGCACGCGCGGCGCGGCCACCGACAGCGGCGCGCGGTCCGCGCGCCAGAGCGTGGCGCCCTCGCCGCCGCGCGTGACGATGACGGCGCGCGCGCCCGCGGCCAGGATCTCGGCCGCCAGCGCATCGACCGGGCGGTCCGGCGCCAAAAGCGCGGCATCCTCGTCGCTGAGCTTCACCAGGTCGGCCATCGCGAACCAGTTGGCGACACGCAGGCGGTAGGCCGCGAGGTCGGGGATCAGGCTGGGCCGCACATTGGGATCGAACACGATCACGCAGCGGCCCGCGTTGGCGCTCACCAGGTCGGCGATGCGCGTCGCGGCCGGCTCCTGCAGCAGCGAGATCGAACCGAAGTGCAGGAAGCGGCAGTCGGCCGGCAGCTGCGGCAGCGGCTCGGGCGCCCAGGTCGCGTCGGCGCTGCCGTGCGTGTAGAAGGCATAGCGGTTGGTCTGCGGCGTGCGCTCGACGAAGGCCAGGGTCGAGGGCGCGCTGCTGCGCAGGATGAAGCCGGTGTCGACGCCGTTGCGTTCGAGGAAGCCCATCAGCCGCTCGCCGAACAGGTCGGTCGACAGCTGCGTGAAGAAGCCGGTGTGCTGGCCCAGCCGCGCGCAGGCCACGGCCGTGTTGAGCGGCGAGCCGCCCTCGTGGCCGAGGAAGGCCAGCGCGCCGGCCTCGCTGGCGGTGAAATCGATCAGGGCTTCGCCCGTGAGTGCAATGCGCATGGTGAGGACAGGATTTTCTTCGGTCAGTTCAAGGCGCCGGCGTCGTCCAGGAAGCCGCGTTCGGCGGCCAAGGTGGCGGGATGGTCGAGCAGTTCGGCGAACAGGCGCGGCGGGATCGTGATGGCGCCGACGCCCAGCGCGAGCAGCGACAGGTAGGCCTCGCGCGAGCGGATGCTCGCCACCAGCAGCCGCGTGCCCGCCGCGGGCCGCCGCGCGACCAGCGACTGCATGCGCGCGATCAGCGCGAGCCCGTCCTGGCCGGCATCCTCGAGCCGCCCGAGGTAAGGCGCCGCATAGGCCGCGCCCAATTGCGCCGCGAAGTGCGCCTGCTCGGGCGCGTAGACGGCGGTCCAGGTCACGGGCACGCCCTGCGCGATCAGCCGCGCGCCGGCCACCAGGCCCTGGCGCGTGGCGGGAATCTTGATGACGAGCTGGCCGGCGTCGAACTTCGGCAGCAGCGCCTGCGCGTCCTCGAGCATGCCGTCGGCCTCGCTCGAATACACCTGCGCCTGCACCTGGCGCGCGCCCAGTTCGATGCAGCGCTGCAGCAGGCCCGGCACTTCGGCGCGGCCGACACCGGCGCGCCTGAGCAAGGTCGGGTTGGTCGTCACGCCATGGACGACCGGGTGCGGCAGGCAGGCCCGCAGCGCCGCGAGGTCGGCGCTGTCGAGGTAGAGATGGAAATCGTCGTTCATGGATCGCGTGCGGCGGAGGTCGGCTATCTTCTCACCGGGCGGCCCGCGCTTCACCGCAGTGAAGGCAAGCGCTCCGATACTTTCCTGACTTCACTGCAGCATGCATCGCCATCTCAGCCCATGACGTTGCCGCCATCGACGTTCAAGGTCTGCGCCGTGATGTAGCGCGCCTCGTCGCTGGCCAGGAACACGGCCGCGCCCGCGATGTCGCCCGGCAGGCCCATGCGGCCCAGTGGCACCTCGAGCCCCACGCGCCGCTTCTTCTCGCCGAGGGCCAGCCCCTCGGCCCTGGCGAACAGGCTGTCGACCTGGTCCCACATCGGCGTGTCGACCACGCCGGGCGCGATGCCGTTGACGCGGATGCCGTGCGGTGCCATCGCGAGCGCCGCGCTCTGGGTGTAGCTGATCACGGCCGCCTTGGTGGCGCAGTAGTGCGACACCAGCGCCTCGCCGCGCCGCCCCGCCTGCGAGGCCATGTTGATGACCGAGGCGCCGCGGGTGCCGGCTTCGACCATGTGGCGCAGCACGGCCTGCATGACGAAGAACATGCCCTTCACGTTGACCGCGAACAGGCGGTCGAACGAGGCCTCGTCGCTGTCGAGCAGCGGCGCGAGATCGAACACGGCGGCATTGTTGAACAGCACGTGGATCGGCCCGAAGGCCACCTGCGCCTCGACCAGCAGGCGCGCGATGGCCTGCATGTCGGTCACGTCGGCCGCGATGTAGGCCAGGCGGTCGGGATGGCGCTGCTGCAGTGCGCGCACCGCCTCGGAAGGGGCCACAGCGCGATCGACCACGCTGCAGCGCGCGCCCTCGGCGATGCAGGCCTCGGCGACCGCCAGGCCGATGCCGCCGCCCGCGCCGGTCAGCAGCACATGGCGGTCCTGCAGCCGGGTGCTCATGCCTTGTCGCCGATGAAACTCGCGACACGCCCGCTCGCGCGGCGCACCGCATCGACCAGCCGCGCATCGCCCGCGATCGGGCCCCACAGGCCCGCGTCCGCGCACAGCGCGGCGACCGGGTCGGCCGCGTCGCAGATGGCATGCGCCACGGCTTCGTCCATGCCCTGGTCCTGGTAGGCATAGGGCAAGGTGCCGCGGTGCCAGCGCTGCAGGAAGGCCAGGAACAGCGCGGGCAGCATCGCCACGCTGTCGATGGGCTGGCCCGCGGCCAGCCGCTCGCGCACGGTCGGCGCGATGAAGCCCGGGATCTTCGAGAAGCCGTCGGCGGCCACGCGCTGGTTGGTGTCGCGGATGGCGGGGTTGCCGAAGCGGTCGAGCACCACGTCGCGGTAGGCCGCGAGGTCGATCGGGCTCGGGCTCAGGCAGGGAATGACGTCGTCGCTCACGTAGTCGAAGGCCATCTTGCGGATGGCGGCGTCGTGCGTGCCCTCGTGGATGAAGCCGAGGCCCACCAGCGTGCCGGCCCAGGCGATGCAGCTGTGGGTGGCGTTGAGGATGCGGATCTTGGCTTCCTCGTAGGGCTGCACCGAGTCGACCAGTTCGACGCCCACGCGCGCCCAGTCGGGGCGGCCGGCCGCGAAGTCGTCCTCGATGACCCACTGGATGAAGCTCTCGCCGGTGATCGCGGCCGCGTCGTCGCGGCCGGTGGCGGCCTGCACGCGCGCGCGCAGCTCGGGCGGCGGGCGCGGCGTGATGCGGTCGACCATGGCATTGGGGCAGCGCGTGTTCGCCTGCGTCCAGGCCAGCAGCTCGGCATCGCCCGCGCGCTCGATGAACTCGAGCAGGCCGGCGCGGAAGCGCTCGCCGTTGTGGCGCAGGTTGTCGCAGTTCAGCAGCGTGAGCGGCCCTGCGTCGGCGGCCTTGCGCGCGCGCAGGATCGCGCAGACGGCACCGTAGATGGTCACGCCCTCGCCGCCGGCCTCGCCCTTCGCGGCACGCGCGATGTCAGTGGCGAGGTCGGCGAAGGACAGGTCGAGCCGGCCCTTGGTGTCGAGGTAGTAGCCGGCCTCGGTGACGGTGAAGGAGACGATGCGCGTCGACGACGCGGCGCCGCGCGCGATCGGGCCGGCGAGCGAGGGCTCGTAGGGCAGCACCTCGCGGATGGCCTCGATCTGCTCGTAGCGGTATTCGCCCGCGGGCGAGACGGTCTCGAGCGTGTAGCGGCCGCCCTGGGCGCGCAGCGCCTCGACGACCTCGGCCATGTCGGGCCGGATGTTGGCGCCCGAGATCGACCAGCGCGTGTCGCCCGCGTCGATCAGCCGCTGCAGGTAGACCGCCTGGTGCGCCCGGTGGAAGGACCCGAGGCCGAGGTGGAGCACCGTGAACTCCGAGGGAGCGGGTGGAAGGGGCGCTGCTGCGAGAGTCACGAAGAATGTCCCGGAAGAGGAATGAAACGAGAGAAGAGGTTCAGGCCGCGACCGCGCGACCGTCGCGCGTGAACAGATGCAGCACCGAGGGATCGAGCTCGACCGCCACGTCGTCGCCGGCCTGCAGCGGCGTGCGATCGTTCTGGCGCGCCACCAGCGGCACGCCGCCCACGTCGACGTGGATCAGCGTGTCGGCACCCAGCGCCTCGATCAGCTCGACGCGGCCCTGCACATCGGACACCGGTGCGCCGGCCTTCGCATGCACGCGCAGGCCCTCGGGCCGCACGCCGAGGAAGCCGTCGCTCGGCAGCCGGCCGCCGGTGGCGGCCGAGAAGCTCGGGATGGCGCTGGCCGCCACCATGTTCATCGAGGGCATGCCGATGAACTGCGCGACGAACTGGTTGGCCGGGCGGTCGTAGAGCTCAAGCGGCGTGCCGACCTGCTCGATCAGCCCGTCCTTGAGCACCACCACGCGGTCGGCCAGGGTCATGGCCTCGACCTGGTCGTGCGTGACGTAGATGGTGGTCGCGCCGAGCGCGCGGTGCAGCTTGTGGATCTCCACCCGCGTGTTGCCGCGCAGCGCGGCGTCGAGGTTGGACAACGGCTCGTCGAACAGGAACACCTTGGGCGCGCGCACGATGGCGCGGCCGATGGCCACGCGCTGGCGCTGGCCGCCCGAGAGGTCCTTGGGCAGGCGGTCGAGGTACTGCGTGAGGTTCAGCGTCTTCGCCGCGTACTCGACCTTGGTCTTGATCTCGGACTTGCTCGTGCCCGCGAGCTTGAGCGCGAAGGACATGTTGTCGTACACGCTCATGTGCGGATAGAGCGCATAGCTCTGGAACACCATCGCGAGGTCGCGCTTGCCCGAGGGCGCCCAGGTGATGTCCTTGCCGTCGAGCAGCAGGTTGCCGCTGCTGATCGGCTCGAGCCCCGCGATCAGCCGCAGCAGGGTCGACTTGCCGCAGCCCGAAGGACCGACGAAGACGATGAACTCGCCTTTCTGGATCTCGAGGTCGACGCCCTTGATGATGTCGACTTCGCCGAAGCTCTTCTTGATGTTCTTCAGTTGGAGGTAGGCCATGGGGTGTCTCCCTTTCTTTACTTGACGGCGCCGAAGGTCAGGCCTTGCACCAGTTGCTTCTGGCTGAACCAGCCGAACACGACGATGGGCGCGATGGCCATCAGCGAGGCCGCCGACAACTTGGCCCAGAACAGGCCCTCGGGGCTCGAGTACGAGGCGATCAGCGTGGCCAGCGTGCCGGCCTTGGCGGAGGTGAGGTTGAGCGCCCAGAAGGCCTCGTTCCAGCTCAGCACCAGGCACAGCAGGCCGGTGGAGGCGAGGCCGCCGACCGACAGCGGCAGCACGACATGGCGGAACTCGGTCCACAGGCTCGCGCCGTCCATGCGCGCGGCCTCGAGGATCTCGTTCGGGATGTCCTTGTAGGCGCTGTAGAGCATCCACACCATGATCGGCAGGTTCGACAGCGTGAACACGATGGTCAGCGCGCTCAGCGAATCCAGCAGGCCCGCGGTCTGCGCGAGCACGTAGATCGGCACCAGCGCGCCCACGGCCGGCATCATCTTGGTCGAGAGCATCCACATCAGGATGTCGCGCGTCTTCTTCGTGCGGAAGAAGGCCATGGAGTACGCGGCCGGCGCCGCGATCAACAGGCCGAGGATGGTCGAGCCCAGGCTGGTGATCAGCGAGTTGCGCGCGTACAGCAGGTAGTCGCTGCGCCGCTGCACCTCGCCGAAGTTGTCGAGCGTGGGCTCGAAGATGAACAGCGGTGGCACGTGGATCGCCTGCAGCTCGGTCTTGAAGGCCGTGAGAAACAGCCAGCCGAGCGGGAAGAACAGCAGCAGCGCGACGGCCCAGGCACCGACGGTGCGCAGCAGTTGCGGCAGGAAGTTGCTGGGAGCTTGTTGTTGCATGGTTCAGCTACTCCATCGTGCGGTGGGCAAGACACGGCCCATTCCAGGAACACCACGGAACCGGCTTTGCCGGGCCGTTGGTGTTGCCCCCTGCAAGGGGGTTGGCGAAGCGACACGAAGTGCGCGAAGACTGGGGGTGTGCAACATGACTAATCCAGGTTCTTGCCGATGATGCGGATCAGGAACACGGCCACGATGTTGGCCAGCACCACCGCGAACAGCGCGCCGGCGGAGGCCACGCCCACGTCGAAGTTCATGAGCGACTGCTTGAAGATCATGTAGGTCATGTTCGTGCTCTCGTTGCCCGGGCCGCCGTTGGTGGTGATGGCGATCTCGGCGAACACGCTGAGCAGGAAGATCATCTCGATCATGATCACCACCGCCATCGGGCGCGCGAGGTGCGGCACGGTGAGATAGAAGAAGCGCTGGAACGCGCTCGCGCCGTCCATGCGCGCGGCCTCCATCTGCTCGCGGTCGAGCGACTGCAGCGAGGTGATGAAGATCAGGCAGGCGAACGGCAGCCATTGCCAGGCCACCATGATGATCACCGACAGCAGGGGCACGTCGGTGAGCCAGTCGATCGGCTGGGCGCCGAAGGCGCGCCACACGTCGGCCAGGATGCCGTAGATCGGGTTCATCATCATGTGCTTCCACAGCAGCGCGTTGACCGCGGGCATGACGAAGAAGGGCGAGATCAGCAGCACGCGCACGATGCCGCGGCCCGGGAAGGGTTCGTTGACCAGCAGCGCGAGCAGCACGCCGAGCACCACGGTGATGCCGATCACGCTGCCGATCAGCAGCAGCGTGTTCCAGGTCGCGGGCCAGAAGTCCGGGTCGGTGACGAAGTACTCGAAGTTGGCGAGGCCCGCGAAGGGATGGTCGCCGGGCTGCATGAGGTTGTAGTTCACGAACGAGAAGTACAACGTCATCGCGAGCGGCACGATCATCCAGAGGAAGAGCGTGAGCACGGCCGGCGCCATGAGTGCGCGGGGCAGGAGTCTTTTCATGGGGGGTCCCTTCTCTCTTCTGTCTGGCTCCTTCCCCCTCGAGGGAAGGTGGGGATGGGGGCTGCCGCGATCAAGCGCGGCAACGGACGACGCGCCGTGCGTGCCCCCACCCCGGCCCTCCCCCGGAGGGGAGGGAGCAAGCCACGAGGCTTACTTGTAGTAGCCGGCCTTCTTCATCTCACGCTCGGCCGTGGTCTGCGAAGTCTTCAGCGCCTGGTCGACCGTGACCTTGCCCGCGAGTGCCGCGCTCATCTGCTGGCCCACCGCCACGCCGATGGCCTGGAACTCGGGGATGGCTGCGTACTGCACGCCGACGTAGGGCGACTTCGGCAACGTGCTGTCGCTGAGGTTGGCGCCGTCGATGGCCTTCTTCTCGGCGGCGGCGAACTTCGCGACCTTCTGGAACTCGGGGTTCGCGTAGGTCGACTTGCGCGTGCCAGTGGGCACCGCGCCCCAGCCGTGCTCCTTGGCGACGAGGTTGACGTAGTCCTTCGAGGTGGCCCACTTCACGAAGGTCTGGGCGGCGGCGGCCTTGGTCGAGCTGGCGGGGATCGCCAGGTTCCAGGTCCACAGCCAGTTGGCGCCCTTGGGCGTGACGGCCACCGGTGCCTGCGCGAAAGCCACCTTGTCGGCCACCTTCGACTGCTTGGGATCGCTGATGAACGAGGCCGCGATGGTCGCGTCGACCCACATGCCGCACTTGCCTTCGTTGAACAGCGCGAGGTTCTCGTTGAAGCTGTTGGCCGAAGCGCCCGGCGGGCCGTAGGCCTTCATCAGGTCGACGTAGAAGCTGATCGCGTCCTTCCAGGGCTTGGTGTCGATCTGCGGCTTCCACTGCATGTCGAACCACTGGCCGCCGTTGGTGTTGACCAGCGTGGTCAGGAAGGCCATGTTGTCGCCCCAGCCCGGCTTGCCGCGCAGGCACATGCCGTAGACGCCGGCCTTCGGGTCGTGGATCTTGCCGGCCAGCTCCTTCACCTGGTTCCAGGTCGGCTGCTCGGGCATCTGGAAGCCGACCTTGTCGGCCAGGTCCTTGCGGTACATGAGCATCGAGCTCTCGCCGTAGAACGGCGCGGCGTAGAGCTTGCCCTGGTACGACAGGCCGTCGCGGATCGCGGGCAGCAGGTCGTCGGCGTCGTAGGCGGCGTCGGTGGCGATCGGCTGCAGCCAGCCCTTCTTCGACCAGATCGGCGCTTCGTAGAGGCCGATGGTCATCACGTCGAACTGGCCGCCCTTGGTGGCAATGTCGGTGGTCACGCGCTGGCGCAGCGTGCCCTCTTCCAGGGTGACCCACTTGAGCTTGATGTCGGGATTGGCCTTCTCGAAGAAGGGCGTGAGCTTCTGCATCTCGATCATGTGGCCGTTGTTGACGGTCGCGATCACGAGTTCGGTGGCAGCCTGGGCGACGAGCCCAGTGCCGGCGAGTGCGAGGACGAGGCCCGCTTTCAGAAAACGCTGCATGTTGTCTCCTAGAGGGTGAGCGACGCCCCCTCGGGTCGCCGTGCCCGGATTCTGGATAAACATGCTTGCGGTTTTGGTACTTCGAATGTCAACGACGGTACTTTCATGCACCGATTGGCTAGTGAATTCCCTAATCAACGCAATACAGCATGTGCCACAGGCAATCCAAAGCGTTCAGCCGGCGCCCAGCAGCTGCCGGCGGAACTGGGCCGCCGCGGGCGAGAGCGCCCGCCCCTCGCGCGTGACCAGGCAGATCGGCGGCACGCGCACCGGCAGCTCGATCGGCACCACCCGCAGCAGGCCCAGCCGCGCGTAGTGCCGGGCCTGCGAGGCGGGCATGACGGCCGCCATGTCGGAGCTCTCGAGCAGCGCGGTGATGGCGATCGGCGAGGCGGTCTCGAGGATGTCGAGCCGCGCCTGCACGCCGGCCTCGCGCATGGCGGCCTCGAAGCGCCCGCGCTGCGGTGACCCCGGCGGCTGCAGCACCCATTGCCAGGCCGCCAGGTCGGCCAGCGTGAGGCCCTCACGCTCGAAGGCCGGATGGCCGCTGCGCACCACCACCACCTGCGATTCGCCGAGCAGCGGCACGCTGGCGTAGCGCGATTCGTCGTGCCCGTCGGTGAGCCGGCCCAGCACCAGGTCGACGTCGCCCTGCTCGAGCTGGGCCTGCATCACGTCGCTGGTCTCGACCACCACCGACACCGCCACCTGCGGATGGCGCCGGCGGTACTCGACCAGCGCCGGCGCCAGCAGCTCGGGCACGGCGCCGGGCACGCTGCCCACGCGCAGCGCGCCGCTGAGGCCGGAGCGCAGCGCCAGCATCTCCTCGCGCGCGCTGCCGAAGTCGCTGACCACGCGGTGGGCGTAGCGCACCAGGATCTCGCCGTAGGCGGTGGGCTCCATGCCGCGCGCCAGCCGCTCGAACAGCTTCTCGCCGAGCGAATCCTCGAGCTGCTGCAACAGCTTGGTGGCCGCGGGCTGGCTGATGTTCATGGCCTCGGCCGCGCGGCCCAGGTGGCGGTGGGCGTCGAGGCGCACCAGCAGCAGCAGCTGGCGCGGTCGCACCTGCAGCATCAGCGAGGCATCGGGCGAGGTTTTCTGGACGGTCATCACCAAAAGTATATGAAGCCCACGGCAATTTCGATTGGATCGCAAGGAGCGAACGGCCTACCCTGCGGCTTCGCCATGCATGGAAAGCAATGGCGCTCAAGACCAACAAGCAGGAGACAACCCCGATGCGCCCTTTTTCCCTGGCCTTCCGGCACCGACGCGCCGCCTTCTTCGCGACTTCGCTAGGTGCCGCGCTCGCGCTGGCCACCGGCCTCGCCTCAGCCCAGACCGCGCCCGCCTACCCCGACAAGCCGCTGCGCATCATGGTCGGCGCCTCGCCGGGCGGCGGCACCGACATCCTGGCGCGCGTGCTGGCCGACAAGCTCTCGCCCGCGCTCAAGCAGCCGGTGGTGGTCGAGAACCGGCCCGGCGCCTCCAACACCATCGCGGGCGAGCTCACGGCGCGCGCGCCGGCCGACGGCGCCACGCTGCTCCTGGCCACCAACACCGCGCAGGCGGTGGCGCCGCACATCCTCAAGCTCAAGTACGACCCGCTCAAGGACCTGCAGCCGCTGGGCCTGGTGGCCGTGATGCCCAACGTGCTGGTGGTGTCGGCCAGCTCGCCCTACAAGTCGGTGAAGGACCTGCTGGCCGCGATGGCGGCCAAACCCGGCGGCTTCAAGTACGCCTCCTCGGGCATCGGCAGCACGCAGCACGTGGGCGGCGAGGCCTTCAACCTGGCCACCGGCATGAAGTCGGTGCACGTGCCCTACAAGGGCAGCTCGCAGGCGCACATCGACATCATCTCGGGCGAGGTCGAGATGATGTTCGACAGCACCTCCTCGGCCATGGGCCAGATCAAGGCCGGCAAGTTCCGCGCGCTGGCCGTGAGCGCGCCGCAGCGCTCGCCCGAACTGCCCGACGTGCCCACGCTGGCCGAACAGGGCGTCAAGGGCGCCGACGTCTCGACCTGGTACGGCCTCTACGTGACCGCCGGCACGCCGCGCCCGGCCGTCGAGCGCCTGAGCGCCGAGCTCGCGCGCAGCCTGCAGCTGCCCGACGTGCAGGCCCGCATCAAGGCCCTGGGCGGCGAGCCCGGCAGCCTGATCGGCGAGCCCTTCGCGGCCATGAACCGGCAGGAGTTCGAGCACTACGGCCAGCTCGTGCGCGCCGCCAACATCAAGGCCGAATGAGGCCGTCCCCCGCTTTTTCTCCACCGACGATCGCCATGTCCACTCCTTCGAAGATTCCGACCGTGACCTCCGCCAAGCCCCGCATCGCCGTGCTGCTCGGCGACCCCAGCGGGGTCGGCCCCGAGATGGCGGTCAAGCTGCTCGCGCGCCAGCGCAACCTCGATGCCGCGCGCGTGCTGCTGATCGCCGACCCGGTGGTGCTGGCCGCGGGCGAGCGCATCGCCGGCGCGAAGCTCGATCCGCTCGCGGCCCAGAGCCTCGACACGCTGCGCTTCGAGGACGGCCGGCCCTCGCTGCTGGCCTGCGACTGGATGGACGGTGCCGAGCCGGTGCTCGGCGAATCGAACGAGGCCTCGGGCCGCGCCTCCTTCGAGGCGCTCGAGCTCGCGACCGCGGCCGTGCGCCGCGGCCAGGTCGACGCCATCCTGTTCGCGCCGCTCAACAAGCATTCGCTGCGCCTGGGCGGCCTGGTGCACGAGGACGAGCTGCGCTACATGCAGGCGCGCTTCGCGGTGCCGGGCTTCGTCTGCGAGTTCAACCTCACGGGCGCGCTGTGGACCTCGCGCGTGACCTCGCACATTCCGCTCAAGGACGTGGCGAGCCACATCACGGGCGAAGGCGTGCGCGACGCGGTGAAGATCATCGCCGCGGCACTGCGCCAGTCGGGCGTGGCGCAGCCGCGCATCGCGGTCTCGGGGCTCAACCCGCATGCCGGCGACGGCGGCTCGATCGGCATGGAGGAGATCGAGATCATCGGCCCGGCCATCGAGAAGCTGCGCGCCGAGGGCTACGACGCGCGCGGCCCGTTCTCGCCCGACACGGTGTTCATCGGCGCGCGGCGCGGCGACGTCGACGCGGTGGTCTCGATGTACCACGACCAGGGCCAGATCGCGATGAAGCTCATGGGCTTCGAGCAGGGCGTGACCCTGCACGGCGGCCTGCCCGTGCCGGTGGCCACCTCGGCCAGCGGCAGCGCCTTCGACATCGCGGGCCAGGGCATCGCGCAGATCGAGGGCCTGCAGCAGGCCTTCGACCTGTGCCTGCGCATGGCCAGCGGTGCGCCGGTGCGCGCGGCCGCGACGGCCGAGGCCTGAATCGGCGGCGGCCAGAAAAAAGGGCCGCATGCGCGGCCCTGTCGAATCGTTGTTCTGCGGGTGTCCGTGGTCTTCAGGCGCCTTGCGGCTGGCCGTAGGCGTTGGACTCGGGCTGGCTGGGCTGGACGAAGAAATAGATCAGCACCAGGTTGATCAGCGGAATGATCATCAGCAGCTGGAACCAGCCGCTCTTGCCGATGTCATGCAGGCGGCGCGAGCCCACGGCCAGCACGGGCAGCAGGAAGCCCAGCGCGGCGACCAGGTAGACGATCTGGTGGATGAAGCTGGCGACGATCAGAACGACCACTTCGGCCAATATGAACCACCAGAACTCGGAGCGCGAGGCGCGCCCACTGAAATCCGTGTACTTCTGAAAGCAGGTCTTGACCGCTGTTTGAAAATCCATTTGATCGGCTCCTCTTGAGGTCCCCGGGAAATTTCCCGGGGCCATCATATCGGCGCCTTCTTCAACGGCAATGGCAACGAATGGCGTACTTCGAATGGCCAAGCGCTCACTGCGCGGGCGGGCTCAGCCGCTGCAGCAGGCCCGCGGTCGAGGCATCGAGGCCCGTGACGTCGCCCGAGGCGAGCCGCGGCTCGATGTCCCGCGCGAGCACCTTGCCGAGCTCCACGCCCCACTGATCGAAGCTGTTGATGCCCCACAGCGCGCCGCTGGTGAACACGCGGTGTTCGTACAGCGCGATGAAGGCGCCGAGCGCCTCGGGCGTGAGCTTCTCGAACACGAAGAAGCTGCTGGGCCGGTTGCCCGGGAAGTTCTTGTGCCCGCCCGCGTCGAGCTTGCCCACCATCAGCGCCTGCGCCTGCGCGAGCGCGTTGGCCAGCAGCTTCGGGTGATGGCCCTCGAGGTCGTGCGAGGCATCGCGCACCGCGAGGAATTCCAGCGGGATCACGTCGGTGCCCTGGTGCAGCATCTGGAAGTAGGCATGCTGGCCGTTGGTGCCCGGCTCGCCCCACAGCACGGGCGAGGTGCCCAGGCCCGGCGGCAGCGCGGCACCGGTCGCGTCGACCTGCTTGCCGTTGCTTTCCATCTCGAGCTGCTGCAGATAGGCCGGCAGCCGCTTCAATGCGCTGTGATAGGGCGCGATGCTGCGGCTGGTGAAGCGGTGGAAGTTGCGATACCAGACGTCGAGCAGGCCGAGGCGGATCGGCAGGTTCTGCGCCAGCGGCGCGGTGCGGAAGTGCTCGTCCATCGCATGCGCGCCCGCCAGCAGCCGGCGGAAGCCCTCGGCGCCGATGGCCAGCGCGATCGGCAGGCCGATGGCCGACCACAGCGAATAGCGCCCGCCCACCCAGTCCCAGAAGCCGAAGGTGGTCTCGATGCCGAACTTGTTGGCGGCTTCCACGTTGGTGGTGAGCGCCGCGAAGTGGCCCGCGATGTCGTTGCCGCCCGACTGCTCGTACCAGCGCTTGGCGGACTGCGCGTTGGTCATCGTCTCGGCCGTGGTGAAGGTCTTCGAGGCGATCAGGAACAGCGTGTGCTCGGGCGCGAGGCCCTCGAGCACGCCGTCGAGCTCGTGGCCGTCGACGTTCGAGACGAAGTGGAAGTGCTTGCCCGGCGCCGCGAATTCCGCGAGCGCGAGCACCGCCATCTGCGGGCCGAGGTCGGAGCCGCCGATGCCGATGTTGACCACGTCGGTGATGGTGTGGTCGCCGCGCACCTTCTCGGCGTAGGCGAGCATGGCGTCGAGCGTTTCGTGCACCTCGCGCAATTGCGGCGCGGTCTTGCCGACCTTGGCATCGGCCGGCGCGCGCAGCAGCGTGTGCAGCACCGCGCGGTCTTCGGTGTTGTTGATGTGCTCGCCCGCGAACATCGCGTCGCGGTGCGCCTCGAGGCCGCACTCGCGCGCGAGCGCGAACAGCAGCGCTTCCACGCGCGCATCGATCAGGTTCTTCGACAGGTCGGCGAACAGGTACGGCGCCTCCTGGCTGAAGTGCGCGAAGCGGCCGGCGTCGTCGACGAAGGCATGGCGCAGGTCGAACTGGCGGCCCGCGGTCTCGAAGTACGACTGCAGCTGCGCCCAGGCCGGTGCGCGGTCGCAGCGAAGCGGGGTCGCCATGATCAGCGACCGCTTTCCTGCATCAGCTTCTCGAGCTTGATCGCATCGGCCGCGAAGGCGCGGATGCCCTCGGCGAGCTTCTCGGTGGCCATCGCGTCCTCGTTGAGCGCGAAGCGGAAGCCGGCCTCGTCGTAGGCGACCTTCTCGGCCTTACCCTGGGCGGCGGCCTTGGCATCGAGCGCGTGCTCGAGCGGCTCGTTGCTCGCGGCCAGTTCGGCCAGCAGCTCGGGGCTGATGGTCAGCAGGTCGCAGCCGGCGAGCGCCTGGATCTGGCCCACGTTGCGGAAGCTCGCGCCCATCACCTCGGTCTTGATGCCGTTGGCCTTGTAGTACTCGAAGATCTGGCGCACCGACTTCACGCCCGGGTCGTTGGCGCCGGCGTTGGCGGCCTCGTCCCACTTGGCACCCGCGGACTTCTTGTACCAGTCGTAGATGCGACCGACGAAGGGCGAGATCAGCTGCACGCCGGCCGCGCCGCAAGCCACGGCCTGCGCGAACGAGAACAGCAGCGTGAGGTTGGTGCGGATGCCTTTCTGCTCGAGCTGGCGCGCGGCCTCGATGCCTTCCCAGGTGGAGGCGACCTTGATCAGCAGGCGCTTCTCGGTGTCGATGCCCTCGGCCTTGTAGAGCGCCGTGATGCGCTCGCCGCGCGCCACGGTGGCGGCGGTGTCGAAGGACAGGCGCGCATCGACCTCGGTCGAGACGCGGCCCGGGATGATCGAGAGGATCTCGGTGCCGAAGCGCACCAGCAGGCGGTCGATGACCTCGTCAAGCGGCTTGCCCGCATGCTTCTTCACGCCCTCGTCGAGCAGCGGACGGTACTCGGGCTTCTGCACCGCCTTGAGGATCAGCGACGGATTGGTGGTCGCGTCCTGCGGCTTGGAGGCGCTGAGCTGCTTGAAGTCGCCGGTGTCGGCGACCACGGTGGTCCATTGACGGAGTGCATCGAGTTGGTTCATGGCAATGATTATGTTGCGGTGATGGCGACGGGGCCTGCACGCTGTTGCATGCGGGCCGATGCTTTCATGCGCACCGTAGCACGGCTTGGCACCCTGTTCCATGACGGCGCGAACAACATGCGGCCAGCAGGGTTTCGGCCCCATGCCGCCCTACAGGCGCTGTGGTCCACGGCTGACGGCGCCGGTCCGCGAGCGCGTCTAGGCTGAAGAATCCTTTCCTTCGCGAATCGCCGGATTCGCCGTCCCGACCCCAGGAGCCCCCTACATGCAGCGCAGACTTCCTCCCGCAGCCTCCACCGACCCCGCCTCCTTCGACGACCGCCGCACCAGTGCCGCCATCGGCACGCTGGCCACGGCCTTCGTGATCGGCGGCGCGGCGGCCTGGCTCGCGCTGGATGCCGCGCGCCGCTCGCGCGTCAAGTTGGCCGGCCCGGCCGACGGCGCCCCGCTGATGCGCGCGCCGCTGCAGGTGGTGGCGCCGGTGGACCTGCACCGCTATGCCGGCCTCTGGCACGAACAGGCGCGGCTGCCCAACCGCTTCCAGAAATCCTGCGCCGGCCCGGTCACGGCCAACTACACGCCGCGGCCCGACGGCACGATCGAGGTGCTCAACCGCTGCGAACGCGCCGACGGCAATTTCGAGGAATCGCTGGGCACCGCGCGCGTGGTGCCGGTGGCGGGCCAGCCCGGCGCGGGCCGGCTCGAGGTGCGCTTCGCGCCCTCGTGGCTGGCCTGGCTGCCGGTGGTGTGGGGCGACTACTGGATCCTGAAGCTGGACCGCGACTACCAGGTGGCACTGGTCGGCACGCCGAACCGCGAGTACCTGTGGGTGCTGTCGCGCTCGCCCTGCCTGGACGACGCGACCCTGCAAGCCGAGCTCGACTACGCGGGCAGCCTGGGCTTCGACATCGACAAGGTCGAGCGCACCGGCAGGTAGCGCGAGAGCTGGGTCGCGAGCGTGGCCGGCGCGGTGCAGTGGATCGCGTGCCAGCCGAAGGCGCGCGCGGCTTCCACGTTGGGGGCCGAATCGTCGATGAACACCGTCTGTTCCGCCGCCAGTGCATGGCGCACCGCGAGCAGTTCGTAGATCTCGCGATGGGGCTTCAGGAACTTCACGTCGCCCGAGAACACGCCACCATCGAAACGCCGCATGAAGCCATGGCGCGCCATGATCGCGCGCGCATAGGGCGCGGGCATGTTCGAGAGGTAGTAGAGCTTCAGCGGCTCGCCGGCCTCGCGGCGCTCGAACAGATCCTCGAGCAGCGCCACCGTGACATCGATCGGCGCCAGCCGTTCGCCGAGTCCGTCGAGCATGGCCAGCAGGCGGTCGGCCGGCAGCGAGAGCCGCGCCGCCATGCGCGCGACGGATTCCTCGAGCGTGCGGGTGCCGCAGTCGAAGCTGGTCCAGTCGTCATGATGGAAAAGCGCGCGGCCCAGGGCCGCGGCGGCGGATTCAGTGGGCGCATGCTCCGCCAGATGGGCCTGGACCAGCCGTGTGGGCTCCCAGGTGAAGAGCACGGCGCCAAGATCGAAAACCACGTTCATGGCGCCATTGTTCCATGCGCGCGCTACACCACGCTGACGCCGTGCGTCCCCAGGGAGAGCCGGGTCTGCGCGCCCGCGGCCAGCGGGTTCGACAGGTCGGTCGAGACCACGAAGACCGCGCCCAGCGGCGTGTCGAAGCCGTACTCGTAGAAGCTGCCGAGGTAGGCCACTTTCCGCAGTGTGGCCGGCAGGCCGGTGTCGGCCGTCGAGGCCTCGCCGATGCGCCAGGCCTCGGGCCGCACCGCCACCTTGACCGCGCCCGGCGCCACCGCATGGCGCGGCCGCAGCCGCAGCGGCCCGAGCGTGACGTCGCCATCGGCGCCGGCCACGCCCGGGAACACCATCGCCTCGCCCATGAAGCCCGCGACGAACTCGCTCTCGGGCCGGCCGTAGAGCTGCTCGGGCGTGCCGCGCTGGGCGATCACGCCGTGGTCCATCACGATGATCTGGTCGCTCACGGCCAGCGCCTCGCTCTGGTCGTGCGTGACGTAGGCCACCGTGAGCTTGAGCCGCTGCTGCAGCGAGCGGATCTCCTCGCGCATCTCGCGCCGCAGCCGCGCGTCGAGGTTCGACAGCGGCTCGTCGAACAGCAGCACCGCGGGCTCGAGCACCAGCGCGCGCGCCAGCGCCACGCGCTGCTGCTGGCCGCCCGAGAGCTCGCTCGGCAGCCGCTGGTCGAAGCCCACCAGGCCCACGCCGCGCAGTGCCTCGCGCGCACGCGCCGTGGCCTCGTCCTTCTTCACGCCGCTCATGCGCAGGCCGTAGCCCACGTTGCCGATCACGTCCATGTGCGGGAACAGCGCATAGCTCTGGAACATCATGCTGACGTTGCGCTCGGCCGGCCCGAGCGTGGTGACGTCGCGCCCGCCCATGAAGATCGCGCCCGAGGTCGGCGACTCGAGCCCCGCGATCATGCGCAGGGTGGTGGTCTTGCCGCAGCCCGAGGGGCCGAGGATGGTGGTCAGCGTGCCCTCGGGCACCTCGAAGCTGATGCCCTTGACCGCCAGCGGCGCGCTGCGGTCGGCGCCATAGCGCTTGGTGACGTCGCGAAACTCGATGCCCGTGTTCATGCCAGCTCCTCCATCTTGTGATGCCCCTGGTGCCCGGGCGCCGTGCCGCGCCGTCCCAGCCTGCGTTCGCCCACCACCCATTGCACCAGCGCGATCGCGAGCGACATCAGGATCATCAGCACCGTGCAGTAGGCCAGCGCGATGCCGTAGTCGCCGTTGCCGACGCGGCCGATGATGTAGGTGGTGGCCAGTTCGTTCTCGGCCGTGACCAGGAAGATCACCGCGCTCACGGTCGTCATCGCGCGCACGAAGCTGTAGACCAGCGCCGCCACCAGCGCCGGCTTGAGCAGCGGCAGCACCACCTTGAACAGCGTCTGCGAGGTCGAGGCGCGCAGCATCAGCGAGGCCTCGTCGAGCGAGCGGTCGAGCTGCTTGAAGGCCGCGGTGCCCGCGCGCACGCCCACCGGCAGGTTGCGGAACATGAAGCACAGCACGATGATGAGCCCGGTGCCCGTGAGCTCGAACGGCGGCACGTTGAAGGCCAGGATGTAGCTCACGCCGAGCACCGTGCCCGGGATCGCGAAGGCCAGCAGCGCGCCGAACTCGAAGGCGCCCTGCCCCTTGAACTCGTTGCGCGCCAGCAGCCACGCGATCAGCAGGCCCAGCGCCGCGGTGATCGGCGCCGAGATGCCCGCGAGCTTGAGCGTGGTGAGCAGCGAGTTCCACGCGGTGCCGGCCCACACCAGCCCGAACTGGCCCCACTCGAGCGCGAACGCGGTCTTGAAATGCTGCAAGGTGAAGCTGTAGTCGCGCCCCCAGGTCTGCACGAAGCCGCCCGCGAAGGCGAACAGGTAGACCACGGCCGTGAAGGCGATCCACGGCAGCGCGATGCAGTGGATGGTGCGGCGCACGCCGTCGGGCAACGCCATCGGGATGCCGGCGTCGCCCTTGCCGCTGACGGTGGTGTAGTTCTGCCTGCCGAGCAGTCCGCGCTGCAGCGCGAACACGCCGAGCGCGAACAGGGTGAGCACCCAGGCCAGCGAGGCCGCGCGGCCCTGGTCGTACTGCGCGCCGACGATGGCGAAGAAGATGTCGGTCGACAGCACCGAGAACTGGCCGCCCACCACCACCGGGTTGCCGAAGTCGGCGATGCTCTCGATGAAGCCCACCAGGAAGGCATTGGCCAGCCCGGGCTTGAGCAGCGGCAGCGTGATGGTGAAGAAGGCGCGGCGCCGGTCGGCGCGCAGCATCTGCGCGGCCTCCTCGAGGCTGGGCGCGATGCCCTGCACCACGCCGCGCATGATCATGAAGGCGATCGGCGTGAAGGCGAACAGCTGCGCCACCAGCACGCCGGGCATGCCGTAGAACCAGCGCGTGGGCTCGATGCCGAACAGGTTCTCGAGCACTTGGTTGACTATGCCCGCGCGGCCGAACAGCAGGATCAGGCCGAGGCCCACCACGAAGGGCGGTGTGATGATCGGCAGCAGCGCCAGCACCCGCAGCGCGCCCTGCCCGCGCCGGCTGCCGCGCTCGGCCATCAGCGCCATCAGCGTGCCGAGGAAGGTGGTGCCCGCGGCCGTCAGCAGCGCCAGCACCAGCGTGTTCCAGGCCACGCCGCAGCGCACCCCGCCCGCGAGGCAGCCCAGGCCCCAGATGCGTTCGGTGAAGACGCGCGCGAGGAAGGCGGCGATCGACACGCGGCCGTCCTCGTCGAGGAAGGCACCCGACAGCGCGCGGCTCACGGGGTAGGCAATGAACAGCGCCATCAGCACGCCGCAGCCGAGCACCGAGGCGGCCACGAACAGGTCGCCCTTGAAGCGGCCGAGCCGCGCGATGCCAAAGGCCGCGAGCAGCACCAGCGCACAGAGCGCCACGAAGCCGCCGGCGCCGATGCCGAACTGGTTGACCCCGAGCTCGCCGAAGCGCGCCTCGAGCGCCGCGAAGGCCCAGCCGCGCGCGCCGATCGCGAAGCCCGCGAGCGCGAGCCCGAGGGCACCGCCCGCGCCGCCGGCCAGCAGCCAGCGGCCCTGCGCGCGGCCCGGCGGCAGCCAGGCGCCGACGGCGCAGACCAGCAGGCCCGCCAACCCGACGAACAGCCAGACGCGCCCCTGCGTGGCGGCCTGCATCAGGCCATTGGCGCCCTCGGCGTTGCCGAAGACCTGCGGAACGGCCTCGTACCAGGTCGCATCCTGGATCGCATACCAGGGCAGCAGCAGGTAGGCCGCGAGGCCCAGCAAGACCCAGGCGCGGATCCAGCGCTGGGTGCGCCGTGCCGCGGCCTCCGACGCCGGATTGCGCGGGACCGCCGCGCGGGGCAAGGCCCCGATGGAACGCGCTTCCACTTAACGCGGCAGCGAGTTGACGTCCTTCTCCCAGCGCGCGATCAGGCGGCGGCGCTCGGCGCTGGCACCGTACTTGGCGTAGTCGTAGTCGATGAACTTGATCTTCTTGAAGTCGGGGATGCGCGGATCGAGCTTGGCGGCGGCATTGCTCGGCAGCTGGAACTGCTTGTTGGCGGCGCCGAGCTCCTGCGCGGCCGGCGTGAGCGCCCATTCGTAGAACTTCTTGGCCGCTTCGAGGTTGCGCGCGCCCTTGATGATGCTCATGGAGCCGATCTCGGCACCGGTGCCGTCGCTCGGCGTGATGGTCTCGACCGGGAAGCCCTGCATCTTCTCGCCCGGGCCGTCGTGCACGAAGCTGATCGACACCGCGGTCTCGCCGCGCGCCACGGCCTTGATCGGGCCGGTGCCCGAGCGCGTGTACTGGCCGACGTTCCTGTGCAGCGCCTTGAGGTAGTCGAAGGCCTTGTCCTCGCCCATGAGCTGCACCAGCGTGGCGATCATGGTGTAGGCCGTGCCGCTCGAGGCGGGGTTGGCCACCTGGATGTCGCCCTTGTACTCGGGCTTGAGCAGGTCGGCCCAGGTCCTGGGCACGGGCAGCTTCTTCTTGGCCAGCAGCTCGGGGTTGTAGCCGAAGCCCAGCGGGCCCGAGTAGATGCCCACGGTCCTGTAGCCCGACTGCTTCGCCTGCTGCTGGGCCCAGCCATGCAGCTGCGACAGCGAGGGCGACTTGTACTCGAGCGTCAGGCCCTGCTCGGCCGCCTGCAGGTGCGGGTCGCCGGTGCCGCCGAACCAGACGTCGGTCTTGGGGTTGTCCTTCTCGGCGATGAGCTGGGCCAGCGCCTCGCCCGAGCCCTTGAGCGCCATGTTGATGCGGGTGCCGGTGGTGCGCGCATACACGGTCGAGATCACGCTGCACCACTCGGCCTGCACCGAGCAGATCACGTTGACCGTGCCCTGGGCCGATGCCATGGCCGATCCACCCAGCAGCGCTGCCGCAACAAAAAGCTTCTTCATGGAGTTCTCCGCTTCGTTCAATAAAAAAAGGCCTCCCGGCCATGGGTTCAGCGTAGCTTTAGTACAAGTGCGAGGAATTGGTACAAGTACCATCGCGATTGGCGGGCCGGCACATTGCCTGCTCGCCCCAGACCCAAGGAAAGTGTTCCCCATGAGCTTCGATCTCGTTCTGTTCGGCGGCACCGGCGATCTCGCATGGCGCAAGCTGATGCCCGCTCTGTTCCAGGCCTTCCGGCACGGGAGCCTGCCGAAGGACGGGCGCATCGTCGGCGTGGCGCGGGACAACCTGTCGGACGACCAGTACCGCGAGCTGATCCAGTCGCGCTTCAATGCCGTCGAAGGTGCCAAGCGACCCTCGCCCGAGGAGTTCGAGAAGTTCGCCTCGATGCTGCACTACCTGCGCATGGACCTGTCGAAGCCCGACGACTATGCGCGCCTGTCCGACCTGCTCAAGCAGCGCGATGCCGACACGGTCGTGATGTATGTCGCCACCGCGCCGGGCCTGTTCACGCAGGTGGTCGAGCAGATCGCGGCCGCCGGCCTCAACGGCGCGCGCACCCGCATCGTGCTCGAGAAGCCGCTGGGCCACGACCTGGCCTCCAACCGCGCGATCAACGCCGCGGTGGGCAAGGTGCTCGAGGAGAAGCAGGTCTTCCGCATCGACCACTACCTCGGCAAGCCCTCGGTGCAGAACCTGTTCGCGATGCGCTTCGGCAACGCGCTGTTCGAGCCCATCTGGCGCCGCGAGCACATCGCCAACATCCAGATCACCATCGCCGAAGACCTGGGGGTGGAAAAGCGCGGCGCCTTCTACGACCAGACCGGCGCACTGCGCGACATGGTGCAGAACCATGCACTGCAGCTGCTGTGCGCCATCGGCATGGAACCGCCGATCAACTCGCATGCCGACGCGATCCGCGACGAGAAGTTGAAGGTGCTGCGCGCCCTCAAGCCCTGGACGCCCGAGACGCTGGGCCTGCACACGGTGCGCGGCCAGTACACGGCCGGCACGGCCTACGGCGAGCGCGTGCCGGGCTACCGCGACGAACCCGGCGTCGACCGCGAGAGCCGCACCGAGACCTTCGTCGCGCTGCGCACCGAGATCGCCAACTGGCGCTGGGCCGGCGTGCCCTTCTACATCCGCACCGGCAAGCGGCTGGCCTCGCGCGACGCGCGCATCGAGGTCAACTTCCGCCCCACGCCGCACGCGATCTTCCGCGCACCGTCCGGCAGCGCGAACAAGTTCGTGATCAACCTGCAGCCCAAGGACGGGCTCGAGCTGCACATGCTCGCGCAGGCGCAGGACAACCGCCGCAGCAACGGCCGCCAGGACAGCGCGCCGCAGCTCGCGCCGGTGCAGCTCGACCTCGACTTCGACAAGCGCTTCGGCTCCGAGCGCGTGGGTGCCTACGAACGGCTGCTGCTCGACGTGATCGACGGCCGGCTCAACCTGTTCGTGCGCAGCGACGAGCAGGAAGAGGCATGGCGCTGGGTCGAGCCGCTGATCGACAGCTGGGCCAGCGACGGCGGACCGCGCCCCTATGCGGCCGGCACCTGGGGCCCGAGCGCATCGAGCGCGATGATCGCGCGCGACGGGTTCTCGTGGGGCGAGGAGCAGTAGCTCAGCCGAACTGCACGCAGCGCATGCCGAGCGTGCCCGACTGGAAGCCTTCGTAGACCGTCTTCGCGCGCTCGCCCGCTCCCGCGGCGCCGAGCGCATAGAGAAACGGAAAGTAGTGATCGGGCATGGCCACCGCGGTCGACGCGCCCGCGAGCCGCTCGTAGCCGATCAGCGCGCGATCGTCGCGCCCGGCCAGCGCGGCCTTCACCGCATCGTCGAAGGACTGGGCCCAGGGCCGGCTCGCCGCCAGGCCGTCGGGCGTGCCGCGGTCGGTGGCGCGCAGGTTGTGCACCACGTTGCCGCTGCCCATCACCAGCACGCCCTTGTCGCGCAGCGCGGCGAGATCCCGCCCCACCGCGTAGTGGAAGGCCGCGGGCTTGTCGTAGTCGATGCTGAGCTGGAACACCGGCACGTCGGCCTTCGGATAGAGATGCCGCAGCACGGTCCAGGTGCCGTGGTCCAGGCCCCATTGCTCGGTGGCGACCACCGGTGACTGCTTCACCGCCGCGGCCGCCTCGCGTGCGAGCGCGGGATGACCGGGTGCCGGATAGTCGATGTCGTGCAGCGCCTGCGGAAAGCCGCCGAAGTCGTGGATGGTCCGGGGCCGGGCCTGCACGCCGACGCCGGTCGCGCCGCTGCTGAGCCAGTGCGCCGAGACGCTGAGGATGGCCGTGGGCCGCGGCAGTTCGCGGCCCCAGGCGGCGAGCCGGCGCGTGAAGCCGTTGTCGGCCAGCGCATTCATCGGCGAGCCGTGGCCGATGAAGATCACCGGCATGCGACGCGCGGGCGCCTCGCCGGCGGCCGACGCCGACTGCGAGATCGAGGCCAGCGCGCCCAGCACGGCGGTCGCGCCGAGCGCCGAGCCCATGAGGAAACCGCGGCGGCCGAGCGCGCTCAGCGCGCCGGCGTCGGAAGGAAGAGAGGTCATCGGAAGGGGCATGGCGCGGTGCAAAAGAGGCCGCGCCACTGTGCCGCGATGCGGCGCGCCGGGCTGTGCCTTTGCGCACATCTTCGTGCGCCCGACCCGATCTTCAGATCCGCCCTTCCTCCGCCGCATGGCAGGCCACCTGCACGCCGCGGATGCTCTGGAGCTTCGGCCGCTCGGCCGAGCAGCGCGCATTCGCGTGCGGGCAGCGCGGATGGAAGGCGCAGCCCGCGGGCGGATTGAGCGGGTTCGGCACCTCGCCCTGCACCGGCGTGCGCGCGCGCCCCGTGTGCTTCATCTGCGGAATCGCGTCGAGCAGCATGCGCGTGTACGGATGCTGCGGCGTCGCGAACAGCTTCTGCTTGTCCGCCACCTCCACCAGCCGCCCCAGGTACATCACGCCCACCTGGTCGGCCACGTGGCGCACCACCGCGAGGTTGTGCGAGATGAACAGGTAGGTCAGGCCCTGCTCGCGCTGCAGGTCCTTCATGATGTTGAGCACCTGCGCCTGCACGCTCACGTCGAGCGCCGAGGTGGGCTCGTCGCAGACCAGGAACTCGGGCTGCGTGGCCAGCGCGCGCGCGATCGAGATGCGCTGGCGCTGGCCGCCCGAGAACTGGTGCGGGTACTTGCTCATGTCCAGCGGCGACAGGCCCACCGACTGCAGCAGCTGGCCCACGCGCTCGCGCAACTGGGCCTTGTCGCTGAGGATGCCGTGCTCGCGCAGCGGCTCGCCGATGATGTCCTCGACGATCCAGCGCGGGTTGAGGCTCGCGTAGGGGTCCTGGAAGATCATCTGGATGCGGCGGCGCAGCTTGCGGCCCTCGGCGGTCTTGAAGGCCGCGTGCGCGTCCTGGCCGTCGAACTGCAACCCGCCGCGCGTGGGCGCGTACAGGCCCACGAGCAGGCGCGCGACCGTGCTCTTGCCGCAGCCCGATTCGCCGACCAGCGCGAGCGTCTTGCCGCGCTCGATCGAGAAGCTCACGCCGTCCACCGCATGCAGCAGCACGCGCGGCTTGCGCTCGAGCACGCGGTTGAGCCAGGGCGGCGAGACGTCGAAGGTGCGCGCGAGGTCGTGGGCCACCACGAGCGGCTCGCCGCCGGTGGCCTTGCCGGGTTCGATCACGGCGCTCATCGCGTCACCTCCACGATCGGTTCGGCCGCCTCGGGCGTGGCGCGTTCGCCGGCCGCGAGCGCGTCGTGATGCTTCGCCGCGATCTCGGCCTGGCCGGTGTGCGGATCGGTCGCGTCGTGCAGCCAGCAGGCGGCACGCGTGGCGCCCGCGTGCATCAGCTCGGGCCGCTCCTCGAGGCAGCGCGCGAAGGTGCGCGGGCAGCGCGGGTTGTAGGCGCAGCCCTTGGGGATGGCATTGAGCCGCGGCATCGCACCGTCGATCTGGTTCAGGCGCTCGCGGTCGCTCGCCATGTCGGGAATGGAAGCCATCAGGCCCGCGGTGTAGGGATGCGCCGCCTGGTGGATGACCTCGTGCACCGGGCCGATCTCGGCGATGCGGCCCGCATACATCACGGCCACGCGGTCGCAGGTCTCGGCGATCACGCCCATGTCGTGCGTGATCAGCATCACGGCCGCGCCGCGGTCCTTGCAGATGCGCTTGAGCAACTGGATGATCTGCGCCTGGATCGACACGTCGAGCGCGGTGGTCGGCTCGTCGGCCACGATCAGCTTGGGCTCGGCCGCGAGCGCGAGCGCGATCACCACGCGCTGGCGCATGCCGCCCGAGAACTGGTGCGGGAAGTGGTCGATGCGCTGCTCGGCGGCGGGAATGCCGGTGTCCTGCAGCAGGCCGATGGCGCGCTTGCGCGCTTCCGATTCGGTCACCGGCAGGTGGGTGCGGATGGTCTCGATGAGCTGCCGGCCTACCGTGTAGAGCGGGTTCAGCGAGGTCAGCGGGTCCTGGAAGATCGCGCCGATCTTGCGGCCGCGGATCGGCCGCATGGCATCGAAGCCGAGGTTGTCGATGCGCTGGCCCTCGAGCAGGATCTGGCCGCCGGCCACGCGGCCCGGCGGCTCGAGCAGGCCGATGATCGAGGCGCCCGTGAGCGACTTGCCGGCACCCGATTCGCCGACCACGCCGAGGATCTCGCCGGGCGCGATGTCGAAGGAGATGTCGTCGAGCGCGCGCAGCGTGCCGCGGCGGTTCGGAAATTCGACGACGAGGTTCTTGACCTGAAGCAGTGTCATGGCGTGTCTCCCGCTTCTTCAGCGCAGCCGCGGGTTGAGCGCATCGCGCAGCCAGTCGCCCAGCAGGTTCACGCTGAGCGCGATCAGCACCAGCATCGCGCCGGGGAACACGGTGATCCACCATTCGCCCGAGAACAGGTACTGGTTGCCGATGCTGATGAGCGTGCCCAGCGAGGGCGAGGTCGGCGGCACGCCGACGCCGAGGAAGGACAGCGTGGCCTCGGTGATGATCGCGGTCGCGACCTGGATCGTGGCCAGCACCATCACCGGCCCGAGCACGTTGGGCAGCACGTGGCGCAGCATGATGCGGATCGGCGCGACGCCGGTGACGCGCGCGGCCTGCACGTACTCCTTGCTGCGCTCCACCAGCGTGGAGCCGCGCACGGTGCGCGCGTACTGCACCCAGCCGGTCAGCGAGATGGAGATGATGAGCACGCCGAAGGCCAGCGAATCGTTGGCATGCGGGAACAGCGCGCGGCCCACGCCGGCGATCAGCAGCGCGACCAGGATCGGCGGGAACGACAGCATCACGTCGCACAGGCGCATGAGGAAGGTGTCGAGCCAGCCGCCGAAGAAGCCGGCCAAGAGGCCCAGCACGACGCCGACGAAGACCGACAGCACCACCGACACCACGCCGACGATCAGCGAGATGCGCGCGCCGTAGATCACGGCCGAGAGGATGTCGCGGCCCTGGTCGTCGGTGCCCAGGAGGTACTTGGCCGATCCGTCGGTGGTCCAGGCCGGCGGCAGGCGCGCATCGCCGAGTTCGAGCGATGCGAGATCGAAGGGGTTGTGCGGCGACACCCAGCCGGCGAAGGCCGCGCAGAACAGGCAGGTCAGCGCGATCAGCGCCGCGACGATCGCCACCGGCGAGGTGCGGAAGCTGTAGCCGACATCGCTGTCGAACCAGCGGGCTATGGTTTTTTTCATCGTGGAAGCAAAAGGAATGGGCCCGCAAGAAGCGGGCCCATGGTCAGGCCGCAAGAGCAGCGAAGGGCCCCATCAGGGCTTGACGCTCATCCACTTGAAATACATGAAGTTGTCGGCCAGCTGCACCAGCTCGACCTTCTTGCTCACGCCCCAGGCCAGCGACTGCTGGTGCAGCGGCAGCGTGCCGACGTCGTCCGCGTGGATCTTGAAGGCTTCCTTGATCAGCTCGTTGCGCTTGGCCTTGTCGCTCTCGGACTGGATCTTCTTCGTGACCTCGTCGAGCTTGGGATTGCAGTAGGCGCCCAGGTTGAACTGGCCCGTGCCCTTGTCGTCGGGGCAGGAGGTCAGCGAGCTCAGTGCGTTGTGCGAGTCGTAGGTGGTCGGGGTCCAGCCCAGCATGTAGAAGCTGGTGTCGCGGCGCAGGATCTTCGGGAAGTAGGTGCCCTTGGTCTCGGCCACGAGGTTGATCTTGACGCCGATCTTCGCGAGATTGGCGGCCACGCTCTGGCAGATCTGGCCGTCGTTGACGTAGCGGTCGTTCGGGCAGTTGAGCGAGACCTCGAAGCCGTTCGGATAGCCGGCTTCGGTCAGCAGCTTCTTGGCGGCTTCGACGTCGAAGGGCAGGCGCTTGTCCTGCTCGGCGGTCCAGCCGTTGATGCCGGGGCCGACCAGCAGGCCCGTGGGCCGCGAGGCGCCGCGCATCACGGTGCGCTGGATGCCGGCGATGTCGATGGCCTGGTAGAAGGCCTGGCGAACGCGCTTGTCCTTGAACGGGTTCTTGCCCTTGATGTTCGAGTACTGCAGCTCGTCGCGCTTCTGGTCCATGCCCAGGAAGATGGTGCGCAGCTCGGGGCCGGTGATCACGCGCGCGTTGGGCGCGGCATTGATGCGCGCGATGTCCTGCACGGGCACCGGCTCCATCACGTCGACCTCGCCCGAGACCAGAGCCGCCACGCGGGTGGCGGGGTTGGCGATCGGCGTGAAGACGATCTCCTGCGCGTTGCCTTCGATCTTGCCCCAGTAGGTGCCGTTGCGCGTGAACACGGTACGCACGTTCGGCTGGCGTTCGCGCACGCGGAACGGGCCGGTGCCGTTGGCCTTGAACGAGGCCGTGTTCTCGATGCCCTTGCGGCGGTCGACCGGCTTGGTGGCCTGGTTCTCCTCGCACCACTTCTTGCTCATGATCATCGTCAGCGAGATCACGTCGGGCAGGATCGGGAACGGGCCGTTGGTCTCGATCTCGACGGCGAGCTCGCCGACCTTGCGCACGGCCTTGATCTCGCTGAGCGTGGCCTTCATGTCGGAGCCGTCGCCCTGCGCGCGCGCGAAGCTGAACACCACGTCGTCGGCGGTGAACGGCGTGCCGTCGTGGAACACCACGCCCTTGCGCAGCTCGAAGCGCCAGACGTCGGGCGAGGTCTGTTTCCAGCTGGTGGCCAGAAGCGGCGCGAGGCTCAGGTCCTTGTTGCGGCCCACGAGGGTTTCGTAGACGTTCGCCGTCACGCTGAGCTGCAGCGATTCGTTGAGCGAGTGCGGATCGAGCGACAGCGCGTCGCCCTGGTTGGCGATGCGGATGGTCTGCGCGCCGGCGACCATGCTGACGGCGCCCAGGGCGCACACGACCGCGGCCGCGGCCACATTTCTTCTGAGACTCATGGAAAACACTCCTCGGGTTGGGATCAAAACAATCAAGGCGCCGCGGTGGCGGCAGCTCTCTCGGGCTGCCCGCCGCGGGTCGCGGCGAGCGGCATGCCCTGCTCGATCAGTCCGGCGTGCAACGCGGCGCCGAGCGGCAGGATCTCATCGTTGAAGTCGTAGCGGCTGTTGTGCAGGAAGGCACCGCGGCGCGCGTCCTGGCCGATGCGCAGGTAGGCGCCGGCCTTCTTCTGCAGCATGAAGGAGAAGTCCTCGGCGCCCATGCTGGGCTCCATGTTGCGGTCGACGTTGGAGGCGCCGACCAGCGACTCGGCCACGTCGGCCGCGAACATGGCCTCGGGCGTGGTGTTGATGGTGGCCGGGTAGATGCGCTCGTACTTGATGCTGGCGGTGGCACCGAAGCCCGCGGCGATCGAAGTGCACAGCTCGCCCAGGCGCTGCTCGACCTGCGCCTGCACGCGCGCGCTGAAGGTGCGCACGGTGCCGACCAGCGTGGCCTCGCCGGGCACCACGCTCATCGCGCCGAGGTCGCCGGCCTGCATCGCGCAGATGCTGACGACGGCGGCGTCGATCGGCCGCACGTTGCGCGACACGATGGTCTGGGCGGCCGTGATGATGTGGGCGGCGGCGATCACCGGATCGACCGTGAGGTAGGCATGCGCGCCATGGCCGCCCTTGCCCTTGATCTCGATCGTGATGCGGTCGGCCGCGGCCATCATCGCGCCGCGGTTGATGCCGACGGTGCCGGCCGGCATCGCGGGCCAGTTGTGCATGGCATAGACCGACTGCACCGGGAAGCGGTCGAACAGGCCGTCCTCGATCATCACGCGCGCGCCGGCATAGCCTTCCTCGCCGGGCTGGAAGATCAGCACCGCGGTGCCGTCGAAGTTGCGCGTTTCGGCCAGGTAGCGTGCCGCGCCCACGAGCATGGCCGTGTGGCCGTCGTGGCCGCAGCCGTGCATCAGGCCCTCGGTGGCGGAGCGCCAGCCGAAGTCGTTGTCCTCGCGCATCGGCAGCGCATCCATGTCGGCGCGCAGGCCGATCATGCGGCCGCTGGCGGTGGAGCGGCCGCGGATCACGCCGACCAAGCCGGTCTTGCCGATGCCCTCGTGGATCTCGTCGACGCCGCAGGCACGCAGCGCCTCGCGCACGCGGCCCGAGGTGTAGACCTCCTCGAAGCCCAGTTCGGGATGCGCATGCAGGTCGCGCCGGAAGGCCTCGATCTCGGGATAGAAGCTCGCGATGTGGGCGAAGGCGCGGCCGTTGGCCTGCAGGCGCGCGGCGGGTGCGGGAGGCGGCGCGGGTGCGGGTCGCGTTGCGCTCGTCTTCGAGGTGGCGCTCATGTCAGTGTCCTCCCGCCTTGCCGATGCGCAGCCGCGGATCGACCACGAAATACAGCAGGTCCACGATGAGGTTGATGGTGACGAAGATCAGCGCGATCAGGCACAGGTAAGCTGCCATCACGGGGATGTCGGCGAAGGTCACGGCCTGGATGAACAGCAGGCCCATGCCGGGCCACTGGAACACCGACTCGGTGATGATCGCGAAGGCGATGAGGCCGCCGAGCTGCAGACCGGTGATGGTCATCACGGGCACCAGCGTGTTCTTGAGCGCGTGGCCGAAATGGATGGCCCGGTTCGACAGGCCACGTGCGCGCGCGAACTTGATGTAGTCGGTGCGCAGCACCTCGAGCATCTCGGCGCGCACCAGCCGCATGATCAGCGTGAGCTGGAAGATCGCGAGCGTGATCGCCGGCAGCACGATGTGCATCCAGCCGTCGGACTTGAGCAGGCCGGTGGACCACCAGCCGAGCTGCACGGTGTCGCCGCGGCCGAAGCTCGGGAACCAGCCCAGCGTGACGGCGAAGACCAGGATCAGCAGGATGCCGATCAGGAAGGTGGGCAGCGACACGCCGAGCAGCGAGACGGTCATGAAGACCTGGCTCATGAAGGTGCCGCGGCGCAGCGCGGTGTACACGCCCATCGGGATGCCGACCAGCAGCGCGAGCAGCGCGGCGACCAGGGCCAGTTCGAGCGTGGCCGGGAAGCGTTCGCCGATCAGGCGCGAGACCTTGGCGCCCTGGCGCAGGCTCAGGCCGAATTCGCCCTGCGCGGCATTCACCAGGAAATGCCAGAACTGCACAAAGAAGGGACGGTCGAGCCCCAGCGCGGAGCGCATTTCGCGGATCTGCTCGGGCCGGGCGTCCTGGCCCAGCAGGAACACGACCGGGTCACCCACGTATTGGAAGAGAAGGAAGGCAATGAACGCGACCGCGACCATCACGATCACGGCCTGGATCAGGCGGCGCAGTACGAAGGCAATCATTCAGTTCTGAAAAAGAGCAGGCATGCTAGCAGTGCAAACTGCGTGCCCGCACGGGGGTTCCCCCGGGGTGCACGCGCTTGGTGCGTGTGCTCTTTCGAGAGCGGCGCGAGGGTAACTCGACGGGCCCGATGCCGATGGAAAGCCCATGAAAAAAAGCCGCTCGACTTGCGTCGAGCGGCTTCTTGATCTTTCGATTCGAAGCTGGCTTGCGCCAGCGTCAAATTAGAAAGCGTGACGGATACCGAAGTCGTAGCCGGTAGCGCTCTTCGGAGCGTACGTTTGGCCAGCGATCGTGCCGTAGCCAGGCGAGCCACCGGTGGTGATGCCCAGGATGCTGTTGTTCTGGCCGTTCTTGATGCTGATGCGCGACAGCGTAGCGTACAGAGCCGTACGCTTCGACAGGTTGTGCACGTAGCCGACAGCGAACTGGCTGGCGCGAGCGTTGCCGTCGTTGTAGAAGTTGAACGGAACCAGAGCGTCGTCAGGCTTGAACTTGACTTGCGAGTACGAAGCGCGGATCAGGCCAGGACCGACGGGAACCGTCGCGCCGATCAGGGCGCCGGTGTACTTGTCCGACAGGCCTTGGGTGTAGATGAACGGCAGGCCCAGCAGCGTCAGCGACTGGTTGCGGTCATACGAATCCTTGACTTGCGAGATTTCGCCGAACAGCTTGACCGGACCGAAGTCGTACGAAGCGCCCAGGTTGAAGGTCTTGATCTGGTCCTTCGAGTAGCCCGAAGCCAGGCCAGGCAGCGGAGCGCCGTCCTTGGTGTCGACGCCGTAGGCGGCAGCGACGTCCAGGGGACCGTTGGCGTAGCCGAAGCGACCACCGACGTAACGACCGCGCTTGCTCGGGCTGTTCAGCAGCTCGTCCGACTTGACGTTCTCATGCAGAGCGTACTGGAACTGGCCGTAGAAACCGCCCAGGTTCGGAGGCAGGAAGTAGGCGATGGCGTTGCTGGTACGGACATAGCTGTCCGACGGAGCTGCACCGTTCGGTGCGCCACCGTGAGCCGAAGCCAGGTTGCCGTTCACGCGGAAGATCGCGCTGGAGCCCACGCCGTTGGTGCCGAAGGGGTCGAACACGGTGTCGTTCCAGAACGTGGCGGTGTAGTCACGACCCAGACGAATTTCACCGAAACCACCCGACAGGCTCACGGTCGAGCGGCGAGCGAAGTTGGAGATACCACCCTTGCCGTCGTCGTTCGTGATCGGGGCTTCGAGCCAGAAGCTGGCTGCCAGGCCACCACCGAGGTCTTCCGTACCACGGAAGCCGATGCGGCTGGAGTTGTAGCCCGAGTTCGACAGGGCGGTCTGGCTGCGCTTCAGCGAGCCGGGAACGCCGAACGGGGGGATCGCGAACGGGTTGGCGACGATCAGATTGCTCTTGGTCGAATAGCCGCTGACTGCAGCGTCAACCACGCCGAACAGCGTCACGGACGATTGAGCCGAGGCAACACCGGCAACAGCCAGGGCAGCCAGAGCAACTAGAGATTTTTTCATTGCAAGTTTCTCCAAGGTTAAACATAGGGCTCCGGCGCGAAGGGCTCACCGTGACTGGCACTTCTGTGCTCCCACCGGACCCCGGGCCAACCTCCTTTTGGGAAGTTGTCGCTATTGCACCAGAGCCGCTGCGGCAGGGCAAAACAATTCAGCCGAAATCTCCTACCCCCGCCGCGTTTCGTTGCAGTGATGCAACAGAGGGCTTAGGGTCTTTTGATCTCACGATATGAAACAAACTTGCCGAGATCGGTGCTTTGGCAAGTTGCGTTCCAATCCCTTCATGACGACTTCGCTCGACCCCCTGCTGACCGCCGCCGATTCCGCGCTCCGGACGCTCTTTGCCCGTCCGCATGCCACCCGCGCCACCCCCGTCCCGAGCCAGGCCCCGGGGGAATTGAGCGACGTGGAGCGACGGGAAGCTGGTGCGCTGATGCGCGTCAACCATGTCGGGGAAGTCTGCGCGCAGGCGCTCTATACGGCGCAGGCGGCCGTGGCGCGCGACCCCGTGCTGCGCGCGCAGTTGCTCGAGGCGGCACACGAGGAAACGGACCACCTGGCCTGGACGCGCGAGCGCCTGGACGCGCTCGGCGCGCGGCCTTCGGTACTCAATCCGCTCTGGTACGCGGGTGCCTTCGGCCTGGGACTGGTCGCCGGACGGCTCGGCGACCCGCTGAGCCTGGGCTTCGTGGCGGAAACCGAGCGCCAGGTCGAAGCACACCTCGAAAGTCACCTGGACCGGCTGCCGGCAGCGGACAGCGCCTCGCGCGCCGTGGTCGAACAGATGAAGGCCGACGAGGCCCGGCATGCCGAGAATGCCGTGGCGGCGGGTGCCGCGGAGCTGCCGCCGCCCGCGAAGGCCCTGATGCGCGTCGCCTCACGGGTGATGACGACCGTGGCGCACCGGATCTGACCCCGGGAAGGATCAGGCTTCGATCAGGTCGAAGCTGGTCGTGATCTCGGCGGTCTTGGCCAGCATGATGCTGGCGGAGCAGTAGGTCTCGTGGCTGAGAGCGATCGCTCGCTCCACCGCCGAGGCCGGAATTCCCTTGCCGGCCACCGTGAAGTGCATATGGATCTTGGTGAACACCTTGGGATCCTTCTCGGCCCGCTCGCTGGTCAGCTTGACGCTGCAGCGCTCGACCTGGTGGCGGCCGCGCTTGAGGATCAGCACCACGTCGTAGGCCGTGCAGCCGCCGGTGCCGGCCAGCACCGTTTCCATGGGGCGCGCCGCCAGGTTCTGGCCGCCGTTCTCGGGTTTCGCCGCGTCGGGCGCACCGTCCATCATCAGGACGTGGCCGCTGCCCGTCTCGGCCACGAATCCCATGGACGAGCGCGCACCCGCATTGCCGGTCCAACTTACAGTGCATTCCATCTTTTTCTGAACTCCGGTTCCGGATGTCTGGCAAAAATCACACCCGACATCGTTATCTGTGTGGGAAAAGCATCACTCGCTTGTTGCATCGCAACAAACAACCGATATACTTTATTTCATTGCGCACCCCGGTGCGTGCAAGTTGTCTCCTCCACCCTTCCAATTGGTGGATTTAGCCCCGAGCCGCAAGGCTTGGGGCTTTTTTCTTGGCGGCTCCCCCACTCTAGTCATCCGAGGCGCGGGCCACTCTAGCCAACCGCCTCGAAGGGCAGCTGCTCTGGCTGCCCTGGCTGTTGCCGGTGTTGCCTCGGCCCAGTCTTCCGTCACGTTGTTCGGTGTGGTCGATGCCGCAGTCAGCAACTATTCGACGAAGAGCACCTACTACAGCCCGCTCGCGAACCCCTTCCTCGTGGCACCCGTCGGTGTGAAGCAAAGCCAGACCGCGCTCTCGCGTTCGGGCTACAACTCCAGTCGCCTGGGCTTCCGCGGCACCGAAGACCTCGGCGGCGGCCTGGCTGCCAGCTTCTGGCTCGAAGCGCCCATCAGCAACGACGACGGCTCCAAGGGCGTCGCCGACTTCAGCCGCCGCTCGACCGTGAGCCTGTCGGGTGGCTTCGGTGAAGTCCGCCTGGGTCGCGACTACACCTCGACGTTCTGGAACGACACCGTGTTCGATCCGTTCGGCACCAATGGCGTCGGCACCAACCTCATCGCCACAATCAACAGCAACCTGTCGACCTCGTCCGGCCCCGGCTCTGCCGTGGACAAGACCGACAACTACTACCGCGCCAGCAACAGCATCGGCTACTTCCTGCCCCCGAACCTGGGCGGCTTCTACGGCCAGGTCCAGTACGCGCTGCACGAGAACGTGAAGTCGAGCGGCCTGCCCGAAAGCCCGTCGACCAAGGGTCGCTACGTCGGTGGTCGCTTCGGCTACGCCAACGGCCCGATCGACGTGGCTGCCGCCTACGGGCAGAGCACCGCGGCCGACAGCGTGACCCTCAGCAACCTGTCGCTCATCACCGGCTCGCAGGATCGCAAGATCAGCACCTTCAACCTCGGCGCTTCGTACGACTTCGGTCCGGTCAAGCTCTTCGGCGAGATGTCCCGCGTGAAGGACAAGAACGAAACGGGCGCGAGCTCGAGCTTCGTGAATCCCCTCACGCTGCAGTCGGTCCCCTACTTCGCCACCACCTCGCAGAGCGACAAGTACAACGGCTACCTGCTGGGCGTGACGGTGCCGGTCGGCCCGGGCCTGATTCGCGCTTCGTACTCGACCGTCAAGTTCAAGAACGGCGCACCGCTCAGCGTCACGGAAGCGCTCTTCGGCGGCAACCGCGATGCCTCGGCGAACAAGCTCGCGATCGGCTACGTGCACAACCTGTCGAAGCGCACGGCGCTGTACGCCACGGTGGCTCGCATCCGCATCAAGGACGGCCAGAACAACCCCGGCGTGATGGGCGCAACCGCGGGCGGTTCCCCGGCTTACCTGGATGCCACCAAGAACATCGGCTGGGCTCCGCGCACGGCCACTGGCTACGACATCGGCATCCGCCACGCGTTCTAAGCTGACCTGAAAGAAGCCGATTCCGATGCTGGCTCTCGCCAGATCGAATCCTTCTCATGCCAAGCCGCCCGGTTCGCGCCGGGCGGCTTTTTGGTCGTATGTGCCGAGCGTTCCATCGACGCTCTTCCTTTTCCCGAACCCGCCCTTCCCGCGCCTGCGGCACCGGCCTCGAGCCTCGAGGACCGGCGCGTTCATTGCATCCCTCTTACACCGTTCGCCCCCGCCTGCTTTGCAGCAGCCCCACATTCATCTCCCCATTGAGCACCGACGCATAGAAGCGCTCGACCATGTTGACGCTCGTTCGCGCATTGCGCGCCAGGGTCAGCATGTCGATGCCCTGGCCATACAGCAAACGCAACGTTATGGCGGTATGGCGCAGGCAGTAGAGCGTGCGATCCTGCCCCAGCGGCCCTTTCTCGATGCCCTCGACCTCGAGCACCCAGTGAAAGAGGAAGTTGAGCACCGCGAGCGCGTGCTCGCGGTTCTTGAGCTGCGGCAGGAAGATGTAGTCGTCCGCGCCATCGAAGCCGTGCCGCGCACGATGGGCAACCAGCCGTTCGTAGACGCGCACCGCGGGCTGCAGGCTCACGATGGGCTGGCTGTGGCGCTTCGTCTCCGGCAGGTTCATGCGCAGGTAGACATGCTTCGCGCGCACGACCTCGATGTGCTTGTGCTTCATGAGCTTGATGTCGCTCGGCCGCACGAAGGTGTTGACCATCCAGCGGATCAGCCACGGCATCTCGTCGGGCATCACCAGCAGTTCGCGCGCGATCCAGAAGCGCTCGCCCGGCGCGAGTGCATCGAGCACGGGATGCGACCGTCCACGCAGCCTGCGCGCCGCGGCGATCAGCGCGCGGTACTCGGCCACGCTGAAGCTGCCGCGCGGCCGGCTGCGCACCTTCACCTTCGGAAACAGCGGCGCTTCGCGCAGCACGCCGATGTGCACGCCATGCATCACGACCTTGCGCAGCAGCACGAGGTACTGCGCGATCGTCGTGCTCGTGAAGCCCTCGTCGCCGAGCCGATCGATGAGCCGCTGCGCATCGCGCGTGGTGAAGGCCTGCGCGGGCAAGTCCCCCAGCAATGGAAGGACATGCGCGCGCAATCTGTTGCCCATCACCTGCCAGGTGGGCCGTCCGATCTCCCCACGTTGAACGCGCGCCGCCTCGGCGTGCATCAACTTTTCGGAAAGATCACTGACAGAAATTGATAACAGATTCTGTCCGTCTTTGAACTTTTCGGCGGCCGGTTGGACTGCGGGATAGGTGCGTCCAAAAAAACCGGAATCATTGGCGGCAGGCGCGTTGGGAAAGAGAGTTATGACATTTGTGTCCATGTCGTCTCCCGTATGCAATCCCGATGCCTCTTATCATTCGTTGTTAACAAAATTCTCCCCAGGAACAATCGTGCGCCATGCACCTCCGTCGGCACTGACACCTGCTGACTATCTCCGAAAAATTCTCAACGCCCGCGTGTACGACGTGGCGGTCGAATCGGCCCTCGAAAAAGCGCGCGCGCTCAGCGAGCGTCTGGGCAACACCGTGCTGCTCAAGCGCGAAGATCAGCAGCCCGTCTTCAGCTTCAAATTGCGCGGGGCGTACAACAAGATGGCGCACCTGAGCGCCGAGCAACTCGCGAACGGCGTGATCTGCGCATCGGCCGGCAACCATGCGCAAGGCGTGGCGCTCGGCGCGCGCAAGCTCGGCGCGCGTGCGGTGGTGGTGATGCCGGTGACCACGCCCAAGCTCAAGATCGATGCGGTGCGCGGCTTCGGCGGCGAGGTCGTGCTGCATGGCGACAGCTATTCCGATGCCTACACGCGTGCGCTCGAACTGCAGGCCGAACAGAAGCTGACCTTCGTCCATCCCTTCGACGATCCCGAGGTGATCGCGGGCCAGGGCACGATCGCGATGGAGATCCTGCGGCAGCACCAGGGCCGGCTCGATGCGGTCTTCGTCGCGATCGGCGGCGGCGGCCTGATCTCGGGCGTGGCCAACTACATCAAGGCCGTGCGTCCCGAGATCAAGGTGATCGGCGTGCAGATGAACGACTCCGACGCGATGATGCGATCGGTCGCGGCGCGCGAGCGCGTGACGCTCACCGACGTGGGCCTGTTCGCCGACGGCACCGCGGTCAAGCTGGTGGGCGAGGAAACCTTCCGCGTCGCGAGCGACCTCGTCGACGACTACGTCCTGGTCGACACCGATGCGGTCTGCGCCGCGATCAAGGACGTGTTCGTCGACACGCGCAGCATCGTCGAGCCCTCGGGCGCGCTGGCGGTGGCGGCGATCAAGCAGTACGTCGCGCAGCATGGCCGCCACGGCGAGACCTACGCCGCGATCCTCAGCGGCGCGAACATGAACTTCGACCGCCTGCGCTTCGTGGCCGAACGCGCGGAAGTCGGCGAGGAGCGCGAAGCGCTGTTCGCGGTCACGATCCCCGAGGAGCGCGGCAGTTTCCGGCGCCTGTGCGAGCTGGTCGGCCAGATGCCGATCGGCGACGCCGACACGAACGCGGCCGCACCGGGCGGCGGATTGCGCAACGTGACCGAGTTCAACTACCGCATCAGCGACGCGGCCCAGGCCCATGTCTTCGTCGGCCTCACGACCTCGACGCGCGGCGAGTCGGCGGTCATCGCCAAGGCCTTCGGCGAGCACGGCTTCGACGCGCTCGACCTCACGCACGACGAGCTCGCCAAGGAGCATCTGCGCCACTTGGTGGGCGGGCGCACCGGCCTCGCGCACGACGAGCGACTGCTGCGCTTCATCTTCCCCGAGCGCCCCGGCGCGCTGCTCAAGTTCCTGAGCCTGATGCGGCCGAACTGGAACATCAGCCTGTTCCACTACCGCAACCAGGGTGCGGATTACGGCCGCATCCTGGTCGGTCTGCAGGTGCCCGCCGGCGACGGCGAGGCCTTCGATGCCTTCCTCGAGACGCTGGGCTATCCCTACGTGGAAGAAACCGCGAACCCCGCGTACCGCCTGTTCCTCCAGGCCTGATCCGAAGGCCCGAAGGCGCCACGGCGGCGCCTCCCAAAAAAAAGAAAACCGGCGCGATGCCGGTTTTTTTCTTCCTGCCGAACGCGCGACGGCGCGAAGGCTACTGCGCGGTCGCCCCGCCCTGCCCGGGCTGCGGCATCGGCGCGCCCCCATCCGGCTGCAGCACGCTGGCGGCGGGCGCCATCGCAGGCATGGTCGCGGGCAGGCCCCCCACATTCGCCGGCGCCTGCATCACGGGCGCCGTACCGATCGGCGGCGGCACGCTCACGTTGATCGGCGCCTTCACCGGCAGTTGCAAGGTGAAGGCGGCCGGCGCGTCCATCCGCGTGCCCAGCGTCGCCGAGCGCAGCCCGACCGACTGCAGCACATAGCCTTCGCCGACGCGCCCCCCCACGCGGAAGGGCCGGGGCGGCTTGCCGTCGACGGCGATCAGCGCCGCGCCCTGGCTCGAGGGGTCGGCCACCACGCCCGCGAGCGCGAAGCGGCTGGCCGCCTCAGGTGCCACCGGCGCATTGCTCGAGGCCGGCAGCACGCCGAAGATCCGCGCCACCGCGTCGGTGTCGGCGGCCGCGGCGGGCCGTCCGGCGGCAGCCGCGGCCGCCACGGTCTGCACCGGCGAAGCCAGCCGCAGCCCCCAGAACACGGCCGCGCCGGCCGCGAGCGCCCACAGGCCTGTGGTTGCGAGGGGCGCATGCCAGCGCGCGGCGGTATAGGGACTTGTCATGGCCGCGGATTATCATGCAGCGCGCTTTCCGAACCATGTCACCGAAATCCATGACCAAACTCCTTCGCGCCGCCACCCGTTCCGCCCAGCGCGGCTTCACGCTGATCGAGCTGATGGTGGTGCTCGTCATCATCGGCGTGCTGGCCGCGCTGATCGTGCCGAACGTGATCGAGCGGGCCGATGACGCCCGTGTGACAGCCGCCAAGACCGACATCAACAACCTGATGCAGGCCCTCAAGCTCTACCGCCTCGACAACCAGCGCTACCCCACGGGCGAGCAAGGCCTGCAGGCGCTGCTGGTGCGCCCGACCACCGGCCCGGCGGCGCCGAACTGGAAGCCCTACGTCGAGAAGCTCCCGAACGACCCCTGGGGTCATCCCTACCAGTAC
Source organism: Variovorax sp. GW821-FHT09B05 (assembly GCF_059418265.1). NCBI lineage: Bacteria > Pseudomonadati > Pseudomonadota > Betaproteobacteria > Burkholderiales > Comamonadaceae > Variovorax > Variovorax sp. GW821-FHT09B05. The sequence continues at coordinate 275,408 of NZ_JBWKPN010000010.1, forward strand.
ATGAACCCGGGCATCAAGGGCGAAATCGACGTGCTCTCGCTCGGCGCCGATGGACAGGCCGGCGGCGAGGGCAAGAATGCCGACATCGGCAGCTGGCAATAGACGCCGCGCCGGTCGCCGGGCCGCGGGCTTCACGCTGATCGAGCTGATCGTGGTGATCGCGATCATCGCGATCGCCACGGCCGGCGTGAGCTTCGCGATGCGCGACAGCGGCCAGGCCCGGCTCGACCGCGAAGCCGACCGCCTCGCCGCGCTGCTCGAATCGGCCCGTGCCCAGTCGCGCGCCAGCGGCATCGCGGTGCGCTGGCGGCTGGTCGAGGGCGGCAGCTTCGTGTTCGACGGCCTGCCGCCCGGCACCTTGCCCAATGGCTGGGCCTCGCAGGGCATGACGGCGCAGGCCTTCTTCGCCAACGGCATTCCGGTCGCCACGCTGCTGCTCGGCCCCGATCCGATCATCGCGCCCCAGCAGGTGCTGCTGTCCTCCGACGGCCCGCCCGCGCGCACCCTGCGCATCGCGACCGACGGTCTGCGTCCCTTCTCGGTCAGCAATCCATGAGGCAGCGCGCCCCCCGCGCCGCGGCCGCCGCGCGGCGCCGTCGCGGCTTCACGCTGATCGAGGTGCTGATCGCACTCGGCATCGTCGCGCTCGCGCTGGCCGCGGGCTCTGAAGCGACGATGGCGCTCACGCGCAACGCGCAGCGCCAGTCCGACCTGCTGCTGGCCGACCTGTGCGCCGAGAACGAACTGGCCAAGGCCCGGCTCGCGCGCCAGATGCCGGGCGTGGGCATCTCGGGCTCCATCTGTGCCCAGGCCGGCACGAGCTTCAACGTGACGACCACCGTCTCCGCCACGCTGAACCCCAACTTCAACCGCATCGACGTGCAGGTGCGCGACACGGTCGATGCGCCGATCCTGCGCCTGTCGACGGTGGTGGGGCGCTACTGATGGACCACACGCCCTCCCGCGCCCGGCCCACGCGCGGCTTCACGCTGATCGAGCTGCTGGTCGCGCTCGCGGTGATGGCGCTGCTCGCGCTGGTCAGCTGGCGCGGGCTCGACGGCATGTCGCGCGCCACCACGCAGAACCAGCTGCGCGCCGACGCGGTGCTCACGCTGCAGACCACGCTGGCGCAATGGAGCGCCGACCTCGACGCGGTGGTCGCGCTCGCGCAGACCCGCCCGATCGACTGGGACGGCCGCGTGCTGCGCCTCACGCGCAGTGGCGGCGACGCCGCCAACCCCAGCGTGCTGGTGGTGGCCTGGACGCTGCGCGCCGGCCCCGACGGCGTGCGCTGGCGCCGCTGGCAATCGCCGCCCTTCAGCACCCGCGGCGCCTGGCAGCAGGCCTGGACCCAGGCGGCCTCGTGGGCGCAGGAGAACGGCGGTGCGCAGGGCAGCTACGGCGGCCCCAACGGCTTCAGCGACACGGTGCTGATCCCGGTGCAGAACTGGCAGCTCTACTACTTCCGCAACGACGTCTGGGTGCCCGCGGGTGAGTTGCAGGCCGCGCCGGCCAATCCGCAGGCCCCGATCGGCTCGATCGTCAGCATGCCCGACGGCGTGCGGCTGGTGCTCACCCTGCCGCCGGGCGACGGCCTCTCGGGCACGCTCACGCGCGACTGGGTGCGGCCCACCGTGGGATCGCAACGCTCATGACGCCACGCCACCACCACCGCCATCGGCAGGCCGGCGCCGCGCTGCTGGCCGCCATGCTCACCGTGACGCTGGTCGCCACCTTCGCCGCCGCCGCGCTGTGGCAGCAGTGGCGCGCGTCCGAGGTCGAATCGGCCGAGCGCGCGCGCGTGCAGGCGGCCTGGGTGCTGGTCGGCGCGCTCGACTGGTCGCGCCTGATCCTGCGCGAGGACGGCCGCGCCGGCGGCTCCGACAACCTGGCCGAGCCCTGGGCCGTGCCGCTCGAGGAAGCGCGGCTCACCAGCTTCCTGGCGGCCGACAAGAACGTCTCGAGCGACCAGCTCGAGGGCCTGCCCGATGCCTTCCTCTCGGGCCGCATCGTCGATGCGCAGTCCAAGCTCAACGTGCTGACGCTGGTGAATGCGAACAAGCCGGTGCCGGCGGCGGTCGCCGCCTTCACCAAGCTGTTCGGGCTGCTGAACCTGCCGGGCGCGGAGCTCAATGCGATGACCGCCTCGCTGGCGCGCACGCTGGGCACCACCACCGATGCCTCTGCCGGCGCGCCGGCCGACGACGGCGCCAGCGCGCCGCTGATGCCGCAGGAGGTGTCGCAGCTCGTGTGGCTCGGCCTCTCGCCCTCGACCGCGGCGGCGCTCGAGCCCTACGTCACGGTGCTGCCGATCCGCACGCCGATCAACGTCAACACCGCCAGTGCCGAAGTCCTCGCCGCCAGCCTGCCCCGGCTCACCATCGCCGACGCACGCCAGCTCGTGGAGCGGCGCACGCGCTCGTATTTCAAGGACATCGCGGCCGCCAATGCCGGCCTGCCCGACGGCATCCTGTTCAACGCCGAGCAGCACAGCGTCGGCACGCAATTCTTCGAGGTCTACGGCCGCCTGCGCATCGACCGCACCTGGGTCGACGAGCGCTCGCTGCTGCAGCGCGACGGCGTCACCGTCAAGACCATCTGGCGCACGCGTGGCACCGGCGCCACCTACACCTCGGTCAAACCCTGAGGCCCGTTACATTTTTCCGAGCATAAAAGCCTTCCAACGCCCGTCATATCTGTCAGGTACGCTATGAAAAACGTAGTGCGCCTTTGTAAGACGCCCACCTACAATCACCGGCTTTTCCCCACACCCCCATGACCCCGCTGCTGCTCATCGCTCCCCTGCCTCCGGCCGACGCCGCGGGCGAGTACGACTGGGCCCAGGCCGGCGACGACGGCATCGTGCTGCGCGACCATGGCCGCGCACTGCTCGCGCTGCTGCCCTCGGGCAGCGAGGTCACGCTCGGCGTGCCGTCGACCGCGCTCTCGTGGCACCGCGTCACGCTGCCCAAGGGCAGCATGGGCAGCGCCTCCAAGCTGCGCGCCGTGCTCGACGGCCTGCTCGAGGAACACCTGCTCGACGACCCCGAGGCGCTGCACTTCGCGCTCGAACCCGAGGCGCGCGCCGGCGATCCGGTGTGGGTCGCGGCCTGCAACCGCATCTGGCTGCGCTCGGTGGTGCAGGCGCTCGAGGCCAGCGGCCGGCGCGTCACCCGCATCGTTCCCGAGTTCGCGCCCCAGCCGGCCGACGGCCCGCCGCAGTTGCTGATCACCGGCGAGCCCGAAGCCCCGCAGCTCACGGTCTGCGACGCCGACGGCGTGGTCTCGCTGCCGCTCGCGGGCGCCGGCCTCGCGCTCTCGGCCGGCCTGCCGGCCGACACCGCCGTGATCTCGGCCGAACCGGCCGTGGCCGCGGCGGCCGAGCGGCTGCTCGAGCAGCGCGTGCCGATCGTGCAGGCGCCGCAGCGCTGGCTGCAGGCCGCGCGCTCGCGCTGGGAGCTCGCGCAGTTCGACCTCGCGGTCACGGGCCGCGCGCGCGCCGGCAAGAAATTCGCCTCCGTGGTTCAGACCCTGCGCTACGCGCCCGAATGGCGCGCCGCGCGCTGGGGCGCGGTGGTGCTGGTGCTCACGCAGCTGATCGGCCTCAACGCCTGGGCCTGGAAGGAGCGCAGCGCGCTCGAGGCCAAGCGCGAGGCCGTCAAGGGCGTGCTCACGCAGACCTTCCCCACCGTCAAGCTGGTGGTCGACGCGCCGCTGCAGATGCAGCGCGAAGTCGCCGCGCTGCAGCTCGCCGTGGGCGACGTGGCCAGCGGCGACTTTGAACCCATGCTCGGCGCGCTCGCCGGCAACCTGCCGCCGGGCCGCGTGCCGAGCGCCATCGACTACGTGGCCGGCCAGTTGCGGCTGCGCGGCCTCGGGCTGCAGCCCTCCGAGGTCTCGCAGCTCACGTCCGCGATGGCGCCGCGCGGCTACGGCGTGCGCACCGAAGGCGATCTGCTGCTGGTACAGGCCGAGGCCACCCGATGAAATTCACCGAAGAACTCAAGGCCCGCTGGGCCGTCCTCGCGATGCGCGAGCGCCGCATGGTGATCGCCGCCGTCTCGCTGGTGGCGCTGGCCCTGCTGTGGTGGATCGCGCTCGCGCCCGCGCTGCGCACCCTCTGGGCCGCGCCGGCCGAGCACGCGAAGCTCGATGCGCAGCTGCAGCAGATGGCCACCCTGCAGAACCGCGCCAAGGCGCTGCAGTCGCAACCGCGGCTGGCGCGCGACGACGCGCTGCGCGCGCTCGAGACCTCGGTGCGCCAGGGCATCGGCGCCAGCGGCCAGCTGATGACCGGTGGCGGCGGCTCCGGCGACGTCGCCACCGTCACGCTGCGCCCCACCGCCGCCGATGCGCTCGCGCAATGGCTCGCGCAGGCGCGCGGCAACGCCCACGCGGTGCCGCGCGAAGCGCACCTCACACGCGCGGTCGCCGCCACCCCGCCGCCGACCCTGGGCACCGGCGCGGCGCAGGCCGCCGCGCGCGACAAGGCCCCCGAGGCGCCGCAGATCCGCTGGGAGGGCACCCTCGTCATGACGCTGCCGGCCGCACGATGAGCCGCCCCCTCCACCGGTGCACCCGGCCATGGTGACGCGCGCCCCGCTGTCTTCCCCCAAGCCGCGCCGCGGCTGGCGCTGGGCGGTGCTCGGCATCGTCGTCGGCGCGCTGGTCGCGCTGGTGCTGTTCGCGCCCGCGCGCTGGCTCGCGGCCGGCCTCTCGAGCTGGAGCGACGGCCGCCTGCTGCTGGTCAATCCGCGCGGCACGGTCTGGAACGGCGCCGCGGCCGTGGTGTTCGCGAGCGGCGCGGGCGGCGGCGAAGCCGTCTCTCTGCCCGGCACGCTCAACTGGCGCCTGCGGCCGAGCTGGGGCGGCGTGTCGGCCTCGCTCGACCTGCCCTGCTGCGCCGCCCAGCCGCTCGAGCTGCGCGCCGGCCCGCGCGCCGGCGGCGTGCAGATCGACTGGGGCGACGGCCGCTCGCGCTGGCCCGCCACCATGCTCAGCGGCCTCGGCGCGCCCTGGAACACGCTCAAGCTCGAAGGCACGCTCGACCTCTCGACGCGCGCCTTCTCGCTGCGCACCGACGGCCCGGTGCTGCGCATCGCGGGCCAGGCCACGCTCGACGCCACCGACGTTTCCTCCAGCCTCTCGACCCTGCGGCCGATGGGCAGCTACCGCCTCGCGCTCGAGGGCGGCAACCGCCCCTCGCTGCTGCTGAGCACGCGCCAGGGCAGCCTCGAGCTCAACGGCAGCGGCAGCTGGAACGGCACCGCATTCCGCTTCAACGGCGAGGCCAGTGCCGCGCCGGGCAGCGAAGACGCTCTCTCCAACTTGTTGAACATCATCGGGCGGCGCGACAACGCGCGCTCGATCATCACCCTGGGTTGACCTGACCATGACGACGCCCCTGTCCTCCTTCCCCCGCGCTTCCCGTGGCCTGGTCGCGCATGCGGTCCGGCTGCTGATCGCCGCCACCTTTCTGCAGGCCGCGCCGCTCGCGCTCGTGCCCGCCTTCGCGCAGGGCGAAGCGCCGCGCCGCGGCGAGCCGATCACGCTGAACTTCGCCAACGCCGACATCGAGGCCGTGGCGCGCACCATGGCGGTGGTCACGGGACGCGACGTGGTGGTCGATCCGCGCGTGAAGGGCACGATGAACCTCGTGACCGACCGCGCGATCCCGCCCTCGGCCGCCTTCAACCAGTTCGCCTCCGCGCTGCGGCTGCAGGGCTTCGCGGTGGTCGAGGCCGACGGCCTCTACAAGATCGTGCCCGAGGCCGACGCCAAGCTGCAGACCAGCACCGTCACCACCACCACGGGCGGCACCGCCTCGGTCGCGGGCAACCAGATCATCACGCAGATCTTCCGCCTCAACTACGAGTCGCCGAACAACCTGCTGCCGGTGCTGCGCCCGCTGATCCCGCCGAACAACACCATCAACGTGAACCCGGGCAACAACTCGCTCGTGATCACCGACTACGCCGAGAACATGCGCCGCCTTTCGCGCATCATCGCGGCGCTCGACGTGCCCAACGCCTCCGACATCGACGTGATCCCGCTCAAGCATTCGATCGCCACCGACATGGTGCCGCTGATCCAGCGCCTGGTCGACGGCGGCGGCGCCACCGGCCAGCCCGGCGCGGCCGCGGCCGGCGGCGGCACCGATGCCTCGTTCCGCACCACGCTGATGGCCGATCCGCGCAGCAACGCGCTGATCCTGCGCGCGGCCAACCCGGCGCGCGCGGCGCTGGTGCGCACGCTGGTCGACAAGCTCGACCGCCCCGCCATCGACAGCAGCAATGGCGCGGCCGGCAACATCTACGTGGTCTACCTGAAGAACGCCGACGCGGTGCGGCTCGCGGCCACGCTGCGCGCGGCCATGGCGGCGGCGCAGACCAACAACCAGGGCCAGCCCGGCGCGGCCGGTGGTGCCGCCGGCGCGGCCGCGGCGCAGTCGCAACCCAACCTGTCGGCGGCGATGCCGGTCAACTTCGGCAACAGCAACTCGCAGGGCGGCAGTTCCCCGCAGGCGAGCGCGCCGCTGAACAACGCCAACCAGCCCTCCACCGGCGGCCAGATCCAGGCCGACCCGTCGACCAACTCGCTGATCATCACCGCGCCCGAACCGCAGTACCGCCAGATGCGCGCCGTGATCGACAAGCTCGACGGCCGCCGTGCCCAGGTCATGATCGAGGCGCTGGTGGTCGAAGTGAACGCGACCAAGGCCGCGCAGTTCGGCGTGCAATGGCAGAGCGCGCTCGGCAACAACGCGGTGCTCGGCACCAACTCGAGCCTGACCGGCACCAACCTGCTGGCGCTCACGACGGCGATCGCCACGCGCAACCCGCAGGGCATCTCGCTGCCGCAGGGCTTCAACATCGGCATCGGCGGCAAGATCGGCGGCCACTACGTGCTGGGCGCCATCGCCAACTTCTTCGCCAGCGACAACGACACCAACGTGCTGTCCACGCCGAACCTGCTGACGCTGGACAACGAGGAAGCCAAGATCGTGATCGGCCAGAACGTGCCTTTCCCGACCGGTTCCTACTCGAACCCCACCACCGGCGGCCTCAACCCCTTCACCACCGTCGAACGCAAGGACGTCGGCCTCACGCTGCGCGTGCGCCCGACCATCAACGAGAACGGCACGGTGAAGATGACGATCTTCCAGGAGATCTCGACCGTGCTGCCCGGCAGCCAGACCGACCCGAACGGCCCCACCACCAACAAGCGCTCGCTCGAATCGAGCGTGCTGGTGGAAGACGGCGGCCTCGTCATGCTGGGCGGCCTGCTGTCCGACAACTACGGCAACAAGATCGAGAAGGTGCCGCTGGCCGGCGACATCCCGGTCGTGGGCAACCTGTTCAAGAACGAGACCCGCTCGCGCGAGAAGAACAACCTGATGATGTTCCTGCGCCCGGTCGTGATGCGCGACGCCGCCTCCACCGAGGCCTTCGCCTTCGATCGCTACGACCAGATCCGCGCGCTGCAGGTCCAGGCCCAGCCCGACACCGGCAACCCGATGCTCAACAAGGTCGATGCCGCGCCGATCCTGCCCGACACGCCGCTGACGCGCGCGCCACGCGCGCCCTCGGGCAGCCTGCGCGAGGAAGGCACGCAGCTGATCCCGCCGCCGATCCCCGCGCCCGACAACCGCAAGCTGCCGGCCAGCCCGTTGCGCGGCGCCCTGCCCCCCACCGCCGACCCGGCCACGCAGCGCGAAATGCCCTGAGGCCCGAAGGCCGCACGCCCGCCCCGTTCGAAACCCGCACCGACCACGCCCCGCCGACCCGCCCCATGCGCTATCCCCTGCCCTACGCCTTCGCCCGCAGCCAGCAACTGCTGCTCGAGGAGGCCGACGACGGCCGCTACACGCTGTGGATGTCGAGCCACCCCGCGCGCAGCGCCGTCGGCGAGGTCGCGCGCAAGTACGGCGTGCAGGCCTTCGAGGTGCTGGCCGACGGCCCGCTCGCGCAGCGCATCAGCGCCGCCTACGCACAGGGCGAATCGAGCGCCGCCGCGGTGGTCAGCGAGGTGCAGAGCGATGCCGACCTCTCGCGCATGATGCAGGAGCTGCCGGCGGTCGAGGACCTCTTGGAGAGCGCGGGCGACGCGCCCATCATCCGGATGCTCAACGCGCTGCTCACGCAGGCCGCGCGCGACGGCGCCAGCGACATCCACATCGAGCCCTACGAGCGCACGTCGTCGGTGCGCTTTCGCATCGACGGCACGCTGCGCGAGGTGGTGCAGCCCAACCGCGCGCTGCATGCCGCGCTGATCTCGCGCCTGAAGATCATGGCCGACCTCGACATCTCCGAGAAGCGGCTGCCGCAGGACGGACGCATCTCGCTGCGCATCGGCACGCGCGCGGTCGACGTGCGGGTGTCGACCTTGCCGAGCGCGCACGGCGAACGCGCCGTGCTGCGGCTGCTCGACAAGAGCGAGTCGAAGCTCACGCTCGAATCGGTGGGCATGCTGGGCGACACGCTGGAGCGCTTCGAGAAGCTGATCACGCAGCCGCACGGCATCATCCTCGTGACCGGTCCCACCGGCTCGGGCAAGACCACCACGCTGTATGCCGCGCTGGCCCGGCTCGATGCGAGCCGCAGCAACATCATGACGGTGGAAGACCCGATCGAGTACGAGCTGCCGGGCGTGGGCCAGACCCAGATCAACGCCAAGATCGAGCTCACTTTCGCCAAGGCCCTGCGCGCCATCCTGCGGCAGGACCCGGACGTGATCATGATCGGCGAAATCCGCGACTTCGAGACCGCGCAGATCGCGATCCAGGCCTCGCTCACCGGCCACCTGGTGCTGGCCACGCTGCACACCAACGACTCGGTCAGCGCGGTCACGCGTCTCACCGACATGGGCGTCGAGCCCTTCCTGCTGAGCTCCTCGCTGCTGGGTGTGCTCGCGCAGCGGCTGGTGCGCAAGGTCTGCACCAGCTGCGGCGGCGCCGGCTGCGAGGCCTGCGGCCAGACTGGCTACCAGGGCCGCACCGGCATCTTCGAACTGCTGGTGGCCGACGAGACCATCCAGGGCCTGATCCACAGCAAGGCGGCCGAGAGCGAGCTGCTCAAGGCCGGCGCGCGCGGCGGCCTGCGCCTGATGCGCGAGGACGGCGAGCGGCTGGTGCAGGCCGGCATCACCTCGCGCGCCGAGCTGCTGCGCGTCACGCGCGACTAGCGCAGCACCGGTTCCGCCATGCCCGCCTATTCCTTCGAAGCCATCGATGCCGCCGGCCAGTCGCGCGAAGGCGTGCTGGAGGCCGACACCGCGCGCAGCGCGCGCAGCATGCTGCGCGCCCAGGCGCTGATCCCGCTGTCGGTCAAGCCGGTCGGCAGCGACCACGTCAACGGCACCGGCCAGCGCAGCGGCCTGTCGCGCTGGCTCGGCGGCGGCAAGCGGGTCTTCAATTCCACCGGCCTCGCGGTCTGGACACGCCAGCTCGCGGGCCTAGTGTCCTCGGGCCTGCCGCTCGAGCGCGCGCTCACGGCGCTCACCGACGAAGCCGAATCGGAACAGCAACGCAACCTCGTGGCCTCGCTGCGCGCCGAGGTCAACGCCGGCTCGCCGTTCGCGCGCGCGCTGTCGGCGCACTCGCGCGAGTTCTCGCCGATCTACACCGCCGTGATCGGCGCCGGCGAGCAGAGCGGCAACCTCGGCCTGGTGCTCGACCGCCTGGCCGACGACCTCGAGGAACGCCAGGCGCTGCAGCAGAAGCTGGTCGGCGCGGCGCTCTATCCGGCCATCGTCACGCTGGTGGCGATCGTGATCGTGATCTTCCTTGTGAGCTACGTGGTGCCGCAGGTGGCCCAGGTGTTCGCGGGCACCAAGCGCTCGCTGCCCTTCCTCACCACCGTGATGCTGGGCCTCAGCGCCGCCGTGCGCAACTACGGCTGGTGGATGCTCGGCATCGTGCTGCTGTCCGCCGTCGGCGCGCGGCTGGCGCTGGCGCAGGAGGCCTTCCGCCTCAAGTTCGATGCCGCCTGGCTCAAGCTGCCGCTGGTGGGCAAGCTCGCGCGCGGCTACAACGCGGCGCGCTTCGCGAGCACGCTCGCCATGCTGGCCACCGCCGGCGTGCCGATCCTGCGCGCGCTGCAGGCGGCCGCCGAGACCCTGAGCAACCGCGCCATGCGCGCCGACGCGCTCGATGCGCTGGTGCTGGTGCGCGAGGGCGCGCCGCTGGCCTCGGCGCTGGCGCAGAAGAAGCGCTTCCCGGGGCTGGTGTCGATGTTCGCGCGGCTCGGCGAACAGACCGGCACGCTGCCGCTGATGCTGCAGCGCGCCTCCAACCAGCTCGGCGCCGAAGTGCAGCGCCGCGCCATGCACCTGGCCACCATCCTCGAGCCGCTGCTGATCGTGGCGATGGGTGGCGTGGTGATGCTGATCGTGCTGGCCGTGATGCTGCCGATCATCCAGCTCAACCAGTTCGTGAAGTAGCGCCCGCGGTTCGGCCGCGGGCAAGGAACACGCCGATGGCCAATCGAAGCTACCTCTATGCCAGCGCCGCCCTGCCGGACGCGGGCGCCCGCCCGTCCGCGCTGCGCGGCCTCTCCGAATACGCCTACGACGTGCCGCTGGTGTTCCGCCTGCTGGTGTCGTGCGAGACCCGGCCCTGCCGTTCGGCGATCTGGGACGGGGCCGAGCCGCTCGCGCTGGCCGGGCGTTGCGGACCGGGCATCGCGCGCGTCGCTGCCTTCCTCGCGCGCATCGACCACCCCGCGATCTCGCCGATGCGCGAGGACGCGCTGCGCTTCCTGGCCGAACACACGCGGCCCGACGAATGGTTCGTGCTCGAGCCGGCCGAGGTGCTGAGCATGGGCGACGCGCCCGTGGCCGGCGAGGTCGAGAAGCTGCGCCAGGGCCTGGCCGACCTCGATGCCGAGATCGAGCGAACACTCGCCGCGCTCGCGCCGCGCCCGAAAAGTTTCTGGCAGCGCCTGCTGCCGCCCGCGCAGCAGGTGGTCGAGGCACCGATCCGCGAGCTCGGCCTGGGCCACTGGTCGGATACGCTCTACTTCTCGTTCGACGCGGCCGACGATGGCCGCGCCGACTCCTGACCGCACAACCGCACGCCATGCCCGTCACCCTCGAAGACAAGCTCGTGGTCGCGATCTCCTCGCGCGCCCTGTTCAACCTCGAAGAAGAGAACAAGATCTTCGAGTCGGGCGACGACACGGGCTACATGAAGCTGCAGCTCGACCGGCTCGACGTGCCGGCCGCTCCCGGCATCGCCTATTCGCTGATCCGCAAGCTGCTGCGCTTCAACGACGACGGCGTGCAGCGCGTCGAGGTCGTGATCCTCTCGCGCAACGACCCGGTCTCGGGCATGCGCATCTTCCGCTCCAGCGCCGCGGCCGACATCAAGCTGCAGCGCGGCGTGTTCACCCAGGGCCGCCCGCCCTTCGGCTATTTGCGCGCGCTGCGCGCGCACCTGTTCCTCTCGGTCAACGCACAGGACGTGCGCGAGGCGCTGGGCGCGGGCTTCCCGGCCGCGCGCGTGCTGGTCGAATCGGTGAAGGCCGGCGATGCCTGGCCCAACGAGGTGCGCATCGCCTTCGACGGCGACGCCGTGCTGTTCAGCGACGAGGCCGAGCGCGTGTTCCAGGCCGAGGGCCTCGATGCCTTCCAGGCGCACGAGGCGAGCAAGGTCGACCTGCCGCTGCCCGGCGGCCCGTTCAAGCCGCTGCTGGCCGCGCTGCACCGGCTGCAGATGGCGGGCAATGCGCAGATGCGCATCCGCACCGCGCTGGTCACGGCGCGCAGCGCGCCCGCGCACGAGCGCGCCATCCGCACGCTGATGAACTGGAACATCCGCGTCGACGAGGCCATGTTCCTCGGCGGCCTGCCCAAGGGCGAGTTCCTGCGCGAGTTCGAGCCCGACTTCTTCTTCGACGACCAGACCGGCCATGTCGATGCGGCGGCACGGCATGTGCCGGCGGGGCATGTGTCGAGCGGGATCAGCAACGAGCCGGCGCAAGAAGCGGTGAAGGCGGTGCCGAAGACCGCGAAGGCGCCAGCGAAGCAACGCGCAGCGAAGCCCGCGAAGCCGCGCTCGCCGAAGCCGCGCTCGCGATAGGCACGAGCGCCGCCTCGACACGCGGCGCCGGGCCGAGCACATCGGCCACCTCCGACTTCATTCTTTCGCAGTAACGGGCGGCGCGCTGTCACGCGCATGCCTTCGCTTTGTCATGCGCAGTTCACTGCTGCGTCACGGGTTCTCCCTAATCTTCGCGGCGTCCGCACACGTGCCCTCCGGGCACTTTTTTTTGCCTCGGGCCGACTGTCACCGGCCCCTTGCTCCCTCTCCATTCCAGGGTTCCACGATGCGTCCGAAACTTCATCCGCTTTCCGTTTCCCGATCCCGTGCCACGGCCCGCTGGCTGCTGCCGCTGGCAGCGGCCACGGCACTCGCCGCATGCGGCGGCGGTGGCGGTGGAGGCGTGGTGTTCCCGCCGGTCGCTCCGCCGGCCGGCGACGGCGGCGGCGCCAACCCGCCCACCACCAACCAGGGCAAGAGCGGTCCCAAGGCCCTGGTGGTGCAGGTCGACGGCCTCACCCACGCCGCGCTGCGCGATGCGATGGCGCAGAACAAGGTGCCCGCGCTGCAGGGCCTGAAGCTCGCGCCGGCCTGGACCGGCGGTGCCAATGGCGCGCTCACCGAGCAGCGCACCACCGCGAGCCCCGGCTGGGCCACGCTCGTGACCGGCACCTGGGCGCAGCGCCACTCGGTGCAGTGGGACACGGTCGACCAGCGCATCGACGCCAAGCTCGCGCCCTCGGTGTTCGCGCTCGCGAAGCAGAAGAAGGACGCCGGCTACCTCACCGCCTCGGTGACGGCCGGCGCCAACTACCGCTCGCTGCTCGCGAACGAGAGCGGCACGCTCGATGCCACCGTCGACTGCGCGGGGGCCGACGCCTGCGTGACCGAACGCACCGCGCAGCTCATCGACCAGGGCTACGACCTGCTGGTGGCGCAGTACGGCGCGCCCGCCGCCGCGGCGCCCTCAGGCCTGCGCGGCGAGGCCTACCAGCGCGCCGTGTCCGACACCGCCGCCGCGGTCGGCCAGCTGCTCGCGCGCATCGCGCGGCGCAGCGCCAACGATGCGAAGGAGGACTGGCTCGTGGTGCTCACCACCCCGAACGGCCTCGATGCCTTCGGCAACGCGACCGGCACGCAGAGCGCGCAGACCAAGACGATCTTCGTCACGAGCAACAAGACGCTGGCCGCGCTGCCCGCCACCGGCGAGGCCGCGCCCACCGACGTCGCCACGCTGACGAAGCTGGCCGCCGCGACCGACATCGCGCCGACCGTGCTGCGCCACCTCGGCGCGCTGCCCGCGGCCGAGGCCTACCGCTTCAACGGCCAGCCGCTGCAGGCCGCCACCGCATTGCGCGGCCTGCTGGCGAAGACCGGCGCTGACAAGACCAGCGTCGATCTCTCGTGGACGCTCGCGGGCAACGCGAACGTGCCGGTGAAGGTGCTGCGCGACGGCAAGCTGGTCGCCACGCTCGCGGCCGGCGCCACCGCCTACAACGACCCCGTGGAAGCAGCCAGCGACGGCATCCTGGCCTTCGACTACACCGTGGTCGCGGGCGATGCGAGCCTCGCGCTGCCGGCGCGCGTCACCTACGTGAAGCCCGCCACGCTCGCGCCCACGCTGCGCAACGGCCTGGTCAACTACTACCCGCTCGACGCGCTGCCGCCCGCCGACCGCAAGAGCGCCTCCACGCTCGCGCCCTGGGCCGCCGGCGCCGATGGCGGCAGCCTGACGGACGACGGCTTCAAGGCCCCGTACAAGGCCAAGGCCCTGCGCGTGGACAGCAACGTGAAGACCGCCGACGGCACCGCCGGCTACCGCCTGCTGCAGACCACCGACGTGGCGACCGCGCCCTCGGTCACGGCCTACACCATCGGCTTCTGGCTGCGCACCGACGCGACCTGCAGCGTGGGCGCGGGCGACGGCGCCTCGGTGATCGCCAACAAGAACTACGACAGCGGCAGCAATGCCGGCCTCGCGATCGGCCTGTTCGATGGCTGCGAGCTGCGCTTCAACGTCGGCAAGGGCGGCGACCGCGCCGACAGCAACGGCTACCGCCTGAGCGCCGGCCAGTGGGCCTACGTGGCGGTCGTGATCGACAAGGCCAACCTCAAGATGACCGGCTTCCTGTTCGACGCCGCGCGCGCGCTGCAGACCGGCAGCGCCGACATGACCGCCGACATCGTGGCCCAGCTCGGCGGTCTGAAGAACGGCCTGAGCCTCAACGAGGACGGCACCGGCCAGTACTACAAGCGCTGGACCAGCTCGCCGCGCGGCCCGCTCGACTTCAACGAGTTCGCGATCTGGAACCGCGCGCTCACAGCCGACGAGCTCACGAGCATCTTCAAGTCGGGCCAGCCGCTGTCCACGCTCGAGCCCTGAGCCCCATCGCACCCCTTCCCCCACACACAACGACCCGAGAGAGAGGATCACCATGCAAGCCCCACGTTCCCTTCACCTGCTTCGCTTCGCGCCCGCCCTGCTGCTGGCCTGCCTGCTGTCCGCCTGCGGCGGCGGCGACGGCGGCGGCGGCTTCATCGGCCTGCCCGGCGCCGGCAACCCCGGCGGCGGCACGAATCCGCCGGCCGCCACCGAGCCGGTGAAGCGCTGCGCGCCCTGAGCGTCCGCTCCTTTGCGCACCGAAAGAATGCCCAGGACGCCACCACGATGACCGCCAACTCACGCCGCAAATTCCTCACCGGCACCGCCACCACCGGCGCCGCCGCGCTCGCGCTCTCGGCCTTTCCGCCGAGCATCCGCCGCGCCCTCGCGATCCCCGCCAACAACAAGACCGGCACCCTCCAGGACGTCGAGCACATCGTCATCCTGATGCAGGAGAACCGCTCGTTCGACCACTACTTCGGCACCCTGATGGGCGTGCGCGGTTTCGGCGACCGCTTCACCATCCCGCTGCCCAAGGGCATGAACGTCTGGCAGCAGAGCGACGCCAGCGGCAAGGCCATCCTGCCCTACCACCTCGACAGCACCAAGGGCAACGCCCAGCGCGTGAGCGGCACGCCGCATTCGTGGAGCGACGGCCAGAACGCCTGGGACGGCGGGCGCACCTACCAGTGGGCGCGCTACAAGACCAACGCGGCGATGGGCTACTTCAAGGAAGCCGAGGTGCCCTACCAGTTCGCGCTCGCCAACGCCTTCACGCTGTGCGACGAGTACCACTGCAGCATGCACACCGGCACCAACTCGAACCGCATGTTCCACTGGACCGGCACCAACGGCCCGACCGGCGCGGGCGTGGCCACGGTCAACAACGAGTGGGACTCGATCGACAGCTCGGCCAAGGGCTACGAGTGGAAGACCTATCCCGAGCGCCTGCAGGAGGCCAAGGTCAGCTGGATCGTCTACCAGAACATGCCGGAGAACTTCGGCGACAACCCGCTCGCGGGCTTCAAGCAGTACCGCCTGGCCAACGAGGCCTCGGGCAAGCCGGTCAGCAACGACGACCCCTCGCCGGTCTACGACCCGGCGAGCGACGACGCGCGCAACCCGCTCTACAAGGGCATCGCCAACACCATGGGCGACGGCGGCTTCCTCGAGCAGTTCCGCCAGGACATCAAGAGCGGCAAGCTGCCGCAGGTGTCGTGGATCGTCGCGCCGGCCACCTACTCCGAGCATCCCGGACCGTCGAGCCCGGTGCAGGGCGGCTGGTACATCCAGGAAACGCTCGATGCGCTGACCGCCGTGCCCGAGGTGTGGAGCAAGACCGTGCTGCTCATCAACTTCGACGAGAACGACGGCTACTTCGACCACTATCCCTCGCCCGCCGCGCCCTCGATCAACCCCGACGGCACGCCCGCGGGCAAGACCACGCTGCCGCTCGACGCGCTCAAGCCCGAGTACTTCAACCATCCGAAGCCGCCGGGCACCACCGGCCAGCCCGCGCCCGACGGCCGCGTCTACGGCCCCGGCGTGCGCGTGCCGATGTACGTGGTGTCGCCCTGGAGCCGCGGCGGCTGGGTCAATTCGCAGGCCTTCGACCACACCTCGGTGCTGCGCTTCATCGAGGCGCGCTTCGGCGTGAAGGAGACCAACATCAGCGCCTTCCGGCGCGCGGTGTGCGGCGACCTCACGAGCGCCTTCAACTTCGCGAACCCGAACAACGAGACGCTGCCCACGCTCGCGGGCCGCACCACGCGCAACGCGGCCACTCAGTTGCGCGACGACCAGGAGAAACTGCCCCAGGTGCCGCTGCCGCTCGACCCGCAGCTGCCGCGCCAGGCCACCGGCACGCGACCCTCGCGCGCCCTGCCCTACGAGCTGCACACCAGCGCGCGCAGCGATGCGATCGGCGGCAGCGTGCGGCTGATCTTCGCCAACACCGGCAAGGCCGCCGCCGTGTTCCACGTCTACGACCGGCTGCACCTCGACCGCCTGCCGCGCCGCTTCATGGTGGAGCCGGGCAAGACGCTCGACGACGCCTGGAACGCGGTCAGCGACGACAGCGGTTTCTACGACCTCTGGGTGCTCGGGCCGAACGGCTACCACCGCCACTTCAAGGGCGACCTGAGCCGGCTGCGCGCCGGCGGCACCGCCATCCCCGAGGTGCGCGTGTGCTACGACATCGCCAACGGCAACGTCTACCTCGAAATGCTCAACGCCGGCCAGGCCGCCGCGAAGTTCACGGTGCGCGCCAAGGCCTACCGCGACGACGGCCCGTGGAGCGCGACCGTCGCGGGCGGCGCCAAGGCCGAGCTGCATTGGGATCTCTCGTCGAGCGGCGCCTGGTACGACTTCGTCGTGAGCTGCGATGCCGACGCGAGCTGGCAGCGCCGTTTCGCGGGCCGCGTGGAGACCGGCAAGCATTCGGTCAGCGATCCGGCCATGGGCCTGGGCGATCTGTGAAGGAGGCACGCACCATGACCGACAACGCACGCCGCAAGTTCCTCACCGGCAGCGCCACCACCGGTGCCGCCGCGCTCGCGCTCTCGGCCTTCCCGCCGAGCATCCGCCGCGCCCTCGCGATCCCCGCCAACAACAAGACCGGCACCATCCAGGACGTCGAGCACGTCGTCATCCTGATGCAGGAGAACCGTTCGTTCGACCACTACTTCGGCACGCTCGCCGGCGTGCGTGGCTTCGGCGACCGCTTCACCATCCCGCTGCCCAAGGGCATGAACGTCTGGCAGCAGAGCGATGCCAGCGGCAAGGCCATCCTGCCCTACCACCTCGACAGCTCGAAGGGCAATGCGCAGCGCGACGGCGGCACGCCGCACGACTGGGCCGACAGCCAGAACGCGTGGGACGGCGGGCGCATGTACCAGTGGGCGCGCTACAAGACCAGCAAGGCCATGGGCTATCACAAGGCGACGGAGATCCCGTTCCAGTTCGCGCTGGCCAATGCCTTCACGATCTGCGATGCCTACCACTGCGCGATGCACACCGGCACCGACGCCAACCGCTCCTTCCACCTGACCGGCACCAACGGCCCGACCGCGACCAACACCGCCTTCGTGCGCAACGAATGGGACTGGATCGACGGCCGGCCCGGCTCGCTGGGCGTGGGCTACACCTGGAAGACCTACGCGGAGCGCCTGGAAGATGCGGGCGTGCGCTGGATCAGCTACCAGAACATGCCCGACGAATGGGGCGACAACATGCTCGGCGCGTTCCGCCAGTTCCGCAAGGCCAACATCGACTCGGGCTACCCGGTCTCCAGCGGCGGCGAGCCCAACAAGCCCTATGCCGACACCGGCCAGGCGCTGCCCTACAAGGCCTACGACCGCGCCACCGACGATGCGAAGAGCCCGCTCTACAAGGGCGTGGCCAACACGCTGCCCGGCACGAAGCCCGAGGACTACCTCGACGCGTTCAAGCGCGACATCCGCGAAGGCAAGCTGCCGCAGGTCTGCTGGATGAACGCGCCGTCGATCTACTGCGAGCATCCCGGCCCCTCGAGCCCGATCCAGGGCGCCTGGTTCCTGCAGGAGGTGCTGGACGCGCTCACCGCCGTGCCCGAGGTGTGGAGCAAGACCGTGCTGCTGATCAACTTCGACGAGAACGACGGCTACTTCGACCACCTGCCCTCGCCCTCGGCACCTTCGCCCAACGGCGACGGCAGCTACGCGGGCAAGACCACGCTGTCGGACTCGGCGATGGGTCCCGAGTACTTCACGCATGCCGCGCCGCTGGGCAGCGGCGGCCAGCCCAAGGCCGACGGCCGCGTCTACGGCCCGGGCCCGCGCGTGCCGCTGTACGTGATCTCGCCGTGGAGCCGCGGCGGCTGGGTCAGCTCGCAGGCCTTCGACCACACCTCGGTGCTGCGCTTCCTCGAAACCCGCTTCGGCGTGCAGGAGCCCAACATCAGCGCCTTCCGGCGCGCGGTGTGCGGCGACCTCACGAGCGCCTTCAACTTCGCCAACCCCAACGGCGAAGCGCTGCCCACGCTGACCGGCCGCGCCACTCGCGCCGAGGTCGACCAGATCCGGCGCAACCAGGAGGCGCTGTCGCAGGTGCCGCTGCCGCTCGATCCGCAGCTGCCGCGCCAGACCACCGGCACGCGGCCCTCGCGCGCCCTGCCCTACGAGCTGCACACCAGCGCGCGCACGGCACCGCTCGACGGCACGGTACAGCTGCTGTTCGCGAACACCGGCAAGGCGGCCGCGGTGTTCCACGTCTACGACAAGCTCAACCTCGCGCGCCTGCCGCGCCGCTACATGGTCGAGGCCGGCAAGACGCTCGACGACACCTGGATGGCGGGACGCGACAACAGCGGCTTCTACGACCTGTGGGTGCTCGGCCCGAACGGCTACCACCGCCACTTCAAGGGCGACCTCGGCAGCCTGCGCGCGAGCGATGCGGCCGCCCCCGAAGTCCGCGTGTGCTACGACATCGCCAACGGCAACGTCTACCTCGAGCTGCTCAACGGCGGCAAGAAGGCCGCGAAGTTCACGGTGCGTGCCAAGGCCTACCGCGACGACGGCCCATGGACCGCGACCGTGCAGCCCGGCGCCAAGGCCGAGCTGCATTGGGATCTTTCGTCGAGCGGCGCCTGGTACGACTTCGCCGTGAGCTGCGATGCCGATCCGATCTTCGCGCGCCGCTTCGCGGGCCGCGTCGAGACCGGCAAGCACTCGGTCAGCGATCCCGCGATGGGCATGGCCGACCTCTGAAGCACATGCATCGCTGAAGGCTTCCGAAGCCTTCCCACCAAGCCGGACACGGTACGCGCGAGCCCTTCGCGCGCTGCCTGTCCGGCTTTGGTATTCATCGCGCGCGCAGGCGCAACGCGCGCTTACACCTGGGCCTCGTTCTTCACTCGACTGTCATTGCCGCTTCCTACCGTGGCAGTGGCGGCGCGCTCCTCGTCGCCTCTTCACAAGAAAACACACCTGCGAGGATTTCCCATGCATCTCTTCTTCTCGCGCGCACGGCTGCTGCCGGCGCTGATCCTGGCCTGCACCCTCGCCGCCTGCGGTGGCGGCAGCGGCGGCGGCTTCGGCGGACTGCCCGGCACGGGCAACCCGGGCGACGGCGGCACGCAGAACCCGCCCGCCACCACGCAGCCCGTGATGCGCTGCGCGCCCTGATACAACGGCCCGAAAAACAACACGACAAGACCATGACCTCACGCCGCAAATTCCTAACCGGCAGCGCCACCACCGGCGCCGCCGCGCTCGCGCTCTCGGCCTTTCCGCCGGCCATCCGCCGCGCGCTCGCGATTCCCGCCAACAACAAGACCGGCACCATCCAGGACGTCGAGCACATCGTCATCCTGATGCAGGAGAACCGTTCGTTCGACCACTACTTCGGCACGCTGCAGGGCGTACGCGGCTTCGGCGACCGCTTCCCGATCCCGCTGCCCAACGGGCTCAACGTGTGGCAGCAGCTCGACGAGAACGGCAAGGTGGTGCTGCCCTATCACCTCGACGGCAGCAAAGGCAACGCGCAGCGCGTGAGCAGCACGCCGCACACCTGGGTCGACTCGCACAACGCCTGGGACGGCGGCCGCCTCTACCAGTGGCCGCGCTACAAGAAGGTCAGCAGCACCGCGCCCTACGTGCAGTCGATGGGCTACCTCGCCGAGGCCGAGCTGCCGTTCCAGTTCGCGCTGGCCAACGCCTTCACGATCTGCGACGACTACCACTGCGCGATGCACACCGGCACGCACGCCAACCGCTCGTTCCACTGGACCGGCACCAACGGCCCCACCGGCGGCAACGTGGCCTACGTGAACAACGTCAATGCCTGGAGCTCGACCGGTCCCTCGACCGAGGGCTACGAATGGAAGACCTATGCCGAGCGCCTGCAGGACGCGGGCGTGAGCTGGATGGTCTACCAGAACATCCCGAACAACTACGGCTGCAATCCGCTGCTGGGCTTCAAGAACTTCCGCAAGGCCAACGAGGCCTCGGCCAAGCCGGTCAGCACCTCGCTGCCGCAGGGCGCATCGCCGGCCTACGCGCCTGGCGACGACGTCGGCAACCCGCTCTACAAGGGCACGGCCAACACGCTGCCGGTGGCCGACCAGGCGGCCTTCGACGCGGGCGCGATCATGGATGCCTTCCGCGCCGACGTGAAGGCCGGCCGGTTGCCGGCGGTGTCGTGGGTGATCCCGCCCGACGTCTACTCCGAGCACCCCGGCCCCTCGAGCCCGGTGCAGGGCGCGTGGTACATCCAGCAGGTGCTGGAGGCGCTCACCGCCGTGCCCGAGGTCTGGAGCAAGACCGTGCTGTTCGTGAACTTCGACGAGAACGACGGCTACTTCGACCACGTGCCCTCGGCCTCGGCGCCCTCGCCCATCGCATCGGCCGACCCCTCGGTGAAGGCCTTCGCGGGCAAGACCACGATGTCCGACGCGGACCTGAGCTTCGAGTACTTCAACCATCCCAAGCCGCCGGGCATGACGCAGTCGCAGCCCACGCCCGACGGCAACGTCTACGGCCCCGGCATGCGCGTGCCGATGTACGTGATCTCGCCCTGGAGCCGCGGCGGCTGGGTCAACTCGCAGACCTTCGACCACACCTCGGTGCTGCGCTTCGTCGAGGCCCGCTTCGGCGTGAAGGAAGGCAACATCGGCCCGTTCCGCCGCGCGGTCAACGGCGACCTCACGAGCGCCTTCAACTTCGCCAACCCCAACGGCGAGGCGCTGCCCACGCTCGCGGGCCGCCGCACCAAGGCCGAGGCCGACCAGCTGCGCGCCGCGCAGCAGGCGCTGCCGCAGGTCACGCCGCCGGCCAACGGCCTGCTGCCGCGCCAGGCCACGGGCACGCGGCCCTCGCGCGCGCTGCCCTACGAGCTGCATACCAGCGCCAGGGCCGACGCGGCCGGCGGCACGCTGCAGCTGCTGTTCGCCAACACCGGCAACGCGGCCGCCGTGTTCCATGTCTACGACCGGCTCAACCTCGACCGCCTGCCGCGCCGCTACATGGTCGAAGCCGGCAAGTCGCTCGACGACCGCTGGAACGCGACCGCCGACAACGCCGGCCGCTACGACCTCTGGGTGCTCGGCCCCAACGGCTACCACCGCCATTTCCAGGGCGACCTCAACGCGCTGCGCGCCGGCGGCGCGGCCGTGCCCGAGCTGCGCGTGTGCTACGACATCGCCAACGGCAACGTCTACCTCGAGATGATGAACGGCGGCCAGGCCGCGGCGAAGTTCAGCGTGCGCGCCAAGGCCTACCGCGACGACGGCCCGTGGACCGCGACCGTCGCGGGCGGCGCCAAGGCCGAGCTGCACTGGGAGCTCGCGGCCAGCGGCCAGTGGTACGACTTCGCCGTCACCTGCGATGCCGATCCGGCCTACTACCGCCGCTTCGCCGGCCGCGTCGAGACCGGCAAGCATTCGGTCAGCGACCCCGCGCTGGGCTTGCCCGACCTCTGAGCCCGCATGCATGATCCCCCCGCGCCCACGGTGGCGCGGGAGATGTCATGCACGCCAAGGTGGTCCGGTACTTCGTCGAGGTGGTTCGCGCGGGTTCGATCCGCAAGGCGGCCGCGCAGCTGCACGTGGTGCCGACCGCGATCAACCGGCAGATCCTCAACCTCGAGGAGGAGCTGGGCGCGCCGCTGTTCGAGCGCATCCACAACACGCTCAAGCTCACGCCGGTGGGCGAGCTGGTGCTGGCGCATGCGCGCGGCACGCTGCGTGAGTTCGACGGCGTGCGCCAGCGCATCGAGGCCATGCGCGGGCTGCGCCAGGGCGAGGTCACGCTGGCCACCACCGCCGGCCTCGCCGACGCCTTCCTGCCGGGCGTGGTGCGGCGCTTTCGCGCGGCCCATCCCGGCATCCAGCTCAAGCTGCTGGGCCTGCCGATCGCGGCCGTGCTGCATGGCGTGCGCGAAGGCGATGCCGACCTCGCGCTGGCCTACGACGTGCCCGCCACGGCGGGCTTTCGCACCCTGTTCGCCAGTGAGTGGCCGATCGGCGCGGTGGTGCCGCCCGGCCATGCGCTCACGGCCCATGCGAGCACCGTGCTGGCCGAGTGCGTGGGCCATCCGCTGCTGCTGCCCGCGCCCTCGCTGTCGATCCGGCCGATCATCGATGCCGCCTTCGAACGCTCGGGCCTGAGCGCCTCGCCGGTCATCGAGACCACCTCCACCGCGCTGATGCGCCGCCTGGTGCGCGAGGGCGAGGGCATCACGCTGCTCAACCGGCTCGACGTGGCCGAGGAGATGCACGACGGCTCGCTGGTCTTCGTGCCGCTGCGCGACGCCACCCTGCCGGCCCAGACGCTCACGCTCGAGGCCCGCGCCGCGCAGTCGCCGAGCCCCGCGGCCGAGCTGTTCGCCAACCACGTGACGGCCTGCCTCGACGAGCTGCTCGCGCCCTGAACACGGCGCCGGCGGCCGTCCACTTTTTGTGCACGGGGCGCGCCATTTATTGACTTTGCGCGTTCGAAGGCATGGCTCCTAGACTGCCGCGCCGGTCATCGGCCGGAAGGAAAAGTCCCATGCTTTCGAACGACAAAAAGACCCCCGCAGGAGACGGCGAAGGGGTCGACCAGAAGCTTCCCCTCATGCGCTGCGGCGCGCTGAGCCTGCAGCACGTGCTCGTGATGTACGCGGGCACGGTGGCGGTGCCGCTGATCGTGGGCGGCGCGCTCGGCCTCTCGAAGGCCGACATCGCCTTCCTCATCAATGCCGACCTGCTGGCCGCGGGCATCGCCACGCTGGTGCAGGCCATCGGCTTCTGGCGCTTCGGCATCCGCATGCCGGTGATGATGGGCGTGACCTTCGCGGCCGTGGGCCCGATGATCGCCATCGGCATCGATCCCTCGCTGGGCCTGCCCGCGATCTACGGCGCCACCATCGTGGCGGGGCTGTTCGGCATCGCGCTCGCGCCGCTGATGGGGCGCGTGCTCGGCGTGTTCCCGCCGCTGGTGACGGGCACGGTCATCACGCTGATCGGCGTCTCGCTGATGGTGGTGGCGATCCACTGGGCCGCGGGCGGGCAGCCCACCTCGACGCGCAGCATCGAGGGCGTGGCGCATGCGGTGGCCAACCCGGCCTACGGCGAGCCGGTGAACCTCGCCATCGCCGCGGCCGTGCTGGCGGCGATCATCGCGATCACGCGCTTCGGCAAGGGCCTCATCGCCAACATCGCGGTGCTGCTGGGCATCGTCTTCGGCGTGCTGCTGTCGCTGGCGCTCGGCCGCATGCAGTTCGACGGGCTCGAGGAAGCGAGCTGGATGGCCCTGACCACGCCCTTCCACTTCGGCCTGCCGCGCTTCGAGCTCACGGCCATCGCCTCGATGTGCATCGTGATGCTGATCACCCTGGTTGAATCGACCGGCATGTTCCTCGCGCTCGGCGAGATCACGGGCCGCAAGGTCGACACCGACGCGCTCTCGCGCGGCCTGCGTGCCGACGGCCTGGGCACGGTGATCGGCGGCGTGTTCAACACCTTCCCCTACACCTCGTTCTCGCAGAACGTGGGGCTGGTCACGGTCACGGGCGTGCGCTCGCGCTACGTGGCGGCCGGCGGCGGCGTGCTGCTGATCGCGCTCGCGCTGTTCCCCAAGGTCGCGCACGTCGTGGCCTCGGTGCCCTCCTTCGTGCTCGGCGGCGCCGGCATCGTGATGTTCGGCATGGTCGCGGCCACCGGCATCCGCATCCTCGGCAGCATCGACTATGCGCGCGAGCGCCATGCGCTCTACGTGATCGCGATCTCCGTCGGCCTCGGGCTGATTCCCACGCTGTCGCCGAACTTCTTCCAGCACTTTCCGGCCTGGACCCATCCGCTGACGCACAGCGGCATCGTGCTCGGCACCGTCGCCGCGGTGCTGCTCAATCTCTTCTACAACGGCGTGCAGTCGAGGGAGCGTTCCTTCACACTGACGGCACGCACCTCGCACGGAACCGAATGACATGACTTCCTCCACCGCTTCCTCGCCCCGGCCGTTGCGCGTGCTGCGCCACGCCGACGTGCTCGTCACCATGGACGCCGCGCGGCGAGAGATCGCCGATGGCGCGCTGGTGATCGACGGGCCGGCCATCGCCTGGGTCGGTGCCACGGCCGAGCTGCCTTCGGTCTACCTCGAGGCGTTGCGCAGCGGCGGTGCCAAGGCCATCGACCTGCACGGCCACGTGCTGATGCCGGGCCTTGTAAACACGCACCACCACATGTACCAGAGCCTCACGCGCGCGGTGCCCGAGGCGCAGGACGCCGAGCTGTTCGGCTGGCTCACCAACCTCTACCTGCTGTGGGCGCGGCTCACGCCCGAGATGATCCACGTGTCGACCCAGACCGCGATGGCCGAGCTGATGCTCTCGGGCTGCACCACCACCAGCGACCATCTCTATCTGTTCCCCAACGGCGCGCGGCTCGACGATTCGATCGAGGCGGCCGCCACGATGGGCATGCGCTTCCATGCCGCGCGCGGCAGCATGAGCGTGGGCCGCAGCGCCGGCGGCCTGCCGCCCGACGAGGTGGTGGAAAGCGAGGCCGCGATCCTGCGCGACAGCGAGCGGCTGATCGATCGCTGGCACGATGCCTCGCGCCATTCGATGCGGCGCATCGTGCTCGCGCCCTGCTCGCCGTTCTCGGTCTCGCGCGAGCTCATGCGCGACTCGGCACTGCTCGCGCGCGAGCGCGGCGTGTCGCTGCACACGCACCTGGCCGAGAACGACAACGACGTCGCCTACTCGCGCGAGAAGTTCGGCATGACGCCGGCCGAGTACGCCGAGGACCTGGGCTGGGTCGGCCGCGACGTCTGGCATGCGCACTGCGTGAAGCTCGACCCCGCGGGCATCGCCCTGTTCGGCCGCACCGGCACCGGCGTGGCCCACTGCCCGTGCTCGAACATGCGGCTGGCCTCGGGCATCGCGCCCATCGGCGCCATGCGCCGCGCGGGCGTGCCGGTGGGCCTGGGCGTGGACGGCAGCGCCTCGAACGACGGCGCGCACCTGCTCGGCGAGGCGCGCCAGGCGATGCTGCTGCAGCGCGTGGGCCATGGCCCGGCCGCGATGACGGCGCGCGAGGCGCTCGAGATCGCGACCCTGGGCGGCGCGCGCGTGCTGGGCCGCGACGACATCGGCGCGCTCGCGCCGGGCATGTCGGCCGACGTGGTGGGCTTCGACCTGCGCGGCGTGTCGCACGCGGGCGCGTGGCACGACCCGGTGGCGGCGCTGGTGTTCTGCACGCCCGCCTCGGCCGCGCTCAGCATCATCGACGGCCAGGTGCGCATCCGCGAGGGCCGCTTCGTCGATCTCGAGCTGCCGCCGCTGCTCGCGCGGCACCGCGAACTCGCACGCACGCTGTACGAGCGCGCGCGGCATCCGCATACGGCCTGAGACGGCTGAGCTCCACCTGACCGGCGTGCGCTTTCGCCACGCCGGATGCGAACCTTCGCCCTAGGCAGCTACCCGCATTGCGGGCGTCATGCCTCGTCCGCAGAATCCGCTGGCTCGAATAGAACGAGCGTTCGATTTTGTCGGCCAGGGCGAGAACCATCGGCCGATGTTCCAGATGCACGACAACAACAGGGAACACCAGCGATGAAACGCAGAGAACTCCTCAAGGGCGCGGCCGCGGCCGGCACCGCGGCCGGATTCGGCAGCCTGCTGGTCGGCGCGCCCTCCACCGCCTCGGCCGCGCTGCCGGTGCCCAGGCCCACCTTGCCGCAGAAGATCGATCCGATCAGCGCCACCTTGCGCCGGCTCGAACTGGTGAGCCGGCAGGCCACCTACCTCTGGACCGAGTCGCACCTCAACCTCGCGGGCGTGCCGATGGGCACTGTCGTGCCGCCGGCCGAACTGCCGGCGCTCGAGCACCAGTTGCTGACCTTGTCGCGCGCGCTCGAGGCGGCCGTGAACTTCGCGGCCTCCTTCGCCACCAGCCCGCTCGCCAGCGGCAGCCTGCAGACGCTCGACAACCTGCGCACGCGGCTTTCGAGCCTGCAGGCGAGCTTCGCGCAGCTGCTGTCGCAGAACGCCGGCCTGCTCACGCTGCCGGCCGCGGCGCTTGCGCTGCTGGGCACGCTGACCGGCACCGCGGGCGACATCGCCACCCAGTTGCGCCAGGTGCACCACGACCTGATGACGCAGGGCCTGCTCGGCGGGCCGCGCACCGTGGCGCAGTACGACGCGCTGTTCGCGACCATCGAGAAGCCGTCGATCGCGCAGGTCTTCCGCGACAACGCGCTGTTCGCCTGGATGCGCGTGGCCGGCCCGAACCCGATGCTGATCCGCAAGGCGAGCGTGCTGCCCTCGAAGTTCCCGCTGACCGACGCGCAGTACCGGCAGGCCATGGGCAACGCCGACAGCCTCGCCGACGCGGCCGCCGAGGGTCGTCTCTACCTGCTCGACTACGAAGGCCTGGGCGACATGGCGCCCACGGGCCCGGTGACCAAGCCGCTGACCGGCACCGCCTATGTCTTCATGCCGGTCGCGCTGTTCGCGCGGCCCAGGGCCGGCCGTTCGTTGGTGCCCGTGGCCATCCAGTGCGGCCAGAACCCGGCGCAGCATCCGATCTTCCTGCGCGTGGACGACGCCTCGAACGCCGAGGCCTACTGGGCCTGGCAATCGGCCAAGACCACGGTGCAGGTGGCCGACTTCAACTACCACGAGATGTTCGTGCACCTGGGCCGCACGCACCTGATGTCGGAGGCCTTCGCGATGGCCACGCAGCGCCAGCTCGCGACCGCGCATCCGCTGAGCCGCCTGCTGTCGCCGCACCTCGAGGGCGCGATGTTCATCAACGAGGCGGCCACGCTGATCATCATGGCGCCGCTGACCACGGGCGACGGCATCCTCGCGGCGCCGATCGAGACCCTGCAGCGCGAGTGCGGCCGCGACCGCCTGGCCTACGACTTCCAGGCCAACCTGATGCTGCCCGACGAGCTGCGCGCGCGCGGCGTCGACAACCCGGGCGAGCTGCCCGAGTACCCGTACCGCGACGACGCGCTGCTGCTGTGGAACGCGATCGCGCAATGGGTGGGCGACTACGTCGCGACCTACTACCTCAGCGACACCGACGTGAGCGGCGACCACGAGCTGCAGGCCTGGGCCGTCGACCTCTCGACCCACGGCAAGGTGAAGGGGCTGCCGGCGATTTCCACGCGCGCCAGGCTGGCCGACGTGATCACGGCCATCGTCTTCAACACGAGCGCGCAGCATGCGGCGGTGAACTTCCCGCAGCTCTCGGTGATGACCTATGCGCCCTTCAGCGCGGGCATGGCCGGCACGCCGGCGCCCGCCTCGACGGCCGGCCAGTCGGAGGCCACCTGGTCGCAGATGCTGCCCGCGCGGCTCGCGGCGCAGGAGCAGATCCTGCTGTTCCACATTCTCGGCGGCGTCTACTACCGGCCGCTCGGCGAGTACAAGGACAACGCCTTTCCGCACCTGCCGGTGCTGATCGATCCGGCCATCGCGGGCCAGGGCGGGCCGCTCGAGCGCTTCCGCGCGGCACTGGCGAACATCGAGGCCACGATCAAGCAGCGCAACACGACGCGCTCGCGGCCCTACGAGCACCTGCTGCCGAGCCGGATTCCGTCGAGCACGAACATCTGAACCGGGGGCGGCTCAGTACTGCGCCTTCACCGCGCTCGCCGCGCCGCTCGCCAAGGTCGCCGGATCCTCCAGCACCGCGGCCACGTCGCCCAGGTACTGCCCCACCACCGGCTCGTGCGTGAGGTTCAGCATGTGGTGGATGCCGTCGGGGTTCTTCACGTAGCCCACGGTCCAGCCGCGCGCACCGAGGCCGCGGCCGATGGCGCCCATGTCGCGTTCGGGCGAGCCGAAGGCGAAGATCGACAGCTCGGGCCGGCCCAGCGTGGGCAGGCCCAGCGCATCGAGGCCCTGCTGCATCGCGCGCCGCGTCGCGAGCACGCGCTCGGTCACGCGCAGATAGCCCGCATGGCCCAGGTAGTTCATCACCGCCCAGGCCGCGGCGATGGCGCCGCCGGCGCGCGTGCCCACCAGCGTGTGGGTGAAGTACTGGCCACGCGGCCAGTCGTCGAAGTAGTAGCCCATCAGCGCGAAGGCCTCGGGGTCGGCGAAGAACAGGGTCGAGGCGCCCTTGGCCGTGTAGCCGTACTTGTGCAGGTCGGCCGAGATCGAGGTCACGCCCTCGACCGCGAAATCGAAGTCGGGGATGTCGGCGCCGAGCTCGCGCGCGAAGGGCGCGAAGTAGCCGCCCACGCAGGCATCCACATGCATCCAGCAGCCGTGCTCGCGCGCCAGCGCCGCGATCTCGGGAATGGGATCGACCACGCCGTGCGGAAAGGCCGGCGCCGAGCCCACCACCATCGCGGTGTCGGGCGTGAAGGCGGCGCGCATCGCCGCCGGGTCGGCGCGGAAGTCGGCCGCCAGCGGCGTGCGCACCGGCACCAGGCCGAGGAAGTGCGCGGCCTTGTCGAAGGCCGGGTGCGCGCTCTGCGGCATCAGGATCTCGGGCTTCGCCATGCCGGGGCGCCGCGCCAGCGCGCGGTCGCGCGCGCACTTGACCGCGAGGAAGATGCTCTCGGTGCCGCCGGTGGTCATGGCGCCGCGCGACTCGGGGCCGCCATGCAGCAGCGAAAGGCCCATCTCCACCACCTCGCGCTCGAAGGTCGCGAGGCTCGCGAAGGCGCGCGGGCCCAGGCCGTTCTCGGAGAAGTACATCAGGTAGGCCTGCTTGGCCACCTCGAGCACGTCCTCGCCCGCGTAGTGGATGAACATCGGCACGCGGCCGTTGCGCCAGTCGGCGTCGCCGCGGCCGGCTTCCTCGAGCCGCCGCTGCAGCTCGGGCCAGGACGCGCCTTGCTCGGGGAATGTCAATGCCATGGTCGCTTCATCCTTCCTTGCCGCCCCAGTGGACGACCTTGTTTTCGAGCGCCCGCGCCAGCAGGTCGAGCAGGTAGCCGAGGATCGCCATGATCAGCGCGCCGACGATCACGACGTTGGTGAGCAGGAAGTCGGAGGCCGACATCGCCATGTAGGCGATGCCCGCGTTGGTGGCGATCATCTCGGCGCCCACCAGCATGGTCACGCCCAGGCCGATGCTCACGCGGATGCCGGTGAAGATGCCCGGCAGGCTGGCCGGGAAGATCACGCGCCGGAAGATCATGGTGCGCGAGGCGCCCAGCGCCATCGCCGCCTGCACCTTGCGCCGGCCCACCGCGCGCACCGCCTGCATGGCGCTGATCGAGAGGATCGGGAACAGCGCGAGCACGATGATCACGATCTTCGAGACCTCGCCGATACCGAACCAGATGATGAGCAGCGGCAGCAGCGCGAGCTTGGGCATCGGCCGCGTGATCTCGATCGGCGGATCGAGCAGCGCCTTCACGGTCTCGTTCATGCCCATCCACAGCCCCAGCGGCACCGCCACCAGCACCGTGAGCCCGAAGGCCACGCCGAAGCGGAACAGGCTGATGCCCAGGTGGTGCGCGAGCGTCTTGCCCTGGTAGCCGTTCTGCATGAGCTGGAGGAAGGTGTTCCACACCGACATCGGCGAGGGCAGGAACAGCGGCGCGACCAGCGGCTGGTCGCCCACGATCGGCACGGTGATCAGCAACCACAGCACGAACAGCGCGGCGAAGGAGCCGAGGTTGATCCAGCGCGCGCGGCCGCGGGCACCATTCGGCCGGTTCGGTGCGGCGCTCATCGCTGCGCCTCCTGGTGCTGCGCGGCCAGCGCCTCCTCGCGCAGCAGGCCGAAGATCTCGGCCTTCATGCGCGCGAACTCCGCGCTCGCGACCACGGCCGGGTCGTCGCTCTGCGCGAAGCCCGGATGGAACTTCGCCTTGATGCGGCCCGGGCGCGCCGACATCACGACGATCTCGGTCGCGAGGAACAGCGCCTCGTCGATGCTGTGGGTGATCCAGAGCACGGTCTTGCGCGTCTCGTGCCAGATGCGCTTGATCTCCTCCTGCAGCAGCTCGCGCGTCTGCGCGTCGAGCGCGGCGAAGGGCTCGTCCATCAGCAGGATCTCGGGCGAATTGGCGAGCGCGCGCGCGATGCCCACGCGCTGCTGCATGCCGCCCGAGAGCTCGTAGGGATAGCGCCTGGCAAAGCTCGTGAGGCCGACCATCTCGAGGTACTGCGAAGCGATGCGCGTGGCCTCGGCGGACGACTTGCCCGTGGCCAGCGGCCCGAAGGCCACGTTGTCGATCACGCGCATCCAGGTGAACAGCGCGCCCTGCTGGAACACCACGCCGCGGCGCGGATCGGGGCCGCGCACCGGCTGGCCGTCCATCAGCACGCGGCCGGCCGTGGGCTGCTCGAAGCCCGCGAGGATGTTCAGCAACGTGCTCTTGCCGCAGCCCGAGGGGCCGAGCAGGCAGGTGAAGGCGCCCTCGGCGATGTCGAGCGTGATCGGCTCCAGCGCCTGCACCGCGTCGGGGCCGTCGCCGAAGCGCTTGGAGACTTCCTCGAAACGGACCTTGGGCGTGCCCGCCTGCTGCGGTGGCAGTCCCATGGCCTCAGGCGGCCATCTTGGCGACGAAGCTCGAATCGACGAGCCCGCTCAGGTCCTTCGGCATGGCCGAGATCTGCGCCGACTCCAGCAGGAACTGCGCCTGGGTCTGCAAGGTCTTGAGCACGCCCGTGTCCTTCTCGCCGGGCTTGCCCATCCAGTGGCTCTGCAGCTGCTCGCGCGCGGGCACCGGGTAGAAGGTGTTGAGCGAGCGCATCACCGCGGCCTCGT
This sequence comes from Variovorax sp. GW821-FHT09B05, assembly GCF_059418265.1. Classification (NCBI taxonomy): domain Bacteria; kingdom Pseudomonadati; phylum Pseudomonadota; class Betaproteobacteria; order Burkholderiales; family Comamonadaceae; genus Variovorax; species Variovorax sp. GW821-FHT09B05. Next base: position 306,532 of record NZ_JBWKPN010000010.1, read on the forward strand.
CGACGTTGAGGAATTTGGTCATGGTCTCGACCACTTCCTTCGGTTCCTGCTTGAAGGTGCGCGCGATCTGCTCGTAGTCCTTGAGGAAGGCCAGCACCAGGTCGGGCGACTTCTGCTTGAACTCGTCGCGCACCAGCAGGCCGTCAAAGATCAGCAGGTTGTTCTTGTTGAGGTCGCCGGTCTTGAAGATGATCTTGCCGCCGTCCTCGGTCAGGCGCGGCAGCACCGGCACCCAGATGTAGCTGGCATCGATCTCGCGGCGCTGCCAGGCCGAGGCGATCTGGTCGGCGCGCATGTTGATGAGCTGCACGTCCGCCAGCCCGATGCCCGCGGTCTTGAGCGCCGCCACCGCCGCGAAGTGCACCGAGGTGTTGAACGGCAGGCCGATCTTCTTGCCCTTGAGCCCCGCCACCGTGGTGATGCCCGAGTTGCCCTGCACCACCAGGCATTCGCTGTCGACGATGTTCTTGTAGACGTAGACCATCGAGGCCTTCAGCCCGTTGGCGTAGCCGACCATCATCGGGCTGGAGCCGATGTTGCACATGTCGAGGCTGCCGCCGGCCATGGCCGCGATCACCTCGGAGCCCGCGCGCACGGTCACGAAGTCGGCGCTGGTGCCGGCGCCGAAGGTCTTGGCCGCCATGTTCTTCGCGCGGATGTAGTTCTGCGCATCGATGGCGCCGAAGGTGCCGAGCTTGACCGAGCGCGCCTGCGCGGCAGCCGGGCCCGAGGCCCCCAGCAGCAGCGAGCCGGCGGAAGAGGCCAGCAGCATGTGGGCGCTGGCCAGGTGGAACTCGCGGCGGGAGAGATTCAACTTCATGCGACGGCCTTTCTTCGAACAGACGAAGGAACTGGAGCCCCGGCAACGAGGCCTTGGGCCGCACTTTAGGCGATCAGAATATATTCTGTCTACGCAAAAACCCGCGCCAGCCGCTTTTTCAGGGCTTGAGCAGGCGGATCAGGTAGCGCGAGCCGTGCGTCAGGTCGTCGCGCATCGCCTGCCCGAGCGCGTCGCCGTCGCGCCGGCGCAGCGCGTCCATCGCGGTCAGATGCGTCTCGTGGCCCGTGAGACTGCCGCAGTACTGCGGGAACAGCAGGTTCAGCGTGGGGCCGACGCGCAGCCACAGGCTCTCGATGATGCGGATCAGGATGGCCTGGCCCGAGGCTCGATATATCGAGAGATGGAATTCGGTGTTCTCGAGCAGCGTGCGGTGCGCGTCGCCGGCCTGGATCGCCGCCAGGTGCGCCTGCACCACGCCATCGAGACGCTCGATCTCGTCGTTCGAGATGCGCGGCGCGGCCTCCTTGGCCGCCAGGCATTCGAGCTCCATGCGGATCTTGAGGATCTCGCGGTAGGTCTCGACGTCGAGGCGCGGCACGCGGATGGTGCGGCCGTTGACCACCTCGAGCCCGTGCTCCACCACCAGCCGCTGCACCGCCTCGCGCACCGGCGTCAGGCTCACGCCCTGGCTCTCGGCCACGCCGCGCACGGTCAGCACCTGCTCGGGCAGCAGCGCGCCCGTCATCAGCGACTGGCGCAGCCGCTGGTAGACCTGGTCGGTCAGCGTGTCGGCGCGCGCGCCCTGCCCCTCGTCGCGCAACGCCGGTTCCGCATGGGCGGCACGGCGCGCGCGCGGACGGACCTCGGGTCGGCGGGCGGTGGGCTTGGAGGCGGGCATCGGGGGTCGGCTCGGTGGGATTGTGGCTTGAATATACTCTGCCGCTTCCAGCCGTCCGGCCGCTGGCTCAGGCCGGCGCGACGCGGCGGCCGCGCCCCATGACCCGGTACAGCAGGAAGGCCGCGATCGAGACGTTGACCAGGTTCCAGGCGATGCCGTTGAGGAAGGCCGCGTGGTAGCTGCCCGTGAGATCGAACACCTTGCCCGACATCCAGCCGCCGAGCGCCATGCCGAACAGCGTGAACATCAGCACCGTGCCCACGCGCGCGCCCGCCTCGGAGGCCGGGAAGTGCTCGCGCACGATGATCGCGTACGAGGGCACGATGCCGCCCTGGAACAGGCCGAACAGCGCCGACACCACGTACAGCGGCACCAGCCCGTCGAAGGGCAGGAACAGCAGCAGCGCCACGCACTGCAGCGCGCCGCCGAGCAGCAGCGTGCGCAGCCCGCCGATGCGGTCGCAGATGGCACCCGACACCAGCCGGCTCACCACGCCGAAGGCCAGCATCAGCGAGAGCATCTGCGCGCCGCGCGCGGCGCCGAAGCCGAGGTCGCTGCAGTAGGCCACGATGTGCACCTGCGGCATCGCCATCGCCACGCAGCAGGCCACGCCCGCCACGCACAGCAAGCCCTGCGCCGTGCCGGCGCTGAAGCCGAAGGGCCGCGCGAGATTACGCACCGCGGCGCCACCAGGGCCCGCCACGGGGGGCGTGGCCACCGCGGCCGGCGCACGCGCGCGGAAGAAGAAGGCCAGCGCCACCATCGTGACGCTGCAGAACAGGCCCATGCCGATGTAGGTCTGGCGCCAGCCCACGGTCTCGATGAAGTGCTGCACGATCGGCGGCCACACGGCGCCCGCCACGTAGTTGCCGCTGGCGCAGATCGCCACCGCGATGCCGCGCCGCTTGACGAACCAGAGCGACGTGTCGGCCACCAGCGGCGCGAAGGCCACCGAGCTGCCGAGCAGGCCAACCAGCAGGGTCTGGGCGATGGTGAAGGAGACGATGCCGCCCGCGAGGCCCGAGGCGACGTAGCCGAGCCCGAGGCAGACGGCGCCGCCGAGCAGCGGCCACATCATGCCGAAGCGGTCGGCCAGCTTGCCCATGAGCACGCCGCCGATGCCGAAGCCCAGCATCAGCAGCGTGTAGGGCAGCGAGGCCTGCGCGCGGTCGATGCCGAACTCGGCCTGCACCGAGGGCAGCATCACCGACACCACGTACATGCCGCTGCTGCCGACGGTCATGATCAGCAGCGTGAGGCCGAGCCGCACCATGGCGTAGCGCGAATCGGGCTGGTGGGAGGGGTGGCGTGCGGCGAGCGTCTCCGTCATCGTTCTCTTTCTTGTCTTGCATGCGTCCGTCGGGAAGACGGCGAGGTCGAGCATACAAGGCAAGCCGCGCTGGCGCACGAGCGCACCGCGCCGCGCGTCGGCGGCGCCGCCATGCGCCGGTGCGCGTCAGGCCAGCGATGGCGCGACGAGCGGCTGCGCGGCCGAGGCCTTGGGCATCGGACCGCCCGGCCTGGGTTTGTCGTCGCAGCCGGCGGCCATCAGGCCGAGGCAGCAGCAGAGTGCGAGGAAGAGGTGTCGCATGGCGGGCATGCTAGGCCCGCTCCATGGTCGGTCAAGTCGGACGCGAACCCGATCGCGCCGCCGTGAAAACGGAACTCAGCGCCCGGGCCGCTCGCCGGCCGCGAGGCGGCGCTCGATGTCGTCGAGCACCGGCATGAGCTCGGCCACGCTGTCGATCACGTAGTGGGCGCCGGCCGCCTTCAGCTGCTCGGTGGCCTGCTCGCGGCGTGCCTGCTGCTCGTCGGCGCCGAGCGCCTGCCATTCGGCCAGGGTCAGCCCCATCACGTTGCCGCTGACCGCGAGGCCCACGGCCCAGGTGCCGGCGTTCAGGCCTTCCTCGAGGCCCACGCCGGTGTCGTCGACCTTCACCACGGCGTGGGCCGGCCACACGCCGAGGTCGGCGAAGCAGCGGTACATCATCAGCGGCGAAGGCCGGCCGGCCGCGAGGTCGCCCGCGCACACGAGGTTGTCGGGCACGTAGCCGCCCTGCGCGGCGATGGCCGTGACCACCTCCATGATCGGGCGGTTGTAGCCGGTGGTCGAGCCGATCTTCAGGCCGCGCGCACGCGCGGCGGCCACGGCGTCGAGCGCGCCCGGGATGAAGTCGGCATGGTCGCGTGCGCTGGCGGCATTCATCGGCGTGAACACCTCGTAGAGCCGGTCGACGTCGGCATCATTGAAGGCATGGCCATGCTTCGCTTCCCACTGCGCGGCGATGCGCGGCTGCGAGCCCAGCGCCTTGATGTGGTCCCACTTGGCCATGCCCATCGGGCCGCGCGCCTCGGCGATGGTGATCTCGATGCCGAACTGCTCGAACAGCTTCACGAAGGCGCCCATGGGCGCGCAGGAGCCGAAGTCGAGGATGGTGCCGGCCCAGTCGAAGACGACGGCCTGGAGCCTGGAGGAATGCGTGGCGGACATGAAGAAGGACTCGCGTGAATGAAAAGGGATCACCAGCCGGCGAACACGTCGTGCGCGATGCCGAAGCCGGTGCTGGCGCCGGTGCCGCTGGTGACCAGCACCACGCGGGTCGCGTCGTCGGGCGCGTCGACCACGCAGGGCGTGGTCTTCGAGGAGGGATAGACGCCGTTCCAGCGCTCGACGATCTGCGCGCTCTCGAGGTCGAGCGTGCTGCGCAGGTGGCGCAGGATCAGGCGGTCGACCTCCTCCAGCGCGAAGGGCTCGGGCGCGGCGGCGTAGTGGTGCGAGTCGCCGACCACCAGCGAGCCGTCGGCGCTCTGCACCACGATCAGGTGGATGCCGTGCGCGAGCGAAGCCGCTTCTTCCTGCTGCAGGCGCTCGCGCAGCGCGGCCGCCTCGGGCAGCGTGCTGTAGCCCTCGTAGCGCACCAGGCTCAGGTCCATCATCACCGCGCCCGGCAGCCGGAAGCCGGCCTCGGGCTGCACGCGCAGCATCTGCAGCCGGCACAGCGTGAGGTCGTGGGCCGCGATGCGATCGGCGAACAGGCCGTGCAGTTCGCTGTTGGTGCAGACCACCACGCGCTCGGCATGCAGTTCGCCGCGCGAGGTGCGCACGCGCGGCGTCTGAACCTCGAGCACGGCCTCGCCGAAGCGGAAGGTCACGCCATGCGCGCGCGCCAGCCAGGCGGCGAGCCGGGCGATCGCGGTGCGCGACTCCACGCGCAGCTCGTGCGGGCTGAACAGCACCGAGCGCGCCTCGGCCAGGTGCAGCGCGGGCGCCTTGGCCTGGGCCTCGGCGGCATCGATGAGCTGGCAGGCCTCGCCCATGGGCGTGCGCATGAAGGCCTCGAGCACCGCATGCGCCTCGGGCCGGTAGGCCGCGAGCCACAGGTGGCGGTGCACGATGTCGATGTCGGCCTGCGGCGCGATCTCCTGCCACGCGTCGCGCGAGTGCATGGCGCGGCGCCAGCTGTCGCCCGGCGCCTGGCCGGTCACGGTGATGAAGCCGAAGTTGCGGATCGAGGCGCCGATGCAGGCGGCGTCGCGCTCGACCACGCAGACCCGCAGGCCGCGCTTGGCGGCCGTGTAGGCGTGCGCGAGGCCGACGATGCCGGCACCGACGACGATGACATCGAAGGAGGAGGAGTTGGGAGCGGCGGTCAACGGTGTCTCCAGGCTTGGGTGCGCGCGAGCGCCCAGTGGCCGGCCAGCGCGAACAGGCCGCGGCCGGCGGCGGCCGTGAGCATGATCAGCGAGGCCATGGCCGCGGCGGGCGCCACGTCGCCGGCATCGTCCATGTTGAGCACGGCGATGGCGGCCAGCGTGGTCTGCGGCGAATAGAGGAACACGACGGCCGAGACGGTGGTCATCGCGTTGACGAAGAAATAGCCGCCGACGTTGAGCACCGTGGGCAGCGCGACCGGCAGGTGCACGCGCCACAGGGTGCGCCAGAACGGGATGCCCATCGATTCGGAGACCAGCTCGTACTCGCGGTCGAGCTGGCGCAGCGCGGTCAGCGAGGTGAGGTGCGCGACCGAGAAGAAATGCGCCACGGTGCAGACCACGAGGATGGTCATGCTGCCGTAGATGGCGCGCAGCGGGTTCGAGGGCGAGATGAAGAAGAAGATGTAGCCCACGCCGAGCACCAGGCCCGGCACCGCGAGCGGCAGGTTGGCCAGCAGGTTCAGCAGTTCGCGCAGCAGGCCGAAGTGGCGCGGCTTCTCGACCAGGTAGGCCGACACGAAGGTGAGGAGCGCCCCCGCCACGGCGGCGCAGACCGCGAGCCGCAGCGAGTTGAAGTAGCTGCCCCAGCCGCCGCCGTCCATGTTGCTGAAGTCGTAGTTCTTCAGCGAGGGCGCGAGCTGGTAGGGCCAGTAGGTGGCGAGCGAGGCGAACACGGCCATGCCGATCATCACGAGGATGGCGCAGGCCGTGAGCGCGCAGAACACGAGCAGCGCGCGGTCGCGCGTGCGCACCGGCTCGGGCTGATAGGGCGTGGCGCGCGCCGACAGCGCCGCGGCCTGCTTGCGACGCACATGGCGTTCGACCAGGAAGGACAGCACGGCCGGGATCAGCAGCACGAAGCCCACCACCGCGCCCATCTGGAAGTTCTGCTGCCCGACCACCTGCTTGTAGATGTCGGTCGCGAGCACGCCGGTCTGGCCGCCCACCACCTTGGGCACGCCGAAGTCGGTGATCACCAGCACGAACACCACCATCGCGGCCACGATCAGCCCGTAGCGCGTGGACGGCAAGGTGACGGTGCGGAACATGCGCCAGCGCGAAGCACCGAGCGTCTGCGCGGCCTCGTAGAGGCGACCGTCGGAGGTCGCCATCGCGGTGGTGAGGATCAGGAGCGCATGCGGCAGGGTCCAGAACACCGAGCCCAGCACGATGCCCAGCGGGCCGTAGATGGACGCACCACCGAGCAGGCCCTTGAACAGGCCCTGGTTGCCGAACAGGTAGACCAGGCTGATGGCGGGCAGCAGCGAAGGCGCGAGCAGCGGTATCAACGCGACGGCGCGCAGCACGCCCTTGGCCGGCATGCACGAAAGCGTGAGGCCATACGCGTAGACGTAGGCGATGGCGGTGCAGATCACGGCGCTGACCGCGGCCAGCCAGAGGCTGTTGAAGGCGGACTGGACCAGGGCGGGGTTGTCGAGGTAGCGCGCGAAGTTGGCGAGGCCTACGAAGCCGCCCTCGCGGTCGAAGAAGCTCTGGCCTACGAGTGCGCCTACGGGCAACGCAACGATCACGAGCAACAGCAGCACGACCAATGCCACGGCAGCGCCCGTGAGCCAGCGCTCGCGGTCGATGGCATTGGCGCGTATCGGCGTGACAGGGATGATGGCGATGGCTTCGGGGGTGCTGCTCATTGTGTGTGTCCGGGGCGCGTGCACAGGACAGCGGGTACTTCCCTCCGCGAATGTCCCCCGCCTTCGGCTCCTCCTTGATTTCGCTGCGGGAAGCACCCCCTGGCCTGTGCACGTGGGCGCAGCGGTGGTGCCATCCGGTTCAACCGACCTGCTCCAGACTCACGTCGATGGGGTACTCCCCGCAGCGAAATCAAGGAGGAGGCCGCAGGCCGGGGGACATTCGCGGAGGGGAGTACCCCGTCGGCGTGAGTCCGCCCCCATCGCTCCATCGTCGAACAAACGACAAAGCGGTTCGTCATTCAATGCGCCAGCACCGACAGCGCATGCAAAGGCAACTGGATATGCACCATGCTGCTCGGCACCAGCGGCTCGCCGCCATTGCCTTGCGCATCGGCCGGCAGCTCGGCCTCGATCTCGATGCCCAGCGGCTCGCAGGCCAGGCGCGCGGCGGTGCGGTTGCCGAAGAACTCGGTGTCGAGCAGGCGCGCCGCGAAGCTGTTGGCGCCGAGTTCGGCACCGAAGCGCTTCACCACCACGTGCTCGGGACGGATGCCCACGGTGGCCTGCGAACCCACGCTGAGGTTGCCGGGGGCGCAGAACAGCTCGGCGTCGCGCACGCGCACCTTGCCGTCGGCCAGCACCGTGGCCGGCAGCATGTTCATGCGGCCGACGAAGCCCGCCACGAAACGCGTGCGCGGCTGGCGGTAGAGCTCGTCGGGCGTGCCGGCCTGCTCGATGCGGCCGTCGTGCATCAGCACCACGCGGTCGGCCATCGAGAGCGCCTCTTCCTGGTCGTGCGTGACCATGATGGTGACGATGCCCAGGCGCTTCTGCAGCGCGCGGATCTCGGTGCGCAGGCTGGCGCGCACCTGCGCGTCGAGCGCCGACAGCGGCTCGTCGAGCAGCAGCAGGCGCGGATTGGGCGCGAGCGCGCGCGCCAGTGCCACGCGCTGCTGCTGGCCGCCCGAGAGTTGCACCGGGTACTTGTCGGCATGCGCCGCCAGGCCCACCAGGTCGAGCATCTCGCGCGAACGCTTGGCCATCTCGCGCGCCAACGCGCCCGTCGGATGCAGGCCGTAGGCGATGTTCTGCGCCGCCGTCAGGTTCGGGAACAGCGCATACGACTGGAACACCACCCCGAAGCCGCGCGCCGCCGGCGGCAGGCCCGCGATGTCCTGGCCGCCGAGCAGGATCTGCCCGTGGTCCGCGCGCTCGATGCCGCAGACGATGCGCAGCAAGGTCGTCTTGCCGCAGCCCGAGGGGCCGAGCAGGCAGACGAACTCGCCCGGTTCGATGTCGAGGTCGATGCCGTCGAGCACGCGCGTCGCGCCGAAGGACTTGCCGATGCCGCGGAGGGAAAGAAAGCTCGTCGTCATGCGCGGCTGCCTGCTGGAAGAGAAGAAGAAAAAAGGAAAGAGGGATGCGAAGAGCCGTCAGCCCCTCACATCGGCTTCTTCTCGGACTTCGATTCGTAGCGCTTGGACCACTCGGCCAGGATGCGGTCGCGGTTCGCGGCGGCCCAGGTGAAGTCGTTCTTGGCCAGCAGCTTCTCCACGTCGCCCGGCACGAATTCCAGTTTTTCCTGGATGCCAGGCAGCGCCAGCACCGCGAAGTTCTTCGCGTAGAGCTCGTTGGCCTGCTTCGTCACGGCCCAGTCGGCCAGTGCCTTGGCGGCGTCCTGCTTCTTGCTGGTCTTGATGATGCCGGTGGCTTCCATGTCCCAGCCCAGGCCTTCCTTGGGCAGCACGATGTCGATCGGCGCGCCGTCGCGCTTGGTCTTGTTGGCGCGGTATTCGAAGGACATGCCGAGCGCGAACTCGCCGGCGCCGGCCTGGCGGCAGGGCTTGCTGCCCGACTGGCTGTAGATGCCGATGTTCTGGTGCAGCGCGTCCATGTACTTCCAGGCCTTGTCCTCGCCCATCATCTGGATCCAGCCCGAGACCATCAGGTAGCCGGTGCCCGAGGCGGCCGGGTTGGGCATCGTGATCTGGCCCTTGTAGACCGGGTTCGTGAGGTCGGCCCAGCTCGTGGGCTTGGGCAGGTTCTTCTTGGTCGCTTCGGCGGTGTTGAAGCAGATGGCCGAGGACCACACGTCCATGCCGACCCACTTGGGCGGGTTGGCCGGATCGCGCATGGTGGGCTTCACCGCGTCGAGGCCCTTGGGCGCGTAGGGCTGCAGCATGCCTTCCTTGTCGAGCAGCATCAGCGAGGTGGCGGCCAGGCCCCACACCACGTCGGCCTGCGGGTTGGCCTTCTCGGCCAGCAGCTTGGCGGTGACGATGCCGGTGGAGTCGCGCACGAACTTCAGCTCGATGGTCGGGTTCTCCTTCTCGAACGCGGCCTTGTAGGCCTGCACCTGGTCGGCCTCGAGCGCGGTATAGACCAGCAGCTCGGTGCGGCCCTGGGCGGTGGCGGCGAAGGCCAGCGAAAGCAGGGCGGGCACGGCGGCCCAGCGAAGACAACGACGCAGCATGGTGAGATCCCTCGGGAAAGAATTGGAGCGAAAAACGGGAGAAAAACGAAAACGCAACACGGTGGCGCAGGCCTGCCGTGGACGCGGCGATGCTGGCAGCGGCGTGTGACAGGGATTTGTCAAACGCATGCGTTGGGGCATGCCAAAACCCTTCCCGCGACCGGGCTCGCACGGGCGGTCATGGCCTTGTCATCGAGATCCGCGAACTTCGGTGTGCTGTCGCCCGCGCTTCGTTTCAGAACAATGACACTCGACCTCGCCGAGATCGCCCGCCTGTTTGCCGAACGCGGCGGCGTCGCCTATGCGGGCGAGCCGGTGTCGCAGGCCGAGCATGCGCTGCAATGCGCCTGGCTGGCCGAGCAGGCCGGGGCCGGCGACGCGCTGGTCACGGCCGCGCTGCTGCACGACCTGGGCCACATGCTGATCACCGAGCACCAGACGCTCGAGCGCTCGCCGACCGAGCTCGGCATCGACGACCGCCACCAGTACATTGCGCTGCCGCTGCTGCGCGGCGCCTTCGGCCTCGAGGTGCGCGAGCCGATCCGGCTGCACGTGGATGCCAAGCGCTACCTCTGCGCGACGCGGCCCGACTACTTCGCGCGGCTCTCGCCCGATTCGGTGCGCAGCCTGCAACTGCAGGGCGGGCCGATGAACGACGCGGCCGCGCGGCGCTTCGCCGACCATCCGTGGTCGAGTGATGCGATCCGGCTGCGGCTGTGGGACGAGGAGGCGAAGGTCGAAGGCCTGAAGACACCGCCGCTCTCGCATTTCCTGGCGACCGCGGCGCGCGTGATGCTGGACACCTACTGAGGGCGGCGCAGGCCGGTCGCATGCCGTGCCGGCATGTTTCAGCCCGGTTTAAGAAACATTTGTCTACTATGGCCTCCTCACGATGACCGGCGCGCCTGCGCCAGCGAGGAAAGCCAGCATGTCCCCCACCGTCAACGAACGCGCCCAGACCTTCCTGCAGGTGCTGCGCCGCGTCTTCAAGCTCGCGGCGCCCTACTTCCGGTCCGACGAGAAATGGAAGGCGCGGCTCATGTTCGCGACCATCGTCGCGCTCAACCTGGGCTACGTGTACGTGGCGGTGCTCGGCAACCAGTGGTATGGGCGCTTCTACGATGCGCTGCAGAACAAGGATGCGGCGAGCTTCTGGCGCGAGGTCGGCGTGTTCGGCTGGATCGCCTTCTTCAACATCGCGGTGCAGGTGCTCAAGTTCTACGTGACGCAGCTGCTGCAGCTGCGCTGGCGCACCTGGATGACGCGCGAGTACATGTCGCGCTGGATGGCCGACCGGACCTTCTATCACCTCGAGCTGGCGCGCTATGCCGGCAAGGAAGGCCAGGCGCCCGACAACCCCGACCAGCGGATCCAGGAGGACGTGCAGATGTTCACCAGCGCCACCATGTCGCTGTCGATGGGCCTGCTGAACGCGGTCGTCACGCTGATGAGCTTCATCGGCCTGCTCTGGGGCCTGTCGGGCAACTTCTCGTTCACCTTCAGCGGCACCACCTACCAGGTGGTGGGCGCGATGGTCTGGATCGCGCTCGCCTATTCCATCGTGGGCACCGCGATCACCCACTTCATCGGCCGCCCGCTGATCGGGATCAACTTCCGCCAGCAGCGCTACGAGGCCGACTTCCGGCACCACCTGATGCGCGTGCGCGAATACAGCGAAGCGGTGGCGCTGGACCACGGCGAGAAGGTCGAGCGCGCCCAGCTCGACACGCGCTTCGGCAACGTGCTGCGCAACTACCTGCTGCTGATCAAGCAGCAGAAGAACCTCGTCACCTTCACCTCCTTCTTCGGCCAGGCGGCCGTGATCTTCCCGTTCCTCGTCGCGGGGCAGCAGTACTTCGGCGGCGCCTTCCAGCTCGGCCACCTGATGCAGATCGGCTCGGCCTTCGGCAAGGTGCAGGAGTCGCTGAGCTGGTTCGTCGACAACTACGACAGCCTGGCCGTCTGGCGCGCCACCGCGGACCGCCTCTCGAGCTTCGACGAGGGCATGACCGCGCACGCCGCGCGCCCCGAGACGCTGGAGCGCGCGCCGGCCGCGGCGCTGAGCACGCAGGACCTGTCGGTCTCGCTGCCCAACGGCACGCCGCTGCTCAGCGGCGCCGCCCTGTCGGTGCAGCCCGGCGACAGCGTGCTGGTCCAGGGTCCCTCGGGCAGCGGCAAGTCGACGCTGTTCCGCGCCTTCGCGGGCATCTGGCCGTTCTCGAAGGGCCGGCTCGAGGTGCCCGAGGACGTGGCCTTCATGCCCCAGCGTCCCTACGTGCCCGACGGCAAGCTGCGCGATGCCCTGACCTATCCCAACCCGTCGACGGATTTCAGCGACGACCAGTTGCGCCAGGCCCTGGCCGATGCGCTGCTGCCCGACCTCGTGGCGCGCCTCGACGACAGCGACGCCTGGGGCCAGAAGCTCTCGGGCGGCGAGCAGCAGCGGCTCGCGATCGCGCGCGTGCTGCTCAAGAAGCCGCGCTGGATCTTCGCCGACGAGATCAGCAGCGCGCTCGACGCGCCGGCCGAGCGCACGCTCTACCAGCGGCTGGCCGGGATGGTGCGCGAGAAAGGCGGCGCGATGGTCTCGATCGCGCACCGCGCCGCGGTCGGCGAGTTCCACACCCAGCGCTGGACGCTGGTGCCCGAGGCCGAGGGCGCGCCCGCGCGCTACCGCGTGGAGGTGGTGCCGGGCACGGCCGGCTCGGCATAGCGCGCCCAGCCCCGGGCGCGCAGCTCGCAGGCCGGGCACTCGCCGCATCCATAGCCCCAGGCCTGCCGGTGCGTGCGGTCGCCCAGGTAGCAGGTGTGGGTCTCCTCCACGATCAGGTCCACCAGCGGCTGGCCGCCGAGGCGGTGCGCGAGCTGCCAGGTCTCGGCCTTGTCGATCCACATCAGCGGCGTGTCGATCACCAGCCGGCGCTCCAGCCCCAGCGACAGCGCGAGCTGCATCGCCTTCATGGTGTCGTCGCGGCAGTCGGGGTAGCCCGAGAAGTCGGTCTCGCAGACGCCGGTGACGATCACCTGCAGCCCGCGCCGGTAGGCCAGCGCGCCGGCCAGCGTGAGGAACAGCAGGTTGCGCCCCGGCACGAAGGTGTTGGGCAGGCCGTCGGCCTGCATCTCGAACGCGACCTCCTCGGTCAGCGAGGAGCCGCCGAGCTGCGCCAGTGCCGCCAGCGTGAGCACGTGGTCCTGGCCCAGGCGCGGCGCCCAGTCGGGAAAGCGCGCGCGCAGCGAGGCCAGGATGCCGGCGCGCACGTCGAGCTCGACGCGGTGGCGCTGGCCGTAGTCGAAGCCCAGGGTCTCGACGCGCTGGTACTTCGAGAGGGCGTCGGCCAGGCAGGTGGTGGAGTCCTGCCCGCCGGAGAACAGGACGAGGGCGGTGGTGTGCAGGGGCATGGTGGGCTCGAGGAATGGATGGCAAGGCGCATCGGTGCGCGGGAACGACGGAGCTGTAGTCCGAACGCGCGATTTTCGCAGCCCGCGCCGCCGGCGCTACCCGCGGCCCCCGGGCCTCGCTACGATGGCCGCGACACCCCACCCATCCGCACCGCCGCCATGACCACCAAACACCTCGCCGCCTGGGCCGCCACCTTCCTCGTGATGGCGCTGATCGATTCGCTCTGGCTCGGCGTGATCGCCAAGAACCTCTACCAGCAGGGGCTGGGCCACCTGATGGCCTCCGAGCCGAAGCTGGGCTTCGCGGCGCTGTTCTACCTGCTGTACCCGGTGGGGCTGGTGTTCTTCGCGGTGCTGCCCGGCGCCGAGGCCGCGAGCCTCGCGCGCACCGCGCTGCTGGGTGCCCTGCTCGGCCTGTTCGCCTACGCCACCTACGACCTCACCAACCTCTCGATCATGAAGGGCTGGCCGCTGGGCCTGTCGCTGCTCGACATGGCCTGGGGCACCTTCGCGAGCGGCGTGGCGGCGACGGCGGGCGGGGCGGCGCTGCGCTGGATGGGCTCTCGCTGACCTAGAGAAAGCGCTCGAGCAACTTGCGCGACGCGCGGTCGAGCGCCTTCAGGTCGGCGATGCGGAACTGCACCCCGTGCGCGCTCGCGATCAGCAGCGCGCCGTGCTCGAGCCGGCGGATGTCCTCCTCGGCCTTGAGCACGAAGCGGGTGTCGCCGCGGTCGGTGCTCACGGTCCAGGTGCTGGGCACGCCGAAGCTCGACACGGCATGCAGCTTGAGCAGCGTGGGCGCGAAGTCGCGCACCGCGAGTTCCTCCTCGAGCAGCGCGCGCGCCGCGGGCGGCAGCTGATCGACGCGGTCGATCCAGACCAGCTCGCGGCCCTCGCCACCGACCAGCGAGATGCCCTCGCCCGGCGCGCTGAGCGGGAAGGCCCGCACCGGCGCGACGCCCACGTGCCGCTGGCCCTGGGCATCGGTCAGCACCAGCCGGCCGAAGGCATCGCGCTCGAGCCCGAAGTCGGGCAGGGTGATCGTCGTCGTTTCCATCATGCGTCTCCCGCCGGATGCGCCGCATGGCTCACCGGGATGCCCTGCGCGCCCACGCGCTCGTTGGCCGCGCCTTCGCTGGCATCGTCGTCGCCCTGGCGCAGTTGCGCCTGGTAGAGGCGCCAGTAGGCGCCCTGCTTGGCCATGAGTGCGTCGTGCGGGCCGACCTCGACGATCTCGCCGCGGTCCATCACCACCAGGCGGTCGGCCTTGCGCAGGGTCGAGAGCCGGTGCGCGATCGCGATCGTGGTGCGGCCCTGCACGAGGTTGTCGAGCGCCTTCTGGATCTCCTTCTCGGTCTCGGTGTCGACCGCCGAGGTGGCCTCGTCGAGGATCAGGATGCGCGGGTCGATCAGCAGCGCGCGCGCGATGCTGATGCGCTGGCGCTCGCCGCCCGACAGGCCCTGGCCGCGCTCGCCCACCAGCGAGTCGTAGCCGTGCGGCAGGCGCAGGATGAAGTCGTGCGCATGGGCGGCGCGGGCCGCGGCCACGATCTCCTCGCGCGTGGCGTCGGGCTTGCCGTAGGCGATGTTCTGCGCGATGGTGCCGAAGAACAGGAAGGGCTCCTGCAGCACCAGCCCGACGTGGCGCCGGTAGTCGGCCACGGCGAAGCGGCGGATGTCGGTGCCGTCGACCTCGATCGCGCCCTCGGTGGCGTCGTAGAAGCGGCAGATCAGGTTGACCAGCGTGCTCTTGCCCGAGCCGCTGTGGCCCACCAGGCCGATCATCTCGCCGGGCTCGATGCGCAGGTCGAGGTCGTGGATCACGGCGCGCGAGCCGTAGCGGAAGCCCAGCCCGCGCATCGCGATCGCGCCCTGCACCCGCTCCACCTTCACCGGGTTCGCGGGTTCGGGCACGTTGCTCACGTGGTCGAGGATGTCGAAGATGCGCTTGGCGCCGGCCGCGGCCTTCTGCGTCACCGAGACGATGCGGCTCATCGAGTCCATGCGCGTGTAGAAGCGGCCGATGTAGGCGATGAAGGCGGTCAGCACGCCCACCGTGATGCTGCCGCGCGCTACCTGCCAGATGCCGAAGCCCCAGACCACCAGCAGGCCGATCTCGGTCAGCAGCGACACGGTGGGCGTGAACACCGACCAGGTGCGGTTGAGCTTGTCGTTGACCTGCAGGTTGTAGGCGTTGGCGGCGCGGAAGCGCTCGGCCTCGCGGCGCTCCTGCGCGAAGGCCTTGACCACGCGGATGCCGGGAATGGTGTCGGCCAGCACGTTGGTGACCTCGGACCAGACGCGGTCGATCTTCTCGAAGCCGGTGCGCAGGCGGTCGCGCACCACGTGGATCATCCAGGCGATGAAGGGCAGCGGCACCAGCGTGACCACGGCCAGCAGCGGATTGATCGAGATCAGGATCGCCGCCGTCATGACGATCATCAGCACGTCGTTGGCGAAATCGAGCGCATGCAGCGACAGGAAGACGTTGATGCGGTCGGTTTCGGAGCCGATGCGCGCCATCAGGTCGCCGGTGCGCTTGCCGCCGAAGTAGTCGAGCGGCAGGGTCAGCAGGTGCTCGTAGGTGGTGGTGCGCAGGTCGGCGCCGATGCGCTCGGACACCAGCGCCAGCAGGTAGGTGCGCGCCCAGCCCAGGCCCCAGCCGACCAGCGCCGCGCCGAGCAGGCCGCTCAGGTAGAGGCCCACGCGCATCGGATCGATCTTCTGCCCGTTCTGGAACGGGATCAGGATGTCGTCCATCAGCGGGATCGTGAGGTACGGCGGCACCAGGGTGGCGGCCGTGGACAGCACGGTGAGGAAGAAGCCGGCGATCAGCTGCTTGCGATAGGGCCGGGCGAAGCGGCCCAGCCGCAGCAGCACCCAGGTCGAGGGCGGGGTCTGGAGCTCGGTGTCGACCTCGTCGGCCTCGGCCTCGGGTGTCGCGCGCGCGACACCGCCGGCATGGCTGGCACGCTGGCCGAACAGCCGCAGCAGGCGCAGCGCGGCGACCTGGCTGGCCAGGGTGTAGCGCCAGCGCGCCAGCCGGCCCTCGCCGCCCACCAGGTCGAGCAGGCCGACCCCCGACTGGTCGCTCAGCTGCAGCGCCAGCGCCGGGTCGGCGAGCGACCACTCACGCCAGACGCCTTTGCCGCCGGGCTCCAGCGCCAGCAGCCGCTGGTCGGTGAGCGCCACCAGGCCAAAACTGAAACGAAGTTCTTCATCGAGGTCAACCGACAGTGTTGCCAGAACGTTTTCCGCGACTGCGAGCCGGCTTTTCAGAGCCTCTGAAACCGCTTCGTTTTCGCCCTCCTGGGTGCCGACTGGATCGTGATGTTGCATTGTGTTTCTTTGACTCTTGCCCGTCGCGGCCCGCTGGGACCGCGCCATGACGCCCTTCGCGGGGCGCCGATTCTGACCGATCGCCATGGGCGCGCTTGAAGGCGCCGCGGTGCTCGGCCAAAGCACATCGAACGTTTGCATGACCCGTTTCGACGACATTCGCCTGCTGCGCATCAACTATTTGCGCGGCCCGAGCATCTGGACCTACCGCCCGGTGCTCGAAGTCTGGCTGGACCTCGGCCGGCTCGAGGAATTCCCCTCCAACAAGATCGAAGGCTTCGGCGACCGGCTGACGACCCTGCTGCCGGCGCTGATCGAGCACCACTGCGGCGTCGGCGAGCGCGGCGGCTTCATCCAGCGGCTGCGCGAAGGCACCTGGTCGGGCCACGTGCTCGAGCACGTGGTGATCGAGCTTTTGAACCTGGCCGGCATGGCCACCGGTTTCGGCCAGACCCGCGAGACCTCGGTCTCGGGCACCTACCGCATGGTGTTCCGCTCGCGTGACGAGCAGGTGGCGCGGGTGGCGCTGGCCGAGGGCCATCGCATCATGATGGCCGCGATCAATGACGACCCGATCGGCCCGGCCGACGTGCAGGCCGCGATCGAGGCGATCAAGTCGAAGGTCGACGACTGCTACCTCGGCCCGAGCACCGAGGCGATCGTGAATGCCGCGATCGACCGCGACATCCCCTACATGCGCCTGAACAGCGGCAACCTGGTCCAGATGGGCTACGGCGCCAACCAGCAGCGCATCTGGACCGCCGAGACCGACTACACCAGCGCCATCGGCGAATCGATCGCCAGCGACAAGGTGCTGACCAAGTCGCTGCTCGCGGGCTGCGGCATCCCGGTGCCCGGCGGCCAGGCGGTCGCCAGCCCGGCCGAGGCCTGGGAAGTGGCCGAGGAGATGGGCGTGCCGGTGGTGGTCAAGCCCTCCGACGGCAACCATGGCCGCGGCGTGATCCTGGACCTGACCAAGCGCGAGGACATCGAGGCCGCCTTCTCCGTGGCCGAGCGCCACGGCAGCGAAGTGCTGGTCGAGCGCTACATCCGCGGCGAGGAACACCGCGTGCTGGTGGTCGGCGGCCGCATGGTGGCGGCCGCGCGCGGCGAGACCGTCTGGGTCACGGGCGACGGCAAGTCCGACTGCAGCGAACTCATCGACCTGCAGATCAACAGCGACCCGCGCCGCGGCGACACCGAGGACTTCCCGCTGTCGTTCCTCGGCGCGCGCGACGGCGCGATCCTGTCGGACCTGCGCCGCCAGGGCCTGGTGCCCGAGTCGGTGCCCGAAGCCGGCCGCCGCGTGCTGATCCAGCGCAACGGCAACGTCGCGATCGACTGCACCGACAGCGTCCACCCCGAGGTCGCGCACATGGTCGAGCTGGCCGCGCGCGTGGTCGGGCTGGACATCGCCGGCATCGACCTGGTCTGCGAGGACATCTCGAAGCCGCTCGGCCCGCAGGGCGGCGCCATCGTCGAGGTGAACGCCGGCCCCGGCCTGCTGATGCACCTGAAGCCGGCCGTCGGCTCGCCGCGCCCGGTGGGCCGCGCGATCTGCGACCACCTGTTCCCCGACGACTCGCAAGGCCGCATCCCCGTGGTGGGCGTGGCCGGTTCGCGCGACAACGCGGTGATCGCCCGCCTGGTGGCCTGGCTGGTCGGCCTCGGCGGCCGCCACACCGGCCTGGCCTGCCGCGACGGCCTGTTCCTCGAGCGCCGCCGCGTCGATGCGCGCGACAGCGCCAACTGGGAAGCCGGCCACCGCCTGCTGATGAACCGCCAGGTGCAGGCCGTGGTGATCGAGAACGGCGCGCGCACCATCCTGCAGGACGGCCTGCCCTACGACCGCTGCGAGGTCGGCATCGTGACCGACCTCGGCGGCTTCGAGCAGCTCGGCGACTTCGACATCCGCGAGAGCGACCACATGGTCAAGGTGCTGCGCACCCAGGTCGACGTGGTGCTGCCCGAGGGCACCGCGGTGCTCAACGCCGACGACGAACGCGTGGCCGGCCTGGCGCCGCTGTGCGACGGCGCCGTGATCCTCTACAGCGTGGACGCGCAGGCCGCGTCGCTGACGGCCCACCAGGCCGCCGGCGGCAAGGCGGTGCTGATCCGCCAGGACCGCGTGGTGCTGGCCAACGGCACCAGCGAGTCGTTCCTGCCGGGCCTGGGCCGCCTCACCGTGTGGCGCGCCACCCATGCGGGCGTCAGCCTCGAGAGCCTGCTGGCCGCCGTGGCCGCGGCCTGGGCGCTGGGCATTCCGCTCAACCTCATCGGCGCGGGCATCGAAGCCTTCGAGGCCGACCTGCAGGCGGCACTGGCCTCGCTGCAGCTCTCGCAGAGCCAGCCCTCGCCCCAACTCCAGCTCGCTTGATCCATCCGGTCCCCCGCGTTCTCGCGGGGCACCCGCCGATACCCCAGAAGAACCGCGCCGCCCCATGAAAGTCACCCGCACCCGCGCCCTTCGCGGCCCCAACCTCTGGAGCCGCCACACCGCCATCGAGGCGGTCGTTGCCTGCGACGGCGACGAGAACGCCATCGGCCGGCTGGCCGGCTTCGAGGACCGCCTGCGCGCGGCCTTCCCGACCATCGGCGAGCTGCACCCGATGGTGCTCGGCCAGCCGCTGGCGCTGGCCCACGTGCTGGAGAACGCGGCCGTGGCGCTGCAGGCCCAGGCCGGCTGCGCGGTCAACTTCGGCCACACCTCGCCCACGCTCGAGGAAGGCGTCTACCAGGTGGTCGTGCAATACACCGAGGAGGCCGTCGGCCGCCGCGCGCTCGAGCTGGCCGAGGCGCTGATCGCCGCGGCGCAGAACGGCACCGCCTTCGACGCCACCGCCGCCATCACCGAGCTGCGCGACCTCGACGAGTCGGAACGCCTGGGCCCGAGCACCGGCTCCATCGTCGACGCCGCCGTCGCGCGCGGCATCCCCTACCGCCGCCTCACCAGCGGCAGCCTGGTGCAGTTCGGCTGGGGCTCGAAGCAGCGCCGCATCCAGGCCGCCGAGGTCGACAGCACCAGCGGCGTGGCCGAATCGATCGCGCAGGACAAGGAACTCACCAAGCAGCTGCTCAACGCCGCCGGCGTGCCGGTGCCGCTGGGCCGCCCGGTGGCCGACATGGACGATGCCTGGGCCGCCGCGCAGGAGATCGGCCTGCCCGTGGTGGTGAAGCCGCAGGACGGCAACCAGGGCAAGGGCGTGACCGTCAACATCACGACGCGCGAACAGCTCGATGCGGCCTACGCGGCCGCCGATGCCCACGGCGAGGTGATGGTCGAGAAATTCCTGCCGGGCTTCGACTTCCGCCTGCTGGTGGTGGGCGACCGCCTGGTGGCCGCCTCGCGGCGCGATCCGCCGCACGTGATCGGCGACGGCAGCGCCACCGTGCGCCAGCTGGTCGACACGGTCAACCTCGATCCGCGCCGCGGCGAGGGCCATGCCACCTCGCTGACCAAGATCCGCCTCGACGACATCGCCGTCGGCCGGCTCGAGGCGCAAGGCCTCACGCCCGACAGCGTGCCCGCGCTGGGCCAGCGCGTGGTGCTGCGCAACAACGCCAACCTCTCGACCGGCGGCACCGCCACCGACGTGACCGACACCGTGCATCCCGAGGTGGCGGCGCGCGCGGTGGACGCGGCGCAGATGGTCGGCCTGCACATCTGCGGCGTCGACGTGGTCTGCGAGAGCGTGCTGCGCCCGCTCGAAGAGCAGCACGGCGGCATCGTCGAGGTCAATGCCGCGCCCGGCCTGCGCATGCACATCTCGCCCTCGTTCGGCCGTGGCCGCGCGGTCGGCGAGGCGGTGGTCGATGCGCTGTTCGCCCATGGCGACGACGGCCGCATCCCGGTGATCGCGGTCACCGGCACCAACGGCAAGACCACCACCACGCGGCTGATCAACCACATCGTCGCCTCCAGCGGCCTGCGCACCGGCATGACCAACACCGACGGCGTGTACGTCGACGGCCGCCAGACCGACAGCGGCGACTGCAGCGGTCCGAAGAGCGCGCGCAACGTGCTGCTGCATCCCGACGTGGACGCGGCTGTGTTCGAGGTCGCGCGCGGCGGCGTGCTGCGCGAGGGCCTGGGCTTCGACCGCTGCTCGGTGGCCGTGGTCACCAACATCGGCAGCGGCGACCACCTGGGCCTGAACTACATCACCACGGTGGAGGACCTCGCGGTGCTCAAGCGCGTGGTGGTGCGCAACGTGGCGCCCGGCGGCTATGCCGTGCTCAACGCGGCCGACCCCAACGTCGCCGCGATGGCCACCAACTGCCCGGGCGAGGTGATCTTCTTCGCGGCCGACCGCCAGCATCCGGTGATGGCCACGCACCGCGCGCAGGGCAAGCGCACCGTCTACGTCGACCAGGACACCGTGGTGGCGGCCGAGGGCTCGTGGCGCGAACGCATCTCGCTGCGCGACGTGCCGATCACGCGCGGCGGCAGCATCGGCTTCCAGGTCGACAACGTGATGGCCGCCGTGGCCGCGGCCTGGGCCGTGGGCCTGGACTGGGACACCATCCGCAGCGGCCTCGCGAGCTTCCTCAACGACGCCGCCGGCGTGCCCGGCCGCTTCAACGTGATGGACTACCGCGGCGCCACCGTGATCGCCGACTACGGCCACAACACCGACGCCATGCGCGCGCTGGTCTCGGCCGTGGACACCATGCCGGCGAAGAAGCGCTCGGTGGTCATCAGCGGCGCGGGCGACCGGCGCGATTCCGACATCCGCGACCAGACCGCGATCCTGGGCCAGGCCTTCGACGACGTGATCCTCTACCAGGACGCGGCCCAGCGCGGCCGCGCCGACGGCGAGGTGATGGGCCTGCTGCGCCAGGGCCTGCAGGGCGCGACCCGCACGCGCCAGATCGACGAGATCCGCGGCGAGTTCATCGCCATCGACGCCGCGCTGGCCCGGCTGCAGCCCGGCGACCTCTCGCTGATCCTGGTCGACCAGGTCGACGAAGCGCTCGCTCACCTCGCGAAGCGCATCGCCGAAGGCTGAGCCCACGGGCCGAGTCCCGCAGCTGCGGGATTCGTCCCACACGCAGGGGCGCGTCCCGCCGGGTCCGCTGTCTGTGCCGTCCCACAGGCCGCGCGCCATGCGCGGCCGGACACTGGCCCTCCAGTCGCGCACTGCCTCGCTCTCGAGGAAGTCGCGTCCTTTCCAGGAGGCACGATGACCCCAACGATCCACGCGGGAACGATCCCGACCCGCCGCGCGACGCGGCCGCTGCGTTCCCTTCGCATCCTCGCGCTCGCGGCCGGTCTGGTCGCGCTCGGTGCGCAGGCCCAGGCCCCCGGTTCCGAGGCGCGCATGCAGAAGGAGCGCGCCACTTGCGACGGCGTGCAGCAGGACCGCGCGGCCTGCCTGCGCGAAGCCGGCGCGGCGCGGCAGGAAGCCGGCCGCAATGGCCTCACGAGCGCCGGTCCCGGCGGCTACGACGCCAATGCGCTCGCGCGCTGCCGCGAACAACCCGCAGCCGATCGCGCCGACTGCGAAGCGCGCATCCGCGGCAGCGCGGGCGCCGGCCGCACCACCACCGAAGGCAGCGTGATGGGCGGCGGCGTGATCCGCGAGACCGTGACGCCGCTGCCCGCGCAGCCGGCACCGGCGCGCTGATCCCTCGTCCTCTTCATCGGCTGATCTCAAGGAGCACACACCATGAACCAGCGTCTTCTTCTCACCCGCGGCGCCATCGCCGCCCTCGTGGCACTCGGCGCCCTGGCGAGCGCCGGCAGTGCCAGCGCGCAATCGCGCCGCGGCGAGGCCACCTACGAACGCGAGCTGGCCGTCTGCGGCCACAACCAGCAGGACCGCGCGGCCTGCATCCGCGAAGCCGGCGCGGCGCGCCAGGAAGCGGCGCGCGGCGGCCTCACCGCCGCGCCCGACTACCGCCGCAATGCGTTGCAGCGCTGCGCCTTGCAACCGCCGGGCGACCGTGCCGACTGCGAAGCC
The DNA here is from genome assembly GCF_059418265.1 of Variovorax sp. GW821-FHT09B05. Lineage (NCBI taxonomy): Bacteria > Pseudomonadati > Pseudomonadota > Betaproteobacteria > Burkholderiales > Comamonadaceae > Variovorax > Variovorax sp. GW821-FHT09B05. The sequence goes on from NZ_JBWKPN010000010.1 coordinate 328,751, forward strand.
CGCGTGCTCGGCGGCGAGGGCAACACCCGCGCCGCGGTCGACGGCAGCGTGATGGGCGGCGGCGTGATCCGCGAGTCGGTCACCACGGTCGTGATGCCGGCCCCCGCGCCGTACCCGGTGGCCCCGGCGATGCGCGCGCCCGAGCCCGTGATGGTGCCGCCGGCCGCCTATCCGGCCGCGCCGATGCCCTACCCGGCACCGCAGCCGATCCGCTGATCGTCATCGGCATCCGCCACGAGGCGCCCTTCGGGGCGCCTTTTTCATGCGAAAAACCGCCGCGAAGCCCCGAAATCCGGGTGTTTTCCCTCTTGGCGAGGTTCTGCAGGCCTGCAATTCGATGCCCCGCAATGTCACAGAATTGTCATAAAAGCCTTGGGGGCTGCTAGCTATAGTTCTCGGCTCCTGCCTTACCGAGAAACTTTTCACCCATGAATGCCATCAAGGTCGCTCGCCGATTCATCGAAACGGACCCGGCCAACGAATCGGCCAAGATCCTCGCCCAGCTCGTGCTGGCCCTCGAATCCGAACACAGCTTCGAACTCGTCACGCTCTACAGCCTCGACTACAAGAGCTTCCAGCTGGCGATGGACATCCTCAAGGAATGGCGCCTCGATCGCTACTACGCCAGCAAGTCCAAGCTGTTCGATCTGTCGCTGCAAGTCACCGAGCTCGACAAGAGCAGCAGCAACAGCAGCAGCAACTGAGATTCGACGGTTCCGCGCCTTTTCGTTTTCCGTTTCCCTCCCTCCCGCTCCCCGCCTCTCTCTTTCTCCCAGTTCCCCTCGCGTTCGACGCGACCGCTGCACCGTCGCAGCCGGCTGATCCGCTTCCCTCTCGCTTCCCGAACCCGCGCCGCGCGACGCGCCTGCTTTTGCGTGGGCGCGCGGCGGGAGCGCGCTCGCGTGGCGCTGGCACGCGCGCGTGTCGCGCCCGTGTCGCGGGGCCGCCGATGCGGCCTCCAGCCTTCTAATTTTTGGAAGGCCAAGCGCTGCGACGCACCGGATCCGTTGCTGATTCCCCTGGAAAGACCCGCCGCAGCCCCTTCCAATATTGGCAAGCCGGCGTACGTGCCATTCCCGATCCCGCCCCGCCGATCCAGTCCTAGACTCCGACGCGGCAGGCGCACGCCCCGCATGACGGGCGCCCCGCGCCGTCCCTCATCAACCGGGTACTGGATCAAATGCAAGCAAAACACAGGATCGCCGTCATTCCCGGCGACGGCATCGGCGTCGAGGTGATGCCCGAGGGCCTTCGCGTGCTGGACGCCGTGGGCCGCCGCTTCGGCATCGATTTCTCGTTCGACCACTTCGACTGGGGCTCGGACCACTACGTGCGCACCGGCCTGATGATGCCGGCCGACTGGGACGACAAGATCCAGGGCCACGACGCGATCTACTTCGGCGCGGTGGGCGCGCCCGACAAGGTGCCCGACCACATCGCGGTGTGGGGCCTGTTGATCAAGATCCGCCGCGAATTCGACCAGTACGTGAACCTGCGTCCGGTGCGCCTGATGCCCGGCGTGCCCGGCCCGCTGGCGCACCGCCAGCCCGGCGACATCGACTTCCTGGTGGTGCGCGAGAACACCGAGGGCGAATACACCTCGGTCGGCGGCCGCCTGTTCGAGGGCACGCCGCGCGAGATGGCGATCCAGGAAGCGGTGTTCACGCGCACGGGCGTGGACCGGATCATCGACTACGCGTTCCAGCTGGCGAGCCGCCGCAAGCGCAAGAACCTGGTGGCCGCGACCAAGTCGAACGGGATCTCGATCACGATGCCCTACTGGGACGAGCGCCTGGCCGAGATCGCGAAGCGCTACCCCGACGTGGCGACGAGCAAGTACCACATCGACATCCTGTGCGCGCACTTCGTGCAGCACCCGGACTGGTTCGACGTGGTGGTGGCCTCCAACCTGTTCGGCGACATCCTGTCGGACCTGGGCCCGGCCTGCACCGGCACCATCGGCATCGCGCCCTCGGGCAACCTCAACCCCGAGCGCAAGTTCCCCTCGCTGTTCGAACCCGTGCATGGCTCGGCCCCCGACATCGCGGGCAAGGGCATCGCCAACCCCATCGGCCAGATCTGGTCGGCCGCGCTGATGCTCGACCACCTCGGCGGCGACAACCCGGTCTACGCCGAAGCCTCGGCCGCCGTGCTCTCGGCCATCGAGACCGTGCTCAGCGAAGGTCCGCGCACCCGCGACATGGGTGGCACCGCCAACACTGTCGACGTGGGGCGTGCGATCGCCGAGTGCATCTCGGCATGAGCTTGTGCTTCCGCTGTCCGATTCATCGTGCCTTGGATGGGGTGCGTGGATCGGGGCGGGCACGCGCCGACGGGGTACTCCCCTCCGCGAATGTCCCCCGGCCTTCGGCCTCCTCCTTGATTTCGCTGCGGGGAGTACCCCGCCGACGCGCGCCAGACGCGCAGCGCCTGATCGGCCGGCACAACCCGAGCGCCTCCGTGCACAGGGCAGTGGGTGCTTCCCGCAGCGAAATAAAGGAGGAGCCGAAGGCGGGGGACATTCGCGGAGGGAAGTACCCGCTGTCCTGTGCACGCGCCCCGGACAAAAACCACCACGCAAAGCGATGAACACCCAGAGATGAGCCTCTTCCTAATCAAGCGCCTTGCCACGCTGATCGGCACGCTGATCGGCGCCTCCATCATCGTCTTCCTGGTCCTGGAGATCCTGCCCGGCAACGCCGCGCAGATGCTCATGGGCCCGGACGCCGCCCCCGAGGCCGTCGCCGCCCTGGCCACCAAGCTCGGCCTCGACCAACCCGCCTGGACCCGCTACTGGCACTGGATCGCGGGCCTGCTCACCGGCGACCTCGGCGACTCCTACGCCTACAGCTCCCCCGTGCTCGACCTCATCCTCGAGCGCCTCGCACTCACCGTCCCCCTGGCCCTCTTGGCCATGGCCTTCACCACCGTGCTCGCCCTGCTCGTGGGCGTCACCGCCGCCGCCCGCCACAACAAGCTCGGCGACGTCGGCCTGATGGGCCTCACCCAGGTCGGCATTGCCATCCCCAACTTCTGGTTCGCCATCCTGCTGATCCTCGTCTTCTCCGTGCAGCTGCAGTGGTTCTCCGCCGGCGGCTTCGACGGCTGGGGCGAAGGCGTCTTTGCCGGCCTCAAGTCGCTCCTGCTGCCCGCCCTGTCCCTGGCCGTCGTGCAGGCGGCCATCCTCGCGCGCATCACCCGCTCGGCCGTGCTGGAGGTCATGCGCGAGGACTTCGTGCGCACCGCGCGCGCCAAGGGCGTGACCCAGCGCGCCGTGCTCTGGACCCACGTGCTGCGCAACGCCCTGATCCCCGTCATCACCGTCATGGGCATGCAGTTCTCCGAACTCCTGGCCGGCACCATCGTGGTGGAGAACGTGTTCTACCTGCCGGGCCTGGGCCGCCTGATCTTCCAGGCCATCAGCAACCGCGACCTCATCGTCGTGCGCAACTGCGTCATGCTGCTCGCAGCCATGGTCGTCATCGTCAACTTCGTGGTCGACGTGCTCTATGCCGTCATCGACCCGCGCATCAAGGCGAGCGACATATGAGCGCCATTGCATCGGTTACCCCCAGCGCCGCCGCCCTCAAGCTGCCCGGCTTCTGGCAGCGCGCGCGCCACCACCGCAGCTTCGTCATCGGCGGCGTGCTCGCCGCCCTGCTGCTGCTCGCGGCCCTGGTCTCCTACCTCTGGACGCCCTACTCGCCCTACGCCATGGACATGGCCAACAAGATGCAGGCGCCCTCGGCCAGCCACTGGCTGGGCACCGACGCCTTCGGGCGCGACGTGGCCTCGCTGCTGCTGGTAGGCGCCCGCGCCTCCATCCTGGTGGGCGTCATCGCGGTCGGCATCGGCCTGGTGGTCGGCACCGCCCTGGGCCTGCTGGCCGCCGCGCGCCGGGGCTGGGTCGAGGAAGCCATCATGCGTTTCTCCGACTTCTCGCTGGCCTTCCCCGCCATCCTCTCGGCCATCATGATGACGGCCGTCTTCGGCGCGGGCATCGTCAACGCCATCATCGCCATCGGCATCTACAACATCCCCACCTTCGCGCGCATCACGCGCGCCTCGGCCAACGCCATCTGGTCGCGCGAGTACGTGGCCGCCGCGCGTGCCTGCGGCAAGGGGAGCTTCGCCATCACCATGCAGCACGTGCTGCCCAACATCTCGGCGGTGCTGATCGTGCAGATCACCATCCGCTTCGCCATCGCGATCCTGGCCGAGGCTGCCCTGTCCTATCTCGGCCTGGGCACCCAGCCGCCGCAGCCCTCCTGGGGCCGCATGCTCAGCGAGGCGCAGACCTTGATGTTCCAGCAGCCCCTGCTGGCCGTCTTCCCGGGCATGGCCATCGCGCTGGCGGTGCTGGGCCTGAACCTGCTGGGCGACGGCCTGCGCGACCTGCTCGATCCGCGCCTGGCGCGCGCGAGGTGAGCGACATGGCAACGACCAGCACCGTGGCCAATCCCATGCCCCTCCTCGAAGTCGACAACCTCCACATCGGCCTGCAGACCCAGCGCGGCCCCGCCCAGGCCGTGCGCGGCGTCTCCTTCTCGCTCGAGCGCGGCCAGACCCTCGGCATCGTGGGCGAGTCGGGCTGCGGCAAGTCCATCACGGTCATGTCCCTCATGGGCCTGCTTCCGGCCACCGCCAAGGTCACCGGCAGCATCCGCCTGGACGGCCAGGAGCTCATCGGCCAGCCCGAGTCCGCCATGTGCCAGATCCGCGGCAACCGCATCGGCATGATCTTCCAGGAGCCGATGACGGCCCTGAACCCGGTCCACACCATCGCACGCCAGGTCGGCGAGCCGCTGCGGCTGCACCGTGGGCTGACAGCCAAGCAGGCCCGCGCCGAGGCGCTGAACCTGCTGCAGCGCGTGGGCATCCCCGACGCGGCCTCGCGCCTGGATGCCTATCCGCACCAGTTCTCGGGCGGCCAGCGCCAGCGCATCGGCATCGCCATGGCGCTGGCCTGCGGGCCGGACCTGCTGATCGCCGACGAACCCACCACGGCCCTGGACGTGACGATCCAGAAGCAGGTGCTCGACCTGATCCAGAACCTGGTGGCCGAGATGGGCATGGCGCTGATCCTGATCTCGCACGACCTGGGCGTAATCGCCAACAGCGTGCAGCGCATGCTCGTGATGTATGGCGGCAGCGTGGTGGAGAGCGGGCCCACGCGCGCGCTCTTCGCGAACCGCGCGCATCCGTACACCAAGGGGCTGTTCGCGGCGCGGCCGGTGATCGGGGCGCCGAAGGGGCAGCGGCTGGCGACCATCCGCGGCAGCGTGCCCGAGCTCGTGGACCTGCCCGCGGGCTGTCCGTTCGCGGGGCGCTGCAGCTACACGGTCGATGCCTGCCAGTCGACGCGGCCGCCTGCGGTGATGCTGCCTGACGACCATGCGGTGCGCTGCATCCGACTCGACGAGATCGAAGCGGAGGCCGTGGCATGACGCAAACGAAGACACCGCTGCTGCAAGTGACCGACCTCGTACGCCACTACGCGCTGCCGCGCGAGAAGCTGCTGGGCCCGCCGCCCACGGTCAAGGCCCTCAATGGCGTGAGCTTCGAGGTGCAGGCCGGGCGCAGCGTGGGGATCGTCGGGGAGTCAGGGTCGGGCAAGTCGACCATCGCACGCCTCGTGATGGCCCTGGACAAGCCCACCTCGGGCAGCGTGAAGCTCGAGGGGCGCGAGCTGCATGCCCTCTCAAGAGACGAGCTACGCACCGCCCGGCGCGACTTCCAGATGGTGTTCCAGGACCCCTACGGCTCCCTCGACCCGCGCCAGACGGTCGCGCGCATCGTGGCCGAGCCGCTCGAAGCACTGGCGCAGGTCTCGAAGAAGGAACAGCGCGAGCGCGCCGCCGAATCCCTCGCCGCCGTGGGCCTGCGCCCCACCGACCTCGACAAGTACCCGCACGAGTTCTCGGGTGGTCAGCGCCAGCGCATCGCCATCGCCCGCGCCCTCATCACCCGCCCCAAGCTCATCGTCGCCGACGAGCCCGTGAGCGCCCTGGACGTCTCCGTGCAGGCCCAGGTGCTCAACCTCATGCAGGACCTGCAGCAGCAGTTCGGCATCAGCTACCTGCTCATCAGCCATGACCTCGCCGTCGTCAACCACCTGTGCGACGAAGTCTGCGTGGTCTTCAAGGGGCAGATCGTCGAGCGCGGAACGCCGCAGGAGCTCTTTGCCAACGCCCAGCACCCCTACACGCGAACGCTGCTCGGCGCGGTGCTGCAGGCGCCGGCCCACTGATTTTTTTCTGTTGTCTTTTCCAGGAGCTATCGAAGTATGTTGAAGCGACGCACCCTCATGACGTCCGCCATGGCCGCGGCCATCCCGGGCGTCTTCCTGCCGCAGGCGCGCGCGCAGGCCGGCAAGAACACGCTGACCATCGGCATGCCGCTCGAACCGCCGGGCCTGGACCCGACCACGGGCGCGGCCTCGGCCATCGCCGAGATCACGCAGTACAACATCTTCGAGACGCTGACCAAGGTCAATGCCGACGGCTCGGTCACGCCGATGCTCGCCGAGAGCTGGACCTCGTCGCCCGACATGAAGACCTTCGTCTTCAAGCTCAAGCGCGGCGTCAAGTTCCAGAACGGCGAACCCTTCAACGCGGCGGTGGTGAAGTTCTCCTTCGACCGCGCGGGCAACGCCAAGAGCACCAACAAGGACAAGCGCTTCTTCAGCGAGATCGGCACCGTGGTGCTCGACGAGCACACGGTGGGCGTGAACAGCACGCTGCCCAATCCCGACCTGCCCTTCATGCTGGGCCAGTCCACCGCCTGCCTGGTCGAGCCCAAGAGCGCCGACACCAATGCCACGCAGCCCGTGGGCACCGGCCCCTACAAGCTCGGCGGCTGGCAGCGCGGCGCCTCGTGCACGCTGGTCAAGTCCACCACCTACCGCGATCCGGCGCAGGCCAGGATCGAGCGCTTCGTGTTCCGCTTCATGTCGGACACCGCGGCCCAGACCGCCGCGCTGCTGTCGGGCGACATCGACATCTTCCCGCGCGCGGGCACGCGCTCGGTGAGCCAGTTCAAGGGCAACAACCGCTTCCAGGTGATCGAGGTCGGCACGCGCGGCAAGGTGATCCTCACCATCAACAACCGCAAGAAGCCGCTCGACGACGTGCGCGTGCGCCGCGCGATCCTGGCGGCGATCGACCGCAACGCGATCGTGCAGGGCGCGGCCGACGGTTTCGGCAAGCCCATCGGCAGCCACTACGCGCTGGGCGCGCCGGGCTTCGTCGACACCACCGCGATGAATCCCTTCGACGTCGAGAAGGCGAAGAAGCTGCTGGCCGAGGCCGGCGTGAAGACGCCGCTCGAGCTGCGCCTGCAGCTGCCGCCGCCGTCGTATGCGCGCCAGGGCGGCGAGGTGATCGCCGCGCAGCTCGCGCAGATCGGCATCAACGTGAAGATCCAGAACGTGGAATGGGCCCAGTGGCTCAGCGGCACCTTCGGCGGCGCGCACGACTTCGACCTCACGATGGTCGCGCACGTCGAGCCCTTCGACCTCGTGAAGTACACCGAGACCGACTACTACTGGGGCTACGACTCGAAGAAGTTCCGCGACCTCTACGTCGCGATCCAGAACGAGGAGAACAAGAAGCGCCGCGCCGACCTGCTGGGCGACGCGCAGAAGATGCTCGCGACCGACGCGGTCAACGGCTTCCTCTACCAGGCAGTGTTCCCGACCATCGCGCGCAAGGAAGTCAAGGGCCTGTGGCCCAGCATGCCGATCGTGGTGAACGACCTCGCGGCCATCTCGTGGAGCTGATGCGATGACGACGAAGAACCTGTACGACCTCGGCGCGGCCGAACTCGGCGCCGCCTACGCGCGCCGCGAACTCTCGCCGGTCGAGGTGGCGCGCTCGGTCAATGCGCGCATCGAGGCGCTCGAGCCCAAGCTCTGCGCCACCTGGCTGTTCCGCCCCGAGCTCGCGCTCGAGCAGGCGCGCGCCTCCGAGGCGCGCTGGCTCGCCGGCACGCAGCGCGGCGCGCTCGACGGCGTGCCCGTGACCATCAAGGACAACCTCGCGACCGCGGGCGACCCGATGCCGCTGGGCACCGCCGCCTATCCGCTGGTGCCGATGGCGCAGGACTCGCCGCCCGCCGCGCGCCTCAAGGAAGACGGCACGGTGCTCGTGGCCAAGACCACCATGCCCGACGTGGGCATGCTGTCCTCGGGCCTGTCGACCTTCCACCATCTGTCGCGCAACCCCTGGGACCTGTCGCGCACGCCCGGCGGCTCCAGCGCTGGCGCCGGCTCGGCCGCCGCGGCCGGCTACGGCCCGCTGCACGTGGGCACCGACATCGGCGGCTCGCTGCGCCTGCCCGCGAGCTGGTGCGGCATCTACTCGCTCAAGCCCAGCTTCGGCCGCATTCCGCTGAGCACGCCCTACATGGGCCGCTGCGCCGGCCCGATGACGCGCACCGTGGAAGACTCGGCGCTGATGATGGCCTCGATGGCCCAGCCCGATGCGCGCGACTACTCCGAGCTGCCGCCCGGCGCGATCGACTGGGCCGCCTTCGCGGTCGAGCCCGATTTCATCAAGGGCAAGCGCGTGGGCCTGCTGATGGAGGCAGGCTGCGGCCTGCCGCTCGATCCGCAGATCGCCGAGGCGGTGCGCCGCGCCGCCAAGCGCATCGAGGACGCCGGCGCGCACGTCGAGCCGATGCAGCCCTTCATGACGCCGAAAATGCTGGAGGGCATGGACCACTTCTGGCGCATGCGCTCGCTGAGCGACCTGCGCACGATGAGCGCCGAGCAGCGCGCGAAGATGCTGCCCTACATCCTGACCTGGGCCGAGAGCGCGGCCGAGTTCTCGGGCGAGCACATCTACGAGGCCTACAGCCAGTTCATCGCCACGCGCGCCGCGGCGGTGGCCGCCACGGTCGGCTTCGACTTCGTGCTCTCGCCGGTGTCGCCCAACATGCCCGCGCCCGCGGAGCATGCCTCGCCCACCAACGACCCGCTGCGCTCGCTCGAGCACATCGGCTTCACCGTGCCCTACAACATGTCGGAGCAACCGGCGGCCTCGATCAACTGCGGCTACTCCGCCGAGGGCCTGCCGATCGGGCTGCAGATCATCGGCCGGCGCTTCGACGACCTCGGCGTGCTGCAGTTCAGCCGCGCCTTCGAGCAGATCCGCGAGCCGCAGAAGCCCTGGCCCGAACTCGGCTGAAGCGCTTGTCCGACACTGGGCGGCGCGCGAGCCTCTCGCGCACCGCCCCCGATTTTTCGCGGCGCCCCGCCGGCGCCGCCCGCAAGGAGACACCCCCATGAACCCCACCCACTTCATCGACGGCCGGCGCGTGCCCTCGGAAGGCAACGCCACCATCGACGTGATCGACCCCAGCGACGGCGAGCGCTTCGGCCAGCTCGCGCGCGGCACCGCGGGCGACATCGATGCCGCCGTGAAGGCCGCGCGCCGCGCGGTCGGCGAGAACTTCGACGGCCCCTGGGGCACGCTGAGCGCGCTCGAGCGCGGCCGGCTGATGGCCAAGCTCGGCGCGGCCGTGGTCGCCCACCACGAGGAACTGGCCCAGCTCGAGGCGCGCGACACCGGCAAGGCGCTGCGCGTGGCGCGCAACGACGCCACCGCGCTCGCGCGCTACATGGAGTACTACGCCGGCGCCTGCGACAAGCTGCACGGCGACACCCTGCCCTACGAACGCGGCTACACCGTGCTCACGGTGCGCGTGCCGCACGGCGTGACCGGCCACATCATTCCCTGGAACTACCCGATGCAGATCGCGGGCCGCAGCGTGGGCGCCGCGCTGGCCGCGGGCAATGCCTGCGTGGTCAAGCCGGCCGAGGACGCGAGCCTCTCGCTGCTGCGCCTGGCCGAGCTGGCGGCCGAGGTCGGCTTTCCGGCCGGCACGCTCAACGTGGTCACGGGCTACGGCAAGGAAGCCGGCGCGGCGCTGTGCGCGCACCCGGGCATCGACCACATCTCCTTCACCGGCTCCACCGTCACCGGCCGCAGCGTCGGCCTGGCGGCCGCCGAGCGCCACTGCCCCGTGACCCTGGAGCTGGGCGGCAAGTCGCCGCAGATCGTGTTCGCCGACGCCGACCTCGACGCGGCCGAGCCGGTGCTGGTCAACGCCATCATCCAGAACGCCGGCCAGACCTGCTCGGCGGGCAGCCGGGTGCTGGTCGAGCAGTCGGTCTACGAAGAGGTGGTGCAGCGGCTCGCGAAGCGCTTCTCGGCCGTGCGCGCCGGCCCGCCGGCCGATGACCTCGACATGGGCCCGCTGATCAACGAGAAGCAGTTTCGCCAAGTGCGCGACATGGTCGCCACCGCCGAGGCCCAGGGCCTGGAGGTGGCCGCGCGCGGCAGCGTGGCACCCAATGCATCGGCCCAGGGCTTCTACCAGGAGGCCGTGCTGTTCCGCGACGTGCCCGGCGACAGCGACATCGCGCAGCGCGAGATCTTCGGCCCGGTGCTGGCGCTCACGCCCTTCGCCGACGAGGCCGAGGCCGTGCGCCTGGCCAACGGCACCGACTTCGGCCTGGTGGCCGGCATCTGGACGCGCGACGGCGCGCGCCAGCTGCGCATGGCGCACAAGATGCACTGCGGCCAGGTCTTCATCAACAATTACGGCGCGGCCGGCGGCGTGGAACTGCCCTTCGGCGGCGTGAAGTCCTCGGGCTTCGGCCGCGAGAAGGGCTTCGAGGCCCTGCTCGGCTTCACCACCCTCAAGACCATCGCGATCAAGCACGGATAAGCAAGGCGGAACCAGACCATGGCATTGAACGAACAAGAGAAGGCGGCCGCTCCCAAGCGCCGCGTGGGCCTGGTGGGCGTGGGCCTGATGGGCAGCGGCATCGCGCAGAACATCGCGGGCCACGGCCATGCGCTCACGGTGCTCGAGCACCCGGGCAACCAGCCGATCGACGCCCTGCTCGCGGCCGGCGCGACCTCCACGCCCGACGTGGCGAAGCTCGCGGCCGAGGTCGACGTGCTGATCCTCTGCGTGACCGGCACGCCGCAGGTCGAGGCCGTGATGCTCGGCGAGAAGGGCGCGCTCGCGGCCTTGCGTCCCGGCACCGTGGTGGTCGACTGCTCGACCGCGGTGCCCGAATCCACCTCGCGCGTGGCGCGCGCCGTCGAAACCAGGGGCGGCCATTTCCTCGACGCCCCGATGACCCGCACCGCGAAGGAAGCGGCCGAGGGCCGGCTCAACCTGCTGGTGGGCGGCGACGCCGAGGTGCTGGCCTCCTGCCTGCCGCTGCTGCGTGCCTTCGCCGAGAACGTCACGCACGTGGGCGGCATCGGCGCCGGCCATGCGATGAAGCTGCTGCACAACTTCGTCTCGCTGGGCACCGTGGCGCTGCTGTGCGAGGCCGCGGCCTGCGCCGAGCGCGCGGGCGTCAAGCCCGAGGTGTTCGTCGACGTGCTGGCCAAGGGTGGCGGCAACGGCGTCGCGCTCGAGCGCGTCAAGCCCAAGCTCCTGACCGGCAGCACCGATTCGCTCAAGTTCTCGATGGCCAACGCCAAGAAGGACCTGGGCTACTACAACGACATGGCCGAGCAGTCCTCGTCCGCGCACGGCATCGCCCAGGCAGTCGACGCGCTGCTCACGCGCGGCGTCGACACCTTCGGCGGCGACCGCATGGTGCTGGACCTGGTCGAGGCGCTCAAGCGCTGAACGCAGTGCCAGAAACGCCCTCGCGCGGGCGTTTCCAGCGCAGGTTCGCGCGACGCCCGCATGACCGCCGGGCCCCGCGCAACCCCATACCCGTTTTTCGAAGTCGCTGAAGCGACAAGGCAAGTTCGGGCAAACCTCAGTCGACGCGGCCACACCGCGCTTCCACAATCCTCCGCTGGACCCCGACGACACCGACCTCCAGAGCCGGTGCGCGGGTGAATGCCGTTGCGGCAACTGCGAGGATCGACGTGGAACTGTTCTTTCAGCAACTGCTCAACGGCCTGACCGTGGGCGGCGTCTACAGCCTGGTGGCCCTGGGCCTCACGCTGGTCTACGGCATCCTGCACGTGCCGAACTTCGCGCACGGCGCCTTCTACATGGCCGGGGCCTTCGCGGGCTACTACCTGATGGCACGGCTGGGCCTCAACTACTGGATCGCGATGGCGGGCGCGGCGGTGGTGGTCGCGGTGATCGCGATGCTGGCCGAGCGGCTGGTGTTCCATCCGCTGCGCAACGCGCCCGAGCTGCACGACATGATCGCCGCCATCGGCATCCTGCTGTTCATCGAGGCCGGCGCGCAGGCCATCTTCGGCGCCGACTTCCACCGCATGCCCACGCCCTACGGCCAGATCGTCGAGGTGTTCGGGCTCACGGCGCCGCTGCAGCGCCTGCTGATCATCGCGGGCGCCTTCGGGCTGATGGTGCTGCTGCACCTGTTCCTCAACCACACGGTGCTGGGCTCGACCATCATCGCGATGGCGCAGAACCGCGACGGCGCGGCGCTGGTGGGCATCGACGCCACGCGCGTCACGCTCTTGGTGTTCGCGATCTCGGGCGCGCTGGCGGCGGTGGCCGCGGTGCTCTACGCGCCGATCAACCTGGTCTACCCGAGCATGGGCAACCTGGTGATCACCAAGGCCTTCGTGATCATCATCCTCGGCGGCATGGGCAGCTTCCCGGGCGCCATCGTCGGGGGCTTGATCATCGGCATGGCCGAGAGCTTCGGCGGCTTCTACTTCTCGACCGACTACAAGGACATCATCGCCTTCGTGCTGCTGGTGGTGATCCTGTCGCTGCGCCCGCAGGGCCTGTTCACGCCGAAGGGAGCCCGCTGATGGGATCGCTGCTGCAAGGCAAGGCCGGCTGGGCCGTGCTCGCGCTGATCGCGCTGGCCTTTCCGCTGTTCGCGCCCAACAACTACCTGATCTCGGTGGCGACGCAGGCCTTCATCATGGCCATCGCCGCGCTGGGCCTGAACCTGATCACCGGCTACACGGGCCAGTTCAACCTCGCGCACGGCGCCTTCATGGCCGTGGGCGCCTACACGGTGGGCATCCTCACGGTCGACCACCAGGTGCCGTTCTGGATCGCCTTCGCGCTCGCGGGCGTGGTCACGGGCGTGCTGGGCTTCTTCATCGGCATCCTGTCGCTGCGGCTGAAGGGCCACTACTTCTCGATCTTCACGCTGTGCGTGAGCTACATCATGTTCCTGCTGATCGAGAAGTGGGAGAGCCTCACGCACGGGCCGGTGGGCATCATGGGCATCCCCTCGCCCACGGGCATCGGGCCGCTGCAGTTCGGCACGCCGCTGTCGCAGTACTACCTGGTGCTGGCCTTCCTCGCGCTGGGCATCTGGGTCATGGCGCGCATCGTGCGCTCGCTGCTGGGCCGCAGCTTCATGGCGGTGCGCAACAGCGACGAGTTGGCCGAGGCGCTGGGCACCGACCTGATGCGCACCAAGACGCTGTCGTTCGTGCTGTCGGTGATCTACGCCGGCTTCGCGGGCGCGCTCTACGCGGGCCAGGTGCGCTTCCTCGGCCCCGACCTGGCGAGCGAGGCCGTGACCTTCGACCTCGTGATGTTCGTGCTGGTGGGCGGCATCGGCACCCTGCTCGGGCCGCTGGTGGGCACCTTCCTCGTCACCGGCCTCACGCAGAGCCTGCAGTTCCTGCAGGACTACCGCATGGTGGTGTTCGGCCCGGTGCTGATCGCGCTGATCATCTTCCTGCCCGACGGCATCGTCGGCACCTGGCTCAAGCGCCGCGCGCGCCGTGCCGATGCGCGGCGGGCCGCGGCCTCCGCCGCCACCGTGCAGGAGGTGCAGCGCCATGCTTGAGATCGAGGGCCTCACCAAGCAGTTCTTCGGCCTGACCGCGGTCGACAGCGTGAGCACGCGCTTCGAGCGCGGCCAGATCAGCGCCATCATCGGCCCCAACGGCGCCGGCAAGACCACCTTCTTCAACCTGGTGGCGGGCACGCACAAGCCGAGCGCGGGCCGCATCGCCTTCGAGGGCCGCGAGGTCACCGGCATGCGCCCCGACCACGTGGCGCGGCTGGGCATCGCGCGCACCTTCCAGACCACGCACCTGTTCGACAACGCCACCGTGCTCGACAACCTGATCGTGGGCCACCGGCTGCGCACGCACTCGGGCCTGTGGGACGTGCTCATCGGCAGCCGTCGCCTGCGCGAGGAAGAGAAGCTGTGCCGCGACAAGGCGCAGGAGGCGCTGGACTTCGTGGGGCTCTCGCACATCGCCCACCGCATCGCGGCCGACATCACGCAGGAGGAGCGCAAGCGCGTGGCCTTCGCGCTCGCGCTGGCGACCGACCCGCAGCTGCTCCTGCTCGACGAACCCGCGGGCGGCGTGAACCCCGAGGAGACCGTGGGCCTGGCGGCGCTGATCCACAAGCTGGTGGCGCACGGCAAGACCGTGTGCCTGATCGAGCACAAGATGGACATGATCATGCAGCTGGCCGACAAGATCGTCGTGCTCAACAACGGCGCCAAGATCGCCGAGGGAACGCCCGCCGAGATCCGCCGCGATCCGCAGGTGATCGAGGCCTACCTGGGGACCGACCATGCTGCGGTTTGAGGGCGTCGACCTCCACTACGGCAGCTTCCGCGCGCTCAGCGGCGTGAGCCTGCATGCCGACCCGGGCGAGCTGGTGGTGCTGCTGGGCGCCAACGGCGCGGGCAAGACCTCGATCTTCATGGCCGCCAGCGGCATCCGCCGCCCGAGCGCGGGCCGCATCCGCCTGGGCGACGGCGACATCACGGGCCAGCGCCCGGCGCAGATCGTGGCCTCGGGCCTGGTGCACTGCCCCGAGGGCCGCAAGCTGTTCCCGATGATGACGGTGCGCAAGAACCTCACGCTGGGCGCCTACGTGCACCGCGGCGACAAGGCCGGCATCCAGCGCTCGCTCGACGAGGTGTTCTCGCTGTTCCCGATCCTCGCGGCCAAGCAGAACGATCCCGCGGGCTCGCTGTCGGGCGGCCAGCAGCAGATGGTGGCGATTGGCCGCGCGATGCTCGGGCGGCCCAGGGTGCTGCTGCTCGACGAGCCTTCGCTGGGCCTGGCGCCGCTGATCGTGAAGCAGGTGTTCGAGGTGATCCAGCGCATCAACCAGCAGGGCACCACGGTGCTGCTGGCCGAGCAGAACGCCTACTCGGCGCTGGCCATCGCGCATCGCGCCTACGTCATCGAGCGCGGCCGCATCGCGCTCGAGGGCGACCGCGAGTCGCTGCTGCACAACGAGGCGGTGCGCGCCGCCTACATCGGCGCCTGAGCCGCGCGCCGGCCCCACGCTTTTTTCCTCGCCCCCCAACTACAGGAGACAACGCCATGACATCCACCACGCCCCTTCGCACCCGCCGACGCCTCGCCGCGCTGCCCGTGGCCGCCGCGCTGGCCGCCGCCTTCGGTGCCGGCACCGCCTTCGCGCAGGACACGGTGAAGATCGGCTTCACCGGCCCCCTGAGCGGCGGCGCCGCGCTCTACGGCAAGAACGTGGTCAACGGCATGGAGATGGCGATCAAGGAAGTGAATGCCGCGGGCCTCGAGGTCGGCGGCAAGAAGTACAAGTTCGAGCTGGTCGCGCTCGACGACAAGTACTCGCCGGCCGATGCCGCCATCAACGCGCGCCGGCTGGTGCAGCAGCACCAGTCGCCGGCGGTGTTCGTGCCGCACTCGGGCGGCATCTACGCGATGCAGGCCTTCAACGAGCAGGAGAAGTTCATCGTGATGGCGTACTCGAGCACGCCGAAGATCACCGAGACCGGCAACAAGCTCACCATCCGCATCCCGCCGACCTTCAACTCCTACATCGAGCCCTTCACGCGCTACGAGATGAACAAGTTCGGCAAGCGCGTCGGCATGCTGCCGGGCGACCACGAGTACGCGAAGAACTGGAGCCAGCTGTTCGGCCCGGCCTGGGAGAAGGCCGGCGGCACCATCGCCTCGAACAACCCCATGTCCTACAACCGCTCGGCCGACTTCTACAGCGGCGTGAGCCGCGTGCTGGCCGAGAAGCCCGACGTGCTCTTCGTCGGCGGCCCCTCGGAGCCCACCGCGCTGGTGGCCAAGCAGGCGCGCGAGCTCGGCTTCAAGGGCGGCTTCCTGGTGATGGACCAGGCCAAGTTCGACGAGATGGCCAAGGTCACGGGCGGCCTCGGCGCGCTCGAGGGCTCGATCGGCGTGCTGCCGGTGTCCTACGACGAGCGCGTGGGCCCGAAGAGCTTCGCCGAGGCCTACCGCAAGGCCTACGGCGCCGACAAGGACGCAACCACCGAGTCTTCCTACAACTACACGCTGGTGCACGCGCTGGCCGGCGCGATGAAGCTCGCGGGCACCACCAGTGACGCGGCGGCGATCCGCGCCAAGCTCGGCGACGCGCTCAAGGCGCTGCCCGAGAAGATCAATGCCGGCAGCTTCAAGGGCGTGGACAGCGTGGGCGGCACCATCGTCGACCCGCTGGTGGCCACGGTGGAAGGCGGCAAGATCAAGCCGGTGAACCTGAGCGACCTGATGAAGTGACGGGCGCGACGCTGCGCGCCAGCAGGTGGTCCACCAGCCGGCGCTGCGGAAAGCCCAGCGTCTCCTGCCGCGTGCAGATGTACATGCGGCGCGAGGCCCAGGCGTCGGTGAGGTTCAAAAAGCGCAGCCCCATCTCCTTGCGGTAGGTGGCGGCCGCGCCCTCGGGCAGGATGCCCACGCCCATGCCGGCCTCGATCATCCGGCACACGGCCTCGAAGCTCTTGACCTGCACGCGCAGCCGCAGCACCTTGCGCGCCAGCGCGGCCGCGTCCTCGATGGTGCGCGCGATCGCGGAGTCGCTCTCGAGGCCGACGAAGTCGAAATCGAGCAGCTGCTCGAACGAGACCTCGCGGCCGCGGTGCGGATGCCGCCGGTGCACCACGGCCACCAGCCGGTCCATGCGGTAGGGGATGAAGTTGAGGCTGGCGTCCGAGGTCTCGCCGGTGATCACGCCGACGTCGGCCTGGCGCTCGCGGATCGCCTGCACGATCCACACGCTGCGGTGCTCCTCCACGTCGACGCGGATCTCGGGATAGGCGCGCCGGAAGCTCGCCACGTCGTCGGGCAGGAACTGCCCCATGGCCGAGGCATTGGCCTGCAGCCGCACGCGGCCGGTGGCGCCCTGCGCGTAGTCGGACAGGTCGGCGCGCATGCGGTCGACGTCGCGCAGGATCAGCCGCGCATGCACCGCGAGCGATTCGCCGGCGCCGGTGACGGTCACGCCGCGCGAGCTGCGCTGGAACAGGGTCACGCCGAACTGGCTCTCGAGCATCGCGATGCGCCGGCTCGCGGCCGACAGCACCATGTGGCTCTCGGCGGCGGCCTTCGAGAGGCTGCCGCATTCGACGGCGCGCAGGAACAGCGCAAGGGAATCCAGGTCGGGTCTCATGGGGGCGGGGGTCGGTCGGCCACTATCATTGCACGCCGCCGCGCGCCCACTGCCGCGGCCGGCCCCTTCGACCGACAATCCTTGCCATGACCGACGCCACCGAACGCCCGCCCCTGCCCGACCGCCTCTCGACCGACGCACGCAGCCCCTTCCACCTGTCCACGGCCTTCGAGCACGAGATCGGCATCCGCTTCAACGGCAAGGAACGCCTCGACGTCGAGGAGTACTGCATCAGCGAAGGCTGGATCAAGGTGCCGGCCGGCAAGACGGTGGACCGCAAGGGCCATCCGCTGCTGCTCAAGCTCAAGGGCGCGGTCGAGGTCTACTACCGCTGAGGCGGCAGTAGTTCTTCAGCGCCCCCAGCGCAGCACCAGCGGATCGAGCCGCCGCGCGGTCTCGATCAGCCCCGCGCGCGTGTCGGGATGCAGCGCCGGCAGCGGATGCCGCGGCGCCTCGCAGGCGATGACGCCGCCCTCCTTCATCAGCGCCTTGCAGGCCAGCAGGCCGGCCTGGCGGTTCTCGTAGTTGATCAGCGGCAGCCACTGCTGGTAGCGCGCGAAGGCCTCCTCGCGCCGGCCCTCGCGGTGCGCCACCAGGATCGGGCGCAGGCCGTCGGGATAGCCGCCGCCGGTCATCGAGCCGGTGGCGCCGGCATCGAGGTCGGGCATCAGCGTGATCGCCTCCTCGCCGTCCCACGGGCCCTCGACCGCGTCGCCGCCCAGGCGGATCAGCTCGCGCAGCTTGGCGGCCGCGCCCGCGGTCTCGATCTTGAAATAGGCCAGGTGCTCGATCTCGCGCGCCATGCGCGCGAGGAACGGTGCCGACAGCACGGTGCCGCTGGCCGGCGCGTCCTGCACCATGATCGGAATGCCCACGGCGTCCGACAGTCGCGCATAGAACGCGAAGATCTGCTCCTCGGGCACGCGGAAGGTGGCGCCGTGATACGGCGGCATCACCATCAGCATCGCGGCGCCCATGTCCTGCGCACGGCGGCTGCGCTCGGCGCACACCCGGGTGCTGTAGTGGGTGGTGGTCACGATCACCGGCACGCGGCCCTTCACGTGCTCGAGCACGGTGCGCGTGAGCACTTCGCGCTCCTCGTCCGACAGCACGAACTGCTCGGAGAAGTTGGCCAGGATGCACAGGCCGTCGGAGCCGGCGTCGATCATGAAGTCGACGCAGCGCTTCTGGCTCTCGAGGTCGAGCGCGCCCTGCGCGTCGAAGGTGGTGGGCACCACCGGGAAGATGCCGCGGTATCGGGGGGTCATGGAATGGCTCGGGCTTTCAATGGGAATGACGCGGCACGGCCGCGCCGCGGCAGCCGACCAGGAAATCGAAGTCGCAGCCCTCGTCGGCCTGCAGCACGTGGTTCACGTAGAGCTTCTGGTAGCCGCCGCCGCGCGTGCTCATGGGCTGCGCGTCGGAGGGCCCGAGCGCGGCCAGCCGGGCGGCCAGTTCCTCGTCGCCGATGTCCAGGTGCAGCCGGCCGGCATCGCAGTCGAGCTCGATCCAGTCGCCGTCGCGCACCGCCGCCAGCGGGCCGCCGTCGGCCGCCTCGGGTGCGACGTGCAGCACCACGGTGCCGTAGGCGGTGCCGCTCATGCGCGCGTCGGAGATGCGCACCATGTCCTTGATGCCCTGGCGCAGCAGCTTGGGCGGCAGGCCCATGTTGCCGACCTCGGCCATGCCGGGGTAGCCCTTGGGGCCGCAGTTCTTCAGCACGAGGACGGAGCTGGCGTCGACCTCGAGCGATTCGTCGACGATGCGCTCCTTGTAGTGCTCGAGGTTCTCGAACACCACGGCGCGGCCGCGGTGCTTGAGCAGCTCGGGCGTGGCCGCCGAGGGCTTGAGCACGGCGCCGCGCGGCGAGAGATTGCCGCGCAGGATGCGGATGCCGCCGTCGGCGATCAGCGGCTTGTCGAGCGGGCGGATCACCTCGTCGTCGAGGCTGGGCGCGTCGCGCACGTTGTCCCACAGCGAGCGGCCGTTGACGGTGAGCGCGCCCGGGTGCGGCAGCAGGCCGTTCTCGCCGAGGCGGCGCAGCACCGCGGGCAGGCCGCCCGCGTAGTAGAACTCCTCCATCAGGAAGCGGCCCGAGGGCATCAGGTCGACGATGGTCGGCGTGTGGCTGCCGATGCGGGTCCAGTCCTCGAGTTCGAGTTCGACGCCGATGCGCCCCGCGATCGCCTTCAGGTGGATCACGGCATTGGTCGAGCCGCCGATGGCGGCATTGACGCGGATGGCGTTCTCGAAGGCCTCGCGCGTGAGCACCTTCGAGAGCGTCAGGCCCTCCTTCGCCATCTCGACCGCGCGCATGCCCGACATCTGCGCCAGCACATAGCGCCGCGCGTCGACCGCGGGAATGGCCGCGTTGTGCGGCAGCGAGGTACCGAGCGCCTCGGCCATGCAGGCCATGGTGGAGGCCGTGCCCATGGTGTTGCAGGTGCCGGCCGAGCGCGACATGCCGCCTTCGGCCGAGAGGAACTGGTGCAGGTCGATCTCGCCGGCCTTGAGCGACTCGTGCAGCTGCCACACGGCCGTGCCCGAGCCGATGTTGCGGCCGTCGAGCTTGCCGTTGAGCATCGGCCCGCCCGTGACCACGATGGCCGGGATGTCGCAGCTCGCCGCGCCCATCAGCAGCGCGGGCGTGGTCTTGTCGCAGCCGGTCAGCAGCACCACGGCATCGACCGGGTTGCCGCGGATGGCTTCCTCGACGTCCATGCTCGCGAGGTTGCGCGTGAGCATGGCGGTGGGCCGCAGGTTCGATTCGCCGTTGGAGAACACCGGGAACTCGACCGGGAAGCCGCCGGCCTCCGAGATGCCGCGCTTGACGTGCTCGGCGATCTTGCGGAAGTGGGCGTTGCAGGGCGTGAGTTCCGACCAGGTGTTGCAGATGCCGACGATCGGCCGGCCGTCGAACTCATGGTCGGGGATGCCCTGGTTCTTCATCCAGCTGCGATACATGAAGCCGTTCTTGTCGGCCGTGCCGAACCATTCGGCGGAGCGCAATTTCTTCTGGGTCATGGGGAGGTCGATCAGCGGCGCGGGGCGCGCGAGGTGAAGAAGCGTTGCAGCAGGCAGAACACGAACAGCAGCGCACCGACGACGATGCGCGTCCACCACGAGCTCAGCGTGCCGTCGAAGGAGATCAGGGTCTGGATGATCCCGAGCATCAGCACGCCGAACAGCGTGCCGGCCACATAGCCCACGCCGCCCGTGAGCAAGGTGCCGCCGATGACCACCGCCGCGATGGCGTCGAGCTCGAGGCCCACGGCATGCAGGCCGTAGCCCGAGAGCATGTAGAAGGTGAAGATGACGCCGGCCAGCGCCGAGCAGAAGCCCGAGAGGGTGTAGACGCCGATCAGGGTGCGGCGCACCGGCAGGCCCATCAGCATGGCCGAATGCTCGCTGCCGCCGATGGCGTAGACGGCCCGGCCGAAGGGCGTGCAGTGGGCGATGAAGACCGCGGCCAGCAGCACGCCGACGGCGATCGCCGCGCTCAGCGAGATCGAGGCCTCGCCCCAGATCGGAATGCGGATCTGCGAGACCTCGGTGTAGAACTCGTTGGTGATGCTGATCGAATCGATGCTGATCAGGTAGCACAGGCCGCGCGCGAGGAACATGCCGGCCAGCGTGACGATGAAGGGCTGCAGCCGGTAGCGCTCGATCAGGAGGCCCATGAAGGCGCCGAAGGCGGTGCCCATGGCGAGCACGAGCGGGATCACGATCGCCGGGCTCCAGCCGTGCTTCTCGACCAGCGCGGCCGACACCATGGTGGTGAGCGCGATCACCGAGCCCACCGAAAGATCGATGCCGCCCGAGAGGATCACGAAGGTCATGCCGACGGCGACGACGATCAGGAAGGCGTTGTCGATCAGCAGGTTGAGGAAGACCTGGGCCGAGAAGAAGCCGTCGTAGAACACCGAGCCCAGCGTGGCGACGAGCACGAACAGCGAGATGGTCGCGGCCAGCGGCAGGTACTTGGGATTGAGCCGCTTGCCCCCTCTCCCGCTTGCGGGAGAGGGCCGGGGTGAGGGTGCGGTTTCGATCACGGCGCTCATGCCTTGGCTCCGTCATGCGCCGGCCGCTGCACCAGCGTCCGGATCTCCGCCCTGAACTCGGGCGACTGCAGCAGCATCACCGCGAACACCACGCCGGCCTTCACCACGAGGTTGATCTCGGGCGGCACGCCGAGCGAATAGATCGCATAGGTCAAGGTCTGGATGATCAGCGCGCCGATCACGCTGCCCACGAGGCTGAAGCGCCCGCCGGTCAGCGCGGTGCCGCCGAGGGTCACGGCGAGGATCGCGTCGAGCTCGATCAGCTGGCCGGCGTTGTTGCCGTCCGCGCTCTTGACGTTGGAGCTGATCAGCAGGCCCGCCACGCCCGCGCAGGCGCCGCAGAAGGCATAGGCCCCGACGATCAGCCGCCGCGCCTGCACGCCCGCCACGCGCGCGGCCGTCGGGTTGATGCCCACGGCCTGGATGAACAGGCCCAGCGCGGTGCGCGTGATGGCGAGATACAGCAGCACGAACACGGTAGCCACGATGAACAGCGAGAACGGCAGCCCCAGCAGGTAGCCGCTGCCGAGGAAGAAGAAGGGCTTGTAGTAGATGGTGATGATCTGGCCATCGGCGATGAGCTGCGCGATGCCGCGCCCGGCCACCATGAGGATCAGCGTGGCGATGATCGGCTGCATGCCGACCTTGGCGACCAGCAGGCCGTTCCACAGGCCGCACAGCAGCGCGATGCCGATGGCCGCCACGATGGCCAGGCTCATGGGAAAGCGGCTCACGTCGCTGGCCACCGATCCGCCGATCATCCAGGCCGCGAGCGCCGCGGCAATGGCCACGACGGCGCCCACCGAGATGTCGATGCCGCGCGTGGCGATCACCAGGGTCATGCCCAGCGACACCAGCACCAGGGGGGCGGCGCGGTTGAGGATGTCGATGAGGCTGCCGTAGAGATGGCCTTCTCTCCATTCGAGGTGGAGGAAGCTGGGGTTGAAGGCTGTGTTGACGGCCAGCAGGAGGAACAGCGTAACCAGGGGCCAGGTCAGGCGGTGGTGCATTGCTTTGTGCGCTCGGCTTTTTGTCGTTGTCATCGGGGGGTTCTCTGCTGGAGGGCGGGGGCGCGTGCACAGGACAGCGGGTACTTCCCTCCGCGAATGTCCCCCGCCTTCGGCTCCTCCTTTATTTCGCTGCG
>NZ_JBWKPN010000011.1:0-314530 GCF_059418265.1 Variovorax sp. GW821-FHT09B05
CGAAATAAAGGAGGAGCCGAAGGCGGGGGACATTCGCGGAGGGAAGTACCCGCTGTCCTGTGCACGCGCCCCGAACCTTCGCACCCCGAAACTAGCGCCCGACACCAGCGAGAGACAGCGAGATGAACCTCCTCGCCTCCATGCGCTACCTCGTAGCCCTCAGCGAACACAAGCATTTCGGCCGCGCCGCCGCCGCCTGCCACATCACCCAGCCCGCGCTGTCGAACGCCCTGCGCGCACTCGAGTCCGAATTCGGCGTCGTCATCGTCAAGCGCGCCCGCGTCTACGTCGGCCTCACGCACGAGGGCGAGCGTGTGCTCGCCACCGCGCAACGCATGCTGCGCGACAACGAAGTGCTGCTGCAGGAATTGCGCAGCGAGGCCGGCGAGCCGCGCGGCAGCCTGCGCATGGCGGCCGTGCCCACGGCGATACCCATGCTCTCGCGCTTCGCGGCCATGCTGCACCAGCGCCATCCGGGCATCGTGCCCGGCGTCATCTCCATGAGTTCGCAGGAACTCGAGACCGGCCTCGAGAGCCTCTCGGTCGATCTCGCGCTCGGCTACACCGAACGCATGCACATGCCCGGCATCAAGCTCACTGCCTGGCCGCAGAGCATCGAGCATTACTTTCTTCTGCGCCGCGCCGCCGTGCCCTCCGACGACCAGCTGCGCATCGGCAAGCCCCTGGCCTGGGCCGAGGCCGCGAAGCTGCCGCTGTGCCTGCTCACGCCCGACATGCACAACCGCGCCATCGTCGACCAGGCGCTGCGCGAGGCCGTCGGCACCGTCGTGGCGCCGGCCATCGAGACCAACTCCGTGCTCGCGCTCGTGCTGGCCGTCATCGCCGGCACGGTCAGCAGCGTGCTGCCCGGCGCCATGGTCGCGGCCGTGCGCAGCTACCGCGAGCTCGAGGCCCTGCCGCTGGTGGCACCCGAGGTTCTCACCCCGATCGGCTTCATGACCCAGGACGGCGTGCGTGCCTCGCGTGCCCTCGAGGCCGCGCTGGCCTTCCTGCAGACGCCCGAGTGGCTCGCCCAGGCCGCGCTGCACAGCGGCACGCTGGGCGAATAGCGCGGATGGCGGTCGCCATTTAGTTCTTGAATCGGCCCATGCGCCGATCGAATTTGACGGCGCATGGCCGCGCCGCCCACACTCCGCCGCCGGAAATTTTCAACAGTCCGTTTTTCCAGATCCGGCAATTTAGGAGTGATATGGCAGGTTCAACTGCAGGCGTTCTCGAGGGAGATCGCATCCAAGGCTCGGGCGCCGCGCCCGGCTTCCTCGACAAGGAACGCATCATCGCCGGCCCCGGCTACAACCGCTGGCTGGTCCCGCCTGCAGCATTGGCCATCCATCTGTGCATCGGCATGGCCTATGGCTTCTCGGTGTTCTGGCTGCCGCTGTCGAAGGCGCTCGCCACCGCCGGCACCGGCGCCCAGGCCTGCGCGCGCGAGATGAGCTTCTTCGCCGAGCTGTTCGCCACGAACTGCGACTGGCGCGTCGCCACGCTGGGCTGGATGTACACCCTGTTCTTCGTCTTCCTCGGCTGCTCGGCGGCCCTGTGGGGCGGCTGGCTCGAACGCGCAGGTCCGCGCAAGGCCGGCGTGGTGTCGGCCCTGTGCTGGTGCGGCGGCATGCTGCTGTCGGCGCTGGGCATCCACCTGCACCAGTTCTGGCTCATGATCCTCGGCTCGGGCGTCATCGGCGGCATCGGGCTGGGCCTGGGCTATATCTCGCCGGTCAGCACGCTCATCAAGTGGTTCCCCGACCGCCGCGGCATGGCCACCGGCATGGCCATCATGGGCTTCGGCGGCGGCGCGATGATCGGTTCGCCGCTCGCGGTCGACCTCATGAAGCGCTTCTCGGACGCCCACGACGTCGGCGTGATGCAGACCTTCGTCGTGATGGCGATCGGCTACTTCGTCTTCATGATGGCCGGCGCGCTCGGCTACCGCGTGCCGCCCACGGGCTGGAAGCCGGCCGGCTGGACGCCGCCGCCCGCGCAGACCAGCAACGCCATGATCACGCAGCGCCACGTGCACGTGAAGAAGGTCTGGGGCATTCCGCAGTTCTGGCTCGTGTGGCTGGTCCTGTGCATGAACGTGAGCGCCGGCATCGGCGTGATCGGCATCTCCTCGCCGATGCTGCAGGAAGTGTTCGGCGGCGCGCTGATCGACCTGCCGGCAAAGTTTGGCGAACTCGACAAGACCCAGCTCGCGGCCATCGCGGTCGTGGCCGGCGGCTTCACCGCGCTGCTGTCGCTGTTCAACATCGGCGGGCGCTTCGTCTGGGCCAGCCTGTCCGACAAGCTCGGCCGCAAGCTCACCTACACCGTGTTCTTCGTGCTCGGCGCGGTGCTCTACGCGAGCATTCCCTCGTCGGCCGGCGCGGGCAGCAAGCTGCTGTTCGTGGGCGCGTGCTGCGTCATCGTCTCGATGTACGGCGGCGGCTTCGCCACCGTGCCGGCCTACCTGGCCGACCTGTTCGGCACCCAGTTCGTCGGTGCCATCCATGGCCGCCTGCTGACGGCCTGGGCCACGGCCGGCATCCTCGGCCCGGTGGTCGTGAACTACATGCGCGAGTACCAGCTCGGCCTGGGCTTGCCGCGCGAGCAGGTCTACAACCAGACCATGTACATCCTCGTGGGCATGCTGGTGATCGGCTTCATCGCCAACCTGCTGGTGCGCCCGGTGGCCGACAAGCACTTCATGAGCGACGCCGAGCTCGCCATCGAGAAGAAGCTCGCGCACGAGAAGGCCGCGGCCTCCGAAGTGGGCGAGGGCTCGGGCCGTGCCGACACGGTGAGCCCGGCGGTCGTGGTGCTGGCCTGGGCGGCGGTGGGCATTCCGCTGGCCTGGGGCGTCTACAAGACGCTGATCAGCGCGGCCAAGTTCTTCCACTGAACCCCCGCCGGGGCCCGCGGCCCCGGCTTCGTCGTCAGCGCCCCGAAGGCTGCGCCGCGAACACCTCGATCGCGGCCAGCCGCGCCACCGAACGGCCCGGCTTCTGGTCGCCGGCCACCACCAGGCGTGCCGCGCCGTTGCGGCCCAGCGGCGTGCCGTTGCGCGCATAGGCCAGCAGCGCCGTCCTGTTGCCGAACTCCGGCGACATCTCCCCCAGCGACACCACCGCGCGGTAGCCGTCGCTGCCGATCGCCACCACGTACATCGACAGCAGCGGGTTGCGCACGCGCGCATCGGCCTGCAGCCCGACCGCGGGGTCGTTGAGCAGCGACCACAGGCTCACGCCCGTGTAGGTGTCGGCACCGACCGTGAGCGTGGTCGCGGGCATGGCGCGCAGCTCGGCGAGGTCGAAGCGCGCGCTCCTGAGTACCGCCCCCGAGACCGTGAAGGCCGGCGAGGCCTCGTCGCTGGTTGAGGGGCCATGGCCCGTGGCCGCGGCCGGTGCGGTGGGCGGCGTGCCGGCGCAGCCCGCGAGCAGGGCGACGATCGCGGCGATGCCGAGCAGCCGGCGCGCGGTACTGCCGGGGGCTTCGAGGGACAGGGGGCGCATGGTTCGATTCCTCATCCGATGGCCAGCCGGCGTGGGTCGGCCCTGGCGCTGTGTTCATTCTGACATGACGACTTCGACGGGCGAGGCCGCGCCATCGGGTAATCCGGCGGCCGGCCCGGCCGCCGCATCGTTTACCCTTCTCGCCCACGTCCGCGCTTTTTCCGTCCGCCATGAAATCCAAAGTCCAGTTCCGCCTGCGCGTCTACCGCGACGACGTCATCGCCATCGGCCCCGGCAAGATCGCCGTGCTCGAGGCCGTGGCCGAGACCGGCTCGATCTCGGGCGCGGCCCGGCTGTTGGGCATGTCGTATCGCCGTGCCTGGATGCTGATCGACGAGATGAACCATGCGCTGAGCTCGCCCGCGGTGAACACCGCCGCCGGCGGTTCGCACGGCGGCGGCACGGCGCTCACGCCCGTGGGCGAGGAGATCGTCAAGCACTACCGCGCGATCGAGAATGCCGCGCGGCTGGCCACGGCCGCCGACATCCGCGCCCTCACGCGGCTGCTCGCGCCATGAGCGCCGAAGCGCGCGACGAGATCGTGCTGCGCCCCGTGGGCGTGGTGCGCAGCCGCTTCACCGAGGCCACCGGCATGCCGATCCAGACCGCGGGCGCGCCCGAGGAGACGGGCCGCGTCGAGGTCCACCCCGAATTCGCGCCGGGGCTGCGCGACATCGAGGGCTTCGACTACCTGATCCTGATCACGCGGCTGCATGCCTGCGAGAACGAGAAGCTCGAGGTCGTGCCCTTCCTCGACGATGCCTCGCACGGCGTCTTCGCCACCCGCGCGCCCGCGCGGCCCAACCGGCTCGGGCTGTCGATCGTGCGGCTCACGGCGGTGGAGGGCCGCATCCTGCATTTCAGCGGCAACGACATGATGGACGGCACCCCGGTGCTCGACATCAAGCCCTACGTGCCGCGCTTCGATGTGCGCGAGACCGAGCGCGTGGGCTGGTTCGGCGCGCGGCTCGAGCGCTTGCCCGACACGCGCTCCGACGACCGGATGCGCTAGCCGGCTTCCGGCGGCGGCGGCAGCGCGCCGGGCGACGCCACCCACGGCGCCTCGCCCTGCCAGCACGACCACACGTTCTGCGACAGCGTCTCGCGCGGCTGCGGCGGTGCCTCCGCGATCGTGCCCACGCTGATGAAGCCGACCAGCTCCTCGCCGGGCTGCACGCCGAGCTGGCGTGCCAGCGTCTCGTCGAAGCAGCGCTCGCCGCTCAGCACGATCGCGCCGTAGCCGAGTTGGTGCGCCGCGCTCAGGATGTTGCCGAGCGCCGCGCCGGCACTGAGCCACTGCTCGCGCGCGGGCACCTGGCTGCGCGGGCGCGGCGAGACCACGAAGGCCAGCAGCAGCGGCGGCCGCAACGCGTGCTCGCGCGCGCGGCGCAGGTCGACGGGGCTCGCGAGCGGGTCGCGGCGCAGCTTCTCCTGTTCGAAGCAGTCGGCCAGCGCCTCGCGGCTCGCGGGCCTGAACTCGATCACGCGCCAGGGGTGCAGCGCGCCATGGTCGGGCGCGCGCAGGCCGGCCTGCAGCAGGCCGTCGAGTTCCTCGGGATTGGGGCCGGGCGGCCGCAGCCGGCGCGGCGAGACCGAACGCCGCGTCAGCAGCACTTCGAGGATGCGCTCGGCACCCGTCATGTGGCGCCACCTCATGGTCAGCGCTGCGGTTCCCCGTGTTCGAGCCGCTCGACCCAGGCGGCCTTGCGGCGCAGCACCTCGCCGATGTCGTGCGCGTCGGCCTGGCCGACCAGGAAGGACTGGCTCTCGCCGCCCGGCGCCACGATCGACAGCACCACGCCGCCGTCGTCGTCGAGCGTGCGCTCGACGCGCCATTCCTGGACCTGCGTCACCTGGCGCAGCTCGGGCCGGCCGGAGATCGAGCGGACAACGGTGTCGTGGGCGGAGGCGCGCATGGTCGGCGGTCGGTCGGGGTCCTCGTGGGACATGGGGTGGATCTGGCGCCGCGGCCCCGGGGGTAAAGGTCTGCGACGCTGTATCTGCCAGTATATGGAGGAGCCTTGGGATGTGCACCCTTCGCACCCTCGATGCACACTGGATTTACCCTAATAAAACCTGGAACCCGTGTTCCATCGCCGAGCCGTGCCGGCGCGTCATGCAACAATTACGCCGTATCTTCATGAACACGACGCAATCGCTCATCACGCAGACCGACTGGCATCCGCTGGTGCTGTCGATCCAGGTCGCCAGCGTGGCGACGGTGCTCGCGCTGGTCGTCGGGCTGGCGCTGGGCTGGCTGTTCGCGCGCAAGCGCTTCTGGGGCCACAGCGTGCTCGAGGCGGTGTTCATGCTGCCGCTGGTGCTGCCGCCCACGGTCATCGGCTACGGCATCCTGGTGGTGGCGGGCCGGCGCAGCCCGCTCGGGGCCTGGCTGCGCGAGCACTTCGACTACACCATCATCTTCAGCTGGCATGGCGCCGTGGTGGCCTCGGCCGTGGTCGCACTGCCGCTGGTGCTCAAGTCGGCCAGCGCCGCCTTCGCGGGCGTCGACCGCTCGCTCGAGGCCGCGGCCAGCACCCTGCGGCAGTCGCGCTTCTCGGTGTTCGTGCGCGTCACCCTGCCGCTGGCCTGGCCCGGCATCCTGGCCGGCACGCTGCTGGCGTTCGCGCGCGCCATGGGCGAGTTCGGCGCCTCGCTGATGGTGGCCGGCTCGATTCCGCAACAGACCCAGACCCTGTCGATGGCGATCTACGACGCCGTGCAGGCCGGCCACGACGACCTCGCGCTGCTGCTGGTGATCGTGACCTCGCTGCTGTCGATCACGGTGCTGGTGCTGTCCAACCGTTTCTTTTCCCTTCGCTGATTCATCCAGGAGCTTCGCATGCGTTCCATCCGCGCCTTGTCGTCCCTCGCCCTCGCTTCCGTCCTCGCCCTCGCGATCCCGCTGGGCGCCGCCGCGCAGCAGATCACCGTGTCGGCCGCGGCCAGCCTGACCGACGCCTTCAAGGAGATCGGTCCCAAGTTCGAGGCCGCGAAGGCGGGCACCACGGTGCGCTTCAATTTCGCCGCCTCGGGCGTGCTGCTGCAGCAGATCGGCCAGGGCGCGCCGGTCGACGTGTTCGCGAGCGCGGACCAGGAGACCATGAACCGCGGCGTCGAGCAGAAGCACATCGACACCGACACGCGCAAGAACTTCGTCAGCAACAGCCTGGTGCTGATCGAGCCGTCGAAGGACGGCGTGGGCGTCAAGAGCCTGCAGGACCTGGCCGGCCCGGCCGTGAAGAAGATCGCCGTGGGCAAGACCGCCACCGTGCCGGTGGGCCGCTACACCAAGCAGGTGCTTGATGCCGCCAACCTCTGGACCACGCTCGAGCCCAAGTTCGTGCAGGCCGACAGCGTGCGCCAGGTGCTCGACTACGTGGGCCGCGGCGAGGTCGAGGCCGGCTTCGTCTACCGCACCGACGCGGCCGTGATGGGCGACAAGGTCAAGATCGTGCTCACGCCCAGCGGCAACAGCCCCGTGACCTACCCGATCGCCGTGGTGGCCGAGAGCAAGCAGAAGGCCGTGGCCAAGGACTTCATCGATTTCCTCTCGAGCGACGCGGCACAGGAGGTGCTCACGCGCTATGGTTTCGGCAAACCATGATTGATGTCGATCTGAAGCTCACGGTCACCGACGGCAGCCGCCGCTTCGACCTGGCCGCGCGCTTCTCGACCGACGTTCCCTTCGCCGCGCTCTACGGTCCCTCGGGGGCCGGCAAGTCGCTCACCCTGCAGGCCATCGCCGGCCTGCTGCGCCCCGCGGGCGGCCATGTGCGGCTCGACGGCCGCACGCTCTACGATGCCGCCGGCGGCATCGACGTGCCGGCCTCCGAGCGGCGCGTGGGCTACCTGTTCCAGAACTACGCGCTGTTCCCGCACCTCTCGGTGCGCGAGAACGTGGCCTTCGGCCTGACCTCCTGGCGCCGCCGTCGCCTGCCGCCCGACGAGGCCGACAACGTGCAGTCGCTGCTCGATCGCTTCGGCCTGGCCGCGCTGGCCGACAGCCGGCCGCAGAAGCTCTCGGGCGGCCAGCAGCAGCGCGTGGCGCTGGCGCGCGCGCTGGCCTGCCGGCCGCAGGTGCTGCTGCTCGACGAACCCTTCGCGGCGCTCAACCCGATGCTGCGCGCCGAGCTGCGCGAAGAACTCGCCGAGGTGCGCCGCGCCTGGGGCATTCCGGTGCTGATGATCACGCACGACATCGAGGACGTGCTCGCGCTGGCCGACGTGGCCTTCGTCTACAAGGACGGCCAGGTGGTGCGCGAGATCGACCTGCACACCGCCGAGAGCCGCGAGCTCTCGCTGCGTGAGGCGGCCGGCGTGCCGGTCGTGGCGGACACGCCGCTGCGCAGCAAGCTGCGCGGGCTGCTGATGCAGGACGCGCCGGGCGCCTGAAGCGGCTCACGCAGCCACGAGCTGGCGCACCACGTCCTCGAGCGTCACGCGCCCCTTGCGCACCGACGCGGCGTCGCCCTCGAATGCGATCCAGCCTTCGTTGAAGCCGTCGAGCATCTGGATGCGCGGTACCGGGTCGCGCATGCCCTGTTCGCGGAACAGCGCGCCCCAGGTCTGGCGCGGCACGGCCTCGGCCTGCACCGGCCGGCCGAGCACGCGTGCGAAGGTGGCGGCGATCTCGTGCTGCGTGACGCGCGCCGGCCCCTCGAGCTCGACCACGCGCCGGCCCTGCCAGTCCTCCTGCAGCAGCTCGGCCGCCACGCGGCCCACGTCGAGCGTCGAGACCATCGGCACCGCCCGATCGAGCGGTTGCAGGAAGCCGGGCAGCACGCCGCGCTCGCGCGCCGGTGCCACGTCCCAGGCCAGGTTGTCGAGGAACCAGGCCGGCCGCAGCAGCGCGAGCGGCAGCGGCAGGGGCGACAGGCCTTCCTCCATCAGCGAGCGCTGGCTCAGCAGGTTCGGCTGCGTGGCCTGCGCGCCCACGGTCGAGAGGCAGACCACGCGCGCGGGCCGCGCCGCCTCGAGCGCCTGGCGCACGGCCGCGATGACCGCGCGCGCTTCGGGAAAGCCCGGCAGCGGATCGAAGCACGGCGGCGGCAGCACGAACACGCCGGTGCAATCGGCGAAGGCGCGCGCCAGCGCGTCGGCGTCTTCCATCTCGGCGACGGCGACCTCGCAACCGAGCGCGGCCCAGGGCCGGGCCTTGTCGGCATCGCGCACGACGGCGCGGACTTTCTGGCCCGAAGCGAGCAGGGCGCGCGCGGCGGCGCCGCCGACCTTGCCCGTGATTCCAGTGATGGCATGCATGTGATTTCTCCTTGAACGAATGCGACGGGGTGAATGCTAGGAATCGCAGGCCTTTGAGTAAATGCCGGGCAGCTCATATCATTCATGACTCCAAATCACGGATGAATCCATGGCCCTCGACGGACGACTGCTTTCCAACGTCAGCGTGCTGGCCGCCGTCGTCGATAGCGGCAGCTTCGCCAAGGCGGCCGATGCGCTGGGCGTCACGCCCTCGGGCGTGAGCCGGGCCATCGCGCGGCTCGAGGCGCGCATCGGCGTGCGGCTGCTCGACCGCACCACGCGCTCGCTGGGCCTGACCGACGAGGGCCGCGAGCTCTACGCCAGCATCAATCCGCTGGTGCTCGGCATCGAGGACGCGGTGACGCGCGCCAGCGGTTCCGCGGGCGCGGTGCAGGGCCGGCTGCGCGTCAACGTCGACGCCTTCACCTCGCGGCTGCTGCTGGCGCCGCACATCCACCGCTTCGTCGAGCGGCATCCGCAGCTCTCGCTCGAGCTCATCGCGCGCGACCAGCTCGGCGACCTCGTGGGCGAGGGCTTCGACATCGCGCTGCGTTTCGGCACGCCGCCCGCCTCCTCGCTGGTGGCGCGCAAGCTGATCGAGACCCGCGTGGCGACCGTGGCCGCGCCCGGTTACCTCGCGCGCCATGGCCGGCCCGCGAAGCCGGCCGAGCTCGCCCGGCATGTCTGCATCCAGGTGCGCGATCCGCTGACCGGCCAGCCCTTCGCCTGGGAATTCCGCCGCGGCCGCAAGGCCATCGAGGTGCCGACCGCGGGCCGGCTGCTGCTGACCGATCCCGGCACGATCCTCGGCGCCTGCGTCGCGGGCGCGGGCATCGCGCAGATCAAGGCGCTGGGCATCCAGGAACTGCTCGATGCCGGGCAGCTGGTCGACCTCTTTCCCGACTGGCCCGACGAGCGCTTCTCGCTGCACGTGCTGTATCCCTCGCGCCACCTGCCGGCCGCCAAGGTGCGCGCCTTCATCGGCTTCGTCGAGGAGCTGCTGGCGCCGCGCGCCGCGGGCTGAACCGGCGCGGCGCGGGCCCCGTCATTTCCGTTTTGAATCGGAGCATGTCCCGATTCAATTTGACGCTCCCGGCGCGCGCGGCGAACACTCGGCCGCATGAGCATTGGCGATATCGGCGAACAGAAGATCGAGTTCTACAAGGGCCCCGCGGGCGGCTGGGGCGCGCTGCGCAGCGTGAAGAACACGCTGCTGCGGCAGGACATTCCCATCAAGGGTGCGAAGACCCTGCTGTCGGCCAACCAGCCCGACGGCTTCGACTGCCCGGGCTGCGCCTGGCCCGACCGCAACCATGCCTCGACCTTCGAGTTCTGCGAGAACGGCGTGAAGGCCGTGGCGGCCGAGGCCACCGCGCGTCGCGCCGGGCCCGAGCTGTTCGCGAAGCACACGGTGGCCGAGCTGATGCAGCAGAGCGACTTCTGGCTCGAGGACCAGGGCCGGCTCACGCACCCGATGGTCTACGACCGCGCGAGCGACAAGTACCGCCCGATCGAATGGGACGCGGCCTTCGAGCTGATCGCGCGTCATCTGAACGCGCTGCCCGATCCGAACCAGGCCATCTTCTACACCTCGGGCCGCGCCAGCAACGAGGCCGCCTTCCTCTACCAGCTGTTCGTGCGCGAGTACGGCACCAACAACTTCCCCGACTGCTCGAACATGTGCCACGAGCCCAGCGGCAGCGGCATGCGGCCGCAGATCGGCGTGGGCAAGGGCACGGTCACGCTCGACGACTTCGACAAGGCCGACGCGATCTTCATCTTCGGCCAGAACCCCGGCACCAACCATCCGCGCATGCTCGGCGAGCTGCGCGCGGCCTCCAGGCGCGGCGCGCGCATCGTGAGCTTCAACCCGCTGCGCGAACGCGGCCTCGAGCGCTTCCAGGATCCGCAGAGCAAGCTCGAGATGGCCACGCTGGGCTCGACGCCGATCAGCACCCACTACTACCAGCTGCGCGTGGGCGGCGACTTCGCGGCCCTCAAGGGCATGATGAAGCACGTCATCGAGCGCGACGACCAGTCCATCGCCGCCAACGGCGCCTCGCTGCTCGACCGCGAGTTCATCGCCACCCACACCACCGGCTTCGAGTCGTTGGCCGCCGACCTGCGCGCCGAGTCGTGGGAACTGCTCGAACAGGAATCGGGCCTGTCCGAGGCCGACATCCGCGCCGCGGCCGAGGTCTACCTGGGTGCCAAGCGCGTCATCGCCTGCTGGGGCATGGGCATCACGCAGCACCAGCATTCGGTGGCCACGATCCAGATGATCGTCAACCTGCTGATGCTGTGCGGCCACATGGGCCGCGAGGGCGCGGGCGCCTGCCCGGTGCGCGGCCACAGCAACGTGCAGGGCGACCGCACCATGGGCATCTGGGAGAAGCCGCCGGCCGCGCTGCTCGACCGGCTGCAGCAGGTGTTCGGCTTCGAGCCGCCGCGCGAGAACGGCTTCGACACCGTGGAGGCGATCCAGGCCATGCTCGACGGCAAGGGCCGCGTGTTCTTCGCGCTCGGCGGCAACTTCGCGGCCGCCACGCCCGACACCTACCAGACCTGGAAGGGCCTGCGCCAGTGCGACCTGACGGTGCACGTCGCGACCAAGCTCAACCGCAGCCACGTGGTGCACGGGCGCGAGGCGCTGATCCTGCCCTGCCTGGGCCGCACCGAGATCGACATGCAGGCCGCCGGCGCGCAGGGCGTGACGGTGGAGGACTCGATGAGCATGGTGCACATCTCGATGGGCATCAACCCGCCGGCCTCGGAGCAGCTGCTGTCGGAGCCCGCCATCGTCGCGCGCCTCGCGGCCGCCACGCTCGGTGCGCGCAGCCGCACGCCGTGGCTGTGGATGATCGAGGACTACGCGCGCATCCGCGACAAGATCGAGGCCGTGTTCGACGACTTCGCGGACTTCAACACGCGCGTCGCCACGCCCGGCGGCTTTCGCCTGCGCAACACCGCGAGCGAGCGGGTGTGGAACACGCCGCAGCACAAGGCCGTGTTCTTCACCCATGCGGTGCCGACCGACACGCCGGTGCACCGCGCCCGCGCGCGCCACAGCCGCAAGGGCGATGCGAAGGTCTTCACCCTGCTGACCACGCGTTCGCACGACCAGTACAACACCACCATCTACGGCATGGACGACCGCTACCGCGGCGTCTTCGGCCAGCGCCGCGTGGTGTTCATCCATGCCGAGGACATCCGCGCGCTGGGCTTCAAGGACGGCGACTGGGTCGACATCCTCACGGTGTGGGACGACGGCCAGGAGCGGCGCGCCGACCGCTTCAAGCTGGTGGCCTACGACATCCCGCGCGGCAACCTCGCGGCCTACTACCCCGAGACCAATCCGCTGGTGCCGCTGTCCTCGGTGGCCGAGAACGCGGGCACGCCGACTTCGAAGTCGATTCCCGTGATGCTGGTGGCGCACCTCGCGCAGGCCGAGGAAGGCCCGGCCTCGGTCACGGGCGAAGAGGTCGCGGCCTGAGGCTCGCGCGCGCCATGTCCGACGCAACGAACGACGCCCTGCCGCTGCCCGCCGCGATCCTGCTCGCGCTGGCCGAGTTCGAGGCCGAGGGCCTGGAGAGCGTCTCGCTGCCGCGCCTGGGCAAGCGGCTAGGCCAGGGCGCGAGCGTGCTGATGCGCCAGCTCGCGCTGATGGGCGACGCGGCCATCGGCGGCGTGCCGGGGCCGGGCTGGATCGCGGTCGAGCGCGATGGCGAGCGCTGGCTGGCGCGCCTCAGCGAAGCCGGTCGCGCGCTGGCCGAATCCCTCGTCAGCGACGCGCCCGCCGCCTGAGCCCCTGGCCCGCCGTGGCGGGCAGGCCCACAATAGGCGACCACCCCCTTCGCTCCCGCGCCATGTCCACCGACACCGAACTCGCACCGCTGCCCTCGATCTCGCGCCTGGGCGTGCGCGTCTATGGCGAGGCCGGCGCGCCGCCCGCCGGCATCGCGCGCGAGGACACGCTCGCGGCCGAGGTGCCGGTGGCGCTGGTGTTCAACGGCATCTCGCATGCCGTGATGATGGCCACGCCGCAGGAGCTCGAGGACTTCGCGCTGGGCTTCGCGCTCAGCGAGGGCATCCTCGACGCCGCCGACGACTGCCGCGGCATCGAGGTCGAGGCCGTCGATGCGCACGATGCCGGCCTGCCCGAGGGCATGCCCGGCGTGGAGGTGCGGCTCGAGATCTCCACGCGCGCCTTCGAGCGCCTCAAGGGCCGCCGGCGCAGCCTCGCGGGACGCACCGGCTGCGGCGTCTGCGGCGTCGAGAGCTTCGCCGCGCTCGACCTCGCGTCCGAACGGCTGCCCGCGCACGACTGGCTGGCGCGCATCGACCTGCCCACCGTGCTGCGCGCCTTCGCGGCGCTGCCCGCGCGCCAGCTGCTCAATGCCAGCGCCGGCGCGATCCATGCCGCGGGCTGGGCCACGCTCGAGGGCGAACTGGTCGAGGTGCTCGAGGACGTGGGCCGCCACAACGCGCTCGACAAGCTGCTGGGCCGGCTCGCGCGCACCGGGCGCCTCGGCGAGCCGGGCTTCGTGGTGCTGTCGAGCCGCGGCAGCCACGAGCTGGTGCGCAAGTGCGCGCGGCTCGGCATCGCGGCCATGGCCACCATCTCGGCGCCGACCGCGATGGGCGTGCGCATGGCCGAGCTCAGCGGGCTGCGGCTGTGGGGGCTGTGCCGCGCGCCGCGCGGCGTGCTCTATGCCGACGGGCTGGCGTCGCCCTCGAGCGCGCGCACCGCGTCGGCCAGCGCCTCGATGCCCTGATCGCCGAGGTCGGCCGCGGCCACGCGGCGCCGGGTGGCCCAGGTCTTGAAATGGCGCTCCTGCGACTTCTCGTAGTGCGGGTCGTAGTGCAGCGCCATCAGCTCGGCGAAGAGCAGCGGCAGCTGCGCCTCGTGCGCCCACTGCTGCCAGCGCGCCACCGTTTCCTTGCCCTGCAGTTCCTTGAGCAGGCCGAGCTGGCCGGCCAGCGCCGCGCGGTCGTCGCCGAGGTAGGCGTAGTCGCGCAGCAGGTAGGCCAGCCGCGCCTCGGGCGTGGCCACCACCTCGATGCAGGGCGCGGCGCGCATCTTCGCCACCAATGACAGCGGCAGCGAGAGCCGGCCGATGCGGATGCTCTCGCCCTCGACGTACAGCGGGCGTGTCAGATCCACGGTTTCGAGCACCGTCGCGATGCGGGTCTCGAAATGCTTCTGCGAGGGTTGCGCCACGCCCGGCAGCGAACCCAGCAGCGAGCCCTTGTGGTGCGCGAAGTCCTCGAGGTCGAGCACCTGCTCGCCGCGCGCGGCCAGCGCATGCAGCACGCGGGTCTTGGCGCTGCCGGTGGCGCCGCAGATCACGCGCAGGTCGAGCCGCGGCGTCAGCGCATCGAGCTGCGAGATCACGTGGCGCCGGAAGCTCTTGTAGCCGCCCGCGAGCTGCTGCGCGTCCCAGCCCACCAGCCGCAGCCAGGTCACCATCGAGCCGCTGCGCATGCCGCCGCGCCAGCAGTAGACCAGCGGCTTCCACTTCTCGGGCCGGTCGGCCAGCGTGTCGCGCAGATGTCTCGCGATGTTGGCCGCGACCATCGCGCCGCCGATGCGGCGCGCCTCGAAGGCGCCGGTCTGCACGTAGACGGTGCCGACGATGCGGCGCTCCTCGTCGTCGAGCACGGGGCAGTTGATGGCGCCCGGGATGCGGTCGAGCGCGAACTCGGCCGGCGAGCGGGCATCGATGATCGTGTCGAAGGCGTGGCGGTCGACGACCCGCACGGGCTGGCGGTGACTCATGGCGGGAACCTCATGCCCCCGATTGTCGCCCCGAGGCTTCAGGCGTAGGCGGGACCGAGTCCCCGGCGCAAGCGAGCGCTCGCGAAGTCCACCAGCGTGACCAGCACGAACATCGCGAGCAGCACCGTCATCGCCTGCTGCTGCTGGAAGATCGAGAGGTGGAAGTACAGCAGTTGCCCGAGCCCGCCGCCGCCCACGAAGCCCAGCACCGCGGCCATGCGGATGTTCATCTCCCAGCGGTAGAGCGTGTAGGCCACCCACTGCGGCAGCACGATCGGCAGGCTGGCATAGCTGAAGGCCGCGACCGGGCCGGCGCCCGAGAGCGTCAGCGCGTGCTCGGGTTCGCGCGGCGCGTTCTCGAGCGCCTCGGCGAACAGGCGGCCCAGCACGCCCGTGGTGTGCAGCGCCAGCGCGAGCGCGCCCGCGAAGGGCCCGATGCCCGCGGCCAGCACCATCAGCGCGGCCCAGACCAGCTCGGGCACGCTGCGCAGCAGGTTGAGGACGAAGCGCGCCGTGTGGCGCGGCAGCCAGCCGGCGCGGCCGGAAGCGGGCAGCGCGAGCAGGGCACCCGCCAGCGCCGCGAGCACCGTGCCGAGCGCCGACACCGCGAGCGTCTGCAGCGCGCCATGGACGACCTTGGCGAGGAAGCCGCCCGAGAGGTCGGGCGGGAAGAACTCGGCGATGAACTTGCCCATGAGCGCGAGCGACTCGGCTGAGCCCAGCGCGCGGTAATCGATGCCGAGGTAGACGAAGCTCGCGACCACCGCCGCCGCGATCAGCAGCAGCGCGATGCGGCAGCGCAGGCAGGGCGGTGGGCGTGGCGGCAGGTTCATGCGAGCAGCCTGCGCAGCGCGTTGCTCAGCACGTCCGCCAGCAGCACCAGCAGCAGGAACACCAGCAGGATGCTGCTGGCCTCGCCGCCGTTGAGCATCTTCATCGACTGGTCCATCAGCTGGCCCAGCCCGCCCGCGCCGACGAAGCCCATCACCACCGAGGCGCGCACCGCGCATTCCCAGCGGTACACGGTGTACGAGGCCAGCTCCTGCGCCGTGTGCGGCAAGAGGCCATAGCACAGCGCCGCGAGCCGGCCGCTGCCGGCCTCGAGCAGCGCGCGCGCGGGGCGGGTGTCGGTCGATTCGAGGATCTCGGCGTAGACCTTGCCGAGCATGCCGCCATAGGTGATGGCCAGCGCCAGCACGCCGGCCGCGGGACCCAGGCCCAGCGCGCGCACGAACAGCAGCGCCCAGACGATCTCGGGGATCGCGCGCAGCACCATCAGCAGCCAGCGCGCCGCCTGCCGCACGATGCCCGCGCGCACGCGGCCCGGACCGGGGCCGATGCGCGAGATCGACAGCGCGCGCGTCGTCACGAAGGCCAGCGGTGCGCCGATCAGCAGCGCGAGCGCGGTGCCGGCCGTGGCCATGGCCAGCGTCTCGAGCGTGGCCTTGGCGAGCAGCGCGAGAAAGGCGGGCGAGCCATCGGGCGGAAGGAAGCCCGCGAGAAAGCCGCCGATGACCGCGAGGTTGCCACTGCCGAACAGCGCCCAGGGCTTGAACTCGGCCAGCGTCAGCATCGGCCACGCGACGACCAGCGCGGCGAGCCCGAAGCCGAGCCGGCGCCGCGCCTGCGGATCGCGGTGGACGGCGCTCGCGGTCAAGCGCAGCCCGGCCGCTGGAAGGCCGCCTCGGCCGCGACGGGTTGCGGCGCGCGCTGCAGTGCCACGCCGCCCTCGCTGGCATAGAGCGCGTCGAGCAGCGCGGGCGTGAGCTCGGCGGTCGGCAGGTCGAACATCAGCTGCCCGTTGCGCATGCCGACCACGCGCGGAAACCAGCGCAGCGCCAGGTCCACCGCATGCAGCGAGGCGACCAGCGTCGCGCCCGTGCTTTCGCTCTGCGCGACCAGCTGGCCCACGGCGGCATCGGCCAGCGTGGGGTCGAGCGCGGAGACGGGCTCGTCGGCCAGCAGCAGCGCCGGCCGCTGGTAGAGCGCGCGCGCGATGCCCACGCGCTGCAACTGCCCGCCCGAGAGCCGGTCGCAGCGCTCGAACAGGCGGTCCTCGAGCGACAGGCGCGCCAGCACCTCGTGCGCGCCGGCCATGTCGGAAGGATGGAACAGCGAGGCCAGCGCGCGCCAGCTCGACCACTGGCCGAGCCGGCCCGCGAGCACGGCCGTGACCACGCGCAGCCGCGGCGCGATCGGCGGTGCCTGGTGCACGGTGGCGATGCGCGCGCGCAATTTCCTGAGCGCAGCGGCCGGCAGTTGCCAGGGCTGCGCGTCGAGCGTTCGCACCTCGCCTTCGCCGGGTCGCAGCGCGGCCCCGAGCACGCGCAGCAGCGTGGTCTTGCCCGCGCCCGAAGGGCCGATGACCGCGAGGCGTTCGCCGTCGCGCGCCGCGAGCGTCACCCCGGCCAGCGCGCGCTGGCCGTTGGGGTGCACCACGCCCACGCCGTCGAGCGAGAAACCCATGCGCGCTTTCTCTCCCTGGTGCTTACTTGATCAGGCCGGCCGACTTGCCCGCCGTCTCGATGCCGTCGTAGTTCGACGACTGGGTCGGGATGAACTTGCTCGCGCGCTGCAGCGCCATGATCTCCTTGTGCGCCGGGTTGGCCGGATCGAGCTTGAGGAAGGCGTCGGTGAGCTTCTTCGTGAGCGCCGCGTCGAGGCCCGGGCGCACGGTCCAGTTGTAGTCGTAGTAGGTCGGCGTGGTCGCGAGCACGCGCACCTTGAGCGCATTGGGGTTCTTGGCTTCCACCAGCTTGTCCCACACCGAGGCGTTGAGGACGCCGGCCTCGGCGCGCGAGGCGGCCACGAAGGCCACCGTGGCATCGTGCGCGCCCGAGAACGCGACCGTCTTGAAGTCCTTCTCGGGGTTGATGCCGGCCTGCAGCAGGAAGTAGCGCGGCATCAGGCTGCCCGAGGTGGAGGAGGGCGCGCCGAACGCGAAGGTCTTGCCCTTGAGGTCCGCGAGCGTCTTCGCGCTGCTGTCCAGCGGCACGATGAACTTGCTGGTGAAGACCTCGTCCTCGGCGCGCTGCACGATCGGCACCGCGCCGCCGTTGGTGCGGATGCGCGCCTGCACGAAGGTGAAGCCGCCGAGCCAGGCGAGGTCGATCTTGTTCGTCGCCAGGCCCTCGACCACGGCGGCATAGTCGGTCACGGGCGTGAACTGCACCTCCATGCCGGTTTCCTTCTTGAGGTAGTCGCCCAGCGGCGTGAACTTGCGCTGCAGCTCGGTCGGCGCCTCGTCGGGAATGGCCGAGACGCGCAGCACGCCCTGCGCGAAGGCGCCGACGGCGGCGAGGGAGAGCGTGAGCGCGAGCGCGAGACGCAGGGGCTTTTTCATGGGAAGACCTTCGGTTCGGGTGGGGGAAAAGGGGTGTGCGGCGGGCATGGAGCGGGGCGGCGCGGGCGCTTCGATAATGGCGCCTGCTCCATCCTCGACGGACTTCGACATGACCGATCCTGCCTCGACTTCATTGCTGAATCCGCTCGCGCCGCTGCGGCTCACGAGTTTCTCTCATGGCGGCGGCTGCGGCTGCAAGATCGCGCCCGGCGTGCTCTCGCAGATTCTCAAGAACCATGGCGGCGGCCTGATCCCGCCCGAGCTCATGGTGGGCATCGAGACCGCCGACGACGCGGCCGTCTACAAGCTCAACGACGAGCAGGCGCTGATCGCCACCACCGACTTCTTCATGCCGATCGTGGACGACCCCTACGAGTTCGGCCGCATCGCTGCGACCAACGCCATCAGCGACGTCTACGCCATGGGCGGGCGGCCGATCATGGCGCTGGCCATCCTCGCGATGCCGATCAACCAGTTGCCGGTGGAGGTCATTGCCGAGATCGTGCGCGGCGGCCAGGACGTCTGCCGCGCCGCCGGCATCCCGATCGCGGGCGGCCACACCATCGATTCGGTCGAGCCGATCTACGGGCTCGTCGCCATGGGCCTCGTGCATCCCGACCGCGTGCGACGCAATGCCGATGCGAAGGCGGGCGACGTGCTGGTGCTGGGCAAGCCGCTGGGCGTCGGCGTGCTCTCGGCCGCGCTCAAGAAGGAGCAGCTGTCCGAGACCGGCTACCGCCAGCTGATCGAGAACACGACGAAGCTCAACACCCCCGGCATCGCGCTGTCGGCGCTCGAGGGCGTGCATGCGCTGACCGACGTCACGGGCTTCGGCCTCGCGGGCCATGCGCTCGAGCTCGCGCGCGGCGCGAAGCTCTCGGCTGTCGTCGAATGGTCGCGCGTGCCGCTGCTCGACCGCGTCGAGGCCATGGTCGCCGAGGGTTTCGTCACCGGCGCTTCGGGCCGCAACTGGGCCGGCTACGGCGCCGAGGTCGAACTCGCCGCGGGCCTGCCGCCGACCGCGCAGGCGCTGCTCAGCGATCCGCAGACCTCGGGCGGCCTGCTCGTGAGCTGCGCGCCGGCGGCCGTCGATGCCGTGCTGAAGGTGTTCGGCGACGAGGGCTTCGACCGCGCCGCCGTCATCGGCCGCGTGGAAGCGAACGGCCCCTCGCTGCGCGTCGTCCCCTGACCATACAGTTGCCCATCGCCCAAGCTTTTGGTGGGCAGTCGCCGTAGCGAGCAGCCCGAGGTCGGTGCGAGAAGCGCAGACGTACATGGGTACGTCGAGCATCGCAGCGCCGAGATCGGGCTGCGCAGCAGGCGAATGCCCGCCAAAAGGCGGAAGGGGGAAGGAGTCGAACCTTCCCGGCGACGACTGGCGCCACCCACCGGGTTTGAAGCCCGGCCGCCCCACCAGGGACGATCCCCTCCCATGTGCACGGCTCTTCACGGCCGTGCCTCGAACAGCACCGTGTCGGGCCGCAGCAGGTGCGTGTCCTTCACGCGCCGCGTGAACCCGACCCGGTC
The DNA here is from genome assembly GCF_059418265.1 of Variovorax sp. GW821-FHT09B05. Classification (NCBI taxonomy): domain Bacteria; kingdom Pseudomonadati; phylum Pseudomonadota; class Betaproteobacteria; order Burkholderiales; family Comamonadaceae; genus Variovorax; species Variovorax sp. GW821-FHT09B05. The sequence continues at coordinate 19,424 of NZ_JBWKPN010000011.1, forward strand.
GAAGAACTCCAGCAGCTGGATCGCGCGCTTGCGGCCCAGTCCGGTCGCGTCCCGGAAACTCGCGGCCTGCAGGCCCTCGGGCCCCTGCAGGCAATCGCGCGCGATCGCCGCCAGGCGTTCGACCGTCGCCTGCGGATAGTACAAGTCCTTGACCACCTGGAAGGCCTCGCCGCGCCGCGCGAGGCTCGCGAGCGTCTGGCGCACCACGGCCTCGCTCGCGCCGCAGTCCTTGGCGAGGTCGCGCACCCAGGGCGGATCGAAGCCGCCATCGGCCAGCTTCGGCAACAGCTTCTGCGCGAGCTTCTGCTCGGCCTCGCCGAGCCGCGCCGCATGGTCGGGGCGGTGCAGCCAGGTGCCGCTGCGCACCAGCGCGCCGCGCGCCACCAGCGATTCGACCGCATGCCGCCACAGCGCATCGCCGGTGCGCGGGCCGGCCAGGCGCTTGAGGCGGCGCGCGTCGGGGCCGACCTCGTCGGGCGCGTCGCGGTGGAAGTCGTCGAGCCGCGCCACGATCCGGGCCTCGAGCGCGTCGAGCTGCTCGCGCGCGATGGCGGTGCCGGCGACGCGCTGCGCATCGCCGGGCAGCGGCAGCGCGGCCTCGTCGGCCAGCGAGAGGGCGCGCGCCACCTGCGCGGTGTCGAGGCCCAGCGGCGCATGGCGCAGCAGGGCCGCGATGCGCTCGTCGCGCGCTGCGAGGCGCCAGGCCGCGAGCGTGTCCAGACGCTCGGGCGTGCGCCGGTAGCGCACCGGCGCGAAGGGATCGAGCACGCGCGCGCCGGCCATGGTGCGCGTGGCCGAGGCATCGCGCAGCACGCCGCGGTCGCCGTGCCAGGCGGCGATCTTCTCGCGCAGCACCAGCTGCGCGAGCGCGGTCTCGCCGGGCTGCAGCAGTTCGCGGTCGAGCAGCGCGAGCGAGGCCATGGTGTCGCTCGCGCCCAGGTGCGCATGCACCGTGGTGCCCGAGCGCAACGCCTTGGCCTCGCCGGGCCACAGGCTCAGTTCGATGTCGATGCGGTCGGTGGCCAGCGCGATCGAGGGTGCGCAGATCCACTCGCCGCGATGCACCTCGTCCCTGGCCACGCCCGCGAGCGCGAGCGCGCAGCGCTGGCCCGCCTGCGCCAGCTCGGCCTGCCGGTTCTGCGCATGGATGCCGCGCACCCGCACCACGCGGTCGCCGGGCGCGATGCGCAGCTCGTCGCCCACGCGCACCTCGCCGCTGAAGGCGGTGCCGGTCACCACCGTGCCGACGCCCGCGAGCGTGAAGGCGCGGTCGACCGCGAGGCGGAAGGCCAGGCCGGGCTCGCGCGCGCGCTCGTCGCGCGCCACGGCCACGAGCCGGGCGCGCAGCGCCTCGATGCCCTCGCCCGTGACGGCCGAGACCGCGAACACCGGCGCGCCCGCCAGCGGCGTCGGCGCCAGCAGCGCCTCGACCTCGGCGCCCACCTCGGCCAGCCGCGCCGCGCGCTGCGCGGGGTCGATGCGGTCGATCTTGGTGATCGCCACCGTGGCGCCGCGCACGCCGAGCAGCGCCACCACCGCGAGGTGCTCGCGCGTCTGTGGCATCACGCCGTCGTCGGCCGCCACCACCAGCAGCGCATGCTCGATGCCGGTGGCGCCGGCCAGCATGGTGTGCAGCAGGCGCTCGTGGCCCGGCACGTCGACGAAGCCCAGCGACACGCCCTCGGGCGCGTGCAGGTAGGCATAGCCGAGCTCGATCGAAATGCCGCGGCGCTTCTCCTCGGGCAGCCGGTCGGTGTCGACGCCGGTCAGCGCGCGCACCAGCGAGGTCTTGCCGTGGTCGATGTGGCCTGCGGTTCCGATGATCATGGCGCGAGCATCACATGAAATTGCGCGTGTGCAGTTCGGACAGCCGCTCGGCCTCGGCGCGCGCGAAGCCCAGCCGCGCGAGGCGCGCGCGCCGGCCCGCCGCCATGTCGCGCTGCAGCTGCTGCACGGCCGCGTGGCCGCGCGCGACGGCCACCGGCGACAGCGCCCCCGCGGCCAGCAGCACCAGCGCGTCGAACACTTCCTCGTTGAGGCCCGCGGTGGCGGCCAGCGCGTCGTAGCGCAGCTCGATCGCGTTGCGCAGCCGGGCCTGGAACTCGGGCTGTACCGACAGCCGGTACTCGAGGTGCGCCATGCCGAAGGCCACGTGGCGCGCCTCGTCGCGCGCGGCGAGCCGCGCGATCTGCCGCGTCACCGGGTCGGGCGCATGCGCCTGCAGGAAGTTGAGCAGGTTGACGAAGCTGCCCTCGCCGAGCACGGCCAGCAGGAAGGTGGCGATCGAGAAGTCGGGCGCCTCGAACAGCGTGCGCAGCGAGGCCTGGCCGCCGGCCGTCGACAGCGCGGGCTCGTGGCCGCGCAGCGTGGCACGCCGCGTGAAGACCTCGATGTGCCGCGCCTCGTCGGCGCACTGCAGCGCCAGCAGCTGCAGCACCTCGCGGAAGTGCGGATGGATCTGGCCCAGGTGGCGCGCGGGCACCAGCAGCGCGGCGTTCTCGTTCTCGATCAGGTAGGTCATCACCTGCACCACCGCGGCCTCGATGGCCGGCGGCAGTTCGAACGGCGCCGCCCAGTCGATGGCGGTGGCCGGGTCCCACTGGGCCGCCGCGGCCTGCGCGTAGAGCTCGCCCGCGGTGGCGGCCCAGAGCTCGTGGCGCCGGTGCAGCGAGAAGAAGAAGTCGGGACTGCCGGCCTCGACCGTCGCGCCGCGCGCGGCCAGTCCCCAGCCCGGCAAGGCATCGGCCTCGGTGCCGCCAATCGCATGGCCGGTGGGCTGCGCGCCGCGCCAGCGGCCCTCGGCATGCGGGCCGCGCGTGATGCGGGCGAGCGTCATGCCCTCGTCGTCCTGCTCGAAGCGCAGCGGATGGCCCTGGCCGCGGCACCAGGCCTCCAGGTGCAACTCCCAGGCCGGCGCCGTGCCGCGCACGCGCAACTCGCCGCCCACGGGCCGCTCGGCCAGCGCGCGGCGTATGAGCAGCAGGGCGCCCTGGTCGAGGCCCAGCGACTCAATATCGATAGCCGGTGGCGGTGATGCGGCCATCGCCGTCGTAGAAACGCTCGTCGTCGACCGCGCGCTCGAGCAGCGCATAGCCGCTGGTGCGGCCGGCGCGCCATTCGCGCAGGCCCTCGAGCTCGAGCAGCGGGCGCACCTGCGGGTCGTCCCAGCGCATCGCCATCAGCAGCGACACGAAGCGCTCGATGAGCGCGGCCGGCGCGTCGGGACTGGTGGTGAAGTTGCAGTGGTCGTAGGCGCCGGTGCGCGCCAGCACGCGCGTGCTGCCCGCGGGCAGGGTGCCGTCGAGGCCGAAGGCCAGCAGGTTGCCGTCGATCAGGCAGCAGGCGTCGATCTCGCCAGCGCGCAGCGCCACGGCCGCGTCGCGCTCGCCGCCGATGTGGTCGCCATGCTTGCCGCCGAGCACGTCGAACAGGCGGGGATGGAAGTCGCGCGACTGCACCAGGCCCGCGCCGCGCAGGTGGTCGAGCGGGATCAGCGTGGCCTGCGGCGAATCGGCCGCGCCGAAGCCGATGGTCTTGCCGCGCAGCTGGTCGAGCGACTGCACCGGGCTGTCGGCGCGCACCACGATGGCCGAGCGCAGGTCGCAGTCGGTGTCGCGCATGGCCACGGCGCGCACCTGCTGGCCGCGCGAACGTGCGATGCGATCGGCGCGCACCCAGGCCAGCGGCGAGTTCCAGGCCAGGTGGATGCTGCCGTCGAACTGCGCCTCGACCTGGCGCTCGTAGTTCGAATACAGCAGGTAGTCGAAGGCCAGGCCGTGCTGCGCGAAGAAGGCCTTGAAGCCTTCCCAGATGGTGACGACCTTGGGCGCGTAGGCCACGGCGCCCATGATCAGCGTCGGTTCGGACACGGGCGCCTCCTCAGAACAGCGGCAGGCCGGTGATGGCCTTGCCGATGAAGTCGTAGAGCACGTCGGAGGTCGGCGCCATCACGCTCGAGGCGCGCGCGTCGCGGAACAGCCGCTCGATGCCCGCCTCCTTGCGGAAGGCCGCGCCGCCGCACACGCGCATCGCGGTGTCGGTGACCGTCAGCGCGGACTCGGCCGCGGCGGCCTTGACCTCGAGCACGCGCAGCATGGTGTCGGCACGGCCCGCGCCGATGGCGGCGATGGTGTCGTCGAGCAGGGCCTGCGCCATGTCGGCCTGGATGCGGGCGCGCGCGAGGTAGGCGCGGATGGTGGGCAGGTCGGCCAGCGAGCTGTCGAGGTGCACGTGCTTCGTCTGGCTCACGTGGCCGATGGCGCGCGCCAGGGCGCCGTTCATCAGGCCCACCGAGCAGGCGGCGCTGAGCACCGAGAACCAGGGCAGCACCACGCCCATCATGGTGTCGAAGCCCTTGCCGTCCTCGCCGAGGCGATCGCTCGCGGCGACGCGCACGCCCTTCGCCGCGATCGGCGTGGAGGCGTTGCCGCGCAGGCCCAGGCCGTCGAAGCGTCCGGGCTGGCTCAACCCCTCGGCCTTGGCGCCGACCAGCCACAGCGTGCTCGCGCCTTCGGCGGCCAGCGGCTTGCTCGACCACACATAGCTGTCGGCCTCGAAGGCCGAGGTGACCCAGCTCTTGCGCGCATCGAGCACCACGCCGTCGCCGTCGGCGCGCGCGGTGCCGGTGGGAGCCCAGAAGTGGCTGCGCGAGTCGGCCTCGGAGAAGGCCAGCGTGCTCAGGTGGCGGCCTTCGGCGACCGCCTTGCGCACGGCCTCGGGGCCCTGCTGCTCGAGCACCGCGGTGGCGCAGTAGTGCATGCAGACCACCATCGCGGTGGAGGGGCAGGTCTGCGCGAGCTGCGCGACCACCTGCGCGGCCTCCTTGAGGCCCAGGCCCTGGCCGCCCACCGCGGTGGCCGAGACCAGGCCGAGCAGGCCGGCCTTGCCGAGCGCCTCGATCGCCTCGCGCGGGAACCGCGCCTCGGCATCGGTGCGGGGGGCCAGCGGCTGGAGGACTTCCTTGTCGATATCGGCGAGCGCGTCGAGCGGGTTCATCGCATTCTCCTGAGGTCGGGGTTGAGGGACATCACTGGAGCCGCTCGCGCAACAGGGCGAGCTGGGCCGAGAAGGGGGCGCTGTCTTCCAGGCAGCGCAGGTCGAGCAGCAGCCGGTCCTCGGCGATGCGGCCGATGACCGGCAAGGGCAGGCCGCGCAGTGCGGTGGCGAGCGCATCGAGCGCGGTGCCGAGGCCTTTCTTCGCGGTGCCGGCCGGCGCCAGCGCGAGGCCGGCCGAGGGCAGGCGCTCGATGGGCAGCGAGCCCGAGCCGATCTGCCCGAGCAGCGGCACCACCTCGACCGTGAAGCGCGGCGCCACGGCCTCGCGCACGGCGGGCAGCAGCGCCTGCGCCAGCTCGCGGATCGCATCGGCCGGGCGCGTGAGCAGGCGCAGCGTCGGCAGGTCCTTCGCGAGGCGCTCGGGCCGCAGGTAGAGCGACAGCGTGGCCTCGAGCGCGGCCAGCGGCAGCTTGCTCATGCGCAGCGCGCGCTTCATCGGGAACTTGCGGATGCGGCCCACGGCCTCCTTGCTGCCGACGATGAGGCCGGCCTGCGGGCCACCGAGCAGCTTGTCGCCCGAGAAGGTGACCACGTCGCAGCCGGCCGCGAGCATCTCCTGCGGCAGCGGCTCGCGCGGCAGGCCGTAGTGCGCGAGGTCGACCAGCGAGCCGCTGCCGAGGTCGGTGGCCAGCGGCACGCCGCGCGCATGGGCGATGCCGGCCAGCGTGGCCTCGTCGACCGCGGCGGTGAAGCCCTGCACCGCGTAGTTGCTGGTATGGACCTTCATCACGAGCGCGGTGCGCGCGTTGATGGCGCGCTCGTAGTCCTGCGGATGGGTGCGGTTGGTGGTGCCGACCTCGACCATCTGCGCGCCCGCGCTGGCCATCACGTCGGGCATGCGGAAGGCGCCGCCGATCTCGACCAGCTCGCCGCGCGAGACGATCACCTCGCGCTCGCGCGCCAGCGCCGCGATGGTCAAGAGCACCGCGGCCGCGTTGTTGTTGACCACGGTCGCGGCCTCGGCGCCGGTGATGGTGCGCAGCAGGTCTTCGACCAGCGAGTCGCGGTCGCCACGGCTGCCGGTGGCGAGGTCGTACTCGAGGTTGTTGGGCGAGGTCATGACCTCGAGCAGCCGCTGCAGCGCGGCATCGGCCAGCAGCGCGCGGCCGAGGTTGGTGTGGATGACGGTGCCGGTGAGGTTGAGCACGCTGCGCATGCGCGGCGCGAGGCGTTGCGCGATGCGCTGCGCGAGCGTGGCGTCGAGCGCGCCGGCCTGCACCTCGGCGGCGGGCAACTGGCCGGCCAGGGCACGCGCGCGCAAGGCATCGAGCAGTGCGCGGGCCTCGCCGGCCACCAGCGTGTGGCCATGCTCGGCCACGAGGGCCTGCGCGGCGGGAGCGCGCAGCAGTCGATCGACAGAAGGCAGATCCTGGGGCCTTGCCGTCGAGCCGTGGACCACGGACTCTTCGGGCGCTGCCATCAGCCGCCTCCGCCGTCGTCGGGGATTTCGGGGTCGCCGAACAGCAGCATCAGGTTGTGGCCGCTGCGCTGGTGGCCGTTCTCCGACACCAGCAGGTCGAGCGTGACGCTCGCGAGGTCGTCGGCCACCGGTTCGACCTCGGGGTCTTTCTCCATCGCGATCTGCTTGAGGTAGTGGCCGCAGGTGTCGCAGCACTCGGCCTTGACCGCGCCCTCGCGCGCGCCGGTGGCAGGCAGCGCGACACCGGGCTCGGGCGTCAGCGATTCGAAGTGGATGCCCTTGGTGCTCTCGCAATGCGTGCACTTGATGCGCACGTAGTGCCACTCGGTGCCGCACAGCGCGCAGTGCAGGTAGCGGAAGCCCGCCTCGTCGGCGCCGATGCGCGTGATGCTCGCGGTGGGCGCGCTGCCGCAGCAGGGGCAGAGGTTGCCGGGGTCGGTGCGGCCGAAGATGTTCTCGCCATGCCGTTGCGCCACCTGCAGCACGAGCTGCGTCCAGTAGACCTGCAGGCCGGCCGCGATCAGCGGCGCGGCCGCGAGGTCGAGGCCGAACATGATGCGGCGCGACAGCCTGTCGGCCTGCTGCTCGAGCCAGTCGTCGTCCGCCGCGACCACGCGGTCGAGCGTGTCGCGTGCCGGGCCGTCGGACAGCCGCGCGCGGAACAGGCCGAGCAGGCGGCGCAGCTCGGCGCGCCAGACCGGATCGCGCGGCCAGCCGAAGGCCGGCAGCGGCGGCTTGAGCGCGCGCGACGCGGCCTCGAGCGCCTCGGCCTCGGGCAGCGCGACCGGCGCGTGGTCCTGCAGCACCTGGTGCTGGGCCTGCGCGAGGTCGGCGATGAAGATCAGGTACTCGCGCATCGGGTGCGAGGCCGCGAGCTGGCGCAGCCGCAGCTGCCGGTCGGAGAAGGCCGCGGCGCGCACCGGCAGCCGCAGGAAGGGCATCTGCCGCCCCGCCTGCATGGCGATCTGCTCGGGCTCGAGGACGCGCGTGGTGCGGATCGGTGGGCTGCTGCTCATCCGGACGACTCTACAGCGAATCGCCCGGATCGCAATGCAGGGTGGATGCTCATTCGCCGCGCGTCATCTTGCGATGCCACAGCGGATGATTGAGCTTGGCCCAGCCTTCGGTGACGGTGCCGCGCGTCATCGCGCGCAGGGTGCCCTTGACCCAGATGGCGGCATAGATGTGCGTGATCACCGAGAGGATCAGCACCACGGCCGAGGCCGCATGCACCACCACCGCGATGCGCCGCACGAGGATCGGGAAGAAGTGGACGAACCACGGGCTCCAGAACATGAAGCCCGTGACCAGCAGCAGGAGCAGGCTGATGCCGAAGGCCCAGAACACCAGCTTCTGGCCCGCGTTGTACTTGCCCACCGGCGGCATGCTCGACTTGTCGCCCTTGAGCATCTTCGGCGCGTTGGCGATCCATTCGCGGTCGCCGCGGTCGAGCATGTTCTCGCGCCACATGGTGAAGAACAGGAACGCGAAGCCCAGCACCATCAGCACACCGAGGAAGGGATGCAGGATGCGCGTCCACGGCCCGCCGCCGAACAGGTTGGTGAGGAAGAACAGCGCCGGATGGAAGAAGGCCAGCCCCGAGAGCGCGGCCGCGAAGAACATGATCGCGACGAACCAGTGGTTCATGCGCGTGGCATCGCGGTAGCGGCGAAGGTAGTAGCGGGTCATCGCGTCTCTCCTCGGGTCTCTCCTCGGGCCGATGCCGGCGGTTCCTCGATCACCACCACCTCGTCGGGCTTGCCGTCGAGGTCGGCGTCCGGATGGTCTTCCTTGGGCTCGATCGGGCCGGTCTTCATGTAGTGGAAGAAGCTGCCGACCACCGCGCCGATCATCGCCACCATGGCGAGCGGCTTGGCCACGCCCTTCCACAGCGAGACCAGCGGGCTGATCTGCGGATCCTTCGGCAGGCCGGCATAGAGGCCGGGCCGGTCGGCATGCTGCAGCACGTACATGACGTGCGTGCCGCCGACGCCGGCCGGGTCGTAGACGCCGGCGTTCGAGAAGCCGCGTTCCTTGAGGTCGACGATGCGTTCCGAGGCGTACTCGTGCATGTCCTCCTTGGTGCCGAAGTGCAGCGCGCCCGTGGGGCAGGCCTTCACGCAGGCCGGTTCGAGGCCCACGCCCACGCGGTCGGAGCACAGCGAGCACTTGTAGGCCTTGTTGTCGGCCTTGCTGATGCGCGGCACGTCGAAGGGGCAGCCGGTGACGCAGTTGCCGCAGCCCACGCAATGCTCGCTGATGAAGTCGACGATGCCGTTGGCGTACTTGACGATCGCGCCCGGCGAGGGGCACGACTTCAGGCAGCCGGGGTCGTCGCAGTGCATGCAGCCGTCCTTGCGGATCAGCCACTCGAGCTTGCCGGCCTCGGGCTCGACCTCGGAGAACTTCATCACCGTCCATGAGGAGGGCGTGAGGTCGACCGGGTTGTCGTAGGTGCCGTGCGTGGTGCCGACCTCGTCGCGCAGGTCGTTCCACTGCATGCACGCGACCTGGCAGGCCTTGCAGCCGATGCAGGTCGACACGTCGATCAGCTTCGCGACCTGCTGCACCTGCGGGCGGTTGCGGACCTCGGGCGAGGGCGTGGTGGTGGCCGAGCGGGCGAGGATGTCTAGGGTTTGAAGAGAGGACATCGGTCAGGCCTTCTCGATGTTCACGGTGAAGGACTTGTATTCCGGGGTCTGCGTGTTCGCATCGCCCACGAACGGGGTCAGCGTGTTCACCAGATACCCGGGCTTCGCGATGCCGACGAAGCCCCAGTGGTTCGGCAGCCCCACGGTGTGGACCGTGCGGCCGTCGACCTGCAGCCCGACGATGCGCTTGGTGACGACGGCCACGGCCTTGATGAAGCCGCGCTTGCTCGACACCTTGACCATGTCGCCATGGCCGATGCCCTTCTCCTTCGCGAGCTCCTCGCCGATCTCGACGAACTGCTGCGGCTGGATGATGGCCGAGGTGCGCACGTTCTTGGTCCAGTAGTGGAAGTGCTCGGTGAGCCGGTAGCTGGTGGCCACGTACGGGAAGTCCTTCGGCACGCCGAGCCGCTCGAGGTCGCCCTTGAAGATGCGCGCGGCCGGGTTGGCGCGTGCCTTCTCGTTGTTCGGGTGCATCAGGTTGTTGACCAGCGGCGACTCGAAGGGCTCGTAGTGCTCGGGCAGCGGACCCTCGGCCATGCCGGTGGGCGCGAACAGCCGCGCCACGCCCTCGGCCGTCATGATGAAGGGCCGCACCGCGTCGGCCTCCATCGGGTTGGCGTCGGGGCGGATGTCGGGCACGTCGGCGCCGGCCCACTGCTTGCCGTTCCACGCGACCAGCGGCCGCTTGGCGATCCAGGGCTTGCCGGTGGCCGGGTCGGTGGAGGCGCCGTTGTAGAGGATGCGCCGGTTGGCGGGCCAGGCCCAGGCCCAGTTCTGCACCATGCCGATGCCGAAGGGATCGGCATTGTCGCGCCGCGCCATCTGGTTGCCGGCCTGGGTCCAGGCGCCCGCGTAGATCCAGCAGCCGCTGGCGGTGCTGCCGTCGTCGCGCAGCAGGCCGAAGCCCGCGAGCTGCTCGCCGGCCTTGGCCGTTGGCGGCTTGGTCGGGTCCTTCGGATCGAGCAGGTCGGTCAGCGCGCGGCCGTTGTATTCCATCGCCAGTTCCTGCGCGGACGGCGAGTGTGGAATCTTGTAGGGCCAGGTCAGCTTGACGATCGGATCGGGGAAGGCGCCGCCGTCCTTGATGTAGGCCTGGCGCATGCGGTTGAAGATGCCGGCCACGATCTCGATGTCGCCCTTGGCCTCGCCCGGCGGCTCCGCGCCCTTCCAGTGCCACTGCAGCCAGCGGCTGGAATTGGTGAGCGAGCCGTCCTCTTCCGCGAAGCAGGTGGAGGGCAGGCGGAACACCGTGGTCTGGATGTCGGCGGTCTTGACGTCGTGGAACTCGCCGAAGTTGCGCCAGAACTCGCTGGTCTCGGTCTGCAGCGGATCGATGGTGACCAGGAACTTGAGCTTGGAGAGCCCGTCGACGATCTTCTTCTTGTCGGGGAACGAGCCCACCGGGTTGAAGCCCTGGCAGATGTAGCCGTTGAGCTTGCCCTGGTTCATGAGCTCGAAGGCCTGCAGCACGTCGTAGAGCTTGTCGATCTTCGGCAGGTAGTGGAAGGCCCACTCGTTGTCGGCCGTGGCCGCGTCGCCCCACCACGATTTCTGCATGCTGACGAAGAACTTGGGGTAGTTCTGCCAGAAGCTCATCTGGTTGGGCCGCAGCGCCTTGAGCGCGCGGGTCTTGTAGTAGTCGGGCAGGTTCTGCTCGCTGTCACGCGCGAGCGACATGTAGCCCGGCAGCGAGTTCGACAGCAGCCCCAGGTCGGTCAGGCCCTGGATGTTGCTGTGGCCGCGCAGCGCGTTCATGCCGCCGCCCGGCACGCCGATGTTGCCCAGCAGCAGCTGCACGATGGCGCCGGTGCGGATCATCTGCGAGCCCTGGCTGTGCTGCGTCCAGCCCAGCGCGTACATGATGGTCATGGTGCGCGTGGGCACGCTGGTGCTCGCGATGTACTCGCAGACCTTGAGGAACTTGTCCTGCGGCGTGCCCGTGATGCGGCTCACCAGCTCGGGCGTGTAGCGCGAGTAGTGCCGCTTCATCACCTGCAGCACGCAGTTCGGGTCCTGCATGCTCATGTCGACCTTGGCCATGCCGGCCTCGTCGAGCGCGTAGCCCCACGACTTGGGGTCGTAGTTGCGCTTCTCGGCGTTGTAGCCGCTGAACAGGCCGTCCTCGAACTTGTAGTCGGGCCCGACGATGAAGGGCGCGTTGGTGTAGTTGCGGACGTACTCGGTCTGGATCTTGTCGTTGCTCAGCAGGTAGTTGATGACCCCGGCGAGGAAGGCGATGTCGGACCCCGCGCGCACCGGCGCGTAGTAGTCGGCCATCGCGGCCGAGCGCGTGAAGCGCGGGTCGACCACCACCAGGCGGGCCTTGTTCTGTTTCTTGGCTTCGATGACCCACTTGAAGCCGCAGGGATGCGCCTCCGCGGCATTGCCGCCCATGATCAGCACGACGTCCGCGTTCTGGATGTCCTGCCAATGGTTGGTCATCGCGCCTCTGCCGAACGTCGGGGCCAGACTGGCCACCGTCGGTCCGTGTCAGACGCGTGCCTGGTTGTCGAACACCAGCATTCCGGTCGAGCGGAATGCCTTGTGCGTGATGTAGCCGGTTTCGTTGGACGAGGCCGAGGCACAGAGCATGCCCGAGCTGGTCCATCGGTTGACGGTCTTGCCTTCGGCGTTGGTGGTCTGGAAGTTGGCGTCGCGGTCGGCCTTCAGCAGCTTGGCGATGCGGTCGAGCGCCTCGTTCCAGCCGATGCGCTTCCACTCGGTGCTGCCGGGCTCGCGCACCTCGGGGTACTTCAGCCGCATCGGGCTGTGCACGAAGTCCAGCAGGCCCGCGCCCTTGGGGCACAGCGTGCCGCGGTTCACGGGGTGGTCGGCATCGCCCTCGATGTGGAGGATGTCGGACACCACGTTCTTCGCCTTGTCGCCCAGGCTGTACATGATGAGCCCGCAGCCCACCGAGCAGTAGGGGCAGGTGTTGCGGGTCTCGGTGGTGCGCGCGAGCTTGAAGTTGCGGGCCTCGGCCAGCGCGGCGGTCGGCGAGAAGCCGAGCGCCACGATGCTGGAGCCGACCAGCCCCGCGCTGCTCACGCGGAAGAATTGCCGGCGGTTCATGTCCATGACGGAACCTCCGGCGACGCTGAAGTGGGTTGTCGTTTCATCGTGGTCTTCTTCTGTGGGGTGGGAAGCGAAAGCGGATCTTCTTTTCTTATTTGGGTGCGGCGCCGTCACCACCCGTCGGAGGTGGAGTACCGCCCCCCGATGAGCCGCCGCCCTGGCCGCTCATGCCGCCGATGGCCGCGCCGCCTTCGGACGGGCCCTTGTGGGCGGAGGAGGCATCGACCGCATCGCCCGATGCGGCGGGCGTGACGCCCGTGGGGCTGGCACCGGAGGCTGCGGCGCCGGGTGCGGCACTCGCACTGGGCTTGGGATCGCAGGCGGCGAGCAGCACGCCCAGCGCGAGGCACAGGGCGAGAGTGGGCAGACGCTGACATCGTGTCATCGAGACTCCTTGGGGGAAGGGGGTCCGGCGATGGATTCTTCTTGTTCCGGCCGGCCCGGACCTGGCGCCATTGCCGGTCCGTGGAGGCTGGATGTTTGTTGCATCATGCTTCAGCAACTGTCCGCGATCAAGGCCGCGGCGGGTAGGAGAGGGCCGCAATAACCCTCGGATGCGCGGCCCGCCGGGTCGCTCGGCTATCGTCGCGGCCATGAACGCTTCCCTCCGCCTGGGTTGGCGCACGCTCTGGCGCGACCTGCGCGCCGGCGAGCTGCGCCTGTTGATCGTCGCCGTGCTGCTGGCCGTGGCCGCGCTCACGGCCGTCGGCTTCTTCGCCGACCGGTTGCAGGGCGGCCTGAAGCGCGACGCGCGCCAGCTGCTGGGCGGCGACGCGGTGATCGTCAGCGACAACCCGACGCCCGAGGCCTTCGTGGCGCAGGCCCGCTCGCTGGGGCTGCAGTCCGCGGGCACCTACGGATTTCCGACCATGGCGCGGGCCGACGATGCGCAGGGCGGCGCGAGCAAGCTGGTGGCGCTGAAGGCGGTGGCCGAGGGCTATCCGCTGCGCGGCAACGTGCAGACCGCCACCGCCCTCGGCGCGCCGGGCGCGGTCACGCGCGACGTGCCGGCACCGGGCGAGGTCTGGGTCGATGCCTCGCTGCTCGACTCGCTGGCGCTGAAGGTCGGCGACACGCTGCTCTTGGGCGACACCGGCCTGCGCGTGGGTCGCGTCATCACGCTCGAGCCCGATCGCGGCGCGGGCTTCATGAGCTTCTCGCCGCGCGTGATGCTCAACCAGGCCGACGTGCCGCGCACCGGCCTCGTGCAGCCGGCCAGCCGCGTGGGCTACCGGCTCGCGGTGGCGGGGCCCGATGCGGCGGTGAAGCGCTTCGTCGACTGGTCCGAGGCGCAGATCAAGAAGGGCGAGCTGCGCGGCGTGCGGCTCGACTCCTTCGAGAGCGGCCGGCCCGAGATGCGCCAGACGCTGGACCGCGCCGAGAAATTCCTGAGTCTGGTGGCGCTGCTGGCGGCGCTGCTGTCGGCGGTGGCGGTGGCGCTGGCCGCGCGCGGCTTCGCGGCCAATCACCTCGACGACTGCGCGATGCTGCGCGTGCTGGGCCAGAGCCAGCGCACCATCGCCTGGGCCTATGCCTTCGAGTTCGCGGTGGTCGGGCTGGTGGCCAGTGCGCTCGGCGTGGCGATCGGCTTCGGCGTGCACTACGTGTTCGTGCTGCTGCTCGCGGGCCTGGTCGAGACCGCGCTGCCCTCGGCCACGCTGTGGCCCGCGGCCTTCGGTCTCGGCATGGGCCTCACGCTGCTGTTCGCCTTCGGGCTGCCGCCGGTGCTGCAGCTCGCGCGCGTGCCGCCGCTGCGCGTGATCCGGCGCGACGTGGGCGGGCTCAAGCCGGCCTCGCTGGCGGTGCTGGGCATCGGCGTGGCGGGCTTCGCGGCGCTGCTGATGGCGGCCAGCAGCGACATCAAGCTGGGCCTGATCGCGGTCGGCGGCTTCGCGGGCGCGGTGGCGGTGTTCGCGCTGCTGAGCTGGCTCGCGGTCAAGCTGCTGCGGCGCAGCGTCAACGAGACCACCGCGCCGCGCTGGCTGGTGCTGGCCACGCGGCAGATCTCGGCGCGGCCGGCCTATGCGGTGGTGCAGGTCAGCGCGCTCGCGGTCGGCCTGCTGGCGCTGGTGCTGCTGGTGCTCTTGCGCACCGACCTGGTGGCGAGCTGGCGCAAGGCCACGCCGCCCGATGCGCCCAACCGCTTCGTCATCAACGTGATGCCCGACCAGAGCGAGGCCTTCCAGAAGGCGCTGCGCGGCGGCGGCGTCGACAAGTTCGACTGGTACCCGATGATCCGCGGCCGCCTGATCGCGATCAACGACAAGCCCGTGACGCCCGACGACTACAGCGAGGACCGCGCCAAGCGGCTGGTGGACCGCGAGTTCAACCTCAGCAACAGCGCCGAGGCGCCCGCGCACAACAGCATCGTGGCCGGCCGCTGGACGCCCGGCGCGCAGGGCGAGGCGAGCGTGGAGGAAGGCCTGGCCGAGACGCTGGGCCTGAAGCTCGGCGACCGCCTGCGCTTCGACATCGGCGGCATGCAGAACGACGCGCGCATCACCTCGCTGCGCAAGGTCGACTGGGGCTCGCTGCACGCCAACTTCTTCGTGATGTACACGGTGCCCTCGCTGCCCGACGTGCCGACCACCTACATGGGTGCCTTCCGCGCGCCCGAGACCAAGGGCTTCGACAACGCGCTGGTGCGCGCCTTCCCGAACGTGACCAACGTCGACATGAGCGCCACCATCAACCAGGTGCAGACGGTGCTCGACCAGGTGATCCGCGCGGTCGAGTTCCTGTTCGGCTTCACGCTCGCGGCCGGGCTGGTGGTGCTGTTCGCGGCCGTCACCGCCACGCGCGAGGAGCGCGCGCGCGAATTCGCCGTGATGCGCGCGGTGGGCGCGCGCGCCAGCCTGCTGCGCCAGGTGCAGCGCGCCGAGCTCGCGGGCGTGGGGCTGCTCGCGGGCTTCCTCGCGAGCATCGTGGCCTCGGTGATCGGCTGGGGCCTGGCGCGCTTCGTGTTCGAATTCACCTGGACCGCCTCGCCGCTCGTGCCGGTGGCCGGTGCGCTCGCCGGTGCGGTGCTCGCGCTGGGCGCGGGCTGGTGGGGGCTGCGCGAGGTGCTGCGCCGGCCCGTGGTCGAGACGCTGCGGCGCGCGGCCGAATGAGCTGAGTCGCAAGCAAGCCATCGCGCCGATTTTTTTCGCGCGCTGATCGGAAAGGGGCCGGGAGTGCACTACATTCCCCGGCCCTGCTTTTTTGTGAATCGACTTTCCCGCATGCGCCTGGCGTCCTTCCAGATCACCCACTTTCGCTCGATCAACGACAGCGGTCCCATCGAACTCTCCCGGATCACCACGATCCTCGGCCGCAACGACACCGGCAAATCCAACCTGCTGCGCGCGCTGCACAGCCTGAACCCGGCCGAAGGGCCGGTGAGCGCGCTGAGCCCGATCAAGAACTTTCCGCGCCACCGCCGCCTGAGCGAGTGCACGGCCGACACGCCCGTGGTCCACACGCGCTGGCGCCTCGAGCCGCAGGAGCAGGCCGAGCTGGTGCGCAT
Source organism: Variovorax sp. GW821-FHT09B05 (assembly GCF_059418265.1). NCBI lineage: Bacteria > Pseudomonadati > Pseudomonadota > Betaproteobacteria > Burkholderiales > Comamonadaceae > Variovorax > Variovorax sp. GW821-FHT09B05. Next base: position 35,133 of record NZ_JBWKPN010000011.1, read on the forward strand.
GCTGCCGCGCGCCTCGGGCGTGAGCCACGTGACGGCGGGCCGCGGCTATGGCCCGGCGCGCTGGGCCGGGCTCGAGGGCCTGGGCGACCTGTCGATCGACGTCGGCGATGCCAAGGGCAAGATCCGCAAGATCGTGCCGGCCGTGAAGGCCGCGGCAGAGAAGCTGGCCGACGAACTGCGCGCGCCGCTCGAGCAGGCGGCCGACGCCTTCGATGGCGCGATGATCCTCAACCCCGACCTGCTCAAGTGGTCCGAGGGCGCGCAGCTCGCCCTGGCAGCGCTGCGCCAGGCGCTGGCCACGGCCGGTGCCGAGCTGGCCGACAAGCCCGCGCAGATGGTGACGGAGCTCGAGGAGCTGTCGCTGTCGATCGTCAGCGACGGGCCCGCGCTCGCACGCGCCAAGGCGTGGATCCTCGAACGGTTGCCGCGCTTCGTGTTCGTCGACGAGTACCCCGCGCTGCAGGGCCGCCAGAACATCGCCGACTACCTATCGAGCGAGGCGCGCGACCATCTCTCGAGCGCGCAGCGCAGCTTCGGCACCCTGTGCCGCGCCGCCGGCCTCGATCCGCGCGAGCTGCATGCGCTGCACGAGCGCGGCGACCAGGCCACGCGCAACCAGCTCGTGAACCGCGCGGGTGCGGCGATGACCGCCGAGATCCGCCGGCTGTGGAAGGACCGGCCGCTCAAGGTGCGCTTCAACCTCGACGGCGACGAGTTCGACACGCTGGTGTCCGATCCGGGCGGCGCCTACGAGGTCGAGGTCGGGCTCGACGAGCGCAGCCGCGGCTTCCAATGGTTCTTCGCGTTCCACGTGGCCTTCTTCGCGGGCCTGCGCGGCGAGGCCGGCGAGCAGGGTGACGGCGCCATCGTGCTGCTGCTCGACGAGCCCGGCCTGCACCTGCATCCGCGCTCGCAGGCCGACCTGCTCGCGCACTTCGAGCAGGACTTCGCGCAGCAGATCGTCTACACCACGCACTCGCCCTTCATGGTGCCGGCCGGCGAGAAGGCCTCGGTGCGGATCGCGCAGCTCGAGGGCGGCGCGGGCACCACGCTGAGCAGCCGCGAGCTGGCGGCGATCACCGGCAACGCGCGGATCGGTGCGCTGTTCGATCTGGCGCAGGAGCCGCCGGTCGCAGTGGCCGAGTCGGCCGCAGCGACCGTGCCAGCCGAACCGGCGGTCGCCGCCGTGCCCGCCTGAGTCAGTCCCGCCTGTCGCCTTCGTCGGTCGGCGGCGGAAACATCCGCTCGACCGCGAAGTCCACGAAGGCCCGCACCTTCGGCGACAGCTGCCGGCTCGACGGCCACAGCGCCGAGAACTGGCCGCGGTGCGTGACGTGGGGCGCGAGCACGCGCTGCAGCTCGCCGCGCGCCAGCGCATCGCGCGCGAGGAAGTCGGGCATGAAGCCGATGCCGAGCCCGGCGATGGCGGCGCCGAGCATGGCCTCCATGTTGTTGCACAGCATCGTGCAGGGCAGCCGCTCGGGCAGGCCCGGCAGGGTCCAGTCCTCGATGCGCGTGCCGGTCACGAACTTGTAGCGCAGGCAGGCATGGCCGGCGAGCTCGGCCGGCTGCTGCGGCACCCCATGGCGCGCGAGGTAGGCCGGCGCGGCCACCAGCAGGAAGCGGAACGGCCCGAGCCCGCGCGCCACCAGCCCCGAATCGACCAGCTCGCCGCTGCGGATCGCCACGTCCACGCCCTCGGCGATCACGTCGACCAGCCGGTCGTTGAAGTCGAGGTCGAGCTCGATCTGCGGATAGCGGGCCTGGAAGTCCGGCAGCATCGGCAGCAGGAAGCGGTAGCCGATGGTCGGCAGGCTCACGCGCAGCCGGCCGCGCGGCTGGGCGACGGCGTCCTGCATCATCGCGCGCGCATCGTCGAGCTCGTCGAGGATGCGGCGGCAGCGCTCGTGGAACATCGCGCCTTCCTGCGTGAGCCGCACCTGGCGCGTGGTGCGGTTGAACAGCCGCAGGCCCAGCTGCTGCTCGAGCCGCGCCACGTTCTTGCCGACCGCCGAGGCGGAGATGCCGAGCAGGCGCCCCGCCTTGGCGAAGCTCAGAAGGTCGGCCGCCCGCACGAAGGATTCGAGGCCGCTGAAACTGTCCATCGATTGGCAACCTCAGGTTGGGAGTGAGTGGAGCAATGCGCCCATTCTCTTTGCATTCAATCATTTTTATCTTCTCTTCACGCCGAGGAGGGCGTCGGCCGGGCCTCCGGGCCGGCGCCGCCCGGCCCTGTCTTCGGTCCTGCGTGAAGGGTGTCCATGTCTTCTTCCTTGTCTTCGTCGGCGTCTTCGTCTTCCCCGGCGCCGCATCCGTACTGGCTGCTCGCCGCCGTCTGCCTGGCCGCGATCGGCATGCCGCTGAGCTTCACCGGCCCGGCCGTGGCGCTGCCCGCCATCCATGCCGCGCTGGGCGGCAGCCCGGTGCAGCTCAACTGGGTCACCAATGCCTTCATGCTGAGCTTCGGCGGCACGCTGATGGCGGCCGGCGCGCTGGCCGATGCCTACGGGCGCAAGCGCGTGTTCGTGCTCGGGCTGCTGCTGATCCTGCTCGGCAGCCTGTTCGCGGTGTGCGCGCCGGGCATCGTGTGGTTCGACCTCGCGCGCGCCGCGCAGGGGCTCGGTGCGGCCGCGGCCTTCGCCGCCGGCACCGCCGCGCTGGCGCAGGTCTTCGACGGCGCGGCGCGCACGCGCGCCTTCAGCCTGATCGGCACCTCGTTCGGCGCCGGCCTCGCCTCGGGCGCGCTGCTCGCGGGCTGGCTCGGCGAGCGCTTCGGCTGGCAGGCCGTGATGTGGAGCCCGGCGCTCGTGAGCCTGGCGGCGCTGCTCATCGGCGCGGCGTGCATGCGCGAGTCGCGCAACCCGCAGGCCATGGGCCTCGACGTGCCCGGCACCCTGAGCTTCACCGGCGCGCTGAGCCTGCTGACGCTGGGCGTGCTGCAGGCGCCCGACAGCGGCTGGGGCAGCCCCTGGGTGATGGGCGCGCTGGCCGGCGCCGTGCTGCTGGGCCTCGTCTTCGTCGCGATCGAGCGCCGCGTCGCGCATCCGATGCTCGACCTGACGCTGTTCCGCTATCCGCGCTTCGTCGGCGTGCAACTGCTCGCGAGCGCGCCGGCCTATGCCTTCGTCGTGCTGCTGGTGCTGCTGCCGATCCGCTTCGTCGGGCTCGAGGGGCGCGACGTGGCCGAGACCGGCCGGCTGATGCTCGCGCTGTCGGGGCCGATCCTCGTCGTGCCGACCCTGGCCGCGTGGCTCGCGCACCGCTTCTCGGCCGGTGCCATCTCGGCCGTGGGGCTGCTGGTCTGCGCCGTGGGCCTCTATGCGCTGGGCCGCTGCGCGCCGGGTGCGGCACCGCGCGAACTGCTGCTGCCCCTGCTGCTGATCGGCGGCGGCATCGGCCTGCCCTGGGGCCTGATGGACGGCCTCGCGGTCGGCGTGGTGCCGCGCGAGCGCGCGGGCATGGCCTCGGGCATCTTCAACACCGTGCGCGTGGCGGGCGAGGGCATCGCGCTCGCGCTGGTGGGGGCGGCACTGACGGCGCTGGTGGCGGCGCGGCTGGCGCACCTGCCGGGCGTGTCGGAATCGTCGGCCGCCTCGCAGGCCGCGCAGCAGGTCACGACCGGCGGCCTGCAGCAGGCGCTCGTGCTGCTGCCGGGCCTGGACCGCGCCGCGGTGCTGCAGGTGTATGGCGATGCCTTCGCCACGCTGCTGCTGGGGCTCGCGGCCGTGACGGTGCTGACGGCGGTGGTGGTGTTCGCGTTCCTGCGCGGCGAGGAGCAAGCGCAGGGGGCCGAGGCGGCGCTGAACTGCCCGGCGTCCTAGCTAGCCGCCACCTTGGTGAAGCCGTCGCGCGGGCGTCACAGCGCGGCCGCCTCGAACACCTCGCGCAGCCACTGCGTGAACACGCGCACGCGCGCCGACAGCTGCCGGTGCTGCGAATACAGCACCGACACCGGCATCGGCGGCGGCGCGAAGCCGTCGAGCACCACCTGGAGCCGCCCGTCGGCCAGCTCCGCGGCCACGCGGTAGCGCGGCACCTGCACCAGCCCCAGGCCCGCGACGGCCGAGCCGGTGTAGAGGTCGGTGCCGGTGACCGACACGGTGGCCGGCAGCTGCAGCGTGCTCACGCGGCCGTCGACGGTGAATTCGAGCGGCACCGGCTTGCCGGTGGCGCTCGAGAGGTAGTCGACCGCGCGGTGCGTCGAGCCGGGCGCGGCCAGCGCCGCGGGATCGGCCGGCTCGCCGTGCCGCGCCAGGTAATCGGGGCTCGCCACCGTGACCTGCGGCAGCAGCGCGATGCGGCGCCCGACCATCGAGGAGTCCTGCAGCGTGCCCGCGCGCAGCACGCAGTCGACGCCCTCGCGCACCAGGTCGATCAGCCGGTCGTCCTCGCCGATGTGCAGCGTCAGCTCGGGATGGCGCGCCAGGAAGTCCGGCAGCGCCGGCACCACGAAATGCCGCGCCAGCGTGCCCTGCAGGTTGACGCGCAGCAGCCCCTTGGGCGCCGTGTCGCGGAACAGCCCCTCGGCTTCCTCCATGTCGGCCAGCAGCCGCACGCAGCGGCGGTAGTAGGCCTCGCCGTCCTGCGTGAGCCGCACGGTTCGCGTGGTGCGCTCGAGCAGCCGGGTGCCGATGCGCTGCTCGACGCGCTTGATCAGGTTGGTGACGGTGGCGCGCGGAATCTGGAGGTCTTCCGAGGCCTGGGTGAAGCTCTGGCGCTCGGCGATGCGCACGAAGGCCTGCATTTCCTGGAAGCGGTCCATGGCGGTGTCGCCGGTCTATTGTTGAAGTAAATGGAATGGTAATGGCTGTTTGGCGGTGATTATCTTTTGGACGGAACGATCGAAGATTCGTCTCACCAACCACCCACCGCAAGGAAACACGCCATGAACCCCTCTTCCAACCCCAAGGTCGCGATCGTCACCGGCGCATCGCGCGGCATCGGCGCCGCCATCGCGCAGCGCCTGTCGGCCGACGGTTTCGCCGTCGCCGTCAACTACGCCTCGAGCCCGGCGCTGGCCGAGGCGCTGGTCGCCCAGCTGCAGGCCGCGGGCGGCCGCGCCATCGCCGTGCGCGCCGACGTCGCCAGCGCCGACGACGTGCGCCGCATGTTCGACACCGTCGAGCAGCAGCTCGGCCGCGTCGACGTGCTGGTCAACAACGCCGGCATCCTCAAGACCGTGCCGCTGGCCGAGCACGACGACGCGCTCTACGACCAGGTCTTCGACATCAACGTGCGCGGCACCTTCAACACGCTGCGCGAAGCCGCCAAGCGCCTCGCCGAGGGCGGCCGCATCGTCAACTTCTCGAGCACCACGCTGGCGCTGAACATGCCCGGCTATGCGATCTACAACGCCACCAAGGCCTCGGTCGAAGCCTTCACGCACGTGTTCGCGAAGGAGCTGCGCGGCCGCAACGTGACGGTGAATGCGGTCGCGCCGGGCCCGATCGCCACCTCGCTGTTCCTCGACGGCAAGACCGAGGAACAGATCCAGGCCTTCGCCAAGATGCCGCCGCTGCAACGCCTGGGCCAGCCCGAGGACATCGCCTCGGTGGTCTCGTTCCTCGCCGGTCCCGACGCGGGCTGGGTCAACGGCCAGATCCTGCGAGCCAACGGCGGCCTCGCCTGATTCCTTCCATCCATCGACGGAGAACCCTCATGAACAAGCAGATCATCCTCGTCACGGGCGCCGGCACCGGCATCGGCAAGCTCAGCGCCCGGTCGCTCGCCGAGGCGGGCCACATCGTCTACGCCTCGATGCGCGACATCGCGGGACGCAACGCGCCGCGCGCGGCCGAACTGCGCGCGCTGGCGGCGGCCAAGGGGCTCGAGCTGCATCCGCTCGAACTCGACGTGCTGTCGCAGGACTCGGCCGATGCCGCCGCCGCGACGATCGTGCGCGAGCAGGGCCAGCTCGACGTGGTGATGCAGAACGCCGGCCACCTGGTGGTCGGCCCGACCGAGGCCTTCACGCCCGAGGAGATCGTGAAGGTGTTCGACACCAACGTGCTCGGCGCGCAGCGCGTCAACCGCGCGGTGCTGCCCTACCTGCGGCGGCAGGAATCGGGGCTGATGCTGTGGATCAGCAGCACCACCACCAAGGGCGGCTTCCCGCCGTTCATGGGCCCCTACGGCGCGGCCAAGGCGGCGATGGATTCGCTCGCCGTGACCCTGGCCTACGAGATCGCGCGCTTCGGCATCGAGACCTCGATCGTGGTGCCGGGCGCGTTCACGCGCGGCACCGACCACTTCCCGAGCGCGGGCAAGCCGGCCGATGCGGCCACGGCCGCGGCCTATGGCCGCTACGACGGGCTGATGGACCAGATCGGCGCCAAGCTCTCGGCGCTGACGCCCGAGCACGCCGATCCGCAGGCGGTGGCCGACGAGATCGTGCGCATCGTGGGCCTGCCCGCGGGCCAGCGGCCGATGCGGCCGGTGATCGACTTCGTGAACGACGGCGCGGCCGAGGTGTTCGAGGTGTCGGAGCGCGTGCGCATCGAGTTCGCGCACCGCATCGGCATGGCCGACCTGCTCGAGGCGAAGGTGCGGCGCTGAGCCATGCGGCAGGCCCGGGCCGGCCGCATGGAATCGTCACGAAACCGCGGCCGGTCTTCCTGTCCAATAGCGCCATGGAACATTCGCCCCACGACGTCACCGAGCGGCTCGACGCGCTCGAGATCAAGGCCAGCTATGCCGAGGACCTGCTCGAGCAGCTCAACCTCACGATCTACCGCCAGCAGCAGCAGATCGACGGCCTGCTGGCCCAGCTGGGCCAGCTGCGCGAGCAGGTGCAGGCCGCGGGCCAGGGCGGCGCGTCGCGCAACCTGCGCGACGAGCTGCCGCCGCACTACTGAAGCCGAATCGCCAGCTCAGCCGTGCGCGTGCCAGAGCACGGCGAAGAAGTGGCAGGTGCTGCCCGCGAGCACGAACAGGTGCCAGACGAAGTGGGCGAAGCGCACCTTGGAATCGAACAGGAAGACCACCGCGCCCGCGGTGTAGAACAGGCCGCCGGCCACCAGCCAGCCCAGGCCCGCGCCCGACATGCGCTCCACCAGCGGCACCGCCGCCATCAGCGCCATCCAGCCCATCGCCACGTAGAGGCCGGTGGACCACAGCGGATGCTTGAGCCGGTCGAACAGCTTGGCGCCCACGCCCAGCGCCGCCGCGGCCCAGATCGCGCCGAACAGCGTCCAGCCCCAGGGCCCGCGCAGCACGCCGAGCACGAAGGGCATGTAGCTGCCCGCGATGAACAGATAGATCGCGGCATGGTCGAAGCGGTTGAACCAGGCCTTGGCGCGGCCCATCGGCAGCGCGTGATACAGCGTGGAGATCAGGTACAGCACGATCGCGGTGCCGGCGAACAGGCTGGCGCCGACGATGCCGGCCGCGGTGCCCTTCTGCGCCGCGCTGTAGACCAGGATCGGCAGCGAGGCGATCGCCAGCAGCAGCCCGAGGCCATGGCTCAGCGCGTTGAAGATCTCCTCGAGCGTGGTCTGGTCGCGCACCACGGGCGCGACGCGGCGGGCGGCGACAGGGGCGGGCGTTGGTGTCGGGTGCATGGTCATCCCAAGAAAGAGTGTCGGTGCTTGCCGTGGGTTCCTCGATGTCGCGCCGCCGGGGCCGCTACTTGACCTGCTGCTTGCCGAGCTTGCGCGCGAGCGTTCGCCGGTGCATGCCGAGCCGGCGCGCGGTCTCGGAGATGTTGAAGCCGGTCTCGGCCAGGGTCTCGTGGATGCGTTCCCATTCGAGGGTCTTGATCGAGGTCGAGCGGTTGGTCAGCTCGACCTCGGTGGTGCCGACCGCGCGGCCGAAGGCGGCTTCGATGTCGTCGGTGTTCGAGGGCTTGGCCAGGTAGTGGCAGGCGCCGAGCTTGATCGCCTCGACCGCGGTGGCGATGCTCGCGAAGCCGGTCAGCACCACGATCAGCGTCTTGGCGTCGTGCCGGTGCAGCGTCTGCACGCAGGCCAGGCCCGAGGCCTCGCCGTTGAGCTTGAGGTCGACCACCGCGTAGCCCGGCGCATGGTGGCGCAGCAGGTCCTCGACGTCCTCGAGGTTGCTCGCGTGCAGCACGGTGTAGCCGCGGCGCTCGAACGAGCGGCCCAGGGTGCGCGCGAAGGCCGCGTCGTCCTCGACGATCAGCAGCTGGCGTTCGGCCTCGGCCTTGGCGCCGGTGTCAGTGGGGGATTCCGTCATGGCCATGCATCCCGATGTTCTCTTCCTCGTCGTCCTCTTCTTCCAGCACGATGGCCGAGAGCGGCAGCGCCAGCGTGACCGCGGCGCCGCCCTCGGGTCGGTTGCGCGCGGCCACGCGGCCGCCCACGGTGCGCGCCACGTTGACCACCAGGAACAGGCCCAGGCCGCCGCCGGGGCGGCCCTTGCTCGACTGGTAGGGCTTGCCGAACTGCGCCAGCATCGCGGGCGCGAAGCCCGGGCCGGCATCGGTGACGACCAGCTGCAGGTCGTCGCCCTCGTGCGCCACCTCGAGCCGCACCCAGTGCGGCGAGGCTTCGAGCGCATTGTCGAGCACGTTGCAGATCATCTGCTTGAGCGCCGAGTCGGAGACCATCGGCAGGTCGCGGCCGAAGCGGTTGTCGTAGACGAAGGTGCCGACCGGCCGCGTGGTGCGCCACTCCTCGACCAGGTCGTCGAGGAAGGTGCTGACCGTGGTCTCCTCCGACGACTCGCCGCGCGCCTCGCCGGCCGACAGCAGGATGCCGCTGACGATCGACTTGCAGCGCTGGATCTGGATCTCCATCTCGCTGACTTCCTGCAGCAGCTCGGGGTCGGAGCTGAAGTGCGGCAGCCGGCGCCAGTCGCCGAGGATCACGGCCAGCGTGGCCAGCGGCGTGCCGAGCTCGTGCGCCGCGCCCGAAGCGAGCAGGCCCATGCGCACGATGTGCTCCTCCTCGGCGGCGCGCTGGCGCAGGCCCGCGAGCTTGGCGTCGCGCTCGCGCAGGTTGCCGCTGATGCGCGTGATGAACACCACCAGCAGCGCCGCGTTGAGCGCGAAGCACACCAGCGTGCCCTGGATGTAGGGGCTCCACAGGCCGCGGTCGTGGTCGGGCGGCAGCGAGAGCGGGCGCGAGAACAGCGCCAGCCCCGCGAAGCACAGGGTGGTGACGCCCACCACGGTCCAGGTCGACCAGGGCTTGAGCAGCACCGCGCCCAGGATCACCTGCAGCAGGTAGAGGAAGACGAAGGGGTTGCTGGCGCCGCCGCTCAGGTAGAGCAGCGAGGTCAGGATCGCCACGTCGACCAGCAGCGCGAGCATCAGCTCGCCGTTGGTCACGCGACGGTGGGTGCGCCAGCGCAGCAGGCTCGCGAGATTGAACAGCGCCAGGCAGGTCAGCGCCTGCAGCATCTGGTTGAGCGGCAGGTGGATGCGGTAGCCGTAGTGCACCACCAGGATCGTCACCACCTGCCCCACCACGGCGAACCAGCGCAGCTGGATCAGCTGCTGCATGTTCTTGTGGCCGGTCGCGTTGTCCAGGCTGGCCACGCCCGCGCGCGGGGCCTGCAGCGTGCCGGCGACCGCGACCGCGTCAGCCGCGGTCGGCATCGCGATGGGAAGCGGGGGCGGCGTGCGGCTGTCCGTCGGCATGGCGCGCATTGTCGCCGCCGCCGCGGCGTCGGCGCTCGTCGCGCCAGACGAAGACCGCGCCCGCGGCGACCATCAGCGCCAGCCCGTACCACGTGAGCGCGTACACCAGGTGGCTGTTGTGGAAGGCGATGACGGTGAGGCCGGGCGCGGGCCAGGCGGGCGCGCCGTCGAGCGCGCGCGGGATGCCGGGCTCGGCCTCGGCGTCGATGAAGTAGGGCGCCACCGCGTCGGCCGCGATGCCGTGCGCCGCGGCGATCGCCGCCACGTCGCGCGAGTACCAGCGCCCGCCGGCCGGATCGTTGCTGCGCAGGAAGCCGCCGCGCGGCTCGCTGATGCGCAGCAGGCCCGTCACCTGGGTCTCGCCCATGGGCTCGGGCGCGGTGCGCGCGGCGCGCTCGCGAGCCTCGGGCGGCACGAAGCCGCGGTTGACCATCACCACGCCGCGCGCGGTCTGCAGCGGCGTCAGCACCCAGAAGCCGGCGCCGAGGTTGGTGCTGGCCTGCACCAGGGTCTCTTTCTCGTGGAGGAAGGTGCCCGAGAGCCGCACGTGGCGGTATTCATCGTCGGCGGCATTGACGCGCGGCCAGTCGGCGCGCGCCGGGGGCGCGACCGGCACGGCATGCACGCGCTGCTCGACGCGCTCGATCAGGGCCAGCTTCCAGGCCCGGCGCTCGACCTGCCAGGTGCCGAGCGCGAAGAAAGCGGCGAACAGCACGGCCCCGAGGACCGCCAGCACCACGAGCCCGGCTGCGGAGCGCTGGCGGCCGGCGGGCGTGCGGTCGGTGGCCGGCGCACTCAAGGCATGTTCTTCATGTCGTGCATCGACGGCGGCATCATGTTGGTGTTCATGTGGTACATGACCCACAGCGAACCGGCCAGCGTGATGACCACGAGCACCAGCGTGAAGATCAGCGCCAGCATGTTCCAGCCGCCCTCGGACTTGGTGTCCATGTGCAGGAAGTAGACCATGTGCACCACGATCTGCACCACGGCGAAGCCGAGGATGATCAGCGCGGTCGTGCTCTTGCTGTCGAGCACCTTGCCCATCACGAGCCAGAACGGAATGGCGGTGAGGATCACGGCCAGCACGAAGCCGGTCATGTAGCCCTTGAAGGTGCTGTGGCTCACCGGGCCGTCGTCGTGGTGCTCGCCGTGGCCGTGGTCGTCATGGCCGTGGCCATGGGTGTCGTGGGGTGCTGCGCTCATGCCATGGATCCCATCAGGTACACGAAGGTGAAGACGCCGATCCAGACGACGTCCAGGAAGTGCCAGAACATCGACAGGCACATCAGGCGGCGGCGGTTGGCGGCGGTGAAGCCGTGCTTGGGCAACTGGAACAGCAGCACGATCAGCCAGACGATGCCGAAGGTGACGTGCAGCCCGTGGGTGCCGACCAGCGCGAAGAACGAGGACAGGAAGGCGCTGCGCTGCGGGCCCGCGCCCTCGTGGATCAGGTGCGCGAATTCGTAGAGCTCGAGGCCGATGAAGCCCGCGCCCAGCAGGCCGGTGATGGCCAGCCATACCAGCGTGCCGCCCATGCGCCGCTTCTGCATCTCGAGCATCGCGAAGCCGTAGGTGATCGACGACAGCAGCAGCAGCGAGGTGTTGATCGCCACCAGCGGCAGGTCGAACAGGTCGGCGCCCGAGGGGCCGGCCGCGTAGCTGCGGCCCAGCACGCCGTACACCGCGAACAGGCAGGCGAAGATGAGGCAGTCGCTCATCAGATAGAGCCAGAACCCGAGCAGGGTGCCGTTCTCCGGATGGTGGTCCTCGTTGCGGACGTTGAACAGCTCGAAGGTCGGCACGCTCGGCGCGTTGCCCACGGTGTGGGTGCCGGCGGGGCTGGAGGGGAGGGCGGTACTGTTAGACATGGGCGGCCAGGAGGCGCGTGCGAGCGTCTTCGGTGCGGACGACTTCGTCCGCGGGGATGTGGTAGTCGCGCTTGTAGTTGAAGGTGTGGACGATGATGGCCACGAGCATCACGAAGAAGCTCACGCCGGCCACCAGCCACATCTGCCAGATCATGGCGAAGCCGAAGGCCGCGCTCAGCGCCGCGATGATGAAGCCGGCGGCCGTGTTCTTGGGCATGTGGATCGGGCTGAAGCCTTCCAGCGGACGCTGGTAGCCGCGTGCCTTCATGTCGGACCAGGCGTCGTTGTCATGGATGCGCGGCGTGAACGCGAAGTTGTAGGCCGGCGGCGGCGACGAGGTCGACCATTCGAGCGTGCGGCCGTCCCACGGGTCGCCCGTGGTGTCGCGCAGCGAGTCGCGGCGGATGTAGCTCACCACGATCTGGATCAGGAACGAGGCGATGCCCAGCGCGATCAGCACGGCGCCGAAGGCGGCGACCTGGAACCAGATCTGCAGCGACATGTCCTGGAAGTGGCTCATGCGGCGGGTCACGCCCATCAGGCCCAGGATGTACAGCGGCATGAAGGCGAACCAGAAGCCGACGATCCAGAACCAGAACGAGCACTTGCCCCAGAACGGATCGAGCTTGTAGCCGAAGGCCTTCGGGAACCAGTAGGTGATGCCCGCCAGCATGCCGAACAGCACGCCGCCGATGATCACGTTGTGGAAGTGGGCGATCAGGAACAGGCTGTTGTGCAGCACGAAGTCGGCCGGGGGCACGGCCAGCAGCACGCCGGTCATGCCGCCGATCACGAAGGTGATCATGAAGCCGATGGTCCACATCATCGGCAGCTCGAAGCGGATGCGGCCGCGGTACATGGTGAAGAGCCAGTTGAAGATCTTCGCCCCGGTCGGGATCGAGATGATCATCGTCGTGATCCCGAAGAAGGAGTTCACGCTGGCGCCCGAGCCCATGGTGAAGAAGTGGTGCAGCCACACCAGGTACGACAGGATCGTGATCACGACCGTGGCGTAGACCATCGAGGCGTAGCCGAACAGGCGCTTGCCCGAGAAGGTGGAGACCACCTCCGAGAAGATGCCGAAGGCCGGCAGGATCAGGATGTAGACCTCGGGGTGGCCCCAGATCCAGATCAGGTTCACGTACATCATGGCGTTGCCGCCCATGTCGTTCGTGAAGAAGTTGGTGCCGACGTAGCGGTCGAGCGACAGCAGGGCCAGCACGGCGGTCAGCACCGGGAAGGCGGCGACGATCAGCACGTTGGTGCACAGCGCGGTCCAGGTGAAGACGGGCATCTTCATCATGGTCATGCCGGGCGCGCGCATCTTCACGATGGTCGCCAGCAGGTTCACGCCCGAGAGCAACGTGCCCACCCCCGCTATCTGCAACGACCAGATGTAGTAGTCGACCCCCACGTCGGGGCTGAAGAGGATGCCCGACAGCGGCGGGTAGGCCAGCCAGCCGGTCTTGGCGAACTCGCCGACGAACAGCGAGGCCATCACGAGGCCGGCGCCGAAGGTGGTCATCCAGAAGCTGAAGTTGTTCAGGAACGGGAAGGCCACGTCGCGCGCGCCGATCTGCAGCGGCACCACGAAGTTCATCAGGCCCGTGACCAGCGGCATCGCCACGAAGAAGATCATGATCACGCCGTGGGCCGTGAAGATCTGGTCGTAGTGGTGCGGCGGCAGGAAGCCCGCGTTGTCGCCGAAGGCCACCGCCTGCTGGGCGCGCATCATCAGCGCGTCGGCGAAGCCGCGCAGCAGCATCACCAGGCCCAGCACGATGTACATGATGCCGATCTTCTTGTGGTCGATGCTGGTGATCCAGTCGTGCCACAGCGTGCTCCACAGCTTGAAGTAGGTGATCGCGCCGAGCAGCGCGACACCGCCGAGCACGACGGCGGCGAAGGTCACCAGCAGGATCGGTTCGTGGTAGGGGATCGCCTCCCACGTGAGGCGGCCGAAGACGAGCTTCGTCAGGTCGAGGTTCTGGAGCATCGTCATTCTTCGGTGGTGCACATCGCCGTGACGTACTTGCCGTACGCACGCTTGGGCGAATTGATGTCGTCGGGTTGCCAGGGCTGCGCGGTCGCGACGTTGTAGGCGCCGGGCTTGCCCAGGCCGCCGTCGGCGTCGATCGCCATCATCTGGCTCATGCACATCTTGCTGCGGTCGACGCAGCGGTTGAGGATGGCGCCGTAGAGGTCGGGCGACACGCTCGCGAAATGCCTGGCCGGCTCACGCTCGCTCGGCACTTCGAGCTTCTGGTAGCGCTCGCGGCTGAGTTCGCCTTCGGGGCTGGACTTGACCTTCTGCACCCACTTGTCGAAGTCGGCGTTGCTCAGGCCGTGGAACTTGAAGCGCATGCCCGAGAAGCCGGCGCCGCTGTAGTTGGCCGAGAAGCCGTCGAACTCGCCGGGCGCGTTGATGACCGCGTGCAGCTTGGTCTCCATGCCGGGCATGGCGTAGATCTGGCCGGCCAGCGCGGGGATGAAGAAGGAGTTCATCACCGACGAGGCAGTGATCTTGAAGGTGATCGGGCGGTCCACCGGGGCCGCGAGTTCGTTCACCGTGGCGAAGCCCTGCTCGGGGTAGATGAACAGCCACTTCCAGTCGAGCGCCACCACTTCCACGGTCAGCGGCTTGATGTCGGCCGTGACCGGGCGCTGCGCGTCGATGCGGCTGAGCGGGCGGTAGGGGTCGAGCGTGTGGGTGCTGATCCAGGTGATGGCGCCCAGCGCGATGATGATCAAGAGCGGCGCGGCCCAGATCGCGAGCTCGAGCTGGGTCGAGTGGTCCCAGTTCGGCTTGTAGATGGCTTCCTTGTTCGAGGCGCGGTAGCGCCAGGCGAAGAAGACCGTCAGCGCGATCACCGGGATGATGATGATCAGCATCAGCACGGTCGAGACGACGATCAGCCGTCCTTGCTGGTTGGCGATGTCGCCGGAGGGATTCAGGAGCACCGTGTTGCAGCCCGCCAGGAAGGCGAGGGGCAACAGCAGGAGCCATCGGCGAAGGGTGTGGAGGATGGGCATGCCGAGAGACGGAAGGGCGGAAGGGTGGCCAGGGCCGCGCGAAAGACCCCACAATCTACGACCAAAGGTTCCCGCAGGCTATTGGACGTTTTGTCCTATGGCGGGAATCCTCGTTCGGTGAGACGCTCGGAGTCTGTTTCATGGCCTACCTTTGTCACGCTTCGTGACAACCGAATTACATAACCCAATGACGACGTCCAGCATCAGTCCGCAAGGCGCATCGCCTGTGCCGCACACGTCCGACACCGGCGCCCCGGAGGACGACCACTCGCGCATCGACCCGGGCGAGATCGCCGTCGGCGTGGTCATCGGCCGCGCCTCGGAATATTTCGACTTCTTCGTCTACGGCATCGCCTCGGTGCTGGTGTTCCCGGCGGTCTTCTTCCCGTTCGAGCAGCGGCTCGAGGGAACCCTCTGGGCCTTCGTGGTCTTTTCCTTCGCCTTCATCGCACGGCCGTTCGGAACTGTCATCTCGATGGAGATCCAGCGACGTTTCGGCCGCGAGACCAAGCTCACGCTGGCGCTGTTCGTGCTCGGCACCTCGACCGCCGGCATCGCCTTCCTGCCGGGCTACGCGAGCCTGGGCTTCACCTCGATCGTGCTGCTGTCGATCTTCCGTTTCGGCCAGGGCCTGGCCTTCGGCGGCTCGTGGGACGGCCTGCCCTCGCTGCTCGCGCTCAACGCCCCGGCCAACCGCCGCGGCTGGTACGCCATGCTGGGCCAGCTCGGCGCGCCGATCGGCTTCTTCGTGGCCAGCGCGCTGTTCGCGTACCTCTATTCGAGCCTGACGCTCGAGGACTTCCTCGACTGGGGCTGGCGCTACACCTTCTACGTGGCCTTCGCGATCAACGTGGTGGCGCTGTTCGCACGCCTGCGCCTGGTGGCGGCCGACGAGTACGCGCGCCTGCTCGAGGAGCGCGAGCTGCAGCCCACCAGCGTGGTCGAGCTGGTGCGCTCGCAGGGCTCGAACCTGCTGATCGGCGCCTTCGCGGCGCTGGCCAGCTATGCGCTGTTCCACCTGATCACCGTGTTCCCGCTGTCGTGGATCACGCTGTACTCGAACCAGGCCATCACCGAGTTCCTGGTGATCCAGATGATCGGCGCCGTGCTCGGTGCCGGCGGCATCGTGGCCTCGGGCCTGATCGCCGACCGCATCGGCCGCCGCTCCACGCTGGGCGGCCTCGCGGGCCTGATCGCCGTGTTCAGCGGCTTCGCGCCCACGCTGCTCGATGGCGGCAAGATCGGCCAGGACGTGTTCATCCTGCTGGGCTTCATCCTGCTGGGCCTGTCGTACGGCCAGGCGGCCGGTGCCGTCACCGGCAACTTCGAGGCCAAGTACCGCTACACCGGCGCCGCGCTGACCACCGACCTGGCCTGGCTGATCGGCGCCGCCTTCGCGCCGCTGGTCGCGCTGGGGCTGTCGGCCCATTTCGGGCTGGCCTACGTGAGCGTGTACCTGCTGTCGGGCGCGGCGGGAACGCTGGCGGCGCTGGGGTTGAACCGGGCGCTGGTGCGCGACTGACCTCGCCGAAGCTGTCGATGAAAAGGGGCCTCTGGCCCCTTTTTTTTTCACGCCGCGCCGTTCTTCCGCTCGCGCGTTGGCCCCGCGTTGCCGCGCACGTGCGAGGCCACCAGCAGATCGTGAAAGGCCTGCGCCGCGGGCATCAGCGGCCGCGCGCGGCGCTTGATCACGCCGATGGTGCGTGCGACCTCGGGCTCGACCAGCGGCACGCTCGCGAGCGTCGCGCCCTGGCCGCCGCGCATCGCGAAGCGCGGCACGGCGCCCACGCCGATGCCTGCCTCGATCAGGCTCAGCAGCGCCGGCACGTGGCGCACCTCGCAGGTCCAGTTGGGCGGCGAGGCGACGGTGGAGAGCGCCTGATCGATCAGCACCCGGTTGCCGGTGCCGGGCGCGAGCACCACGCACTGGTGCTCGGCCAGGTCTGCCCACTTCACGCGGCGCCTGCGCGCCAGCGGATGGCTCGGCAGGCAGGCGAGCACGAAGCGCTCCTCGGCCAGCGCCTGGAACTCCAGGTCGGGCTCCTGCGCGCCCCAGTAGCTCACGCCGAAGTCCGCCTCCGAGCGCGCCACCGCCAGCAGGATCTCGGCGGCCGTCTCGTCGATCAGGCGCACCCGGATGCGCGGAAATTTCTTCTGGAAGGCCTCCACCGCCCCGGCCAGGAAGTTGGGCACGGACGAGGGCACGCAGGCCACGGTGACCTGCCCGCGCAGCCGGTCCGACAGGTCGGTCATGCCCAGCAGCGCGTTTTCCAGTTCGTTCAGCACATGCCGCGCCCTCGGCACGAAGCTGCGCCCCATCGCGTTGAGCTCGACCTTGCGCGTGGTGCGCTCGAAGAGCCTGAAGCCGAGCGCCTGCTCCAGCTTGTCGACGCGGCGCGAGAGCGCGGGTTGCGAGATGTGCAGCGTTTCCGCCGCGGCGCGGAAGCTGCCGAGGTCCGCGACGGCGACGAAGGCGCGCATGTCCGAGAGGTCGAAATTCATGCGTTGATCGTATCAATCGACACGATTTTTGCAATTTACAGCAGCCCATGCATTGCCGATGATTCATCGACAGGCGCCGTCCGGCCGGACACCAGCGCGCCGCAGGCACGAGACCAACGAGACAAATCCGACCATGAAGATTTCCCTTCGCGCCGCAACGATCGCCGCGGTGATCGCGCTGCCCTTCGCAGCGGTGGCGCAACCCGCATACCCCACCAGGCCGATCACCATGATCGTGCCCTTCGCCCCCGGCGGCGGCACCGACAGCATTGCGCGCGACATCGCCAGGAACATGGCCGACCGCCTGGGCCAGCCTGTTGTCATCGACAACCGCGGCGGGGCCGGCGGCGCCATCGGCGCGGACATGGTCGCCAAGGCCAGGCCCGACGGCTACACGGTGCTGTTCGCCACCTCCACGTTCGCCACCAACGCGGCCATCGAAGCCAGGCTGCCCTACGACCCGGTCAAGTCCTTCGCGCCCGTCGCGATGATCGGGCGCGGTCCGTTGCTGGTGGTCGCCTCCCCGCAGCTGGGCGTGAAAAGCATGGCCGACGCCATCGCGGCCGCGAAGTCCAGGCCGGAAGGGCTGAACTTCTGTTCGGCCGGCAACGGCAGCATCAACCACCTGGCCGGCGAGATGTTCCGCCAGAAGGCCGGTCTGAACATGACGCACGTACCGTTCAAGGGCAGCGGACCGGCCACGGTGGAGCTGCTGTCGGGGCGCATCGATCTTTTCTTTTCCACGGTGCCGACCATCCTGCCGTTCGTGCGCGACGGCAAGCTCCCGCTGCTGGCGGTGACCAGCGCGAAGCGCTCGCCGCTGTTCCCCGGCGTGCCCACCATGGCCGAGGCGGGCATCCCCGGCTTCGACGTGAGCACGTGGTGGGGCGTGCTGGTTCCCGCGAAAACACCACCGGCCATCGTCGATGCGCTCAACCGCGCCGTGAACGATGCGGCCGCGGCGGAGCCGGTGAAGGGGCGCCTGTTGAGCGAAGGCGCCGACCCCGTGCGGCTCGCGCCCGCCGCCTTCGGCCAGGAGCTCAACAAGGAACTGGCGCTGTGGCGCAAGGTCGCGAGCAACCCCGGCATGCAACTGCGCTGATGGCGCTGAAAGAAAAGAGACTCCGATGAGGTTCGACACCATCTGGCCGGAAGTTCGCTGCGGCCGCCGCCAATTCCTCGGCACCGGCATGGCCGCCACTGCCTGCGCCCTGGCCGGCAACGCCTGGGGCAAGGAGGACTACCCTTCGCGGCCCATCACCGTCATCGTTCCCTACGCACCGGGCGGGCAGGGCGACGTGTTCGCGCGCCTGGTCGGCGACCGGCTCTCGCGCTCGCTGGGGCAGCCGGTTCTCGTCGACAACCGCCCCGGCGCCACGGGCGCGCTGGGCGCGCGGCTGGTGGCCAAGGCCCGCGGCGACGGCTATACGCTGCTGCTCGGGCAGACGGGCGAGATGGCGGTCAACGGCTCGGCGATGAAGAGCCCGGGGTACGACGCGATCAAGGACTTTCGCGCCGTGGCGCTCGTGGGCAATGCGCCACTGATCATGGCGGCGCCGGCCGGTGCGCCGTTCAACACGCTGGCCGAGCTGCTGCAGCTCGCGCGCACCAAGCCCGGCAGCGTTTCCTACGCCTCGTCGGGCACCGCCACGCCGGGGCACCTTGCTGCGGCCGCGCTGGCGCTGGGCACCCGCACCGAGATGGTCCACATCCCCTACAAGGGCGCGGGCCAGGCCATCACCGACCTGATCGGCGGCCAGGTGCAGTTCTTTTTCGCGAGCGCATCGGCAGTCACGGCGCACCTGAAGGGCGGCAAGGTCAAGGCGCTGGCCGTGTCCTCGCCGCGCCGCATGGCGGCGCTGCCGCAGGTGCCCACGGTGGCGGAAGCGGCCGTGGCCGGCTTCGACTTCAGCCTGTGGGGCGGCTTCTTCGCGCCGCGCGACACGCCTGACGCGATCGTTGCGGCGCTGAACGCGGAGATCAACAAGGTCGTTGCCGAGCCCGCCATGCACGCGCGCTTGGAGGCCGACGGCAGCGCCGTCGAGCCGCTTTCGCAGGAGCGCTTCACCGCTTTCGTGCGCGGCGAGAACGACAAGTACGCGCGCCTCATCAAGGCCGTCGGTGCGCACATCGACTGAGCGGCCCGTCCGTCAATCCTTCCTTCATCCTTCCTTCCAGGTTCCCTCATGAAAATCGTCGTTCTTCCCGGTGATGGCATCGGCCCCGAGACCATGGCCGCCACCGTTCAGGTGCTCGAGGCCGCGTCGACGCGCTTTGCGCTCGGCCTCGCGTTCGACCACGACATCGCGGGCCACGAGAGCCTGCGCCGCCACGGAGCGACCGTGACGCCGGCGCTGCTGGCCAAGGTCAAGGCCGCCGACGGCCTGATGCTCGGCCCCATGGCCACCTACGACTTCAAGGACGAGGCCCGGGGCGAGATCAATCCGTCGAAGTTCTTCCGCAAGGAACTCGATCTCTACGCCAACATCCGCCCGTCGCGCACCTTCCCGGGCATGGACCACCGCGTGGGCGAGTTCGACCTGGTGGTGGTGCGCGAGAACACCGAGGGCTTCTACGCCGACCGCAACATCGAATCGGGGTCCAGCGAAATGCTGGTCACGCCGGACGTGGTCATCTCGCTGCGCCGCATCACGCGGCTGTGCTGCGAGCGCATCGCGCGCTCGGCCTTCGAGTTGGCGTTGACGCGCAAGCGCCACCTCACGCTCGTACACAAGGCCAACGTGCTGAAGATCGGCGACGGCATGTTCCTGGACATCTGCCGCGAGGTGGGCAAGGAATTTCCGGAGGTGCGGGTCGACGACTTCATCGTC
Organism: Variovorax sp. GW821-FHT09B05; assembly: GCF_059418265.1. NCBI lineage: Bacteria > Pseudomonadati > Pseudomonadota > Betaproteobacteria > Burkholderiales > Comamonadaceae > Variovorax > Variovorax sp. GW821-FHT09B05. The sequence continues at coordinate 54,971 of NZ_JBWKPN010000011.1, forward strand.
GACGCGATGATGGCGCACGCGGTGCGCGCGCCGCAGCGCTTCGACGTGATCGTCACGACCAACATGTTCGGCGACATCCTCTCGGACCTCACGGCCGAACTCTCCGGCAGCCTTGGCCTGGGCGGCTCGCTCAACGCGGGCAGGGACCACGCCATGGGTCAGGCCGCGCATGGCTCGGCGCCCGACATCGCGGGGCACAACATCGCGAATCCGTATTCGCTGATCCTGTCCGCGGGCCAGTTGCTCGGTTGGCACGGGCAGCGCAAGAACCTGCCGGCCTTCACGGCAGCGGCCCAGGCCATCGACGCAGTGGCGACGGCAGCGATCCAGGCGCGCGAGGGCACGCGCGATGTCGGCGGCGAGCTGGGCACGGCCGAAGCGGGGCAGGCCTTCGTACGGCGGCTGCTGGCGGCGTGATGCCGATGGGCGGGCCCGCCGATTCGCGATTGCCGCCGAAGGCGTGCGATTGCCATGCGCACGTCATCGGACCCCGCAGCGCCTATCCGATGGTCGAGGACCGGCACTACACGCCGGGCCCGGCATCGCACGATGCATTGCTGGCGCACCTCGCGCTGCAAGGATTGCAACGCGTCGTCATCGTGCAGCCCAGCGTCTATGGCACCGACAACCGCTGCCTGCTCGACAGCCTGGACCGCCTGCCGGACACCGCTCGCGGCATCGCGGTACTGGACGAGGAGGTGGACGCCGTCACCTTGAGCCGCTTGCACCGGCGCGGCGTGCGCGGGCTGCGCGTGAATGTCGAAAGCGCGGGCGTTCGCGATGCGCGGGCCGTGCAGTCGGCGCTCGCGCGATGGGCCGACCGCATCTCCGGCCTCGGCTGGCATCTGCAGGTCTACGCGGCGTTGGACACCGTTGCCGCGCTCGCCGAGCCGTTGGCGCGCCTGGCCGTGCCCGTGGTGCTGGACCACTTTGCGATGCTGCCGGCGGATACCGCGCCCGATGACGCGCGCGCGGCCGCGCTGGTGGAACTGCTGCGCTCGGGCAATGGGTACATCAAGCTCTCCGCGCCCTACCGGCTCTCTCCTTCCGGCGCACCCGACCCGCAGCGTGTGACCCATTGGGCTGGCGCGTTCGTGCAGGCCGCCCCCGAGCGTGTGCTGTGGGGCAGCGACTGGCCTCACACGTTCAGGGAGGCCGGCAAGGCTCCTCACGAAGAGAGCCGCTACCGCACGCTGCCCACGGGCTGCCTCGGCGAATCGATCGCCGACTGGCTGCCGACGCCCGCGCTGAAACAGCAGGTCCTCGTGGAGAACCCGGCGCGCCTCTACGCGTTCTGAGCACGGGACGCGCCCCTGCGCGCTGGCGTAGCATTGCCCGATGTTTGCCGCCGCCATCTTCGACATGGACGGGCTGCTCATCGACTCGGAGCGGCCCATCATGGCCGCCTGGATCGAGGCGGCCCGCACGCTCGACATCGAGCTCTCCCGCACCCAGTACCTGCAGGTCGTCGGTCTCGCCACGGTGGAGTCCGAAGTGATCCTCGGCACGCTGCTCGGCGGACCCGAGGCCTACCGCCATGCGATCGCGCATGTGCGCAAGCTGCTGCAACTCGAACGCTCCGACGGCACGCCGCTGTTCCCCATCAAGCCCGGCGCGGCCGAGTTCCTGGGCGCCCTGCGCGCGCGCGGCACGCGCTGCGCCGTGGCCTCGTCCTCGACCAGCGGGCAGATCCAGGCCTGCCTCGGCAGCCTCGGCGTGCTGCATCACTTCGAGGCTTTCGCGGGCGGCGACGAGGTGCCGCGCGCCAAGCCCGACCCGGCGCTCTACCTGCTCGCGGCTTCGCGCCTGGGCGTGGACCCGACGCAGTGCATCGCCTTCGAGGACAGCGAGAACGGCGCCAAGTCGGCGCTGGCCGCGGGCCTGCGGGTGGTGATCGTGCCGGACCTCAAGCACCCGCCGGCGGCGATCGTCGAGCAGGCCTTCCATGTGCTTGAGTCGCTGCACGACGCGAACGCGCACCTGCCGCGCTGGTTTCCCGGCGAGATGGTGCGGCCGTGATCAGGATCGGCACCCTGTGCCACGTGCTCGACAGCTGCCTCGCGTCGCCGATGACCGAGCGCGCGGTCGGCCGCATCGTCGAGGTGGTCTCGGCGCCCTATGAAGCGCCCAGCGAGCGCTACCTGCCCGGCACCTACTACGACGTGCTGTTCGAGGGCTGGACCTTCTACTGCCGCAGCGACAAGCTGGTGCCCATTTCCGATCCCGGCGCGGATGTCGGGCGCTGGGAAGACGAGTTCCTCGACCTTCCCGCGAGCGCGCCTCAGAGCACTTCGTCGCGCAGCTGCGGGAACACCTTCGACACCTTCGCCAGCAGGTAGTCGCCGTAGCGGCCGCTGAAGGCGTGCACGTTGGCGCGGTCCCAGCGCTCGGCGCTGTCGTCCGCGGCCACCGCGCCCGCGAGGCCCTCGATGCGCTGCACGCGCGCCTCGAAGTTCGGATCGAAGAACAGCGGGAACGACAACCGGTTGCGCCCCGAGGTGTTGCGCTTCACGCGGTGCGGCGTCGACTTGTAGAGGCCGCCGGTCATGCGGTCGAGCATGTCGCCGATGTTGCAGACGAAGGAGCCCGCGATCGGCGGCGCATCGATCCAGCCGGCGGGCGTGTGCACCGCGAGGCCGCCCACGCTGTCCTGGTGCAGGATCGTCAAGAGGCCGTAGTCGGTGTGCTCGCCCACGCCCCATTGCACGTCGAGGCCCTCGGGCACCGGCTGCGAGGGATAGTCGAAGAGCCGGAACAGGATCAGCGGATCGCCCGTGTAGCGCGCCGCGAAATAGTCGGCCGGCAGGCCGAGGCTCAGCGCGATGCCTTCCATCAGGTGGTGGCCGAGCTGCGTCACGGCCGCCATGTAGCCGAGGATGGTGTCGCGGAAGTCCTCGAGGCCCGGCGCGTCGGGAAAGAGGTTGGGCCCGTGCACCGGCGTCCTGGCCTGCACCAGCGGATGCGTGGCCGGCAGCTCGGTGCCGAGGTAGAGCCCTTCCTTCCAGTCGGGCCGGCCCGAGGTCAGTTCGCCGCCGAGCGGGAAGTAGCCGCGCCAGGCGCGCCCGCCGAGCGCCATGCGCCACTGCATCTTGGTCGCCTCGGGCAGGTCGAAGAAGCGGTGGCTCAGGGTCTCGAGCCGCGCCACCAGCGCGGGGTCGACGCCATGCCCCGTCACGTAGAAGAAGCCGTGCGCGCGGCAGGCCTCGCCGATGCGCGCGGCCACGGCCTCGCGGCCCGGCGCGTCGCCGGCCACCAGCGGCGCGACGTCGATCACGGGCAGGGTCTGGAGGGAAGCGGTGTGGGTCATGGGATGCGTGCGAAGGGCGAGCGGATGTCGGACAGGAACTGCTGCGCGCGCGGATGCTGCGGGCGGTTGAAGAAGTCGTCGGGCGTGGCGCGCTCGAGCACCTTGCCCTCGTCCATGAAGAGCACGCGGTCGGCGACCTCGCGCGCGAAGCCCATCTCGTGCGTCACGCAGACCATGGTCATGCCGTCGCGCACCAGGTCGCGCATCACCAGCAGCACCTCGCCGACCATCTCGGGGTCGAGCGCGCTCGTGGGTTCGTCGAACAGCATCACCGGCGGCTGCATCGCGAGCGCGCGCGCGATCGCCACGCGCTGCTGCTGGCCGCCCGACAGCTCGCTGGGCCAGGCCCGGGCCTTGTTCGCGAGGCCCACGCGCGCGAGCAGCGCCATCGCGCGCTCCTCGGCCTGCGCGCGCGAGAGGCCGTGCAGCTGCATCGGCGCCATGGTGCAGTTCTGCAGCACCGTGAGGTGCGGGAACAGGTTGAACTGCTGGAACACGAAGCCGATGCGCGAGCGGAAGGCGTTCACGTCGGTGCCCGGCGCGTGGATGTCCCGGCCCTCGATCAGGATGCGGCCCGACTGGATCGCCTCGAGCCGGTTGAAGGTGCGGATCAGCGTGGACTTGCCCGAGCCCGAGGGGCCGCAGACCACGACCACCTCGCCCTTGTGGATGGTTTCGCTCACGTCCACGAGCGCGTGGTAGCTGCCGTACCACTTGTTGACGTTCTGGAGTTCGATCATGCGGAAGCCTTGCGGGCGGCGGCCCGGCCCTCGGTGACCGCGACCACCGGCAGGCCGCGCCGCGCGAGGCGGCGCTCGAGCCAGTAGGCGAAGCGCGAGAGGCCGAAGCAGAGGATGAAATAGGTCAGCCCGAGGATGCCGAAGACCTGGGCCGGCTTGGTGAACACCTGGGTGTTGATCTGGGTGGCGATGAACGAGACCTCGGCCAGGCCGATGATGTAGCCCAGCGAGGTCTCCTTGATGGTCGAGACGAACTGGTTCACCAGCGAGGGCAGCATGCTGCGCAGCGCCTGCGGCAGCACCACCAGGCGCATCGCGCGGCTCCAGCTCAGGCCGAGCGCGCGCGCGGTCTCCATCTGGCCGCGCGGCAGGCCCTGGATGCCGGCGCGCACGATCTCGGCCAGGTAGGCGGCGTCGAACACCACCAGCGCGATCAGCATGGTGGCGAACTGGTCGGTCTTCACCCCGGTGACGCTGGGCAGGAAGAAGTAGGCCCAGAAGATCACCATCAGCAGCGGCAGCCCGCGCACCACGAACACGAAGCCGCTGACCGGCCAGCGCAGCCAGCGCCACGGGCTCACGCGCGCCAGCCCGAGCACGATGCCCAGCGGCAGCGCGAGCACCAGCCCGCACGAGGCCAGCAGCAGGGTCAGCACCAGCCCGCCGAGCGGGCCGTTGGGGTACTGGCCGATCAGGAAGTAGAGCCAGTAGTCCTGGATCAGCTCGATCATCGCGAAGCCTCCGTGCGCATCACAGCGTCCTCACCGGGAAGCGGTGGTGGTACCAGCTCGCGAGCGCCGTGATCGCGAGCGAGACCGTGAGGTAGGCCGCGCTCGCGAAGGCGAAGGACTCGAAGCTGCGGAAGGTCGCGCTCTCGACCTGGCCGGCCTGGTACATGAGTTCGGCCACGCCGATCACGGTGGCGATGGAGGTGTTCTTCCACAGGCTCAGGGTCTGCGAGATCAGCGGCGGCACGGTCACGCGCAGCGCCTGCGGCAGCACCACGCGGCGCATCGTCGCGAGCCAGCCGAAGCCCAGCGCGCGACCGGCCTCGAACTGCACCGCGGGGATCGAGCGGATGCCGCTGCGCATGTCCTCGGCCATGAAGGCGGCCGTGTAGAGCGACAGCGCGACGATCGCGCTGTAGGCCTCGATATGGCCCGCGTAGAGCCATTGCTTGAAGCCTTCGGGCAGCAGCTCGGGCGCGCCGAAGTACCAGAACAGCATGTGGGCCAGCAGCGGGATGTTGCGGATCGATTCCACGTAGGCGAAGCCGAGCCAGCGCAGCGGTGCCAGCGGCGCGAGCCGCAGCATGGCCACCACGAGCGCGATCGGCAGCGCGCACACCAGCGAGGCCGCGAGCAGCTGCAGCGACAGCCACAAGCCCGCGACGAGCATGTCGTGGTACTTGCCGGTCAGCAGCAAGGAATAGTCGAACAGGGGCATGGGGGCGACAGTATCGCTGCCGCGTGGGGGGATTGGCTCCCTCCCCCGCCGGGGGAGGGTTGGGGTGGGGGCACCGGGCGGTCGGTGCGCAGGCTGCGTGCCCCCATCCCGGCCTTCCCCCGGCGGGGGAAGGAGAAACGCGGGATCAGTCGATCTTGTCGCTCTCGAGCTTGAAGTCGCGCGTCTGGAAGCCCGAGGCGGTGTTCGGGCCGTACCACTTCACGAAGATCTTCTCGGCCTCGCCCGACTTCTCGAGCTCGCGCAGCGTGTCGTCCACCACCGCCTTCAGGCCGCTCTCGCCCTTCTTGATGCCGATGGCCAGCGCCTCGGTGCTGAGGTTCTGCTTGAGCACCACGTACTGGGCCTTCTGCGGGCCGAGCTTGGCGTAGCTGCGCAGCAGCGCGGCCTCGTCGTCGACGTAGCCCACGCCCTTGCCCTGCTGCAGCGCCTGGAAGGCCTGCTGGCTGGTGTCGAAGGTCACGACGTCGGCCGTGGGCACGGCCTTGCGGATGTTGGGTTCCTGGGTACCGCCGCGGATGGTCAGTACTTTCTTGCCGCCGAGTTGCGATACCTCGGCGATGCCGCTGTCCTTCTTCACGATGGCCTTCTGGCCGGTCACGAAGGTGGTCAGCGAGAAGTCGATCTGCGCCTCGCGTTCCTTGTTGTGCGTGAGGCCGGCGGCGACCAGGTCGACGTGGCCCTGCTGCAGCTCGGGAATGCGCGCGGCCACGGCGATCTGCTTGAGCGTGGTCTTCACGCCGATCTTCTTCGCGATGGCGTTGGCGAGGTCGACCTCGTAGCCCACGATCTGGCGCGTCTTGGGGTCGATGAAGGTGGCGGGCTCGTCGGTGCCGAGCACGCCGACCACGAGTTCGCCCTTCTTCTTGATGTCGGCCAGCTGGTCGGCGTGGGCGACGGTGCCCGCGAGCAGGGCGGAGGCGGCGAGGGCCGCGGCGAGGATGTTCAGGCGCATGTGTTTCTTCTCCTTCTGTGAATGCAAGGGCGGCACCTTATCAACAAAACTTCGGTTCATTAAATGGTCAATCCATATATGTACATGGCCGCATGGGAATGAACGTGCGGTAAATTCGCGCCCGCGCGCCCGTCAAGAGACCGGTGCCCGGCGCCTCGCGCGCCACCGTCCTTTTTCTTTCCCCAGACTTGCCTTCCTTCCCATGATCATCCAACCGCGCGTGCGTGGCTTCATCTGCGTCACGACCCATCCCGTCGGCTGCGAGGCCAATGTCCGGCAACAGATCGAGCACGTGCGGGCCCAGGGCCCGGTCGCGGGCGCGCCGAAGCGGGTGCTGGTGATCGGTGCCTCCACCGGCTATGGCCTCGCGGCGCGCATCGTCGCAGCCTTCGGCGGCAGCGCCGACACGCTGGGCGTGTTCTTCGAGCGCGCCGGCAGCGCCACCAAGACCGGCACGCCCGGCTGGTACAACACGGCCGCCTTCGAGCGCCTCGCCACGGCCGAGGGCCGCTATGCGAAGAGCATCAACGGCGACGGCTTCTCCGATGCGGTGAAGCAGCAGGTGATCGAGACCATCCGCCAGGACCTGGGCCAGGTCGACCTGGTGGTCTACAGCCTCGCGGCGCCGCGGCGCACCCATCCGAAGACCGGCCAGGTCTTCAACTCCACCCTCAAGCCCATCGGCCAGGCAGTGAGCCTGCGCGGCATCGACACCGACAGCGGCACGGTCAAGGAGACCGTGCTCGAGCCCGCGACGCAGGAGGAGATCGACAACACGGTGGCCGTGATGGGCGGCGAGGACTGGCAGCTGTGGATCGACGCGCTGCACGAGGCCGGCGTGCTGGCCGAGGGCGCGAAGACCACGGCCTTCACCTACCTCGGCGAGAAGATCACGCAGGACATCTACTGGAACGGCTCGATCGGCGCGGCCAAGAAGGACCTCGACCGCACCGTGCCCGCGATCCGCGCCAAGCTCGCGGCCCATGGCGGCGGCGATGCGCGCGTGGCGGTGCTCAAGGCAGTGGTCACGCAGGCCAGCTCGGCGATCCCGATGATGCCGCTGTACCTCTCGCTGCTGTTCAAGGTGATGAAGGAAGAGGGCACGCACGAGGGCTGCATCGAGCAGGTCGACGGCCTGTTCCGCGAAGGTCTCTACGGCAGCGCGCCGCCGCTCGACGAGGAAGGCCGGCTGCGCGCCGACCGCAAGGAGCTCGCACCCGCGGTGCAGGCGCGCGTGCTCGAACTCTGGCCCCAGGTCACGAGCGAGAACCTGCAGGCGCTGACCGACTTCGCGGGCTACAAGGCCGAGTTCCTGCGCCTGTTCGGCTTCGGCATCGAGGGCGTGGACTACGCGGCCGATGCCAACCCCGACGTGCCGATCCCCGGCCTCGTGCAGGTGGGCTGAGCGATGCAGATCCAGGACAAGCCGCCCTTCGACACGCCCTTCGAATGGATCGGCGGCGAGGAAAAAGTGCGCGCGCTGGTCGAGCGCTTCTACGACCTGATGGACCTCGAGCCCGGCTACGCGCAACTACGCGCGGTGCACGGCAGCGACCTCGACAACGCGCGCCAGCGGCTGTTCTGGTTCCTCTGCGGCTGGCTCGGCGGGCCCTCGTACTACACCGACCGCTTCGGCCATCCGATGCTGCGCGCGCGCCACCTGCCGCAGAGCATCGGCGGCCACAGCATCGGCATCAAGGAACGCGACCAGTGGCTGGCCTGCATGGACCAGGCCATGGGCGAGACCGAGGTGCCCGAGGACCTGCGCGCGCGGCTGCGCGACTCCTTCTTCAAGACCGCCGACTGGATGCGCAACCGCGGCGGCTGAGAACAACGATTTTCGAAAGACTCACTTCATGAATTTCATCGTCATCATCGGCGGCGGCCACGCGGCCGCCCAGTTGTGCGCCGGCCTCGCCGAGGCGGGGCAGGGCGCGCGCGTGCACCTGGTCTGCGAGGAGGCCTGCGAGCCCTACCACCGTCCGCCGCTGTCGAAGGCCTTCCTCAAGAGCGCCGAGGAAGCCACGCAGCCGCACAAGGCGGCCGACTGGTACCGCGAGGCCGGCATCACGCTGCACCTGGGCGATGCGGCCGTGGCCATCGACCGCGAGGCGCGCAACGTGACCCTGCGCTCGGGCGCGGTGCTGCCGTGGGAAGCGCTGGTGCTGGCCACCGGCACGCGCGCGCGCCGGATCGCCGCGCTCTCGCACGAGCTGGTCAACGTCGCGAGCCTGCGCGCGGCCGACGAGGCGCATCGGTTGCGCGCGCGGCTGGCCGAGGCGCAGCGCGTCACGGTGCTCGGCGGCGGCTTCATCGGCCTCGAGGTCGCGGCCACCGCCAAGGCGCTCGGCAAGGAGGTGCAGGTGATCGAGAGCGCGCCGCGCCTGCTGGGCCGCGCGGTCTCGCCCGAGCTCTCGGACCACGTGCTGGCCACGCACCGCGCCGCCGGCATCAACATCGTGCTAGGCGCGACCGCCGACGGCTTCGAGGTCGAGGGCGATCGGCTGGTGTCGCTGCGCGTGAACGGCGCGCAGCAGCCGGTCGACCTGCTGCTGCTGGGCATCGGCGCGGTGCCCGAGACCGCGCTCGCGCAGGCCGCGGGCATCGAGTGCGCCGACGGCATCGTGGTCGACGAACACATGCAAACCAGCGCGGCCGGCGTGCTCGCGGTCGGCGACTGCACGCGATTCCCCGACCGGCGCGCGGGCCGCGCGCTGCGGCTCGAGTCGGTGCAGAACGCCAACGACCAGGCGCGCACCGCCGTTGCCACCCTGCTGGGCACGGCGCGCGCGCACGACGTGGTGCCGTGGTTCTGGTCCGACCAGGGCGGCATGCGGCTGCAGATGGTGGGGCTGGTGCCGGCCGAGGGCACGCCGGGCCATGTCACGGTGCGCCGTGCGGGGCCGAAGCCCGATGCCTTCTCGCTGTTCCATTACGTCGACGGGCAGCTCGCGTGCGTGGAATCGGTGAACGCGCCGGTCGATCACATGATGAGCCGCAAGCTGCTCGACGCGGGCCGCAGCCCCGACCCCGCGGCGATCGCGGACGCCTCGGTACCACTTAAGAATCACCTCGCGTAAACATCCGGTCACGGCTTGTCGCAACGCCGCTGCATTTCAGGATTCATTCACCGGACTGTCACCTCGGCTCCAGAGACTGGTCTTCCTTGAACAGGAGGGAGACCTTTCGATGAAGCCACTTGCAAACACCCGCTTTCCACGCACCGCGTCCATGACCGCCTGTGCCGCACTGATCGCCACTGCCATGCTGAGCGCATGCGGCGGCGGCGATGGCGGCGGCGGCGTGTTCCTGCCGGTGCCGCCGCCCGCGCCGGCGCCGTCCCCGGCGCCCGCCCCCGCGCCGATCGCGGCCGGCACGCGCGCCACCGTCGCGCTGCTCGAGACCACCGACCTGCACTTCAACGTGCGCAGCTACGACTACTTCAAGCTCGCCGAGGACAAGTCCTATGGCTACGAGCGCACCGCCACCCTGATCGCGGCCGCGCGCAAGGAGTTCGCGAACACGCTGCTGTTCGACAACGGCGACACCATCCAGGGCACAGCGCTGGCCGACTACGAGGCGCTGGTGAGCCGCATCCCCTGCACCCAGCCGCTGTCGATGTACAAGGCGATGAACGCCGCCGGCTTCGACGCCGGCACGCTGGGCAACCACGAGTTCAACTACGGCCTCGACTTCCTCAACCAGGCGATCGGCGGCGGCCTCGACGTCGAGGGCGTGGACGGCACGAAGAAGTGCGCCGGCCCGAACTTCCCGCTGGTGCTGGCCAACGTGCAGAGCGTGAAGAGCGGCAAGCCGCTGCTCGCGCCCTACACCATCGTCAACAAGAGCTTCACCGCCACCGCGCCCGACGGTTCGCGCGTGACGGTGCCGCTGAAGGTCGGCGTGATCGGCTTCACCACGCCGGGCATCATGAACTGGGACAAGCGCTATCTCGAGGGCAAGCTGCGCACCGAGGGCGCGGTGGAAGCCGCCACGCGCTACATCCCCGAGCTGCGCGCCAAGGGCGCCGACATCGTGGTCGCGCTGCAGCACGGCGGCCTCGACGCCGCGGCCTACACGCCGACCATGGAGAACCCGGGCCTGCACCTGTCGAAGGTGCCCGGCATCGACGCGCTGCTGATGGGCCACCAGCACGGCGTGTTTCCCGACCGCGGCGCCAACCCCGGCTTCAAGCAGCCGGGCGTGGACAACGCCGCCGGCACCGTGAACGGCGTGCCGGCCGTGATGCCGAGCTCGTGGGGCAAGGCGCTGGGCGTGATCAAGCTCGAGCTGTCGTGGGACGGCAAGGCCTGGGCCATCGACAAGAGCAAGACGGCGGTCGAGGCGCGCTCCACGCAGACCGGCAAGGACGACGCGGGCAAGGCGGTCTACGTCGATGCCGACCCGGCCATCGCGCCGCTGATCGAGACCCAGCACCAGGCCGCGATCGACTACGTGAAGACGCCGATCGGCAGCACCGACTTCCGCATGAACACCTACTTCGCCGACGTCGGCGACCCGGGCGCGATCCAGATCGTGAACCAGGCCCAGGCCGACTACGTGAAGAGCTACATCCAGGCCAACCTGCCGCAGTACGCGAGCCTGCCGGTGCTGTCGGTCAGCGCGCCCTTCAAGTCGGGCTACGAGGGCGGCCGCGACTACACCGACGTGGCCGTGGGCAACCTCGCGATCTTCAACGCCGCCGACCTCTACCTGTACCCGAACACCGTCTACGCGGTGAAGGTCACGGGCGCCGAGATCAAGGCCTGGCTCGAGGCCGCGGCCAAGCGCTTCAACAAGATCAGCACCACGGCCACGGCCGACCAGCAGTTGATCAGCACCTTCCCGGGCTACAACTTCGACATGTTCGCCACGCCCGACGTGCAGTACGAGATCGACGTGACGCAGGAGGTCGGCAGCCGCATCCGGAACCTCACGTACCTGGGCGCGGCCATAGATCCGGCCAAGGAATTCGTGATCGCCACCAACAACTACCGCGCCACCAGCGGCGCGAGCTTCATCCCCGCGCTCGACGGCCGCGCGACGATCTACGCCTCGCCCGATGCCAACCGGGACGTGCTGATCGCCTACGTGAAGGCGAAGAAGACCATCACGCGCGCGGCCAACGGCGCGGCGCGCAGCTGGCGCTTCACCAAGGCCACGACGGCCGGCAACGTGGTGTTCACCTCGGGGCAGGGCCAGCTCGCGTCGGCGACGGCGGCGGGGCTGGACAACGTCTCGCTGCTGATGGCGGACGATGGGAGCGGGAAGGGGCGCTCGGTCTACAAGCTCGATCTGAGCAAGTGAGGGTAGTGGCTCCCTCCTGCCGGAGGGAGCCGCTCAGCGCTTGACGGGCGCCAGCAGAACCACCAGCGCTCCGGCCCCGCCCTCGGCCGGCTTGGCCTGCACGAAGGCCAGCACCTCGTTCTTCTGGATCAGCCAGCGCTGCGTCTTGGTCTTGAGCACCGGCTGCTTGCCGGGCGAGCCCAGGCCCTTGCCGTGCACCACGCGCACGCAGCGCAGGCCCTGCTTGTGCGCGTTGCGGATGAAGCCGCCGAGCGCCTCGCGCGCCTCGTCGCTGCGCAGGCCGTGCAGGTCGACCTGGGCCTGGATCGTCCAGTCGCCCTTGCGCAGCCGCGCGGTCACGTCGGTGCCGATGCCGGGCCGGCGGAAGCTCATGGCGTCGTCGACGTCGAGCAAGGTGGTGACGTCGAACTCGTCGGACAGCGATTCGCGCAGCACGCGCTGCTCGTCGAGCTGGTGCTGCACCGGGATCGGCGCCGGCGGCTCGGGCGCGAGCGGCACGGTGCGCGTCTTCTGGCGCAGCGGCTCGGTGGCGCCGACGGCGCGCGCGAACAGGTCCTTTTCGGCCGCGCGCTTGCGCTCGGCCACGGCGCGCGCCGCGGCCTCGGCCGCTTCGCGTTCGCGGGTTTCGGCGAGCTGGCGCTGCACCTGCTTGAGGTCGGCCAGGTTCTTCAGGCTCTTGGGCGCTGGCGCCGGCGCGGCGCCGGGGGAGGGCGGACGTGCGGCGGCCATCAGAGCAACCCCTGTTCGGCCATCGAGAAGCTGCGGCCCACGCCCACGATCACGTGGTCGAGCACGCGCACGTCGACCAGCGAGAGCGCGGCGCGCAGCGTCTGCGTGAGCGCGTCGTCGGCGCGCGAGGGCTCGATGCTGCCGCTCGGATGGTTGTGGGCCAGCACCACCGCGGCCGCATGGTGGTGCAGCGCGCGCAGCACGACCTCGCGCGGATAGACGCTGGTCTGGGTCAGCGTGCCGCGGAACAGCTCCTCGAGCACGATCAGCCGGTGCTGCGCGTCGAGGAACAGCACCGCGAACACCTCGTGCGGGCGCGTGCCGATGTGCATCTGCACGTACTGCCGCACGGCCTCGGGCGCATCGAGCACGGTGCGCTGCGAGAGCTGCTCGGCCATGGCGCGGCGCGCGAGCTCGAGCACCGCGATGAGTTCGGCGCGCTTGGTGGCGCCGCCCATGCCGCGCACGCCGCGCAACTGCTCGGGGCTGGCCTGCAGCAGGCCCGCGAGGCCGCCGAAGCGCTCGTGCAGCTCCTGCGCGAGCTGCAGCACGTTCTTGCCGGCCACGCCGGTGCGCAGCAGCAGCGCGAGCAGCTCGGTGTCGGCCAGCGCGGCGGCGCCGCGCGCGATGAGCTTCTCGCGCGGGCGGGCATGTTCGGGGAGATCCTTGAAAGCCATGGAGAGCCTGCTAAACCTTGAACGGGGCGGGTGGAAGCGCCCGTCCTTAAAATGCAGCCCAGTTTATCGGGACACCCGTCTTGTCTTTGTCAACCATTGCTGCCTCCATGTCCCAAACGCCCCACGTCGTCACCCCCGGCTCCTTCCTGACCCTGCACTACCGGCTCTCCGGGCCCGCGGGCGACATCATCAACACCTTCGCCGACAAGCCCGCCACGCTGTCGCTGGGTACCGGCGAGCTGTCGCCGGCGGTCGAGCAGCGCCTGCTGGGCCTCGAGGAGGGCGCCCACGCCACCTTCGAGCTGCCGGCCGGCGAGGCCTTCGGCGAGCGCAATCCCGAGATGCAGCAGTGGGTCGCGAAGAAGCTGCTGGCGCAGATCGGCGACCCCGACGAGCAGTACGCCGTGGGCGACGTGGTGCAGTTCCCCACGCCCGACGGCACCGGCAGCTATGCCGGCGCGGTGATCGAGTCCAACGAGACCGGCGTGCGCTTCGATTTCAACCATCCGCTCGCAGGCCAGCCCGTGACCTTCGAAGTGCAACTGATCGGGGTGTTGTGATGGCGCGCGGCACCGCGGCCGGGGAGGCACGATGAACGAAGGCATCGAGGAAGTCATCCTCGCCGAGCCGCGCGGCTTCTGCGCCGGCGTGGACCGCGCGATCGAGATCGTCGAGCGCGCCATCGCCAAGTTCGGCGCGCCGATCTACGTGCGCCATGAGATCGTGCACAACACCTACGTGGTCAACGAGCTCAAGTCCAAGGGCGCGATCTTCATCGAGGAGCTGTCGGACGTGCCGCCCGGCGCCACGCTGGTGTTCAGCGCGCACGGCGTGAGCAAGGCGGTGGAGCAGGAGGCGCGCGACCGCGGCTTCGAGATCTTCGACGCCACCTGCCCGCTGGTGACCAAGGTGCACGTCGAGGTCGCCAAGCTCGCCAAGGAAGGCTACGAGTTCATCATGATCGGCCACAAGGGGCATCCCGAGGTCGAGGGCACGATGGGCCAGCTCTCGAGCGGCATCCATCTGGTGGAAGACGTGGAAGACGTCGCGCGCGTCGCGCCGGGCCAGACCGAGAAGCTCGCGGTGGTCACGCAGACCACGCTGAGCGTGGACGACGCGGCCGAGATCGCCGCCGCGGTGCGCGCGCGCTTTCCGGCCGTGCGCGAGCCCAAGCAGCAGGACATCTGCTACGCGACCCAGAACCGCCAGGACGCGGTGAAGATCATGAGCCCGCAGGTCGACCTCGTGATCGTGGTCGGCAGCCCCACCAGCTCCAACAGCAACCGCCTGCGCGAACTGGCCCAGCGCCTGGGCACCGAGAGCTACATGGTCGATTCGGCCGACGAGCTCCAGCCCGAATGGTTCGAGGGCAAGACCCGCATCGGCCTGACCGCCGGCGCCTCGGCGCCCGAGGTGCTGGTGCGCGAGGTGATCGAGCGCGTGCGCGCGTTCGGCGCGGTCTCGGTGCGCAAGATGGACGGCATCGAGGAAACCATCAAGTTCCCGCTGCCCAAGGGCCTCAAGCTGGCCGACATTCCTCCTCCTGGACACATCTCTTGACCGCTGCTGCAATCACCGAATGGCGCTCTGAAATCGATAGCGCCTGGCAACGCCTGAATGAACGTTCGGGCCACTTCCTGCGCCAGACCCCGCTGTGGAAGCTGCCCGCGGCGGCGCTCGGCGTCGCGGCGCCCGGGGCCGAGGTCTGGCTCAAGCTCGAGCACCTGCAGGTCAGCGGCAGCTTCAAGGCGCGCGGCATGATGAACCGGCTGCTGGCCAACGCCATCCCCGAGAGCGGCGTGATCGTCGCCTCGGGCGGCAATGCCGGCATCGCCACCGCCGCCGCGGCGCGCGCGCTCGGCGTGCGCTGCGAGGTCTACCTGCCCGGCGTCTCGCCCGAGGCCAAGCGCGCGCGCCTGCGCGCGCTGGGCGCCGAGGTGGTGGTGGTCGGCCAGCTCTATCCCGATGCACTGGCCGCCTGCCTGGCGCGCCAGGCCGAAACCGGCGCCCTGCTGACCCATGCCTACGACCAACCCGAGGTGGTGGCCGGCGCCGGCACCCTGGGCCGCGAGATCGAGGCCCAGGGCGGCCTGCCCGATGCCGTGCTCGTGAGCGTGGGCGGCGGCGGCCTGATCGGCGGCCTCGCCGGCTGGTTCGAGCAGCGCGCGCGCGTGATCGCGCTCGAGCCCGAGGGCGCGCCCACGCTGTTCCGTGCCCGCGAGGCCGGCGCGCCGGTCGACGTCGAGGTCGGCGGCATCGCGGCCGATTCGCTGGGCGCGCGCCGCATCGGCGCCATCGCCTGGGACATCGCGCAGCGCCACGTCGCCGATGCGCTGCTGCTGTCCGACGAGGCGATCCGCGCCGCGCAGCAGTGGCTGTGGAAGGAAATGAAGCTGGCCGTCGAACCGGCCGCCGCGCTGCCGCTGGCCGCGCTGCAGACCGGCGCCTACGTGCCGCGCGCGGGCGAGAAGGTGTGCCTGATCGTCTGCGGCGCGAACGTCGATCCGGCCAGCGTCGGCTGAACGAGCCCCGCGCGGGGCGTAGTGCGGGCGCG
This sequence comes from Variovorax sp. GW821-FHT09B05, assembly GCF_059418265.1. Lineage (NCBI taxonomy): Bacteria > Pseudomonadati > Pseudomonadota > Betaproteobacteria > Burkholderiales > Comamonadaceae > Variovorax > Variovorax sp. GW821-FHT09B05. The sequence continues at coordinate 70,704 of NZ_JBWKPN010000011.1, forward strand.
CCCACCTAAAATCGGGCGATGCTCGACATCACCCTGCTCCGCAAAGACCTGGCCGCCGCCGTGGCCGGCCTCGAAAAACGCAAGAAGAACCAGCCCTACCTCGACGTCTCGGCCTTCACCGCGCTCGAGGCCGAGCGCAAGACGCTGCAGACCCGCACCGAGGAAATCCAGGCGCGCCGCAATACGCTGAACAAGCAGATCGGCCCGCTCAAGGCCAAGGGCGAGTCGGTCGACGCGCTGATGGCCGAGGTCAACGCGCTCAAGGGCGAGCAGGAATCGCAATCGAAGCGCCTCGACGAGATCCAGCCCGAGCTGCAGGCGCTGCTGCTGGCCGTGCCCAACCTGCCGCACGCCAGCGTGCCGCTGGGCGAGGACGAGACCGGCAACGTCGAGCAGCGCCGCTGGAGCCCGCAGGGCGGCGCCGGCGCCTCGGCCACGCCGCTGGGCTTCGCGCCCAGGGACCACGTCGACCTGGGCGCGCCGCTCGGCCTCGATTTCGAGATGGGCGCCAAGCTCTCGGGTTCGCGCTTCACCGTCATGAAGGGCCCGATCGCGCGGCTGCATCGCGCGCTTGCCCAGTTCATGCTCGACATCCAGACGCAGCAGCACGGCTACACCGAGTGCTACGTGCCCTACATCGTCAATGCCGCCACCCTGAGCGGCACCGGCCAGCTGCCCAAGTTCGAGGGCGACCTGTTCGCCGCCAAGAAGGGCGGCCAGGACGGCGAGCCCGCGCCCGACCTGTCGGCGCTCTACCTGATCCCGACCGCCGAGGTGCCGCTCACGAACTTCGTGCGCGACGAGGTCGTGCCCGAGGCGCAGCTGCCGATCCGCCTCACGGCCCACACCCCGTGCTTCCGTTCGGAAGCCGGCAGCGCGGGCCGCGACACCCGCGGCATGATCCGCCAGCACCAGTTCGACAAGGTCGAGATGGTGCAGGTCGTGCATCCCGAGAAGAGCTACGAGGCGCTCGAACAGATGACCGGCCATGCCGAGGTGGTGCTGCAGGCGCTCGAGCTGCCGTACCGAGTCGTGCTGCTGTGCACCGGCGACATGGGCTTCGGCTCGACCAAGACCTACGACCTCGAGGTCTGGCTGCCGGCGCAGGACACCTACCGCGAGATCAGCTCGGTCTCGAACTGCGAGGCCTTCCAGGCGCGGCGCCTGCAGGCGCGCTTCAAGAATGCCCAGGGCAAGAACGAGCTGGTGCACACCCTCAACGGCTCGGGCCTGGCGGTCGGCCGCACCCTGGTCGCGGTGCTCGAGAACCACCAGAACGAGGATGGCTCGATCAACGTGCCGAAGGCGCTGCGGCCCTACCTGGGCGGCACCGAGGTGCTGCGCGGCTGACGAAAAAACGACAGGGAAATCGCGGCACGGGGTGGTTGTGTCGATTTTCCTGGCTATAATCGCAGGCTCGACAGAGCGACCGGAGAGGTGGCAGAGTGGTCGAATGTACCTGACTCGAAATCAGGCGTACTAGCGATAGTACCGAGGGTTCGAATCCCTCCCTCTCCTCCAAGAATGGCCCCGCAAGGGGCTATTTTTTTGCCTGCTCGCCATCGGAACCCGACAAGCGTGGCCTCCTGCCACGAAGAAGAAGCGTAAGCGGCCAGCCAAGTCATGTTGACGTCGCTCGGCGCCTATACCGCTACGTCGCGAGATTGGCGCCGGCTGGAACCTCGCCGCGCAGGAACGCTTCCCGCTGGGCCCTATCGCCCAGTTCCATCTCGAAGTGAACCCAACGACCTTCCTTGTGCAGGCCCATCCACCATGACCCGCGGACGTTCTCAGAGAACTGCCAGACGACGTGGTATCCCTCTTCGTTCGAGAACCCTTCGCCATCTGCCTGAAAGATTCCGCCGAGGTCGTTCCACAGTTTCGTCTTGACCGCTGCAATGGCTGACCAGCCGTCATTCACCTCGGCGCCGCTCAGGATTTGAAAGGCATAGATGGTCTTCACCTTGGGAAGGAAACCCCGCAGCCACTCCGCACCTGAGGTAGGTTTGAGCTCGTGGGACTCTTCCAGGAATTCCTGCAATTCCTCGGCAGCCATCGATTCATGGCCAACCGTGTTTCGCTCAATAGCAGCGATCTCACGACCGTTCGTGTGTGCGAGGAGCAATTGGCCCCATGCGTCATCGGTCCCGCTTTCTACCGTCAGCGTCGAACTTTCGAGAGACGTGACAAGGTCGCGAACTGGAATGACTTGATCGGAGGTGCTAAGAAGGCGGACGTAGTAGGCCATGCGCTTTTGGGCTTTTAGTTGAGGTGAGCTTGCAAAGGTGACATCCCCATTCATTCTCTGGCCTCGCAGGACAGGCGAGACTACGCGCCGGGCGGGCCAATGACTATGAGGCAGATAAAGGAGCCCAATGTTGGGGCAGTAGCTCGTCGATATTGCGGGCGGACTGCGTCGGCAGCCGCTGCAGGATGTCACGCAGGTACGCATACGGGTCATGCCCGTTGAGCTTCGCCGTCTGGATGAGGCTCATGATGGCCGCCGCCCGCCGCCCTGCGAGCAGCGTCCCAGCGAACAGTCAGTTCTTGCGCCCCGTGGCCCATGGCCTGATCTGCTACCTGCGCCACCGGCGCCGCGCGCGTTTGTCGTTCTCGCAAGCGATCCTCTGCTGCCTTCACTTCCCGCTCGATGCCGTAGAGCTGCCCGATGAACTCGATGGCGGTGGCCGCTAAGGTGCTCTTGTTGGTCAGGTGCAGCTCCACGAACTTGCGGCGCGCGTGGGCCATGCAGCCCGCCTCCTTGATGCCGCCGTCGAGGAACAGCGCCTTGTAGCCGGCGTAGTCGTCGCACACGAGGCTGCCCTTCCAGCCGCACTCCGTGCCGTGACCAAGGAAGGTCCGTGGATGCTGGTCAGAGCGGCTCTCGGTCTCATGCACCCAACGCCGCAGCAGGTTGGCGTTGATGCCGTGAGCCATCGCCACGGCCGCCATCGAGACACCCGGCTGCTGCGAAGCTTCCACAGCCTGGGACTTGAACTCTGCGCTGTGTACTCGCCGCCGGCGACCTGGCGATGCTTGGTCCATAGTGCGTACGTATCCATCAAGTCGTTGATGGATACGAGCATCTTAGGCGCGGCTCAACGGATCAACATGACTTGCCTGGACGCTTACGAAGAAGCGCCCGAAGACCGCGTTCAGGGAGGGCCGGCTGCCGATGGCCGTTGCCGGCCCCGGCGTCACAGGGCAGGCAACCCGTCCATCACCAGCTTCACGCCATCCGCGAGTTCCTTGGCGCTGACATCCGAAACCTTGCCGGCCTTGCGCAAGGCTTCCACGCCGTCGGCATAGCTCTTCAAGTCGTTGCGGATCGAGTCGTAGACAAACTGCGAGCCGCTGCTCTTGTCCGCGAGTGCCACGTTCTTCGCGATGCGGGCCGCCCGATCCATGTAGGCGTCGAGTTGAGCCGGGGTGCTCCAGAGATAGAAGTAGGTGATCTCCAGCAGATCCTGCGCGGCCATGTAGGCCGCGGTGTTCTCCGGCCGTGTCGTTCCTCCATCGAATTCCAGCTGATCCGCCACGAATTTCGTGTGCTTGGCATCCTCGGGAACCAGGATGCCGGCCTTCACGCTGTCATCGATCGCCAGCGAGACCAGATCGGTGTAGCGCCGGCGGGACGGATAGAGCTGCTCCGTGTAGGCCGGAGAGAAGGGGTAGTAGCTGCCATAGAGGCTGCAGAACGTCCCGCCCTCGCCGCCGGGCCTGGCGCTGTTGCCGGTGCCGGCGTTCCATGCGGTGGGAACCAGCATCTCGGGAAGGCGCACGCCGCCCTGCGAGTTCTTGTCCTCGTGGCCAGGGTCGGTGTCCCGGACGATCGTGGTGCCGCTGGTGAGGATCGCCGGCATGCGCGGCGGGTTGTATGAGGGGTTGTCCATCCACTTGACGAGATGGTCGTAGACGGCATTGGTCACGTGCTGGACGGGCACGCGCGGATGGACCGGGTAGACGCAATCGACACCCGTCAGCGGCCAGTCGTCGCGTGCGGCGAGCGGCCGGGAATTCAGCGCGGTGCGTCGTCCCGAGTGGGTGGCGCCAGCGACTTCCCAGCTGCGGTAGTTGCCTGCTTCATCGTTGCCCGTCGGGCGAGAGGCCACCTGGCCGGCGACATCGGTCTCGGAGATCACCTTCCAGACCGGGACGGCGAGGTTCCGGTTGAGGTAACCGCCCGCGATGTAGACCATGTAGGAGTCGATCGGACCCTTGTTGTCGGGTGTGCGTGCGTTGCCATAGATCGGATCCAAGCTGTTGACGATCCGTTGCAGGTAGCCGCCCGACTGCGACACGCCAGTGACGATCATTTTCCTGGCCCGCAGCGGGCCCAGGGGATTGATGCCCTTCCCGGGGTATCGGATGGCCTGCAGCGCCTGCAGGAAGACGTCGTGGGAGATCGCATTGCCCAATGTGCTGGAGCCGCCGCCCACATCGAGCGAGTCGTAGCGCCCGCTGAAGCCGTCGGCCTTCGCGCTCCACTTCTTCAGTTGATTGACGCCCACGGGCTGGGCCGAGATGCCCACATAGACATAGCCCTCGCGAATCATGTGCTCGAACCCGGAGCCCCACAGGGCATCGAGGTCGTAGCCCGCGGTGACGTTCTGCCACTCGGCGATCACCGTGCCATTGAACTTGTCCGCCGACGCCGGGCGGCGGACGAGGATGCGCGTCTTGTAGCGGTTGCCGGTCGTCGCCACGGTGGCCGGCACGCCGACCGTCGTGGCGCTGTTCGCGGCGCTGTACGACGCGGGAAAGTTGTAGGTGTTCGCGTTGCCCTCGATGAAGTATTCCTCTTCGACGTAGCCGACGGCCGCCAGGTTGTGCATGGTGGCCAGCCATGGGTAGTCGTGTTCCTTGTGTCCCTGCGCCGTACCCGGCATCGCCCCCTTCGCGATGGGGCCCGTCACGACCGGGTTGGGCACCTTCGACGTGGTGGCTTCCGGTTGCGGTTCGACCTCCGGTTGCGTCCCGGGCTGGGGCTGCGGTTGCGTCTGCACCGGGGGAATGAACGGAACGTTGCCGGAGCCGCCGCTGCCGCCGCAGCCCGCGATCAGCGCGCCGACGGCCATGCCGACAATGCCCAGCCTCGGACTCCAATGGAACGGCGCCGATCGCGCACTGGATCCTGCAATCTGCCTCTGCATCGATGTCTCCTTGAAACTGAATGAAATGCGGTGCGTTCGATCCAACGCCGTATGCATCCGAATCAGTCTAGGAAGCGGTCGCGCGACGCGCTTGTATGCAGTTGTCATGCGGTCTAAGGAATTTCCCCAGGCAAGACTCGAGGGGACCACGATCCTTCCGCTTCGCCATCCGCTCGAAGCACGCGCTGATTTTTTTCAGCGATGCCTCTTGCTCGGTCCCCGAGCTACGTCTGGGCAGGCAACCCGAGCTCCGCCCGCATGCCCGAAACCCGCCGCACATAGAACTCCACGAAGGCCCGGATCCGCATCGGCATGTGTTCGCGGCTGGGATAGCAGAGGTAGTGCGCCCGCCCCTGGGGCGCATAGGCATCGAGGCAACGGACCAGCCGGCCGGCGCGCAGATCGTCTGCGACTTGGTAGCCCGCGACCTGGGCGATGCCCAGGCCATCCCGCAAAGCGCCCACCACCAGCTCCGGATCGCTGTAGATCCGGCTGCCCTTCGGCATGAGCTTGCGCACCCGGCGACCGCCGCGCTCGTCGTCCGCGGGCGGCTCCATGAACTCCCATTCGTACAGCCCGCCCGACCCGAGACGGAACTGGATGCACGCGTGGCGCTCGATGTCCTCGAGCGTCTCGGGCAGGCCGTGGCGCGCCGCGTAGGCGGGCGATGCGCACACCATCATCTCCATGGGCGCGAGCTGGCGCGCGATGATGCTGCTGTCCGCGAGGCGGCCGTTGCGGAAGCTGACGTCGATGCGGTCGGCGGTGAAATCGGTGATCCGGTCGTCGAGGATGAGCTCGACGTCGATGCCGGGATGCAGCCTGTAGAAATCGGCCAGCAGCGGACCGACGATCCTGCGGCCGAAGCCGATCGTCGAACACACGCGCAACTGCCCGCGCGCGGGTCCGTCCTGCAGTTCGTGCACCTGCTGCATCGCCTGCATGATCTGCTCGACGCCCGGGCGGCTGAGCTCGTAGAACATCTCGCCCTCGGGCGTGAGGGCGACATTGCGGGTCGAGCGCTGCAGCAGCCGTGTCTTCATCTGGGTCTCGAGCCGCTGCACGTTGCGGCTCACGGCCGAGCGCCCGAGGCCCAGGCGGTGGCCTGCCTTCATGAAGCTCAGTTCCTCGGCGACCGCCATGAACGACAGCACGCCGGTGTAGCTGGCGGCCAATCCGGAAGCCAGTGCATCGGGCATCGAAGGGGTGAGGACGGGATTCTTCATGGTCGATGGGTCGGGTGGAGCGGCGCAGGCAAAAAGCATCGCGCGGCCTCGCCGGCAGGAGCGCCGGCGAATCATGGGAGGTAGGAGCGCCGATGTCGGTGCGCGTTCGCACAATCGGCGCGTGGTGGCCGGGCATTGGTGATCAAAGCTGGATATCGGATTGCATCGGAGCATGCCAATTTGCGCGGGCGTGCCTCCTACGATGACCGTTTCAGACGGATCCCCCCGCCATGGCGCTCGCCCTTCATCGTCCCGCTCTTTTCTCCTCCAGCTCGGATCTCGCCTGGTCATGGCTGCCGCCATTTGCCGCGGTGCTCGCGTATCCGCATCTGCTCGCGGCGTTCTACCAACGCTTCAATGCACAGGACGGCAGTCCGGTGCTCGCCGTGCTCGCCATGGCATCGGCCTTTGCGGTCACCGCCTTGGGATTCGCTTTCGCGTGGCGGCTGGGACACGCGCCACATCCGACGGCGCGATCGCTGACCGCGCGCCGCTTCGCGTACCTCACGGTGGCGGCGCCGCCGCTGTTCACGTTCATGGGGGTGCTGCTGTACCTGATGAAGATCGATGGCGCGGACGCGGCGGTCTGGACCGGCCTGTGGACGGCCGCGGCGGCATGGGTCGCGATGCTGCAACTCACGCGGCGGTCCGATGGGGACGCCGTCGATGAAGCCGGTGCCCCGGCGGGCATGCAGGCCACGCGCGGACTCGCGGCATTGCGAGTCACCCACGGCATCTCGGCGGCCGCGCTGATCGTCGTCTTCCTCGCGCCTCATCTGTTCAACCATCTCGTCGCCTGGCTGGGCGACCAGGCGCACCAGTCGCTGATGCTCCAACTGCGCAAGCTCTATCGCCATGCCTGGGTCGAGCCCGCGATGCTGCTCGCGATGGCGTTCCAGTTGCTGTCGGGACTGGCGCTGTGGTTGCCGAAGACGCGCCGGAAGGCGAATCCCTTCGATGTGCTGCAACTGGCTTCGGGCATCTATCTGACTTTCTTCATTGCCTCGCATGTCAACTCGGTGTTCGTGCTGGCCCGTCATTTCGGTGTCGACACCAATTGGGCCTGGGCCGTGAGCGCACCGGCCGGACTCACGGGCGACGCATGGAGCGTGCGGCTGATTCCCCACTACGCAATCGCGGTGTTCATGCTGCTCGGGCACCTGGCCTGCGGCCTGCGCGTCGTTCTGCTGGGGCATGGCGTGAGCGATGCGAGGGCAGGGCACTGGGCCTGGATCGCGCTGGCGGCGGCAACCATCGTCGCGATCACCATTTCCGCGGCAATGCTCGGCGCCCGACTGTGAGCGCGGGAATCGGCATGCCCGGACTCCGAATGCGCATGCCAATTGCGGAGTTGTTGAATTATTCTTTGGAGTCGATTGAACAAATAGCGTAAAGAATAATTTCTCCAAAATCGGAAAAACATTGACCCGGATTCGCCGCATTCATAGCATCGCCCCCGCTATTGAAGTGACTCCAAATCTTTTTTCTGATCAAGGGGAGATAGATGATATTTCGGTCGACTGTTCTTCATTTGACATTGCTGTTGAGCATTGTCACCAGCGGCTGTTCGGACGGCAACGCCAACGCGTTCTTCTACAGCAGCACATTGGACCAAAGAACCAAGGACGAGCAGCCCGCGGTGCTCAAGACCCTGGAGGAATTGGTCAATATCGAAAGCGGCACCAATGACGCCATCGGGATTCCCGAAATGGGCAATTACCTCGAAGGGCGTCTCAAGGCACTCGGTGCCGAGGTCACGAGGACACCCGCCAGCAGCGGCGTGGTTGGCGACATCATCGTCGGCCAATTCAAGGGCAGCGGCGGTCGCCACATCCTGATGATGGCGCACATGGACACGGTCTATGTGCGCGGCTCGCTGGCCAAGGCGCCATTCCGCATCGATGGCGACCAGGTTCTCGGCGCCGGCATTGCCGATGCGAAGGGCGGCATCGCGACCATCCTGCACACGCTGGCCTTGTTGAAGGCGCAGAGCTTCCAGCAGTTTGGCACCATCACCGTGATGTTCAACACCGACGAGGAAAAGGGCTCGCTGGGGTCGAACGAACTGATCCAGAAGCTCGCGGCGCAGAGCGACATCGTGCTGTCGTACGAAACCGGCTTCATCTACGAGGGCCAGGAGTTCTTCGTCACCGGCACCTCGGGCGTGGCGGTCGTGGAGGCACGGGTTCACGGCAAGGCGTCGCATGCGGGGGCCGCGTCCCCGACGGCGGTGAATTCCATGACCGAGGCCGCGGACCTGATCCTGCGAACCCAGGACCTGCAGGACCCGCAGCAGGAGCGGCTGTTCAACTGGACGACCATCAAGGGCGGCAGCGCCACCAACATCATTCCGGACCTCACGGTCGTCTCGGCCGACATGCGCTATGGCCGCAACGAGGATCTTCCGCTGCTGGAGGCCGCGCTCGCCGAGCGTGCGCAGAAGAAGCGCCTCGAAGGGGCGCGCATCGATCTCCAGGTGACGCGCCTCATCCCGCCGTACAACGCCACGGACGCCGCCCGGGGCGTGATGAACAAGGCCGTCGCCATCTACGCCGAAGTGGGCGCGAAGCTGGTGGCCGCCAACGTGCGCACCGGCGGCGGCTCGGACGCGGGCTGGGCCGCGCTCTCGGGCAAGCCGGTACTCGAGAACCTGGGCCTGCCCGGCGGCAACCAGCATGCCGATGCCGGTGAGTACGTGCTGGCCTCGGCCATCCCGCGCCGGCTCTACCTGTCGGCGCGCCTGGTCTCGGAGCTCGGGCAAGGGCTCTGAGCGAGGACCAAGGTCTACCGATTCAGTCGATTACCGACCGATCCGGTAAGCGCCTGCGATAGACTGCAGGCCGATGCCCAAGCCCACCCGCTCCCAGATCGACGCCGAAATCATCGACCGCGCCGCGGGTCTGTTCGCCAAGCACGGCTTCGCCCACACCTCGCTCCAGCAGATCGCGGATGCGGTCAACTATTCGAAGGCCGGGCTATTGCATCACTTCCCGAGCAAGCAGGCGATCTACGATGCGGCGCTGCAGACCTGCCGCGACCAGGCGCAGGCGCTGCTCGATGCGGTCGGGCACCTGCCGCCGGGCGCGGCGCGCGAGCGGGTGGTGGTCGAGGCCTCGGTCGACCAGACCTACGAATGGCCCGGCGTGTCGGCGCTCGCGAACCGGCTCGCCGACAACGGCAAGGGCACCGATCCCGCGCTGACCGAGATGGCGTTGATGGTCTACAAGGCTCTCGGCATCGACCTGCAGGCCACCACCATGGAGCGCATCGTGCGCGTCACGAGCGCGCTGTCGGGCCTCGGCGCGTCGGCGATGGTCGCGGCCCACGTGGGGCTGCAGCGCGAATGGCGCACGCCCATCATCGAAGCGGCCATGGACGCGCTCGGCCACGGCGGCAAGCCGCAGCGCCCGGCGCGCAAGCGCGCCTAGTCTTTCTTGCCGGGCCGGCGCCTCAGAGGCCGCCGATCAGTCCGCTGAGCTTCGGCGCGAAGACGCCGTAGCCCATGCTCACCGACACGCGCAATTCGGGCATGAAGGCCGCGAAGGACATGCCGAACCCGACCAGCCCGCCGACCACCAGACCGAGCACGGCGAGCGCTCTCCCGTGCTGCTTGAGGATCGACAGGGTGGCGTGGAGGAAGGTCAATGCGGTGTTCCTTGAAGGCGGAGCACCGGATTATTCAACCAATTTGGTTGGACTTCAACCATTTTGGTCGAAATCGATGGGGAGACCTTTCAAGCCGCGGGCAGAAACTTCCTCACATGCGCCGCGAATGCCGCGGTCAGGGCGGTCGGTGCCTCGCGCGCCAGGGCCAGCGTGACGCCCACGCTCGGCAGCTCGGGAAAGCCGTCGCTCGCGTCGAGGATCTGCAGGTCCTCGGGAACGGCCGTGCGCGTGAGCACGGTGACGGCCTGGCCCGAGCGCGCCATGCCCACCAGGCCCGACAGGCTGCTGCTCGCATAGGCGAGCCGGTAGGCGCGGCCCGCGGCCTCGAGCGCGCGCCGCGGCAGCAGGTGGTCGAGCGCATCAGGCGCGCCGAGCGCGAGCGGCAGCGGAGCGAGGGCGACGGCGGCGCTGCCGCGCTGCGCCACCCACACCAGCGGTTCGTGGCGGATCAGGTCGGCGCCCGCGGCATCGGCGGCCACCGACACCAGCGCGAGGTCGACCGCGTGCCGCGCCAGCAGCTCGTGCAGCCGCGGCGTGGGCGCGCATATCACCTCGAGCTGCACGCCCGGATGCAGGCTCGCGAAGCCCTGCAGCAGGTAGGGCAGGAACACGACCGCGTAGTCGTCGGGGCAGCTGAAGCGCAGCACGCCCGACAGCTGCCGGCCGCGCAGCTCGGCCAGCGCCTCGTCGTGCCGGCGCAGCAGTTCGTTGGCGCGCACCAGCAGGCGTTCGCCGGTCGCGGTGAGCGTCACGCCGCGGCCGGTGCGGTGCAGCAGCGGTTGCTCGACGATGCCCTCGAGCTTCTGCATCTGCATGCTCAGCGCCGATTGCGTGCGGCCCACGCGCAGGGCGGCCTGGCCCAGCACGCCGGTCTCGGCGATGGCGACGAAGCTGCGCAGCAGGTCGATGTCCAGCGATTGGCTCACGGCATGAGTTCCCTTGATAGCTGATCTCAAAACAATTCGCTTCCACGCGCGCGGGGCGCCGCGTAACGTGGGCATTTTGATCGGGAAGCACCCCATGAGCAGGAACGACGACCCCCAGTTCTGGCAACAGGCACAGCGCCATCTCGTGCGCTACGGCGGCAGCTTCGAGCCGCTGATCATCGAGCGCGCGCAGGGCTGTTTCGTCTACGACGCCGACGGCCGCGCCATCCTCGACTTCACCTCGGGCCAGATGAGCGCGCTGCTCGGGCATGCGCATCCCGAGATCGTCTCGGTGGTGTCGGAGCACGTGCGCACGCTCGACCACCTGTTCAGCGGCATGCTGTCGCGCCCGGTGGTGGCATTGGCCGCCGAGATCGCGCGCCATGCGCCCGGTGCGCTCGAACGCTGCCTGCTGCTGAGCACCGGCGCCGAATCGAACGAAGCGGCGCTGCGCATGGCCAGGCTGGTGACCGGCGGCCACGAGGTGGTGGCCTTCACGCAGTCGTGGCACGGCATGACCGGCAGCGCGGCGGCCGCGACCTACAGCGCGGGCCGCAAGGGCTACGGCCCGGCGGCGGCCGGCTCGTTCGCGATCCCGGCGCCCAATGCCTACCGGCCGCGTTTCACCACGAAGGAGGGCGAGCTCGACTGGCGCCGCGAACTCGACGACGGCTTCGAGCAGATCGACCGCCAGTCGACCGGCGCGCTCGCGGCCTTCATCGCCGAGCCCATCCTCAGCAGCGGCGGCATCCTCGAGCTGCCGCCGGGCTACATGGCGGCGCTCAAGAAGAAGTGCGAGGAGCGCGGCATGCTGCTGATCGTGGACGAGGCGCAGACCGGCGTGGGCCGCACCGGCCTGATGTTCGCGTGCGACCGCGACGGCGTGGCGCCCGACATCCTGACCCTGTCGAAGACCCTGGGCGCGGGCCTGCCGCTGGCCGCGATGGTGACCACGGCCGCGATCGAGGACGAGGCCCATGCGCGCGGCTTCCTGTTCTACACCACGCACGTCTCCGACCCGCTGCCCGCGGCGGTCGGCCTGAAGGTGCTCGAGGTGGTCGAGCGCGACGGGCTGGTCGAGCGCGCGCGCGTCGCGGGCGAGCGGCTGCAGCAGGGGCTGCGGCGGCTGCAGTCGCGCCACGAATGCATCGGCGACGTGCGCGGGCGCGGCCTGCTGCTCGGCCTCGAGGTGGTCAAGAGCCGCGACACGCGCGAGCCGGCCTTCGAACTCGGCGAGGCCGTCACGCGCGAATGCATGAAGCTGGGCCTGAGCATGAACATCGTGAAGCTGCCCTCGATGGGTGGCGTGTTCCGCATCGCGCCGCCGCTGACGATCAGCGACAGCGAGATCGACCTCGGCCTCGAGCTGCTCGACAAGGCCATCGCCAAGGCGGTGCGTTTGCAGCCGGCTTCCTGAGCGATCGCCCGGACCTTCAGCCCGGCTTAAGTTTCGCGAACGATACTGGCTTCGACGGTCTTTCGGCGTTGGTAGAGGGCGCTTCGGCACCCGCTGGCTTGCAGCGGTTCCTCGAGCCTGAGGTCGTCACGAATTCCGCGGGACGGCGCACAGGATTGCGCCGGCGCCGACAACCGGCGCCTGCCGTCTTCCTACGTCCCGCCCGACGCGCCATCGCAGGATGGCCCCATGACAAAGGCATCCGCGGACCCGGCGGTCCACATCGGCATCTCCGGCTGGCGCTATGCGCCGTGGCGCGGCAAGTTCTATCCCGCCGGGCTCGCGCAGCGGCAGGAACTCGCCTTCGCCTCACGCGTGCTGCCGACCATCGAGATCAACGGTTCCTTCTATTCGCTGCAGCGGCCTTCGTCGTACGAGGCCTGGCGCGACGACACGCCCGCGGGCTTCGTGTTCGCGGTCAAGGGGCCGCGCTACATCACCCACCTGCGGCGCCTGAACGACGTGCGGGTGCCGCTCGCCAATTTCTTCGCCTCGGGAGTGCTCGCGCTGGGCAACAAGCTCGGGCCGATCCTGTGGCAGTTCCCGCCGCGCATGGCCTGGGAGCCCGAGCGCTTCGAGGCCTTCTTTTCGCTGCTGCCGGCCACCACCGCGGCCGCGCTGAAGCTGGCGCGCGAGCACGACGACAACGTGGCGGGCCGTACCTGGCTGCACGGCGGCGGTCGGCGGCGCCTGCGGCATGCGGTCGAGGTGCGCGACCCCAGCTTCGTCGACCCGGCCTTCATCGCGCAATTGCGCCGCCACGGCATCGCGCTCGTGGTGGCCGACACGGCGGGCCGCTGGCCGCTGCTCGAGGACCTCACGGCCGACTTCGTCTACCTGCGACTGCATGGCGACAAGAAACTCTATGCGAGCGGCTACGGCGAACCGGCGCTCGCGCACTGGGCCCGGCGCATCGCGGCCTGGCGCCAGGGACGGCAGGTGCGCGACGCGAAGCGGGCCTCGAAGGTGGCGGCACCGCGGGGCGCGCGCGAGGTGTTCTGCTACTTCGACAACGACATCAAGGTGCATGCGCCCTACGACGCGGCGCATCTGGCGCAGGCGCTCGGCCTGCCGGCACGGCTGGAGGAGGGCGCGCGCGACCGCTTCGCGCTGCCGCCGGGGATCTCGCTGCGGCCGGCGCGGAAGAAGAAGGCGTAGGACGCCCGCACGGCCATGCTCGCCTGCCAAGTGCATCCAGGTTGCAGCAGCGTCCTACAGGAGGGGCGGAGGACGCGCCCTACTTTCGGTGTCCCGAGGTCACCGACGAGGCGCACATGCCGAGGCCGAACGAGCAGGACGAAGACCGCGCCGGCGCCAGCGCAGGCGCGCAGCCTCCCGCCAAGCGCGGCTTCCTGAACCGCCTCGGCCCGGGCCTCATCACGGGCGCCGCCGACGACGACCCCAGCGGCATCGCCACCTACACCCAGGCCGGCGCGCAGTTCGGCTACGGCATGGGCTGGACCCTGCTGCTGACCTATCCGCTGATGGTGGGCATCCAGCTCGCGAGCGCGCGCATCGGCCGCACCACGGGGCGTGGGCTCACCTCGGCCTTCGCCGCCCTGTGGCCACGCCCGGTGGTGTTTCTCTCGGTCGTGCTGCTGCTGGTTGCCAATGTCGTGAACCTCGCGGCCGACATCGGCGCCATGGCCGAGGTCGCGCGGCTGGGCCTGGGCGGACCCGAGGCGCTCTATGCGCTGGGCTTCGGCCTGCTGTCGCTGGCGCTGCAGGCCTGGCTGCCCTACCACCGCTACGTGCGCGTACTCAAGTGGCTCACGCTCTCGCTGCTGGCCTACATGGGCGTGGCGCTGGTGGCGCACGTCGACTGGAGGGCCGCGCTCGTGGGCGCGCTGGTGCCGCGCATGCACTGGGATGCCGAGAGCATCAAGATGGTGGTCGCGATCCTCGGCACCACGATCAGCCCCTACCTGTTCTTCTGGCAGGCGGCGCAGGAGGTGGAGGAGATCGAACGCATCCCCGAGGACCATGCGCTCAGGACCCACCCCGCGCAGGCGCGCGCGCAACTGCGCCGGCTGCGGCTCGACACCTGGGTCGGCATGGGCTTCTCCAACGCGATCGCCTTCTCGATGATCGTGGCCTCGGCCGCCACCCTGCATGCCCATGGCCAGACCGACGTGAGCTCGACCGCGCAGGCGGCCGAGGCCCTGCGCCCGGTGGCGGGCAGCGCGGCCTTCGCGCTGTTCGCGCTGGGGATCATCGGCACGGGCCTGCTGGCGCTGCCGGTGCTCGGCGGTTCGGCCGCCTATGCCTGCGCCGAATTCCTGCGCGTGCGCCGCGGGCTCGAGCAGCCGGTCGGCGCGGCGCCGGCCTTCTACGGCATCCTCGCGGCCGCCATGGTCTGCGGCATCGGCATCAGCCTGTGCGGCGTCGATCCGATGAAAGCGCTGGTGTGGGCGGCGGTGATCAATTCGCTGATGTCGGTGCCGATCATGGTCGGCGTCATGTGGGCCGCCGGCAGCCGCCGCCTCATGGGCGAGCTGGTGCTGCCGCTGCACTGGCGGGTGCTGGGCTGGGCCGCGACCGCGGTCATGGCGCTGGCGACCCTGGCCTTTCTCTGGACCAGCCTGCGGTCCTGAGCGCTGCCCGCCCCCGGCCCGGGCCCCCGTTCTCACTCCCACCGATTCCCGTAGGACTTAGTCGGGTTTTGTAATCTAGTGTGTTTAATTGCAACGAGTGTTATATTTTTGGCGAGAAACACTATTTAACACTTAGGCATTCAATCAATGGCGGGCCGCGAGGCTTTCCGGGGATGTTTCATCGATGGAAGCGCTTGAATTGCCATTCGGATCGCCAAAAAGCCCCAGTTTGGTGCATCGCCTGCCGGCCGACCGCCGGTCCTCCGCGGACCACGCATGACCGGTTTCAGCGCCTCGCCCCGCGACCGTCGGCCGCTGCTGAGCTTCAGCATCGAAGGGCTGCCGGCCCGTGACGAACTGCTCTTCAAGTCGCTGGTGCGGCTGCTCGACCACCGCACCCACCAGCACTGGGCCTGGCAGGTCGAGGGTGCCGACCTGCGCGTGGTGGGCGACCGGGCCGCGGTGCTGTCGGCCGAGGCGGCCGATTCGCCGCTGCCGCCCGTGCCGCTGCTGACGGTCGGCGACACGCCGCCGCCGCGCGGCCCCTTCCTGCGGCTGCCGCTGCATGCCGATGCGCTCGAGGCCATGCTCAACCGGCTCGGCGCGATGGTGGTCCATGCGCGCGAACTCGGCCTCGCGGCGTCGGCCGAACGCGGCGCGCGCGGCGAGGAATACCGGCTGCTGCGCTGGCCTTCGGTCGCGCTGCTCGACTCGCCCGTGCGCATGAAGCTCGCGACCCTGCTCGCCAGCCGCCCGTCCACGCTGGCGGCGCTGCAGCAGCGCTCGAACGCCAGCGCGCAGGAGTGCGCCGACTTCATCGCCGCGCTCGAGCGCGCCGGCTTCGTGGCGGGCCATGGCGGCGCTGCTTCGCGCGCGCCCGAATCGATCTGGCCCGATTCGCAGGTGCATCCCGGCAGCGAGGCGCCGCCCCCCGCGCGCGAAGGCGTGCAGCCCGGCCTGCTCGCGCGCATCCGCAGCCGCCTCGGGCTGCTGTCCTCGGGATCGCGCGCCTGATGCGCCGCGATCCGCCCCGCATGACCCCAACCGATTCCGATTGAGCGTGGAGCACAAGATCCTTTTCACCGGCACCATGGGCGCCGGCAAGACCACCGCCATCGCGGCGGTGAGCGAGATTCCGCCGGTCAGCACCGAGGTGCGCAACAGCGACACCTCGGTCGCCAAGGCCACCACCACCGTCGGCCTGGACTACGGCGAGCTCACGCTCGACAACGGCGAGAAGCTGCGCCTGTACGGCACGCCCGGGCAGATGCGCTTCGACTTCATGTGGCGCATCCTCGCGCGCGGCGCGCTCGGCCTCGTGATCCTGGTCGACAACAGCCGGCCCGATCCGCTGGCCGATCTCGAGGTCTACCTCGACGGCTTCGCCGAGCTCATCGAGCAGACCGCCTGCGTGGTCGCGGTGGGCCGCACCGAGACCCATCCCGAACCCGGCCTCGACGCCTATGCCCAGCGCATGCAGGACAAGGGCGTGCTGTGCCCGGTGCTGCCGGCCAACGTGACCGATCCGCAGCAGGTGGTGCAGCTGCTCGAACTGCTCCTGATCCAGCTCGAAGCCTGAGCGCCGCCCCTTTCTTTCCTTTCTCTTCCGACATGAACATCCCACCCCGCCTCAAGGACGCCGCCGAGTCCGCCGT
Source organism: Variovorax sp. GW821-FHT09B05 (assembly GCF_059418265.1). Taxonomy (NCBI): domain Bacteria; kingdom Pseudomonadati; phylum Pseudomonadota; class Betaproteobacteria; order Burkholderiales; family Comamonadaceae; genus Variovorax; species Variovorax sp. GW821-FHT09B05. The sequence goes on from NZ_JBWKPN010000011.1 coordinate 87,380, forward strand.
CGACACGCTCATGCGCGAGATCAAGGGCGTGAAGGCCGTCGTGATCTCGACCGAGGACGGCCTCGAGCTGGCCGCGCGCGTGGAGAACACCGCGCAGGTCGCGCGCCTGTCGGCCATCGCGAGCTCGCTGGCCGCGCTCGGCGCGGTGGCCGGCGAGGAGAGCGGCCTGGGCCAGTGCGAGAACGTCGCCATCGAGTCCGCGCTGGGTCACATCCTGATGCTGCAGGCGCGCCACGACGAGGCCGACCTGATCGTGAGCGTGGTCGCGGGCAAGGACGCGGTCATCGGCCAGGTCCTGTACTTCGCCAAGCAGGCGACGCTGGCGCTGCAGCGCGCCTGAGGCACGGGCCTTCCCTTCACTGTTACCAACCGGCCGCCGCTCATCACTCGCCCGGGTGGCGGCCGATCCTCAGGGCGATGGACTACGAAAGACACCGATGGCAAATATCAAGCAATCCATGGACGAACTGATGACGATCGACGGCGCGCTGTGCGCGGCGCTGGTCGATTCCGGCAGCGGCATGATCCTGGGTCAGGTCGGCTCGGGCGTGGACCTCGAAGTGGCGGCCGCGGGCAATACCGAGGTGGTGCGCGCCAAGAACAAGACCATGCGCGCGCTCGGCCTGAACGACGTGATCGAGGACATCCTGATCACTCTCGGCCGCCAGTACCACATCATCCGCCCGCTGCAGAAGCACGAAGGCCTGTTCGTCTACCTGGTGCTCGACAAGTCGAAGTCGAACCTCGCGCTCGCGCGCCGCAAGACGCAGGACGTGGAGCAGAGCCTGGCGGTCTGACGCGGCGCGCGTCGGCAACGGACAATGCCGGCGGCACGCACCACGCCGCCGACCCCACGCCGGACTCCGCCGATTGAAGCCCTTTCCCCCCGCCCCGCCGTACCGCATCGTCGCAGCGGACCAGTTGCCGCCGGACCTCGAACAGGCCGCGCCGGCCCTGCCGCCGGCCGCGAGCTGGGCGCTCTACGACCTCGCGGCCGACCGGCTGCTGGGCCACGAGCCCGCGGCCGGCAGCTATCCGCCGGCCGGCCTCGCCAAGCTAGCGACCGCGATGCTGGTGGAGCGCAAGCTGGTCGCCGAACGGCGTGACCGCCGCGCCGAGCGCACGCCGGTCGCGGTCGGCGCCGAGGCCATGGTGCGGCTGTCGGTGCAGCGCCTGCTCGAAGCCGTGCTGATCGCCTCGTCCGACAGCGCGGCCTTCGCGCTCGCCGCCTGGCACAGCGGCACCACCGAGGCCTTCGTCGAGGCCATGAACCGGCAGGCCGCGGCCTGGGGCCTGCGCGACACCCGCTTCGCCTGCCCCGCGGGCCAGGACGAGAGCGCGCGCAGCAATGCCGGCGACGTGCTGCGGCTGGCCGCGCGGCTGATGCACGAGCATCCGGCGCTCGCGGCCATCGCGGGCAAGACCCGGCTCGATCCCTGGGAGCAGGCGCTGCCCAACGTCAACCTGCTGCTGGGCACGGTGCGCGGTGTCGACGGCCTGGCCGCGGCCTTCTCGCCGGCGACGGGCGCGCACCAGATCGCCACCGCGGCGCACGAGGGCCGGCGCCTGCTGGCCGTGGTGCTCGGCGCGCCGGACCGCGTGGTCTGTGCCCGGCTCGCGGCGGCGCTGCTGCGCAAGGGGTTCTCGATGCCGGCGGCGGCGGCGCCGGCCTGAGCGCGGCGGCTCGCTGTCAGGCGCGGCCCGACATCGGCCACAGCCGCACGGCCAGCGCCGCGGCCGAGGAGACGATCGCCAGCGCCGTCACCGCGGCCCAGCCCCATTGCGCGAGTGCCAGCGCACCCACCGCGGAGCCGATCGCCATGCCGATGAACATGGCCGTGAACAGCACCGCGTTGAGCCGGCTGCGCGCGCCGGGTTCGATGCCATAGACGATGGTCTGGTGCGCGATCAGCGTGGCCTGCACGCCGAGGTCGAAGCCGACCACCGCCACCACGATCACCGCGAGCTGCGCGCCCGGCGCCATCAGCGGCGCGAGCGCCATCACCGCGAACGAGACCACCACCAGCGCGGCGCCCAGCCGCGTCACCAGTTCCGGGCCGCGGCGGTCGGCCAGCCGGCCCGCGAGCGGTGCGGCCAGCGCACCGGCCGCGCCGGCCAGGCCGAAGGCGCCGGCCGCGGTGCTGCCGAGGTGGAAGGGTTCGCCGTGCAGCATCACGGCCAGCGTGGACCAGAAGGCGCTGAAGCCGATCGAGATCAGGCCCTGCGCCCAGGCTGCGCGGCGCAGCGCGCCGTGGCGCTGCCACAGCGTGGCGAGCGAGCGCAGCAGCGCGCCGTAGGCCAGGTGCGTGGTGGCCTTGAAGCGCGGCAGCCCGCGCCAGGCGGCCGCGCCGATCAGCGCGATGCTGGCGGCGGCGGCCACGAACATCGTGCGCCAGCCGAAGTGCTCGGCCACGAAGCCGCTGACCACGCGCGACAGCAGGATGCCGAACAGCAGCCCGGTCATCACCGTGCCCACGGTCTTGCCGCGGCTGGCCTCGGGCGCCAGCGTGGCGGCGGCGGGCACGATGTCCTGCGCCATGGTGGCGGCCAGCCCGATCGCCAGGCTCGCGGCCAGCAGCATGCCGACCGAGGGCGAGGCGCCCGCGAGCAGCAATGCCACGCACAGCACGGCCGCCTTGGCGAGGATGATGCGGCGCCGGTCGTAGCGGTCGCCCAGCGGCGCCAGGAACAGGATGCCCAGCGCATAGCCGAGTTGGGTCAGCGTGGGCACGAAGCCGACCGTGCGCGTCGGCGCGCCGATGTCGGCCGCGAGCACGCCCAGCATCGGCTGGCTGTAATAGAGGGCGGCCACCGCGAAGCCGGCGCCGCTGGCGAGCAGCAGCACCAGCGAGGCGGGCAGGGCCGGGGCGGCTGGCGCCAGCGGTTCGGTACCCGCATGCGCTGCTTGAATGGAAGACATGGTATTTACCCTTGGATTCGGCGGAAAGTGCGCGGAGTTTGCAGGGCTGAGCGCTCGAACGGTAGTCCTCGGCGGCGAACAACGTATATACGTCTGATGCATACAAGGCGCAAAATCGCGCCATGGCAACGAATTCCGCCCCCGCCACGCCCGCCGTTCCGGTCGCCAGCGCCCCGGCCGACCGTGTCGAGCTCATGCAGACCTTCGTGCGCATCGTCGAAGCCGGCAGCCTGTCGGCGGCCGCGGCCCAGCTCGGCATGAGCCAGCCCACCGTGAGCCGGCGGCTGCAGGCGCTCGAGCGTTCGCTCGGCCTGCGCCTGCTGCGGCGCTCCACCCATGGCATGAAGCTCACCGAGGACGGCGAGCGCTGCTTCGAGCGCGCGAAGGAGCTGCTGGCCGACTGGGCCGCCTTCGAGGACGAGCTGCGCGGCGCCGGCCGCGCGGCCGAGGGCACGCTGCGCGTGATCGCGCCGCATGCGCTCGGGCAGGACCTGCTGATGCATCCGCTGCACCGCTACCTGCGCGAGCAACCGCGCGTGGACGTCGAATGGCTGCTGCACGACCGGCGCCCCGACTTCATCACCGAGAACATCGACTGCGCGATCCAGGTCGGCGAGATCGACGACCCCTCGGTGGTGGCGCTCAAGCTGTCGGAGATCCCGCGCATCGTGGCCGCCGCGCCGGCGCTGATGGAAGGCCGGCCGCCGATCGCGCATGCCGCCGAGCTCGCGGCGCTGCCCTGGCTGGCACTGCGCACCTTCTACCGCACCGAGCTGCGGCTCTCGCACGTGACGACCGGCGAGGAATGCCGCGTGCCGATCCGCCCGCGCCTGAGCACCGACGGCCTCTACGCGCTGCGCAACGCGGCCGTGCTGGGGCTCGGCGCCTGCATGGGCTCGGCCTGGCTGCTCAACGACGACATCGCGCGCGGCCGGCTGCTGCGGCTGGTGCCGCAATGGCAGGCGCCGCCGCTGCCGGTGTACCTGGTCTATCCGCAGACGCGCTTCCAGTCGGCCAAGCTGCGGCACTTCATCGAGGCGGTGCGCGCCGCGCTGCCGCGCGCGATCGACGTGGCCGATTCGCTCGCGGGCGTGGTGGCCTGAGGCACGGCGACGCCGGCGGAGGACTTCATGCTCACCCACAAGCAGTTGCGCTACTTCGTCGACATCGTCGATGCCGGCAGCTTCAGCCTCGCGGCGGAGCGGCTCTACATCGCGCAGTCGGCGCTGAGCCGGCAGGTCAAGGAGATGGAAACGCAGCTGCAGGTGCCGCTGCTCGAGCGCGGCACGCGCCAGCTCGAGATGACGCCGGCCGGCCGCTCGTTGTATGCCGACGCGCGCCAGATCCTGCGCGCGCTCGATGCCGCCGCGCTGGGCGCGCGCCAGGCGCAACGCGGCATCGAGGGCACGGTGCAGCTGCTGCATTCGAGCTCGGTGCCGCTGTCGCCGGTGCTGCTCGGCGCGCTGCGCTCGCATGCGCTGCGCTGTCCGGGCGTGGCGATCGAGGTCGCGCAGGCCTCGTCCGAGCACCAGGCGCTCGACATCGCCGAGGGCCGCGCCGACATCGGCCTCGCGCGCGCGCCGGTGCTGCGCCGCCATCCGGGCGTGGGCCATGCGCCGCTGTTCGACGAGCCGCTGGTGGTGCTGCTGCCCGCCGCGCATGCGCTGGCCGGGCGCGCGCGGCTGCGGCTCACCGAGCTGCGCGCCGAGCCCTTCGTCGCGCTGCCGCACCGCGAGCGCGGCGGGCTCAGCCATGCGGTGGCCGAGCTGTGCCGCGCCGAGGGCTTCGAGCCCGTGGGCGCGCAGGTGCGCTCGCGCAAGTGGTCGCAGCTCGCGCTGGTGCAGGCCGGCTTCGGCCTCGCGATCGTGCCGGCCTCGATGGCCGCGCAGGCGCCCGCGGGCGTGCGCGCGCTGCCGCTCGACGGCGAGGGCTGCCGCAGCGGCGTGCTGGTGCTGTGGCGCGAGGGCGGGCCGCGGCATGCGCTCGCGCTGCGCGAGTCGCTGCAGGCCGCGTTCGCGCCATCGATCTGATTTCGAGATCGCCGCGCGTCGCATTCGGCATTGGCGCGGCGCGCCGCGAGCGCCTAGATTCGCGTTCGCCCCCACGAAGCGAGCGCCCATGACCTTTTCGTCGTCCCTGCAGCACCTGCTGCCCTTCACGCCGCTGCAGCTGCTGGCCATCTGCGCCGGCATCGTCGCGGCCTACGTGATCTTCGGCATCGCCGGCTTCGGCACCGCGCTGGTCGCCGGGCCGGTGCTCGCGCAGTTCGTGCCGGTGGCCACGGTCGTGCCGCTGCTGGCGCTGCTCGATTTCGTCGCGGCCGTGATCAACGTGAGCCGCGATGCCGGCGCGGCCGACCGCGCCGAGCTGCGCCGGCTGGTGCCGCTGATGGCGTTCGGCAGCCTCGTGGGGGCCGCGCTGCTACTGCTGGGACGGCCGCAGTCGATGCTGCTGGCGCTGGGCATCTTCGCGGTCGCCTATGCGCTGTATGCGCTCAGCGGCTGGCGGCCGGTCGCGCGGCTCTCGGCGCGCGCGGCCGTGCCCTTCGGCTTCGTCGGCGGCATCTTCTCGGCCATGTTCGGCAGCGGCGGCTTCATCTATGCGATCTATCTCGCGGGCCGCATCGACGAAAAGGAACGCGTGCGCGTCACCCAGTCCACGCTGATCGGCCTCAGCACGCTCACGCGCGCGCTGCTGTTCCTGGTGGCGGGCGTGTATGCCGAGGTCTCGATCCTCGCGCTCGCCGTGCTGCTGCTGCCCGCGATGCTGCTGGGCACCGCGCTGGGCCGGCGCATCACGCTGCGGCTGTCGCGCGAGCAGTTCCTGCGCGTGGTCGCGCTCGCGGTGCTGTGCTCGGGCGCCTTCCTGATCGTGCGCTACGCGATGGGCTGAAACCCGTGCGCTCAGGCCGCCTGCAGCCGGGGCGGCGCGACCTCGGGTTCCGCGCGCAGCTCGGCGCGCCGCGCGGCGATCGCTTCGGCGAGGAATTCCGCGTCGCGCGCCACGCCCGAGAAACGCCCCGAGCCCCAGGTGTGCAGCCACGGCAGCCCGAGGAAGTACAGCCCCGGCTCGCGCGTGACGCCGCGCTGGTGCACCGGGTGGCCGCGGCCGTTGAACACCGGCGCGTCGACCCAGGCGAAGTCGGGCGAGAAGCCGATGCACCACAGCACGCTGGTGATGCCCGCGGCCGCGAGATCGAGCCGGGTGCGTTCCTCGGCCGGCTCCCACACGGGCGCGTAGACCGAGGGCGGCGGCGCCTCGATGCCGTTGGCGGCGATGAACTTGTCGATCGAGGCGTTGATGCCGTTGTAGATGCGGTCGGCATGGTCGAGGTGCTCGCGCAGGTTGGGCTGGAACTGCAGCACGCCCTGGTCCAGGTCGGTCAGCAGGCCGAACAGTTCCATGCCCTCGCGCGCGAAGCGCCGCAGGTCGATGTCGCGCCCGCCGTCGCGGCCGGTCACGTAGTGGTTGGTGTTGTCGCGCACGCCCTCGCGCAGCGGATGGGCGGTGACCGGCATGTCGTAGTACTGCATGTCGGCCAGCCAGTCGACCACCTCGCGGCCGCGGTAGAAGCGCGCGCAGCGCGGCGCATCGCCCGTGGCCAGGTAGACCTTGCGGCCGGCCAGGTGCAGGTCCTCGGCGATCTGCGCGCCCGACTGGCCGCAGCCCACCACCAGCACCGCGCCCTCGGGCAGCTGCGCGGGGTTGCGGTACTGCGCCGAGTGGTACTGCGCCACCGAGGCCGGCAGCTTCTCGGCCAGCCGCGGCACGATCGGCTTGTGGTAGCCGCCCGAGGCCACCACTACCTGGTCGGCGGTGTAGAGGCCGGCGTCGGTCTGCACCTCGTAGCGGCCGCGCTCGCCGCTTTGCGGCACGTGCACCACGCGTTGCACCGTCACGCCCTCGAGCGCGGGCGGCTTCACCTGCGCCACGAAGCCCGCGAGCCAGTCATTGATCTGGTCCTTGACCATGAAGCCGTGCGGATCGTCGCCCTGGTAGGACCAGCCCGGCAGCTGGCACTGCCAGTTGGGCGTGACCAGGCAGAACGAATCCCAGCGCTGCGTGCGCCAGCTGTGGACCAGGCTGCGCTTCTCGATCACGAGGTGGTCGATGCCGCGCTGCTGCAGGCAGTGGCTCAGCGACAGGCCGGCCTGGCCGCCGCCGACGATCGCCACGCTGTAGTGGCTGCGGCCGCCGTAGGGATGCTCGGGATGGGTGGGGTGGGACATGGGGTCTCTCTTTCTCGATGGGGGCGCAAGGGGGAGGTCAATCGAAGGCCAGCACGGTGACTTCGGCGGCGGGCTCGAAGCGCGCGGCGATGCGTTCGATCTCGGCGAGCTGGTCCATCGCCTGCGAACAGGCGAAGCCATACTTCGCGCGCACGCGTTCGGAGGCGATGCCGAGCGCCTCGCGCGTGCGCCGCAGGAAATCGTCGAGCGCATAGCGTTCGCCGGGCGCGAGGAAGTCGCGCACCACCAGCGAGGGCGAGTAGCAGTGCGATTCGCTGGCATCGGGCCAGCGCACCTGGAAATGCATCACGGGCATGGGGCGGTCCTCGTCTCGATGGCGTGGGGGCGGCGCAGGCCTTCGCGGTAGAGAGCGACGTGCCGCTGCGCGCTCTCGGCCCAGCTGAAGTGCCGCGCGAGCCGGGCCGCCGATCGCGCGATGCGCGCGTCGTCGCGCCGCGCGAGCGCCTCGGCCAAGGCCTGCGCGATCGAGCCCGCATCGAGCGGGTCGGCCCAGCTCACGTCCTCGGGCGCGAGGTAGTCGGTGAAGGGCGCGATGCGCGAGGCCACCACGGGCCGCCCGCTCGCCAGGCCTTCGAGCACCACCAGGCCGAAGCCTTCGCGCAGCGAGGGCATCGCGACCACGTCGGCCAGGCGATAGAGCGCGGGAATGTCCTCGTCGGCCAGCGGCCCGGTGAGCCGCACGGCGCGGTCCGGGCCTTCGGCCAGCCCGAGGCGCGCGAGCGCGCTGGCGAAGGCCTGCATGGTGGCGCTGTGGTCGAGCAGGCTCGCGCCGCCCGCGATCACCAATTGCGCATCGGCCTGGCCCGGGCGCTGCCGCAGCAGTGCGAAGGCCTCGAGCAGGCGCAGCGTGTTCTTGCGTTCCTCGACGCCGCCGACGGCCAGCACCACCGGCGCGCCGGTGCGCAGCCCGAGCCGCCGCGCGAGCGCCGCGTCGCCGGCCTGCATGCGCGGCGAGAAGCGCGCGGTGTCGATGCCGTTCGCCACCTCCTGCGCCGCGATCCCGTGGTGCCGAGCGAGATGCTCGCACCACAGCCGGCTCACGCAGAAAACCTGCCGCGCGCGGACGAAGGCCTGGTGCTGCCAGTGCGCGAGCTGCGCATCGGCGAAGTCGTCGAGGTGATGGACCGTGCGCACGAAGCCCTCGATGCGGCCCATGTCCTGCAGCCGCGCCAGCGCGTTGCCGCCGATCGAGTCGTGGGTGTGGAGCACGTCGAAGCGCTCGTGCTCGAGCAGCGTGCCCAGGTGGTCGACGAAGGCCGCGATGCGCGTGCGCACCATCGCCACCGTGTCGGCCGGCGTGCCGTGCACCGGCACGAGCTCGGCGCGGCAGGGCGGTTCGCGGAAGAAGCGCTGGCCCGGCGCGGCCGGCGCGAACACGGTGACGGCATGGCCGGCCTCGTGCAGCGCACGCGCGAGTTCCAGCGTGTGGACCACGCCGCCGCGCGGGTTGACCGAATGCGTCAGCATCCCGATGCGCAGTGGGCGCTCGAGGTCGTCGTCAGCCATGGCGGGCCTCCTCGCGCAGGGCGGACGGCGCCGGCGGCTGGATGAAGGCATCGCGGCCGAAGTCCCACAGCAGGGCCTCCTCGCCATCGGCGCGCAGGCGCACGGTGCGGCTGGGGTCCACGGTGCCGATCACGCCGCAGGCGATGTCGCGCGCCGCGAAGCGCGCGAGCACGCGCGCTAGCTGCGCGGGCGCGACGCTGAGCACGAAGCCGTAGCTCGGGAACGACGACAGCCAGCGCAGCAGCGGCACGCCCTCGGGCGTCGGCAGCGCATCGAGCTCGATCGAGGCGCCCACGCCCGAGCATTCGAGCAGCATCATCGCGGTGCCGACCGCGCCGGCCATGCTGATGTCCTTGCCGGCGCGGCACAGGCCGGCCTCGGCCAGCGCGGGCAGCAGCTCGAGGTCGGCGCGCAGCCGCGCGGCCGGCGCGCGCGTCGAGGCGTTCCAGTAGGGGAAGGGCTCCTCGTAGGCGCCGCGCAGGTCGGCCGCCATCACCAGCAGGTCGCCGGGCCGCGCATCGAAGCTCGTGATCAGCCGGCGCGCATGGCCGAGGATCGCGACCGCGAGCTGCGGCCGCTCGCTGCGGTTGTTGCTGTGGCCGCCGACGATCGGCACGCCGTAGCGCGCCGCGGCCTCGGCCATGCCGCCGAGCACCTGGTCGGCCGGGTTCATGCCGCTGCTCCACAGCGCGTCGACCACCGCGGTCGGGCGCCCGCCCATCGCGTAGATGTCGCTCACGTTGACCATCACGCCGCAGTAGCCCGCGAACCAGGGCATGCGCACGATGAAGTCCTCGACCAGCCCCTCGATCGCGAACAGCAGGTAGCCGCCGCGGCCGTCGGGAATGGCGGCGCAGTCGTCGCCCACGGGCACGGCCTGCGCGAGCGCCGCGTGGCCGCCGGGCAGCGAGCGGCCCAGCGCGGCCACCACCTCGCTGATGTCGCGCTTGTGGGCGAAGCCGCGCGTGGCGCGCAGCGCTTCGGCGATCTCGGCGGCGCGGCTCATCGCGGCACCTTCGCGCGCGTGACGAAGCCGCTGACCGGATCGTGGCAGGGCGGATAGAAGCCGAGGTCGGCGCGCATGCGCGCATGCGGGCGGCTCTGCACCTCGCATTCGCCGAGCGTGGTCCAGCCGAGCTTGCGGAACAGCGGCTCGTTCTGCAGCTGCACCTGCGCGAGGAACAGCGTGCAGCCCAGCGCATGGGCGCGCGACACCGCGAGCCGGATCAGCGTCGCGCCCAGGTGGCCCTGGCTGCGGAAGGCCGGGTGCACCGCGAGCCGCGAGCCCCACCATTCACCCGCGGCCGCGCCGCGATGGATGCGCACCGTGCCCACCACCTGCTCGGGCATGCCGGCGTTGCACGACATCGCCACCAGCAGCAGCGCATGGTCGTCGATCGCGTCGCGGTCGTCGCGCGCGAAGATGCCCTGCTCGATGCAGAACACGGCGCGGCGCAGCGCCATCGCCTCGTCGCGCTCCCATTGCTGGGAGGCCTCGCGCACGAGGTATTCGACCGGCGCGTAGGCCAGCGGCAGCTCGCTCCAGGCTTCGGCGGTCTTCATCTCAGGCCTCGTAGACGGACAGCGACGAGCAGGCGCCGCACTTGCCGCAGCCGGCCTTGATGTCGGCCGAGCGCAGGCCGGCCGCCGCGACGCGTCGGCCCAGCGGCTCGAGCAGCGACTTCATGAACTCGGGCGTGGGGGCGGGATGGTCCTCGAGCGGCGTGCCGCTGATCGGCACGAAGGGCACGACGAAGGGGTAGACGCCGCGCGCGAGCAGTTCGTCGCAGACCGAGAGGATGGCCTCGCGCGAATCGCCGAGGCCCGCGAGGATGTAGGTGCTGACCTGGCCGCGGCCGAACACCGCCACCGCGGCCTCGAAGGCGCTCATGTAGCGCGACACCGGCACGCTGGCCTTGCCCGGCATGATGCGTTCGCGCACATCGGGCGTGACCACCTCCAGGTGCATGCCCAGCGTGTCGATGCCCGCGGCCTTCATGCGCTGGAACCAGCGGTCGTCGTCGGGCGGCTCGCACTGGCCCTGGATCGGGATGTCGACCGCGGCCTTGATCGCGAAGGCGCTCTCGCACAGCACGGCCGCGCCGCGGTCAGTGGCGTTGGGCGTGCCGGTGGTCAGCACCATGTGCTTCACGCCGTCGAGCAGCACGGCCGCGCGCGCCACCTCGGCGAGCTGCTGCGGCGTCTTGTGCGCGATGGTGCGGCCGGCCGCGAGCGACTGGCCGATCGCGCAGAACTTGCAGCTCTTGCGCCGGCTCTCGTAGCGGATGCAGGTCTGCAGCACGGTGGTGGCGAGCACGTCGCTGCCGTGCAAGGTGGCGATGTGCGAATAGGGCACGCCATCGAAGGTCTGCATCGCATAGAAGCGCGGCTGGCGCGGAAAGGCGATGTTCGCGATCGGGATGCTGCCGCGCATCACGCGGCTCACGCCCTGCGCGTTCGGCGCCTCGGCCGTGAACGGCGAATGCCAGGCGCTCGCGGTGTGCACCGGCACCATGATCGTGTGGCCGTCGACCAGCACGGCCTTGTGGTCCGAGGGGCCGGCGCCGCCGCGGCGGCTGGCGGCGCCCGCGCCGGGATCAACCAGCCGCAACCCGAAGGACTGGAGCTCCGTCATCAGCTGGCGGCTGTCCACCGGCGCGGAATTCGGTGCGGGATTCGGTGCGAGGGCGGCGGTCGTCGTCATGGTCGGGGCTCCGTGGGTGGGAAGAAAGGGTGTGCATCGGCACGGTGGTGGCCGCGGGCCGGTCGTCGATGGCGAGCGAGAGCAGCTCGGGGCGCGCGTAGTGGCCGACCGAATCCATCATTCGCTTGCGCTTGGCGATCAGCGCCATGTCGAGGTCGGCGATCACCATGCCTTCGCCCTCGGTGAGCGGCGGCGCGAGATGCCGGCCCTCGGGCGAGACGATGGCGGTGTGGCAGCCGCCGCGCAGCGCCTTCTGCAGGTTCGGGTCGGGCGTGACGCTGCGGATCTGCTCGTCGCTGAGCCAGCCGGTGGCGTTGACCACGAAGCAGCCCGACTCGAGCGCGTGGTGGCGGATCGTCACCTCCATCTGCTCGGCGAAGATCGGGCCCACCAGCGAGCCTGGGAACTGCGCGCAGTGGATCTCCTCGTGCTGCGCCATCAGGCTGTAGCGCGCCAGCGGGTTGTAGTGCTCCCAGCAGGCCAGCGCGCCGACGCGGCCGATGGCGGTGTCGACCACCTTGAGCCCGGCGCCATCGCCCTGGCCCCAGACCATGCGCTCGTGGTAGGTCGGCGTGATCTTGCGGCGCTTGAGCGCGAGCGTGCCGTCGGCGTCGAATACCAGCTGCGTGTTGTAAAGGCTGCCGTGGTCGCGCTCGTTCACGCCGAGCACCACCACCACGCCGCGGGCGCGCGCCCGCTCGGCCACGGCCTGCGTGACCGGGCCGGGCACCACCACCGCGCGCTCGGCCAGCAGCAGGTGCGGCGCGCCCTGCAGCACCGGCGGCAGCACGAAGCTGAAGTAGGGGTAGTAGGGCACGAAGGTCTCGGGGAAGACCGCGAGCTGCGCGCCCTTCGAAGCGGCCTCGTCGATCGCGCTGCACACCCGATCGAGCGTGCCGTCGGGACGGTCGAAGTCCGGCGCGATCTGGATCGCCGCGGCGCGGACGATGCGGGAAGAATTGGAGGTCCCCATCGCCGCACCTCAGCACGATGCCGCGGCGAGCGCAGCGAGGCCCGTTCGGGAAACACCGCGGAACCGGCTTTGCCGGGCCGCTGGTGTTGCCCCCTTGAGGGGGGAGGCGGCTACACGAAGTGAGCAAGCAACGGGGGTGGGCATCACAGCGTCCAGGTGTCGAGGATGAAGGCGTTCTGCTTGCGGTGCAGCAGGATCAGGTCGAGCACGTCGAGCGGGTTGATCGGCTTGATGCCCTCGATCAGCGCGCCCTCGCCATGGCCGTAGAGCGCCTGCAGCGCGAAGCGGCAGGCGTAGACCTTGCCGCCCTCGGCGATGAAGGTGGCGATCTGCTTGTTGAAGTTCTGGTGGCCCGGGAAGGCCTCGTCGCCCAGGGTCGGGAAGCCGCGCTGCACGCCCAGCGTGACACCGGGGCCGTAGAGAAGGATCGAGGTCTCGAAGCCCTTGCGCTTGAGGCGCGTGGCCTGCAGCAGGTTGACGAAGCCGATCGAGCCTTCGAAGGCCACGGTGTGGAAGGTCACGAGCGCCTTCTCGCCGGGCTCGGCCTTCACGTCTTCGAACACCTTCTCTTCGTAGTCGACGAGGAACTCGCCTTTTTCGTTGCGGGGACGGGTCACGGTGGGCATGGGGTACTCCGGTGAAAGGGATGAAGGAGAGGAACGCAGCAGCGTCTGCGCGCCTTCTTCTTCGCATGCCATGTGCCAAGGCGCGGGGCCCGCGATGCAATCAAGTTGCGATCAAGGCGCAGCGGTGCCGCATGCGGGCGCGAAAAAATTTCCGCGCGGGTGCCGCGGACGCGTCGCGCGGCGTTCGCGGCGGGCCGGGCCGCACCGTGGCGAAGCGTTCGGCGTGCGATCAATGCACCCGATCAATGGGGTTGATCGCACCCGTTCGAGGCATCGCTGGCCCTCGGAGCCCCCGGGGGACGGGCACGTTTCCTGCGGGTTGATCGGTCTCCCGATGCAATCAATGGATGCAATCAAGTGGCCGCCACCGACACCGCCCCGATCGCCCCCATCACGCTGCACTGGCGCAAGCAGCTGCGCGCCAGCGCCAAGCCGGCCTACCTGCTGCTGGCCGACCTGATCGCCGACGACATCCGCACCGGCCGGCTCGGCGCGCGCGACCGGCTGCCCACGCTGCGCGAGCTGGCGGCGGACCTGCAGCTCAACTACACGACCGTGGCGCGCGGCTATGCCGAGGCGCGCAAGCGCGGGCTGATCGACTCGCGCGCGGGCACCGGCACCTTCATCCGCACCGGCAGCCCGAGCCTGCGGCTGCGCGGCGGCAGCGGCGCCGAGATGACGATGAACATGCCGCCCGAGCCGCGCGACGAGCACCTGGTGGCGCGCATGCACGAGGGCGCCGCGCAGGCCTTCGCGCAGGCCGACCTCTACGACCTGCTGCGCTACCAGGACTTCGGCGGCACGGTGCACGACCGCGAGGCCGCGATGCAGTGGCTGCGCCCGCACGTGCCCGAGGCCGGCGTCGACCGCATCCTCGTGTGCCCCGGCATCCACGGCGTGCTGACCGCGCTGATCTCGCAGCTCGCGCGGCCCGGCGAACTGGTGTGCGTGGAGTCGCTGACCTATCCGGGCATCAAGGCCATCGCGGCCCAGCTCGGCGTGCAGCTGCATGCGCTGCAGCTCGACGACGACGGCCCGATCGCCGATGCCTTCGAGCACGCCTGCAAGACCCTGAAGCCCAAGGCGCTGTACTGCAACCCGACCCTGCTCAACCCCACCACCGGCACCGTGAGCCGCGCGCGGCGCGAGGCGCTGGCCGACGTGGCGCTGCGCTACGCCGTGCCGATCATCGAGGACGACGCCTACGGCATGCTGCCGCGCCAGATGCCGCCCACGCTCGCCACGCTGGCGCCCGCGCTGACCTACTACGTCACCGGCTTCTCCAAGTGCTTCGGCGCGGGGCTGCGCAGCGCCTACGTCTGCGCGCCGACCGCGCGCCAGTCGCAGCGGCTCGCGGGTGCCCTGCGCGCCACCACGGTGATGGCCTCGCCGGTCACCAATGCGCTGACCACGATGTGGGTCGAGGACGGCACGGCCGACGCCATGCTGCAGGCGGTGCGCGCCGAATCGGCCGCGCGCCAGCTGCTGGCCGCGCGCCACCTCGGCGGCCACGGGCTGCAGGCCCATCCCGAGGGCTTTCATGCCTGGCTGCCGCTCACGCCGGGCTGGAGCCCGGTCGAGTTCGCCTCCTTCCTGCGCACGCGCAACGTGGGCGTGGTCGCCAGCGCGGCCTTCTCGACCGACGGCGATCCGCCCGACGCGGTGCGCATCTGCCTCGGCGGCCCGATGTCGCGCGAGGAGTGCGACGACGCGCTGCGGCTGATCGCGGACACGCTGACGCATCCGCTGCATCCGCACGCGACGGTGCAGGAAAGAGCCTTCTAGCTATGCAGGGTCGTGGCAGCAGACGCAGAGCTTGTTGCCGTCGGGATCGCGGAAGTAGGCGCCGTAGTAGTTGGCGTGGTAGTGCGGGCGCAGCCCGGGCGGGCCTTCGCAACGCCCGCCGTGGGCCAGCGCCACGGCATGGACGCGGTCGACCGTGGCACGGTCGGCCGCCAGCAGCGCGACCATCTGGCCGTTGCCCACCGCCGGCTCCTGGCCGTCGAAGGGCGCGCCGATCAGGAACAGCGGGCGCGGCGCGTCGGGGCGCTGCCAGCCGGCCCAGGGGCGGCTGTCGTCGCGAAAGCGCAGCACATGGCCGAGCTCGGCCATGAGGGCGGCATGGAAGCCGAAGGCGCGCTCGAAGTCGCTCACGCCGAGGAATACGTGGGAAAGCATGGCGGCAGGCCCGGGAAGCGAGGGGGACGGCTATCGTGCCTCAAAGGCCGCGCTATCCCGGCCGGTTGTTACGGCGTGAAACACCGGACTACAGCCCGGTAAGATCGCCGGACTGGCCGGAACGCCGTTCCGGCCGCCGGCTCCACCCGCATCCTCATCCATGGTTTTGGCCCGCTACCGAAGAAAAGGCGCTGCCTGATGGCGACCGCCGCCTCGATCACCAGCCTCACGCCCGTGCCGGCCTCCGCCGACGAGGCCGAGGCCTGGGTGCGCGGCGAGCTGATCCGCAGCCTGATGCGCTCGGCGCGCGGTTCCTACCTCGTGTCGGGCACCTTGATGGTCGGCATGGCGGCGCTCAACTGGTCGGCGCTGCCGCGCTGGGAGGTCCTGACCTGGCTCACCGCCGGCCTGATCTCGATGGCCTGCCGGGCCTGGGCCGCGCGCGTGTACGCGGTGCGCTACGTCGGGCGCAGCGCGCTGGCGCAGCAGCAG
The DNA here is from genome assembly GCF_059418265.1 of Variovorax sp. GW821-FHT09B05. NCBI lineage: Bacteria > Pseudomonadati > Pseudomonadota > Betaproteobacteria > Burkholderiales > Comamonadaceae > Variovorax > Variovorax sp. GW821-FHT09B05. The sequence goes on from NZ_JBWKPN010000011.1 coordinate 103,029, forward strand.
TACGCCGACCGCTATGCCTTCGTCTGGACCGCCAGCGCCTTCGTCTGGGGGCTGTCGGTGCTGCTGTTCTTCGAGCGCGTGCCGCAGGTCAACCAGTTCATCAGCTGGCTGGTGATCGCGGGCGTCGCGACCTCGCCGCTCAACGGGCTGGCGCTGCACCCGCCGCTGCTCAAGCGCTTCGTCAACACGCTGTTCGCCACCGTGCTCGGTTCGGTGCTGGTGCGGCTGGTGGTCATCAACCTCGAGCATCCGCAGTTCCAGTACGGCTTCCTGCTGCCGATCCTGCCTACGCTGCACTGGTACCTGCTGCTGCGCGCCGGCCATCACATCCACGAGACCGCGCGCAACAGTCTGGAGCTGCTGTTCCACAACCACATCCTGATCAAGTCGCTGACCCAGCAGCGGCAGGCGGCGGTGGCGGCCGTGGCGATGAAGAACCGCTTCCTCGCGAGCGCCGCGCACGACATGCGCCAGCCGGTGCTGGCGCTGTCGCTGTATGCCGACTGGCTGCGCAACGAGCCCGAGCTGGTGCTCGAGCTGGCGCCGAAGATCGTGCGCGCCACCCATGCGGTCAATGCGCTGTTCGATTCCATGTTCGACCTCGCGCGCATCGACTCGGGCCAGGTGCGGCTGCACATCGAGCGCGTGGACATCGCCGAGCTGCTGCAGGACCTCGAGCTGCAGTACCGCCCCGTGGCCGAGAGCAAGGGGCTCGACTTCCGCGTCCACGTGACCGAGGGCAGCTTCCTCACCGACCCGATCCGGGTGCGCCGCATGATCGGCAACCTGCTGGCCAATGCGATCAAGTACACGCCCGAGGGCGGCGTACTGTTGGCCTCGCGCCGCACCCGCGAGGGCATGCGCGTGGAGGTCTGGGACACCGGCATCGGCATCGCGCCCGAGCACCTGCGCGACGTGTTCCTCGAGTTCTACAAGGTGGCCGACCATGCCGGCACCTCCGACGGCTTCGGCCTCGGCCTGGCGATCGTCGCGCGCCTGTCGCACGTGCTGGGCCACCCGGTCAGCGTGCGCTCGCGCCTGGGCAGCGGCAGCGTGTTCCGCGTGGCGCTGCACGATGCGGACGAGGCGGTGGCGCAGGCGCGGGTGAGTGCGGCGGTGGGCTGAGAGCCTCCGCGTCACCAGGCCGACCTGGGGATTTGGCGCAGGGCCGAGGTGCCCGCTGCTGTTATCTTCCCCGCCATCTCGAAACGGAACCGCAGAGCCGCATCCAGCAGGCCGTTTCCGTTCTTTCAAGACAGGGCACGGGAGGGCCCGCAGAGATGATCCACAAGTTCAGATACGCCGTGGGAGCGGCCATGGTCGCGATGCTGTGCGCATGCGGTGGCGGAGGCGGCGGTGGTTCCGCCGGTTTCGCTTTCCTGCCGCCGGTTGCTCCGCCCGCGACCGGCGGGCCTTCCGGTCCCTCCGGCCCCTCGGAACCCGAAACCCCCACGCCCACCGACAACGCGCCGCCGGTCGCCGCGGCCGCGAAGGCTTCGGCGGGCACGCTGGGGCTGGTCGCCACGCTCGATGGCAGCGGCAGCAAGGCTTCGGCGGGGCGGTCGCTGAGCTATGCCTGGATCCTGCAGTCCAAGCCATTGGGCAGCCAGGCGGTGCTGGCCGATGCGAATGGCGCGAAGCCGTCGCTGCTGCTCGACGAGCAAGGCGACTATGTCGTGCGGCTGGTGGTGAACGATGGCGTGAAGGACAGCGAGCCGGCGTATATCACCGTCACACCGGCCGTTCCGGCCACGACCGGTCCGATCTACAAGTTCGCGTTGATCGAGACCACACCGACGCCCGACACCGATCGGCGGGGGCAGTACGCGTTCTGCGAATTCCGTCGCCAGGAAGGGCGTGCGCAGGACTTCTGGCCCGCCGGGGGCGATGCCATCAGATACTGCTCCGTGCTGCTTCCCGGCATGGAGCAGGGCGCGGCGAGGGGGCTTGGCACCATTTCCGGCATCGCGCCCGACAGGCTGCCTTCCTTCGTTCACACCTCCATCGGGACGCCCAGCTTGGGGGCCTATCCGGCAGACACGCCGGCCATGCCGGTCGGCATGAGCTACGACATATCGCCGGACGTCGTCAGGATTGCACGAACGCCGCTCGGAAAGAGCGTCGGCGAGTCGCTGGGATTCACGCTCGAGGGGATCCGGGGTGCGTTCGGGAAGGGCCGCTACAGGATCGCCGGTGCGGTCCTTGCGCAGAATGCGCCGCCGGGCTGGGACGCCGCGGTGGAGATGACGGTGCGGGTCCGCATGGCGGCCTACGACCGCGGCACGCTCGTCGCGAACTTCGACATCTATTCGAAGCGGTTCACCGCGGATTTCTCGGACGACGTGGAGTTCGATCTCGCCGCGAGTGCCTACCAGGTGCAGGCGCCCGGCGCGACGCAGGTGGTTCAATCGCTCGAGGTGACCCAGCAGGTCGCCTATTCGCGCAAGACGCCCTGAGTAGCTGGGGGTGCCGCCCCCGCGGCGCCCCCAAAAGAAAAAGCCGCGCACACGGCGCGGCCCCTTCACGACGCTGCAGCCGGCCTCAGCCCGACAGCAACCCGTTCGTGCGCGCGTAATGCAGCGCCTGCGTGCGGCTCTTCACGCCGAGGCGGCGGAACAGGCGCCACAGGTGCACCTTCACCGTGTGTTCGCTGATCTCGAGGTCGGTGGCGATGTCGCGGTTGCTCATGCCCTTGTCGAGCATGGCGATCAACTGGGTCTGGCGCTTCGAGAGCTTGCTGTTGCTGGCCAGCGGCGGCTCGTCGGTTTCTTCCGAACCGGCCATCAGCAGGCCGCGCAGGGCCGCCGCCAACTCGGCCGAGCTGGCCGACTTCTCGATGTAGGTGTCGGCACCGGCTTCGATGCAGGCGTCTTCCATGTCGGCCGAGGGCGCCGCCGAATAGACGGCGATCGGCACGTTGGGATAGACCTGCTTGACCGCGATCACGCCCGAAACGCCGTTGGTGTCGGGCAGCTTCAGGTCGAGACAGAAGAGCGTGGGCGCTCCGCGCTGCGCGACGGAACTCGCGAGCTTGTCGAGCCGTTCGAGCTCGACGATGTTCTCGGCCGGACGAAGGCGCCGCAGGACCATCACGATCGCGTCGCGCATCAGGGGGTGGTCGTCGATGACATATATGCTCATGTTTTCTTCCTTTGTGATCGCACCGTCTTCTCTCTTCACGTCCACCGGCGGATGGGCCGATGGCGGTTGCCGGATCATCCGCCCTTGGTGGTGGCGGTGGCCTCCGACAGTGCCTCCAGCGCCTCGCTCGCGGCGCGCAATCCTTCATCCGTGGCGATCGGCTCGAGCCGATCCGCATAAGTCGTCAAGGCCGCACCGCGCTGCTCCTGCAGCGCCGCGATGGTACGGCCGGCCTCCTGCGGCGAGGCGAATGCTCGGCTCTGCAGCAGGGTTTCGCCGCTCGCGTCGAGCAGCTTGAAATAGAACATCCCGTCGCGTTCGCGGTACTGCTTGAAGCCGGCCTTGCCGGCCCCCTTGCCGCCCTTGCGCGCCTTGGCGCCGTCGCCCGCGTCGGCCAGGTTGCGCAGTCCGACGGCATGGCGCAGCCGCGTCATGAACGGGCGCGACAGCGCGCGCGCCTTGTCGGCACCGACGAGCAGCGTGCGCTCGATCTGCGCCGGGTCGGCCATCAGCGCCTCGTAGCGCTCGCGCAGCGGCGCCACCTCGCGGTCGATGCGCTCGAACAGCACCTGCTTGGCGTCGCCCCAGGCGATGCCCTCGGCGTAGGACTTGCGCAGCGCCTCCGTTTCGTCGGCGCTCGCGAAGGCCTGGTAGATCTGGAACAGCGCCGAGCCCTCGGTCTCCTTGGGCTCGCCGGGCGCGCGCGAGTCGGTCACGATGCTCGCGATCTGCTTCTGCAACTGGGCGCGCGGCGTGAACAACGGGATCGTGTTGTTGTAGCTCTTGCTCATCTTGCGGCCGTCGAGGCCGGGCAGGGTGGCGACGGCCTCGTCGATCTCGGCGTCCGGCAGCGTGAAGTGATCGCCGTAGAGGTGGTTGAAGCGCTGCGCCATGTCGCGCGCCATCTCGATGTGCTGCACCTGGTCGCGGCCCACGGGCACCTTGTGGGCGTTGAACATCAGGATGTCCGCGCCCATCAGCACCGGGTACATGAACAGGCCCGCCGTGACGTCGGCATCGACGTCCTCGCCCTTGGCCGTGTTCTTGTCGACCTGGGCCTTGTAGGCATGGGCGCGGTTGAGGATGCCCTTGCCGGTGACGCAGGTCAGGAACCAGGTGAGCTCGGGGATCTCGCCGATGTCGGACTGACGGTAGAAGGTGACGCGCTCGGGATCGAGCCCGCAGGCCAGCCAGCTGGCGGCGATCTCCAGCGTGGAGCGCTGGATCTTCGCGGGCTCCTGCACCTTGATGAGGGCGTGGTAGTCGGCCAGGAAGAAGTAGCTCTCGACGCCGGGTGCGACGCTCTGGCGCACCGAATGGCGGATCGAGCCGACGTAGTTGCCGAGATGGGGCGTGCCGGAGGGCGTGATGCCGGTGAGGACGCGCAGCGGGGAGGGGGAGGACGAAGCCATGGTCGGAACTGGAAACTAACGCAACATCAACGCAACAGGGCCTGCAGCGGCCCGATCAGCAGATCGAGCACCTCGTAGCCCACGCTCATCAGCGGCATCAGCCAGAACTTGCTGACGATGCCCGCGAGCACCAGGCCCATCACGATGAAGAAACCGTAGGGCTCGATGCGAGCGAGGAAATTCTGCGCCGGCCCGTTGGGCAGCAGCCCGGCCAGCACGCGGCCGCCGTCGAGCGGTGGCAGCGGGAAGAGGTTGAAGGCCCACATCACGAGGTTGACCAGCACGCCGCCCTGCGCCATCTTGACGAAGAAGGGCTCCTGCACGCCCACGCCGATGAGCACCGCCCAGACCACGGCCCAGAGGATCGCCTGGATGAAGTTCGAGGCCGGACCGGCCAGGGCCACCCAGACCATGTCGCGCTTGGGATGGCGCAGCCGGCCGAAATTGACCGGCACCGGCTTGGCATAGCCGAACAGGAAGGCGCCCGAGGTCGCGAAGTAGAGCATCAGCGGCATCAGGATGGTCCCGATGGGGTCGATGTGCTTCATCGGATTGAGCGTGACGCGGCCCATGACCGCCGCCGTGTTGTCGCCGAGGTAGCGCGCCACGTAGCCGTGCGCGGCTTCGTGCACGGTGATCGCGAAGATCACGGGCAGCGCATAGATCAGGACCGTCTGTATCAGATTGGAGATATCCACTGCGAGATTGTGTCAGACGGAACAAGAGAAGAACGAGGGTCGCATCACAGGCCCAGCACCGAGAGCGCCCCGCGCCCCTGCCGCACCACCACCGGATCGTCGCCGCTGCCCATGGGCGTGAGGTCGACCACGGTGGTCGGCTGGGAGGGGCAGGCGCCGGCGTCGATCACGCCCGCGATCTGCTTCTCGAAGCGCTCCCGGATGACCTCGGCGTCGTTGAGCGCCTCGGTCTCGCCGGGCGCGATCAGCGTGGTGGCCAGCAGCGGCGCGCCATGCAGCGCCAGCAGCTCGAGCAGCACCTTGTGGTCGGGCACGCGCAGGCCGATGGTCTTGCGCTGCGGATGGCTCACGCGCCGCGGCACTTCCTTGGTGGCCTCGAGCAGGAAGGTGTAGGGGCCGGGCGTGGCGGCCTTCAGCAGGCGGTATTGCTTGTTGTCGACGCGCGCGTAGTTCGCGAGCTCGCTGAGGTCGCGGCAGATCAGGGTCAGGTGGTGCTTGTCGTCGACCTGGCGGATGCGGCGCAGCTGGTCGACCGCGTCCTTGTCGTCGAGGTGGCAGGCCAGCGCGTAGCTGGAGTCGGTGGGCACGGCGACGATCTCGCCGCGCTGCAGCAGCGCCGCGGCCTGCTTGAGCAGCCGCTGCTGGGGGTTCTCGGGGTGGACTTCGAAGTACTGGGCCATGAAAAACGCTCCTGATCAGGATTCCGCCGGTTCGATCGGCACGCGGCGCTCGCGCACGGTAAGCCAGGCACCGGCCGCGCCGCAGACGGCGATCATCGCCATGCCGACCAGCGACACGACATCGGGCACGTGGGAGAACATCAGCCAGCCGCCGAGCATCGCGAACGCGATCTGCGCATAGAGGTAGGGCGTGAGGGTGGAGGCCGGCGCGCGCTGGTAGGCGAGGATCAGCATGAAGTGTCCCACCGTGCCCATCAAGCCCATGAGGCACAGCAGCGCCCACCAGTGCCACGAGGGCAGCGCGGTCCAGGCGAAGGGCACGGCCAGCGAGGCCAGCAGGGTGCCGACCCAGCCGGTGTAGAAGTGCATGGTCAGCGGGTTCTCGGTCTGCGCGAGCTTGCTCGTGAGCACCTGGAACCAGGCGTTGGTCATCACCAGGCCGATCGGCAGCAGGATGGCCCAGCTGAAGGCGCCGCCGCCGGGCCGCAGGATGACCAGCGTGCCCGCGAAGCCACCCGCCACCAGTGTCCAGCGCAGCGGCGAGACATGCTCCTTGAGCGTGGTGGCCGCCAGCAGCGTGATCACCAGCGGCGCGATCAGCACGATCGAGGTGAACTCGGCCAGCGGCATGTAGCGCAGGCTCATGAAGGCGAACAGGCTCGAGCCCAGCAGCAGCGCCCCGCGCAGCGCCTGGTAGCGCGGATGGGCGGTGCGCAGCAGCGCGGTGCCGCGCAGCGGCAGCAGCACGGCGGTGGTGGCCACGGCCTGGAAGGCATAGCGGAACCACACGCCCATCAGGATCGGCACGCTCGCGGTCGAGATCTTGGTGGCGGTGTCGAGCGTGGCGAAGCAGGCCACGGCCAGCACCACGAGGCCGATGCCGGCCAGGATGCGTTCGGATTCACGGCTGGAGGCGGCCTGGGCCGCGGCGCGGGCCTGGGCCAGCGCCTGGGTGGCGGCGCTCTCGGTCGCGGTCCCGGACAGCTGGCTCACGCTTGTATTCGGTGAGCGAGCAGTTCCCATACCGGCGTGAGCGAAGCGTGCAGCGGCGGCAGCTTGCCGAGGTCGCAGTGGCTCTCGTCGGGGCTGTGGAAATCGCTGCCGCGCGAGGCGGCGAAACCGAACTCGAGCGCCTTGTCGGCGTACTCGACGTACTCGGCCGGGGTGTGGCTTCCGGTGACGACCTCGATCGCCTGGCCGCCATGCGCCTTGAACTCGAGGAACAGCGCGTACTCCTCGTTGGCGCTGAACTTGTAGCGGCCCGGGTGCGCGATCACGGCCAGGCCCTTGGCCGAGGTGATCCAGTGCACCGCGTCCTTCAGCGTGGCCCAGCGGTGCGGCACGTAGCCGGGCTTGCCCTCGGTGAGGTACTTGCGGAACACCTCGGGCGTGTCGCGGCAGTGGCCCTGCTCGACCAGGAAGCGCGCGAAGTGAGTGCGCGAGATCAGCTCGGGGTTGCCGACGAACCGCAGCGCGCCTTCGTAGGCGCCCTGGATGCCGACCTTGGCCAGCCCCTCGGACATTTCCTGCGCGCGCTTGCCGCGGCCGCCGCGGGTGTCGTACAGGCCCTGGGTCATGGCGGCGTCGTCGGGGTCGAAGCCCAGGCCGACGATGTGCACGGTCTCGCCCGCGAAGGTGACCGAGATCTCGGTGCCGGTGAGGTAGCGCATGCCGTTCTCGCGCGCGGCGGCGGCGGCGCGGTGCTGGCCGCCGATCTCGTCGTGGTCGGTCAGCGCCCACAGGTCGACGCCATTGCTGGCGGCGCGCACGGCGAGTTCTTCGGGCGTCAGTGTGCCGTCGGACACCACGGAGTGGCAGTGCAGGTCGGCATTGAGAATGGAGGACACCGGTCGATTCTAGGCGCTCCGGCCTGTCGACACGGTCGCATGGGTGCTCGTATTTGCTACTAGATAAATAGCATTAACCGCAGCGGTGGAGCGGCTCAGCGCTTCTTCCTGAAAGCGGCCCAGGCGGCCACCGCGGTGAAGGTGGCGACGATCGCGACCACGATCCAGAAGCCGTGCTTGTGCTCGGCCAGCGGGATGCCGCCGACGTTCATGCCGAACAGGCCGGCCAGGATGTTGATCGGCAGCGCCAGCACCGTGACCACCGTCAGCACGAACAGGCTGCGGTTGTTGTCCTCGTTGACGTTGGCGGCGATCTCTTCCTGCAGCAGCTTGATGCGCTCCTGCAGCGCCTGCATGTCGCGCAGCACCACCGAGAATTCCTCGGTCGCGCCGCGCAGCTCCTGCGTGTCGTCCTCGGCCATCCAGCCCGGCGGGCGCTGCAGCAGCCGGAACAGCGCCGCCGGCTCGGGCGCCAGCAGGCGCTGCAGCCGCACCAGCAGCCGGCGCATCAGGCCCAGGCGGGCGCGCTTGTTGTCGAGTCGGCCGGCCAGCAGTTCGTCCTCGATGCGGTCGACGCGGCCGGTCACGCCGCGCACGATCTTCACCAGCACGTCGGCCTGCGCGCGCAGCAGGTGCTCGAGCAGCTCGGTGCTCGAGCGCGGCGCGTCGCCGGCCTTGACCGCGGTGCGCAGCGCGTCGACCGAGCGCAGCGGCTTGCTGCGCGCGGTCACGACCAGCCGCGCGCCGACCGCGATCCACAGCGTGGAGATGTCCGAGGGCTCGAAGCTGAAATCGAAGTGCACGTCGTTGATGACCGCGATCAGCGCATCGTCGGCGCGCTCGATGCGCGTGGAGGGAAGGCCGTCGTGCAGCGTCTCGTAGAAGGTGTCCGACAGCCGCGCATGGCGCTGCAGCCAGCGCTCGGCCTGGGCATGGCTCAGGTTGAAGTGCAGCCACGCATAGGGGCCCGCGTAGGCGCCCTCGGAAGGCGCGGCGGCCAGTTCCTCGTCGGGCGGCAGGGCGTCGAGCCAGACCGCGGCCTGGTTCGAGTCGATCTCGCGCGAGGCGTCGGGACCCGACGCGCCCGGGTCGAACAGGTAGCCGCAGATCAGCCCGGCTTCGTCGCCGCCATACGAATTGGCGGCCAGGTCATGGAGTGCCGGCAAGGTGCGCGATGCTTCAGAACAGGTGCGTGAAGAACCAGTACAGCCCGCCCGACAGCAGCATCGCCGCCGGCAGGGTCAGCACCCAGGCCAGCGCGAGGTTGCGCAGCGTGGACATCTGCAGCCCCGAGCCGCTCGCGGTCATGGTGCCGGCCACGCCCGAGGACAGCACGTGCGTGGTCGAGACCGGCAGGCCGTACATGTCGGCCGCGCCGATGGTCACCATCGCCACCACCTCGGCCGAGGCGCCCTGGGCATAGCTCAGGTGGGTCTTGCCGATCTTCTCGCCCACGGTCACCACGATGCGCTTCCAGCCGATCATGGTGCCCAGGCCGAGCGCGATCGCCACCGCCACCTTCACCCACAGCGGGATGAAGCGGGTGGCGTCGTCGAGTTCCTGGCGCAGCGCGCCGACGCGAGCCTTGGTGTCGGCGTCGAAGCGCGCGGCACCGCTCTTGTCCAGGTGGCGGATCGCCTCGGAGGTCAGGTACATGTCGTTGCGCACGTTGGCCACCGCGTCGGCCGGCAGGCGGGCCAGCGAGCCGTGCTGCTTGACCTGCTGCGCGATGCTGCCGGTGACCGAGGCCAGCGCGGGCACCACCGTGTCGTTGAACTCGCGGGTGCGCACGTAGGTCGCGAGCGAGTCGCGCGCGGCCGCCGGCTGCAGCGCGGGCAGCGAGGTCGGCAGGCTGCGCTGCATCGCGCCCTGCGCCACCTCGGCCACGGCGACGAACTTCACCGTCTGGTCGGCCGGCATGGCGCGGTTGAGCGCATAGGCCATCGGCACCGTGCCCACCAGGATCAGCATGATCAGGCCCATGCCCTTCTGGCCGTCGTTGGAACCGTGCGCGAACGAGACGCCGGTGCAGGTCAGGATCAGCAGGCCGCGGATCCACCACGGCGGCGGCTCGCTGCCCTTGGGTTCTTCATAGAGCGCGCGGTTCTTGACGAAGGCGCGCAGCGCCAGCAGCAGCAGCGCGGCGCAGCCGAAGCCCACCAGCGGCGACAGCAAGAGCGAATAGCCGACCTTGGTGGCTTGCGCCCAGTCCACGCCGCTGGTGCCGTCGCGGCCGTGCATCAGCGCGTTGGCCACGCCCACGCCGATGATCGAGCCGATCAGCGTGTGCGAGGAGGAGGCCGGCAGCCCCAGCCACCAGGTGCCGAGGTTCCAGATGATGGCGGCGATCAGCAGCGCGAACACCATCGCGAAGCCCGCGCCCGAGCCCACCTGCAGGATCAGCTCCACCGGCAGCAGCGCGATGATGCCGAAGGCCACCGCGCCGCTGGAGACCAGCACGCCCAGGAAATTGAAGAAGCCCGACCACACGACCGCGAAGTTCGGCGGCAGCGAGTGGGTGTAGATCACGGTCGCCACCGCGTTGGCGGTGTCGTGGAAGCCGTTGACGAACTCGAAGCCCAGCGCGATCAGCAGCGCCACGCCCAGCAGGATGTAGGGCACCCAGGTGGTCATGGGCGCGCCGGAGTCCGACACGTCGCTCACCAGGCTCCAGGCCGTGTAGAGCAGGCCGACGGCGAGCAGGCCGACGAAGGTGATCAGGGCGACCGGACCGGGCCGGGCGTCGAGCTTCGGGCGGTGGGCTGCGGACCCTGCCGGCGCGGCCGGCATGTCCGTATTCGGGGCGGCGAGCGTGTTCATGGGAGCGTTCTGGAGTGTTGTAGTGGGGAGAAATGGTGTTCGCGCCGTGTGACAACGGCGTGTCGGCCTACGGGAATCGGCCGCAAAACCGTCACGCCGGCGTCATCTGGTCCATGCAGCATGGTTTTCCCCGATCCCGCCACTCTTGCCCTTTCACCATGCCGACGAGCGCCCTTCCCGACCACGAAGAACTGATGCAGCGCATCGCCCGAGACCTCATCGACAGCTACGACGAGGAGCTCGAGCTGGAGATCGAGGACCGCAACATCGACGGCCTCGACGGCGAGCCTGCCAGCACCAACAGCGCCTCCGACAAGGCGGCCCGCCAGGCCTATTTCAAGGAACTGTTCCGCCTGCAGGGCGAACTGGTGAAGCTGCAGGACTGGGTCCAGCACAGCAAGCAGAAGGTCGTGATCCTGTTCGAGGGCCGCGACGCGGCCGGCAAGGGCGGTGTCATCAAGCGCATCACCCAGCGCCTGAACCCGCGCGTGGCCCGCGTGGCCGCGCTGCCGGCGCCGAACGACCGCGAACGCACCCAGTGGTACTTCCAGCGCTACGCGGCCCACCTGCCGGCGGCCGGCGAAATGGTGCTGTTCGACCGCAGCTGGTACAACCGCGCCGGCGTCGAGCGCGTGATGGGCTTCTGCTCGGACGACGAGTACGAGGAGTTCTTCCGCACCGTGCCCGAGTTCGAGAAGATGCTCGTGCGCTCGGGCATCAAGCTCATCAAGTACTGGTTCTCCATCACCGACGACGAGCAGCACATGCGCTTCCTCGGCCGCATCCACGATCCGCTCAAGCAGTGGAAGCTCAGCCCGATGGACCTCGAGAGCCGCCGTCGCTGGGAGGAATACACCAAGGCCAAGGAAACGATGCTGGAACGCACCCACATCCCCGAGGCGCCGTGGTGGGTGGTGCAGGCGGTCGACAAGAAGAAGGCGCGCCTGAACTGCATCAGCCACCTGCTGGGCCAGCTGCCCTACGAGATGGTGCCCCATGCGCCGGTGGAGCTGCCGGCCCGCGTGCGCCATGCCGACTACCTGCGCCAGCCGGTACCTGCCAGCATGATCGTCCCCGAGGTCTACTGACTTCGCCGGGGCAGCGGGCGATCGCTGTCCCGTCGCGGCGCCATGCGTCACACTGCGCCATGGCCCGCCGTTCCACCGCTTCCGTCTTCGCCCGCGCCTACGAGCGCAACCTGAAGGCGCTCACGAAGCTCACGCTGCGCAACAGCAAGCGCGTGGCGGGCCAGGTGCAGCGCGCGACGGCCAAGCGGCTCAAGCCGCCGCCCGGCAAGGGCGACTGGCTCGGCGGCATGGCGATCGGTCCCGGCGGCGCGCGGCGCTATCACCTGTTCCGTCCCGCCGACCTGCATCTGCAGCCCGGCGAGAAGCTGCCGCTCATGGTCATGCTGCACGGCTGCGGCCAGACCGGGCGCGACTTCGCGGCCAGCACGCGCATGAACGCGCTGGCGGCGCGCCAGCGCTTCCTGGTGCTCTACCCCGAGCAGGACCGGCTCGCGCATCCCCAGGGCTGCTGGAACTGGTATGAGCGCCGCTCCGGCAAGGCCGATGCCGAGGCCGCGACGCTGATGGCCGCGGTCGACCAGGCCTGCATGCTCTACCCGGTGGACCGCGAGCGCGTCGCGCTGGCCGGTCTCTCGGCCGGCGCCAGCATGGCGGCGCTGCTGGCCACGCGCTATCCGCAGCGCTTTCGCGCGGTGGTCATGCATTCGGGCGTGGCGCCCGGTGCGGCCAAGTCGTCGGCCACCGCGCTCGGCGCGATGCGCGGCCAGAACGTGCCGCCGATGCCCGTCACCGCCGTCGGCAAGGCGATGGGCGCCGCGGCCGTCCTCGCGACCCTGCCGCCGATGCTCGTGCTGCACGGCGATGCCGATGCCGTGGTCGTGCCCAGCAATGCCGTCAACAGCGCCGCCGTGTGGGCCACGGCCATGGGCGCGCGGCCTGGCGTGGCGCGCGACGTGCAGCGCGGCAAGCGCCGCCCGATGCGCGTGACCGACTTCAAGCGCAAGGGCCGCACGGTGGTCTCGCTGTGCGAGATCGCGGGGCTGGGGCATGCGTGGAGCGGCGGCGCGTCGAAGCTGATGTTCAGCGATGCGGCCGGGCCCGATGCCACGCGGATGGCCTGGGCCTTTGCCATGACGCAGTTCAGGCACGCGGCCAAGCAGGCCTGAGGCGCTCTTTCACGCCGTGGCGTTCTCGCGCGCCGCGGCGCGCCATGCACCGGGCGCCATGCCCTTCTCGCGCTTGAAGGCCTTGCTGAAGGCGGCTTCCGATTCGTAGCCCACCGCGCCGGCGATGGTGCCCAGCGCGGCGTTGCCCTGGCCCAGCATGTTGCCGGCCTTGAACATGCGCCACTGCGTGAGGTATTCCAGCGGCGCCTGCCCCACGCGCTCGCGAAAGCGCTGCGCGAAGGCCGAGCGCGACAGGCTCGCGGCCGAGGCCAGCGATTCCACCGTCCAGGCGCGTGCCATGTCCTTGTGCATCGCGCGCAGCGCGGGACCGATGCGCGCATCGGCCAGCGCGGCCAGCCAGCCGGTCTGCGCATCGCCCGCGGCCGCGACATGCGCGCGCACCGCCTGCACGAACACGATGTCGGCCAGCCGGCTCACGAGCAGGCCGGAGCCCAGGCCGGGCTCGCCGGTCTCCATGGCCAGCAGTTGCAGCGTGCCCTGCAGCGCGAGGGCGCGCGCCTGTTCCATCTTCACGTGCAGCAGCACCGGCAGCAGGTCGAGCAGCGGACGCGCGGCGCGCTGGTCGAAGTGGAACCAGCCGCAGATCACCGAGGCCGCGGTGCCCGTGCCGCCCAGCTCGACGACGCCGCCGATGCGGTCGCGCACGACCGAGGCGCAGCTCACGGTGGGCGTGGTCGGATGGTCGCGCAGCACATAGGGCGTGCCGTGGGCGAGCACGTAGCAATCGCCCGCGGCGAGCGCGACGGGGTGGTCCGCCCCCTCGACCTCGAGCAGGCAACCGCCGCGCACCACGAGGCCGAAACGCGCGCTCTCGCCGCCGGCCAGGCGCACGCCCCAGGGTGCACCGGCCTCGAGCCGGGCATACAGGGCGCTGCGCACGCGCATGGCCGCGAAAACGTCGTCGAGGGGGTCCATGAAGGCTCCGGTGGCGGTGGACGAATGGACAAGATTGTCGGCTTTACAGGCATTCACTGTCCATCGAGTGCGGCAGAAACTGCCGCTTCACTCTCACCGCACAGGAGCACACGCCATGCATGCCAAGACCCGCTTCACCGAACTGGCCGACCGCTACGTCGCCCTCTGGAACCTGACCGACGCCGACGCCCGCCGCGACGCCATTGCCGCACTGTGGGTGCCCCAGGGCGAGCACTACGTGCGCACGCTGCAGGCCAAGGGTTACGAGGCGCTGGCGCGGCGCGTCACCGGCTCGCACGAGAAGAACGTGCGCGATGGCGGCTTCCGCTTCATCGCCACCGGCGATGCGCAAGGGCTGCACGACACCGTGATGTTCCATTGGCAGATGGTCCCCGCCGCGGGCGGTCCCGTGGCGGCGCTCGGGCTCGAGTTCCTGCGGCTGGCCGAGGACGGCCGCATCGCCGTCGACTACCAGTTCATCCTGCCGACCCCCGGCGTCTGATCGCTTGACCTCCGGGGTCATTGCCGCAGCGCGCCCTCCCTCCAAGACTCGAGCCCACCATGACGCAGTCCAACATCGCCGTTCCGGCGGCATCGCTTTCCTCCACGGCCGGCCAGAGCGCGGACGCGGCCAGGCCCGGCCGGCTAGCCCTGTGGGTCATGCTCAGCGGCACCTTCCTGGTGGTGCTGGACTTCTTCATCGTCAATGTCGCGCTGCCCTCGATGCAGCGCCAACTGCTCGCGAGCACCGCCACCTTGCAGCTGGTGGTGGCGGGCTACGGTCTCGCCACCGCCGCGGGCCTGATCACCGGCGGCCGGCTCGGCGACCTCTTCGGGCGCCGCCGCATGTTCATGGCGGGTCTGCTGCTGTTCACGCTGGCCTCGGCGGCCTGCGGCCTGGCGCCCAATGCCGAGCTGCTGGTGGCGGCCCGCGTGCTGCAGGGCCTGGCCGGTGCGCTGCTGCAGCCGCAGGTGCTCGCGATGATCGGGCTGGTCCATACCGGCGAGGACCGTGCCCGCGCCTTCGCCGCCTACGGCCTCACGCTCGGCCTCGGCGCCACGCTGGGCCAGCTAGTGGGCGGGCTGCTGATCCAGGCCGACCTCTGGGGCCTCGGCTGGCGCAGCTGCTTCCTCATCAACCTGCCGATCGGCCTGCTCGCGCTGCTGCTGGCGCCACGCGTCATTCCGCCGCTGGCCAATGGGGGCCACCAGAGCCGGCTCGATCCCGCCGGCATGCTGCTGGTGGCCGCGGCGTCGGTGGCGGTGGTGCTGCCGCTGGTCGAGGGCCGGCAGCAGGGCTGGCCGCTGTGGAGCTGGCTGTGCCTCGCGGCCGCGCTGCCGCTCGCGCTGCTGTTCGCCTTCCAGCAGCGCCGGCTCGCCGCGCGCGGCGGTGCGCCGCTGGTGGCGCCGGTGCTCATGGCCGATGCGCGCTTCGTCAACGGCCTGCTGACCACGCTGGCCTTCTATGTCGGCAATGCCTCGCTGTACTTCGTGCTCGCGCTGTACCTGCAGCAGGGCCTCGCGCTCGGCGCGCTGCGCTCGGGCCTGGTCTTCACCGCGCTGGCGCTCGGCTTCTTCGCCACCTCGATGGGCGGCGCCCGCATCGCGCGCCGCTTCGGCGGCAAGCCGCCGATCGCGCTCGGCGCGCTGCTGCTCGCGGCCGGCCATGCGCTGCAGTACCTCAACGTCGCGGCCTTTGCGGGCCATGCCCACCTGCTCGCGTGGATGGTGCCGCTGCTGCTGGTGCAGGGCGCGGGTCTGGGCCTGGTGATGGCGCCCCTGGTCTCGAGCGTGCTCGCCGGCCTGCCGCCACAGCATGCGGGCGTGGCCTCGGGCGTGCTGTCGATGGTGCAGCAGGCGGGCAATGCGCTGGGCGTGGCGCTGATCGGGATCCTGTTCTACGGGCGGCTCGGCGAGCGGGGCGATGCGGCGGCCTACGCGGCGGGGCTCGGGGTGGCGCTGGTCTATCTGATGGGGTCGGCGTTGCTGGTGGCGGTGTTGCATCGGCGGGGCGCGCGGCGGCCTTCGACGAGCCGCTGACGAACCTGCCCAATTTGGGCACGAGCCTGCCCAAATTGGGTCAATGGAGGGCTCTCGGGGCGCATGTCACACTGACCGCCCCTCCAGAAAAGCCACCATGGATTCCGACCTCCAGACCCTCACCCAGGCCCTGCGCGACTTCGCCCGCGAGCGCCACTGGGAACCCTTTCACTCCCCCAAGAACCTCGCTGCGGCGCTCTCGGTCGAGGCCGCCGAGCTGCTCGAGCATTTCCAGTGGCTCACCGAGGGGCAGAGCCGCGAGCTGCCGGCCGACAAGCGCGCCGAGGTCGGCGCCGAGATCGCCGACGTGCTGCTCTACGTGCTGCAGCTGGCTGACCAGCTCGGCATCGATCCCGTCGAGGCCGCGCGCAGCAAGATGGTCGCGAACGCGCGCAAGTACCCGGCGCCGTAGCCCCGCGCGCCGTTGACGCGCCTGAGTACCTCCGTGTACGCCACCCGGCGTATTTCTCCTTCCTGGTGCATTCCGCAGACTCCCTCCCATCGCTCGGCACCGCGCCGGCGAACAGGTTCAACCCACCGGAGCAGGAGTCCACATGCAACGTCGTTTCACTCTCAAGGCGCTCACCGCCGCCGTCGCGCTGGCCAGCATCTCCGCTGTGCCGGCATTCGCCGCCGACACCATCAAGGTCGGCGTGCTGCACTCGCTGTCGGGCACGATGGCCATCTCTGAAACCGTGTTGAAGGACACGGTGCTGATGGCGATCGACGACATCAACGCCAAGGGCGGCGTGCTCGGCAAGAAGCTCGAGCCCGTGGTGGTCGACCCGGCCTCGAACTGGCCGCTGTTCGCCGAGAAGACCAAGCAGCTGCTCGGCCAGGACAAGGTCTCGGTGATCTTCGGCTGCTGGACCTCGGTGTCGCGCAAGTCGGTGCTGCCGGTGGTCGAGGAAATGAACGGCCTCTTGTTCTACCCGGTGCAGTACGAGGGTGAAGAGCTCTCGAAGAACGTGTTCTACACGGGTGCCGCGCCCAACCAGCAGGCGATTCCGGCCGTCGACTACCTGATGAGCAAGGAAGGCGGCGCCGCCAAGCGCTGGGTGCTGCTGGGCACCGACTACGTCTACCCGCGCACCACCAACAAGATCCTGCGCGCCTACCTCAAGAGCAAGGGCGTGAAGGACACCGACATCGACGAGAAGTACACCCCCTTCGGCCACAGCGACTACCAGACCATCGTCGCCGACATCAAGAAGTTCTCGGCCGGCGGCAAGACGGCCGTGGTGTCGACCATCAACGGCGACTCCAACGTGCCCTTCTACAAGGAACTCGGCAACGCCGGCCTGAAGGCCAAGGACGTGCCGGTGGTGGCCTTCTCGGTCGGCGAGGAAGAACTGCGCGGCGTGGACACCAAGCCGCTGGTCGGCCACCTGGCCGCGTGGAACTACTTCATGTCGATCAAGAACCCGACCAACACGGCCTTCATCAAGCAGTGGAGCGACTACGCCAAGGCCAAGAACATCGCCGGCCACAAGGACAAGCCGCTGACCAACGACCCGATGGAAGCCACCTGGATCGGCATCCACATGTGGAAGCAGGCGGTCGAGAAGGCCAAGTCGACCGACACCGACAAGGTGATCGCCGCCATGGCCGGCCAGACCTTCACCGCGCCCTCGGGCATCGTCTCGAAGATGGACGAGAAGAACCACCACCTGCACAAGAGCGTGTTCATCGGCGAGATCAAGGCCGACGGCCAGTTCAACGTGGTGTGGAAGACGCCGGGCCCGGTCAAGGCCAAGCCGTGGAGCCCGTACATCGAAGGCAACGACAAGAAGCCCGACTACCCGGCCGGCAAGTCGATGTAACTGCGTTCCTCCCTCCCCCGCCCGGGGGAGGGCCTTTCCTACTTCCGCTTCAAGATGCTTCGACGAACCCTCCACTGCGCATTCGCCGCCATGCTGTTCATGGCAACGGCCGCCCAGGCGCTGACCGCCGACGAAGCCCGGGCCATCGCCGCCGGCGATTCCGAAGCCCGCATCGCTGCGCTCAACAAGGCCGTCACCAGCGCCGACGAGAAGACCGCCGCCTTCATCCAGGCGATGTCGGACGACGCGGTCAAGTACACCGAAGACAAGGTCTTCGTGATGAAGGACGACAAAGGCTACGACCCCGTGACCGGTGCCGAGCTCAAGGTGCCCGACACGGCCGAGGACGTGGTCAACAACAACCTGATGCGCGGCGCGCTCGATGCCGCGCAGGCCGCGCTCAAGCTCGGCAGCAAGGACGACGCGGTGCGCGCCGAGGCCGCGCAGGCGCTGTTCAAGGAGCCCGACGAATCGCGGCTGCCGCTGGTCGAGAAGGCGCTGGCCGCCGAGACCAACCCGAAGATCAAGGCGCGGCTCGAACTGGTGCGCGCCGCCAGCATGCTCGGCAGCGCCGACAAGGCCAAGCGCCTCGTGGCCGCGCGCGAGCTCGGCGAGAGCCGCAGCCCCGACACCAAGCTGCTGCTCAACCAGCGCCTGGCCGACGAGACCGAGGCCGACGTGAAGGCCGCGATCGTGGCCTCCATCGCCAGCATCGACGGCTCGCTGGTCTGGGGCGACCGCCTCAATGCCGTGTTCAGCGGCGTCAGCCTGGGCTCGGTGCTGCTGCTGGCCGCGCTGGGCCTGGCCATCACCTACGGCCTGATGGGCGTCATCAACATGGCGCACGGCGAGCTGATGATGATCGGTGCCTACGCCACCTACGTGATGCAGGGCATCTTCCAGAAGTACCTGCCCGAGGCCGCCTTCGGCTGGTACCTGGTGGCCGCCATTCCGGTCTCGTTCCTGGCCTCGGCGCTGGTGGGCGCGGTGCTCGAGCGCGGCGTGATCCGCTTCCTCTACGGCCGCCCGCTCGAGACCCTGCTGGCCACCTGGGGCATCAGCCTGATGCTGCAGCAGCTGGTGCGCTCGCTGTTCGGCGCGCAGAACGTGGGCGTGGAGAACCCGGCCTGGATGAGCGGCGGCCTGTCGCTGCTGTCGAACGTCACGCTGCCGTGGAACCGCCTGTGCATCATCGTCTTCGCGGTGCTGGTGCTGCTGGCCATGGGCTGGCTGATCGGTCGCACGCGGCTGGGCCTGTTCGTGCGCGGCGTGACGCAGAACCGCCCGATCGCCTCCTGCATGGGCGTGAACACCGCGCGCATCGACACCTACGCCTTCGCGCTCGGCTCGGGCATCGCCGGCCTCGCGGGCTGCGCGCTGAGCCAGATCGGCAACGTCGGCCCCGACCTGGGCCAGAGCTACATCGTCGACAGCTTCATGGTGGTCGTGATGGGCGGCGTCGGCCAGCTCGCGGGCACCGTCTACGCGGCGCTGGGACTGGGCATCCTCAACAAGTTCATCGAAGGCTGGGCGGGCGCGGTGCTCGCGAAGATCGCGGTGCTTGTCTTCATCATCATCTTCATCCAGAAGCGGCCGCAGGGCATCTTCGCGATGAAGGGCCGGAGCGCAGAGGCATGAGCAAGGTCGTACTTCCAACCAAGGGGCCGCTGCTGAGCGGCAAGGGCTGGACGGCCTTCTTCGTCGCGCTGATCGTGGTGTGCGCGGTGGCGCCCGTGCTCAACATGTGGGTGCCGGTCGACAGCCCGCTGCACATGAGCGACTACGCGGTGGCGCTGGTCGGCAAGATCATGTGCTACGCGATCTGCGCGCTGGCCATGGATCTGATCTGGGGCTACACCGGCATCCTCTCGCTGGGCCACGGCCTGTTCTTCGCGCTCGGCGGCTACATGATGGGCATGTACCTCATGCGCCAGATCGGCCGCGACGGCAACTACAAGAGCGACCTGCCCGACTTCATGGTGTTCCTCGACTGGAAGACGCTGCCCTGGCACTGGACCTTCAGCGACAGCTTCATTGCCACCTTGGTGCTGATCGTCGCGGTGCCGGGCCTGATCGCCTTCGTGTTCGGCTTCTTCGCCTTCCGCTCGCGCATCAAGGGCGTGTACTTCTCGATCATCACGCAGGCCCTGACCTTCGCGGCCATGCTGCTGTTCTTCCGCAACGAGACCGGCTTCGGCGGCAACAACGGCTTCACCGACTTCAAGCGCATCCTCGGCATCCCGATCGCCACGCAGGAGATGCGCATGACCATCTTCGCGCTCACCGGCGTGACCCTGCTGGCCTTCTTCCTGTTCGCCAAGTGGCTGATCGCGAGCAAGTTCGGCCGCGTGCTGCAGGCCATCCGCGACGCCGAGTCACGCGTGATGTTCTCGGGCTACAACCCGCTGCCCTACAAGCTCAGCATCTGGGTCATCTCGGCCGTGATGTGCGGCGTGGCGGGCGCGCTCTACGTGCCGCAGGTCGGCATCATCAACCCGAGCGAGATGAGCGCGGCCAACTCGATCGAGATCGCGATCTGGGCCGCGGTGGGCGGGCGCGCTACCTTGATCGGGCCGATCATCGGCGCCTTCATCGTCAACGGCGCGAAGAGCTGGCTCACGGTGGCCTATCCCGAGTACTGGCTGTACTTCCTCGGCGCGCTGTTCATCGCGGTCACGCTGTTCCTGCCGAACGGCATCGTGGGGCTGGTGCGCCAGTGGCTGTCGCGCGAGAAGGCGGCGCCCGTTGCGGCATCGCCGGCGCGCGCCGAGGCCCAGCGTTCGCTGGCGACCGAACAGGGCATGGAGCCCGAGGCGATCGCCGCGCCGCTGCATGCGGAACCGAAGGGAGCCCGCGCATGACGCCCGACCTGATGGAAGCCGGCGCCGAGCGCGCCTCGCGCGCCAAGGGCCAGCCGCACGACACCGGCGCCACCGAATCGGGCGGCCGCACGGCGGGCTTCAGCCGCATCGCGACGCCCGGCGAGGTCGACGTGACCCACGGCCGCATCCTCTACCTGGAAGACGTGAGCGTGAGCTTCGACGGCTTCAAGGCGATCAACAAGCTGTCGCTCGACATCGCGCCGGGCGAGCTGCGCTGCATCATCGGGCCCAACGGCGCGGGCAAGACCACGATGATGGACATCATCACCGGCAAGACCCGGCCCGACGAGGGCACGGTGTTCTTCGGCAGCACCATCGACCTGCTGCGCCACAAGGAGGCCGAGATCGCGCAGCTGGGCATCGGCCGCAAGTTCCAGAAGCCGACCGTGTTCGAGCATCTCACGGTGTTCGAGAACCTCGAGCTCGCGCTCAAGACCGACAAGGGCGTGCGCGCCTCGATGCTGTTCAGGCTCGACTCGGCGCAAAGCGACCGGCTGGCCGAGGTGCTCGAGACCATCCACCTCGCGGCCAGCGTGTCGCGCATGGCGGGCAACCTGAGCCATGGCCAGAAGCAGTGGCTCGAGATCGGCATGCTGCTGATGCAGGACCCGAAGCTGCTGCTGCTCGACGAGCCCGTGGCCGGCATGACCGACGAGGAGACGGCGCGCACGGCCGAGCTGTTCCTCACGCTCAAGGGCAAGCATTCGCTGATGGTGGTGGAGCACGACATGAGCTTCATCCGCACCATCTCCGAGATCGTGACCGTGCTGTGCGACGGCTCGGTGCTCGCGCAGGGCTCGCTCGACGAGGTGCAGGCCGACGAGCGCGTGATCGAGGTCTACCTGGGCCGCTGAGGAAAACACGCCATGCTGACAGTCAAGAACATCCACCAGTACTACGGCGGCTCCCACATCCTGCGCGACGTGAGCTTCGAGGCCACGCTGGGCAAGGTCACGGTGCTGCTGGGCCGCAACGGCGTGGGCAAGACCACGCTGCTGAAGTCGCTGATGGGCCTGGTGCCGATCAAGAGCGGCAGCATCGAGCTCGAGGGCCGGCCGATCCACAAGGCCACGCCCTACGACCGCGCTCGCGCGGGCATCGGCTTCGTGCCGCAGGGGCGCGAGATCTTCGCGCGCCTCACGGTCGAGGAGAACCTGCGCATGGGCCTGGCCTACAAGCGCGGCGGCACGCCGATCCCGGTCGAGCTGTTCGAGCTGTTCCCGGTGCTCAAGCAGATGATCGGGCGCCGCGGCGGCGACCTCTCGGGCGGCCAGCAGCAGCAGCTCGCGATCGCGCGCGCGCTCGCGCCCAAGCCGAAGCTGCTGATCCTCGACGAGCCCACCGAGGGCATCCAGCCGAGCATCATCAAGGACATCGGCCGCGTGATCCGCATGCTGGCCGACCGCGGCGACATGGCGATCGTGCTGTGCGAGCAGTACTACGACTTCGCGCAGGAGCTGGCCGACGACTACCTCGTGATGGAGCGCGGCGAGGTGATCGCGCGCGGCCTCGGCAAGGACATGGAGGCGCAGGGCGTGCGCCAGTTGGTGGCGATCTGACGCTTCAGCGCGCCCAGTCGCGGCGCAGGTCGGCCGCGAGGCGCAGCAGCAGTTGCGCGTGCGCCTCGATGGCGTCCGCCGACACTTCCTCCGCGGTGGGGAAGCTCACGTTCATCGCATAGAGGCTGCCCGAAGGCGCGCGCAGCGGCAGCGCCACCGCGGTCATGCCCGCGGCCCAGTTCGCGTGGCAGAAGCCGCGTTCGCGCACCGCTTCGAGCGCGGCCTCGACCCGCGGCTGCAGCGCGCGCCATTCGGCGCCGTGCGCCTGCCGCAGCCGGCCCAGCAGGGCCTTGCGCTCCGCGGCCTGCATGCCGGCGAGGAAGGCGCAGCCCAGCGAGGTGCTCGCGATCGGCAGCCGCGAGCCCGGGAGGATGCGCCGGAAGATCCCGAGCCGGCTCAGGCGCACCGACTCCAGGTAGACCATCTCGAGCTGGTCGGCCACCGCGAGGCCGACGTTGACGCGCCGGCCCTCGGCCAGCGCGCGCATCAGCGGCAGCGCGCGCGCCAGCGTGGCCTCCGAACTGCGGAAGGACAGCGCGAGGCTCAGGCAGGCGGCCGTGAGGCGGTAGCCGCGCTGCTCGAGGTCGTAGGCGAGAAAACCCGTATCCACCAGCGAACGCGTGAGCCGGCTGACCGTGGGCCGCGGCAGCTGCGTGCGGTCGGCCAGCTCGGCGTTGGTCAGCACGTCCACGCCATGGCGGAAGGCGCGCAGCAGCGCGAGGCCGCGTTCGAGCGAATGGCTGCCGGGCGTGCTGCGCACGAAGGTGCCGGTGGCCTGCGTGCGGGCGCGCGTCGAGCCGGCGGTGGAGGGGCGGGGCATGGCCATGATTTCGTTCTCCGAAATTCTAAGGTTGTAGCCGCCGGGGCCCGCCGGAATACTGGCCGCACGCCCATCGCAGGGCGCAACAGACCAGGAGACACGCTTGGATTTCACGCAACTGAGGTACGCGGCGATCGGCCGCGTGGCCTCGATCACCTTCGACCGGCCCGACCGGCTCAATGCCTGGACACCCACGCTCGAGGCCGAGCTGCGCGCGGCCATCGCCCATGCCGAAGCCGACGACGCGGTGCGCGCCATCGTGCTCAGCGGTGCCGGCCGCGCCTTCTGCGCCGGCATGGACATGGCGGTGCTGTCCGACCCCGGCCGGCCACCCGTGCCGCAGGCCGATTCAGATGAAGACGCGGCGCAGCGCTACGGCTACCTCGGCGCGCTCGCCAAGCCACTGGTCGCCGCGATCAACGGCGCGGCCGCGGGCGTGGGCCTGTGCATCGCGCTGCATGCCGACCTGCGCTACGTGGCGGCCGGCGCGAAGCTCACGCTGCCCTATGCGCGCCGCGGCCTGGTGGCCGAGCACGGCACGGCGTGGCTGCTGCCGCGGCTGATCGGCCCGATGCATGCGGCCGACCTGCTGCTGACCGGCCGCACCCTGCAGGCCGAGGAGGCCGATCGCATGGGGCTGGCCTGCCTGCTGCCGGCCGAAGGCTTTCTCGATGCGGTGCTCGCGCGCGCCACCGAGATCGCCGAGCTGAGTTCGCCGCGCGCGGTGCGCATCATCAAGCGGCAACTGGTCGAGGCCCGCTACCAGACCCTCGGGCAGGCCACGCGCGTGGCCGACCGCGAGATCGCGGCCTGCCGCGACACCGAGGATTTCCGCGAGGGCGTGCGGCACTTCGTCGAGAAGCGCGCGCCCCATTTCACGGGACGCTGAACCATGGCGGACGACACGAACAGCAGCACCGCGCTGCCGCTGGCCGGCATCAAGGTCATCGAGCTCGGGCAGAACATCGCCGGGCCCTACGCGGGCGAGATCCTGTCCTCGCTCGGCGCCGAGGTGGTGAAGATCGAGCGGCCCGGCACGGGCGACGACGCGCGCGGCTGGGGCCCGCCGTTCTGGCGCGGCACCGCGACCACCTTCCAGGCCATGAACCATGGCAAGAAGAGCATCGCGCTCGACCTCAAGGACCCGGCGCAGGCGCAATGGCTGCGCGAGCGCGCGGCCGAGGCCGACGTGTTCGTGCAGAACATGCGGCCCGGCTCGCTCGAGGAACTGGGGCTCGGCCCGGATGCGCTGCGCGCGCTCAATCCGCGGCTGGTGTACTGCTCGCTCTGGGCCTTCGGCCACAAGGGGCCGATGCGCCTCGCGCCGGGCTACGAGCCGATGGTGCAGGCCTTCGCGGGCATCTTCAGCATCAACGGCGCCGAGAGCGGGCCGTCGGCGCGCGTGGGCATGCAGGTGCTCGACCTGGGCACCGGCGTCTGGGCCGCGCTGGGCTGCATCGCGGCATTGCTGCGCCGCGCTTCGACCGGGCAGGGCTGCGTGGTCGACACCTCGCTGTTCGAGACCGCGCTGGGCTGGCTGCAGGTGATGATGGCCGGCTTCCATGCCACCGGGAAGCAGCCCGAGCGGCACCGCAGCGGCAATCCCAACGTGGTGGTGTTCCAGGCGCTGCCGACCGGGGACGGCGAGATCGTGGTGGCCGCGGCCAACGACCGGCTGTTCGCCAAGCTCGCGCGCGCGGCCGGCCACGAGGAATGGACGCGCGACGAGCGCTTCGCGAGCAATGCGCTGCGCGTGCAGCACAAGGCGCTGCTGATCCCCGCGCTCGAGGCGGTGTTCCGCACGCGCTCGACGCAGCAGTGGCTCGAGGCGCTCGAGGCCCTGGGCATTCCCTGCGCGCCGATCCAGGACTTCGCGCAGGTGCTCGCGCAGCCGCAGACCGAGGCCATCGGCATCCTGCAGACCATTCCCGGCGAGGAGCTGCGCATCGTCGGGCTGCCGCTGTCCTTCGACGGCGAGCGGCCGCGGGTGCGGCACCGCGCGCCCGGCGTGGGCGAGCACAACGAGGCGCTTGGCGCGAAGGCCCCCGGCTGAGCGCGCCCTTCCATCGACACCAACAACAGGAGACGACATGCAGAGAAGACAGTGCCTCGCCGCGCTCGCGGCCTTGCCGTTCGCGGCCGCGATGGCGGCGGACAACCACAAGCCGATCCAGATCGTCGTGCCCTTCGGCCCCGGCGGCTCGGGCGACATCTCGGCGCGCATGCTGGCCGAGTTCCTCACGCGCAAGACCGGCCGCGCGGTGGTGGTCGACAACCGCCCCGGCGGCAACGGCATCATCGGCGTGGAGGCGGTGCGCAATGCGCCGGCCGACGGCTCGGTGCTGCTGCTGGCCACCACCTCCACCCACTTGGCCAATCCCAGCCTGTTCCGCAAGCTGCCCTACGACCCCGGGCGCGACTTCCGGCTGGTCGGCTCTTTCGGGCCCGGCTCCACCTACATGCTGGTGCGGCCCGACGCGCCCTACAGGACGCTGCAGGACTTCGTCGCCGCCGCGAAGAAGGCGCCGGGCACGATCAACTACGGCCACTTCAACGCCACCTCCAAAGTCACGGCGGCGCTGTTCGCGCACGAGGCCGGCATCGAGCTCGCCGCGATTCCGTACAAGCAGGTGAGCCAGGCGATGTCGGAGCTGATCGCGGGCCAGATCCAGGTGGTGTTCACCGACACCGTGGCCGGCGATGCCTTCGTGGCCTCGGGCCAGTTGCGCGCGCTCGCGGTGCACAGCGACGCGCGGCTCAAGCGCTATCCCGAGCTGCCGCTGATCGCCGAGAGCTATCCGGGCTTCAGCATCCGCGGCGGCTTCCTCGGCATCGCGGTGCCGGCCGCCACGCCGGTGGCGCTGCAGCAGCAGCTCAACCAGTGGATCAACGAGGCCGTGACCACCGACCCGATCCGCGCGCGGCTCGAGGGCTTCGCCTTCGCGCCCGCGAAGGTCAGCCTGGCCGAGCTCGCGAGCTTCGAGCGCCAGGAGCGCGAGAAGTGGAAGGGCTACGTCGACATCGCGAAGCTGGAGGTGCAATGAGCGCGGTCGCTTCGCTGGAATCGGGCCATGCGCACGTGGCGCTGCTCGAGCTGCGGCGCGCGCCGTTCAACTACCTCGATGTGGCGCTGCTGCGCGAACTGGCCGACCGGCTCGCGCAGCTCGATGCCGACCCCGATTGCCGTGCCGTGGTGCTGGCCGCCGAAGGCCGGGCCTTCAGCGCGGGCGCCGACTTCAGCGGCAAGGACGATGCGCGCGACCCCGCGCCGCTCTACGAGCAGGCCATGCGCCTGTTCGGCAACGCCAAGCCGCTGGTGGCCGCGGTGGATGGCCCGGCCATCGGCGCCGGGCTCGGCCTCGCGCTGGCGGCCGACTTCCGCGTGGGCTGCGCCGAGGCACGCTTCAGCGCCAACTTCAACCGCCTCGGCTTCCATCCGGGCTTCGGCCTGAGCCTGACCTTGCCGCGGCTGGTCGGCGCGCAGCAGGCCGCGCTGCTGTTCTACACGGGGCGCCGCGTCGGCGGCGAGGAGGCGCTGCGCATCGGGCTGGTCGACCAGCTGGTGCCGGCCGCTGAAGTGCGCACCAGCGCGCTGGCGCTCGCGGCCGAGATCGCGCTGTCGGCCCCGCTCGCGGTGGAATCGACGCGCGCGACCTTGCGGCGCGGCCTGGCCGAGGCGGTGGCCGCGGCGAACCGGCACGAGCGCGAGCTGCAGTGCGTGCAGTTCGCGAGCGAGGACTTCAAGGAGGGCGTGCAGGCCATGGCCGAACGCCGCGCGCCGCGCTTCCTGCGTCGTTGAGCGGCAGGGGCAAAAAGGTATCGGGCGGGGCGCAAGACCTCATCAGCGCGCGTTAAGGGTTTACCCTAAAATCGGGCTTTGCCCGCGCTCGCCGGGCATCCCCCCAGGAGCTCCGGCCTTGAACGCCCCACCATCCGCCCTCGAAGGCGCGGACACCCCCGCCATTCCGCCCGTCTCGTCGGCCCAGTTCCTGCGCGCCGTGCTCGCGCTCGGTGTCGGCGGCTTCGCCATCGGCACCGGCGAGTTCGTGATCATGGGCCTGCTGCCCGAGGTCGCGAACGACATCGCCGTCAGCATCCCGCAGGCCGGCCACGTGATCAGTGCCTATGCGCTGGGCGTGGTCATCGGCGCGCCCGTGCTCGCGGTGCTCGCGGCCGGCTGGCGCCGCCGCGCATTGCTGATCGCGCTGATGGCCGTGTTCGCGGCCGGCAACTTCGCGAGCGCGATGGCGCCCGGCTACACCTCGCTGAACCTGCTGCGCTTCGCGACCGGGCTGCCGCACGGCACCTACTTCGGCGTGGCCGCGCTGGTGGCCGCCACGCTCGCGCCGCCCGGGCGCCGCGCGCGCGCCGTGGGGCTGGTGATGCTGGGGCTCACGGGCGCCACGCTGGTCGGCGTGCCGATCGCGGCCTGGCTCGGCCAGCTGTTCGGCTGGCGCGCGGCCTTCGTGTTCGTGGGCGTGATCGCGCTCATCGCCGTGGTGCTGCTGCGCCGCGACATCCCCGACCTCGCCGCGCCCGCGGGCGCCAGCCCCTGGCGCGAACTCGGCGCGCTCAAGCGCAAGCAGGTCTGGTTCACGCTGGGCATCGGCGCCATCGGCTTCGGCGGCATGTTCTCGGTGTTCAGCTACATCAAGCCCACGCTGATCGAGGTGGCCGGCATGCCGCTGGGCGGCGTGCCGCTGGTGCTCGCGCTGTTCGGGCTCGGCATGGTGGTCGGCAACCTGGTCGGCGCGCGGCTGGCCGACAGGTCCCTGATGCGCACCATCGGCGGCCTGATGGCCTATGCGGCGCTGGTGCTGGCGCTGTTCACCTTCTCGGCGCACAACATCTACACCGCGGGCTTCAACGTGTTCCTGATCGGCACCACCGTGGCCATCGGCCCGGCGCTGCAGATCCGGCTGATGGACGTGGCCGGCGATGCGCAGACGCTGGCGGCCGCGCTCAACCATTCGGCCTTCAACATGGCCAATGCGCTCGGCGCCTGGCTCGGCGGCGTGGCGATCGCCGCGGGCTTGGGCTGGACCTCGACCGGCTGGGTCGGCGCGCTGCTCGCGCTCGCGGGCATGGGCGTCTTCTGCTGGGCCGTGGCGAGTGCGCGCGCCGATGCGCGGCGGCCGCGCGTGGCGGCCTGCGAAGGCTCGGCGAGCTGAAGGTCTCCGCCTAACGGGGCTTCAGCTGCTCGCGCAGGATGCGCCGGATCTCGAGGATCGCGAGCGGGTTCTCCTGCACGCTGTGCGCCGACGGGATCACCAGCTCCGAGGCCGCGCCGTCGAGGTGCGCGCTGGCATAGGGCACGATGCCGTCGCTCGACAGCGCCTGCGCCAGGCCCGGCGTGTCGTTGCCGATGATCGAGTGGAAGCGCACGCGCGGATTCATCGGCAGGCCCGAGGAGAGCCGCACGAAGGGATCGCGGTCGCTGAGGTTGTCGATGCTGTTGGGAATGCGCAGCGGCCCCGCGTCCTGCCGGCCCGGCGCGATGCGGATCAGCTCGCGCGAGATGTCGCTCAACTGCCCCAGCATCGCCACCGGCAGCGTGATCAGGTTGGCGACCCAGCGCGAGATGCGGTTGTTGGCGAAGTCGGTGCCGCGGTGCGGCGAGGCGATGAAGATCGCGTCGCTGACCTGCGGCAGCGGCTCGAAGCGCAGGTAGGGCGCGAGCTTCTCCTCGATGCGCCGCTGCTGCGCGCCCTGCATGGGGTAGCTGGCCAGCAGCGCGTCCCAGAGCTTGTCCTGCGACGACGACACCATCAGCCGCGACAGCACGCCGCCCATGCTGTGGCCGATCAGCGTGATGTTCTTCGAGGCCGGGGCCTGGCCCGTGGGATCGAAGTGCTGCAGCGTCTGCGTCACGGCCTCGCGGATCGCGAAGTTGTTGAGCGGCAGCGGCGCATTGGTCGGGTAGTAGACCTGCCAGATCTGGTAGCGGCGGCGCAGGGTCTCGTCGCCGAGCACCTCGTTGGCCACGTTGATCCAGGCCTCGGGGCTGCTCGCGAGGCCGTGCAGCATGATGACCGTGCGGCGCTCGGGATCGTAGGGCTGCATCAGGTAGATGCGCGGCTGCGTGAGCCCGTCGCGGCCGCCGAACAGGCTGCGCAGCGCCTGCAGCGCGAAGTCGGAGCGGGCCAGCCACAGGCCGTAGCCCGAGGTGAAGTTGGCGGCCAGCGGCACCTCCTGCCCGGCCAGTTGCACGTTGGCGGTGCGGTAGGGGTCGTAGGCCGCGATGCGCAGCGTGCGCGTGGCCAGCACCTCGGCGAGGTTGCCGCCGTCGAACAGCAGCAGCGCGGTGACGGCGGGGAAGGGCATCTCGCGGTAGGGCGGGCGCGGGTCGGCGGTAGCGAGCGCGGGCGCCTTCTCGTCGGTGCGCTGGCTGTCGGCCGCCACCAGCTCGGCACCGAAGCCGTCGCGCCGGTAGGTGTTGCGCAGGCCCGAAAAGGTCAGCGAGGCGGCGGGGATCAGCTCGTCGGGCAGCGGCGCGTCGGCGGGCAGGCGCAGGCCCGAGACGTCGGCCTCGATGCGCCAGTCGCCCACGCGCGGCACCTGCGGCTGTGCCGCTGCGTTGCGCCGCACGCCGCGGTACAGGCCCGTGATGGCCTGCTGCACCGCGTAGTTGTAGTAGTCGCGCACCTGCGTCTGCCGGTCCTCGAAGGCGCGGTCGCGCGGCTTGCGCGCGGTGAAGAACAGGTAGGCATAGGCATGGCGCGCGCTCTCGAGCCAGGCCTCGATGGCGGCGGTGTCGGCGCGCGAGCCCGGCGGCGTCGCGCTGCCGCTCTTCTCGGCCGCGATCGCCACCTGCAGCCACACCTCCGACAGCGCCGACAGCCGCTGCTCGTCGCTCAGCCCCGGCGAGTCGGCCAACGCATTGCGGCAGGCCGGGCCGTCCTTGCCGCACAGCTCGGCGTCGGAGCCGATCACGCGCAGCACCTCCTCGGCCGAGGTGCTGAGCCGGCCCGTGGTGAGCACGTCGCCGCGGCGCTGCGCGAGGTATTCGGCGGGCGAGATCGAGCCCACCTTCACGCCCGCGCAGCCCGCGAGCAGCGCGGCGGCGCACAGCAGGGCCGCCAGGCCGGGAAGACGCGCGCGCATCGTCACGGGGCCTCGGCGCCCGGCAGCCCCTGCCGGATCGCGCGCGAGAAATCGACGCCCGGGGTGGCATCGCTCGCGATCGCGCGCTGCGTGATGCGCCCGTTCGCGCGCAGCGCCTCGAGGCTGTAGCCCGGCGTCAGCCCGCCCACGTCGTACAGGTAGTCGGGCAGGTAGCCCGAGGCCAGCAGCCGCCAGTCCATCGGCAGGCCCGGCACGATGCGCCTGGCGAGGTCGTAGACGATGGTGGTGCAGTTGGCCGTCAGCGTGTTGTAGAAGCTCGGCGCGCGCAGCAGCGCGGCACTCTGGTCGAGGTAGGCCAGGAACAGCGAGCGCATCTCGGCCTGTGGCAGCCGCACGCGGTACATGTGGACGTCCTCGCCGCGCACGTTGGTGCGCACGCGCAGCACGTCGCGCTCCTCGGCCGCGACCAGGCTCAGCTCGAAGCGCCGGAAGAAGCCGCCGATCGACGAGAAGCTCTCGCCGCGCTCCTTGCGGATCTCGATCGAGAAGGTGAGGAAGCGGCCGTCGTCGAAGCCGAAGGACACCAGCGTGTGCGCGATCGCCGGGCCCATCCAGTACGAGACCGAGACATCGACCGAGCGCAGGCGCTCGAGGTCGTAGCGGCGCGTTTCCCAGCGCGGCGTGTAGTCGGTGTCGCTGCGCCAGTCGAAGTTGCGCACGTTCTCGAGCGTGACCATGTTGCCGTCGACACGCGCCACCAGCTGGCGCGCGACGTCGTCGGCCCAGTCGCGCTGCTGCAGCGGCACGATGGTGTTCCACCAGCCCAGCAGCAGCGCGAAGCCCACCGCGTAGGACAGCAGGGCGCGCGCGGCCCGGCCGCGCCACAGCAGCACGAGGGCCGCGAGGCCGAAGCCGCTCCACAGCACGGCGGCGAGGACCTTGCCCGTCTCGCCCACGGGCAACTGGTACCAGAGCGCGAGGCAGGCCCAGCCCGTCGACAGCAGCAGCACCAGCGAGGCCGCGACGCGGCCAACGATGCGCAGCAAGGTCCGGAACCCGGAGGTGGGATGCGTGATGGCTGGGGAGGAGGAGGGGCTCATTCGGGAAACGCGTGGATCGCCGCCGAGCTTAAACGCAGTCCCGCGCGACGACCACGACCGCGCGCGGTGTGCCGCAACGAAGACGGGTTCGGCCGCCCGATCCCGTCTTCAGCCGCTAAGGGCGCACCGCCGTCCTCGCGTGCAGCAGCGCCGCGAAGTGGCGCAACTCGGCCGCGTTGAGGTCCGACACGGCCCAGGCCTGCATGCCGCCCTGGGTCCAGTGCGCGAGCTGGTAGCCCTGGCGCGTCGAGAAGGCGGGAGCCTGCGGCTTCGCATCGGCCGCGGGCCAGACGAAGACATTGATGACGTGCGGACCCGAGCGATAGACCAGCGCCGCCACCGTGCGGCCGTCGAGGTAGTCGAGCCGCCCGCCCGTCAGCGCGAAGCCCTCGGCGGCGAGGTCCACCACCGGCGGCGAGAAGTCGAGCTTGCCGGCGAACCAGGGCTTGACCGTGTGCTGGTCGGTGGAGGCCACGTCGGCCAGGTGCGAGGCCATCAGCGAGCGCACG
Source organism: Variovorax sp. GW821-FHT09B05 (assembly GCF_059418265.1). Classification (NCBI taxonomy): domain Bacteria; kingdom Pseudomonadati; phylum Pseudomonadota; class Betaproteobacteria; order Burkholderiales; family Comamonadaceae; genus Variovorax; species Variovorax sp. GW821-FHT09B05. The sequence goes on from NZ_JBWKPN010000011.1 coordinate 134,555, forward strand.
TGGTTGGCCGTGACCTGCGCGCCCAGCAGCTCGAGGGGCGCCGGCGATGCCAGCAGCACCAGCGCCAGGCCCCAGGCCGCGGCCGCGCCGGTTCCGAACCCGAGCAGGCCCTGCCACCAGCCGTGACGGCGCGGCGCCGGCGTTGCGGGTGCGCCGGCCTCGGAGCGCACCGACAGCGCGATGCGCTCGGCCAGGCCGGCGGGCGGCACATGGCGCGTGGCGTGTTGTCGCATCAGCGCTCCCAGCTCGTCGTCAGGAATTGGCATGCCGTGTCCTTTCCTGCGCCGGGCCCGGGCGCTCGTCGCGCAGGCTTTCGCGCAGCAGGGCCCGCGCGCGCGACAGCCGCGACATCACGGTGCCCAGCGGCACGCCGGCGATGCGTGCGATGTCTTCATAGCGCAGCTCCTCCAGTTCGCGCAGCACGATCGCTTCGCGGTAGACCGCGGGCAGGGCGTCGATCGCGGCATTGACGCGCTCGCCCTGCACGCGCCGCTCCCACAGCCGCGCGGGATCGCCGGCCTCCGGCGCCGTCGCGCCGGCCGACTCGCTGTCGCGCAGCTCGTCGAACTCCACCTGGTCGGCCAGCTGCCGGTTCTGCCGCATCCAGTCGTAGCAGGCGTTGCGCACGATGCCCAGCAGCCAGGGCCGCGCGTTCTCGCCGCGCAGCCCGTCGAAGAAACGGAAGGCCCGCAGGTAGGCCTCCTGCACCGCGTCCTCGGCCAGGCGGTCGTCGCGCAGCAGCCAGCGCGCGAGATTCCAGGCCGCATCGAGATGCGGCAGGGCGGCGGCTTCGAACTGGCGGGTGCGGTCGGTCAAGGGACGTGCTTTGGGGGCATGACGCGGCGGGCGCGCGTTTTATTCCAGCCTTGCGCGAAAAAATTTCGGGGAATAGACGAAAGGCACCGCGCGTCATGCCCTGTGCCGATTCTCTTCCTCTCTTCTTTCAGGAGTCTTTCCCCATGACCGCCTTTCCAGGATTCGCACGCCTGCTCGCCGTTCTCGCGGCCTCCGGCGCCCTGGCCTTCCCGGCGCTGGCCGCCGGCCCCAAGGCCTACGTCGGCAACTTCAAGGACAGCACGCTCAGCGTGATCGATACCGGCAGCGAGCGCGTGCTCGCCACCGTGCCGGTGGCCGCGGGGCCCGATGGCATCGTGATCTCCCCGAACCGCCAGCGCGTGTTCGTCAGCGGCTCCAGCGCCTCGGCGGTGAGCGAAATCGATGCCGCGACCGACCGCGTGACGCACACCATCGAGGTCGGCCAGGGCCCGCAGGGCCTGGCCACCACCGCCGATGGCCGCTGGGTGCTGGTGGCCGTCAACGGCGACGACCGCGTGGCCTTCATCGATACCGCGACCCATGCCGTGGCCGCGAGCGTGGCGGTGCCCAAGCCGCACACCATCGCCGTGCGGCCCGATGGCCGGCAGGCCTACGTGGCCTCGCAGGCACCGGGCCATTTCGCGCTCGTGGTGCTCGACCTGGCGACGCGCAAGGCGGTCTCGGAGATCGCGCTCGACAAGCCGCCGCGCGACCTCGAGTTCGGCCCCGACGGCAAGGCGCTCTACCTGACGCTGGCGGGCGTGCCCGCGGTGCAGGTGCTGGACGCGACCACCAACCAGTGGCTGGCGCCGATCCCCACCGGCGTGTCGCCCCACATCGCGCAGCACTTCGCGGGCATGGCGAGCGGCGTGGTCGTGGTGCAGGGGCCGGGCGAGGTGATGCTGTTCGATCCCGCGACGCGCGCGCCGGGCCGCAGCATCGCCGTGGGCAAGCAGCCACACTGGCTCGACATCTCGGCCGACGGCGGGAAGCTGTGGGTCAGCAACGAGGGCTCGAACGACGTGAGCGTGGTCGATCTCGCCGGTGGCCCGTCGCACACCGTGGCGGTCGGCAATGCGCCGCGCAAGGTGGCGGTGCAGCGCGGCGCGTCGGCTGGGCATGCGGGCGGTTCGGCGCACGTGGCGATCCGCAACTTCGCCTTCGAGCCGGCGCAGATCACCGTGAAGGTGGGCCAGCCCGTGCGCTGGAAGAACGACGATGGCGCGCCCCATGGCGTGGTGTTCAGGAAGGGCGGCCCCGCGGGCATGGACCTGATGCTGCCGGGCCAGGACTTCACGCAGACCTTCGACAAGCCCGGTGTCTACGACTACGCCTGCTCGGTGCATCCCTACATGACGGCGCGCGTCACGGTGATTGCACCCTGACGTGCAGGCCCGAGGCGGCCTGCCTATGATGGTCGTGCAGCCACGCGCGCCTGCGCGGTTCGGCCGTTTCACAGGAACCATCCACCATGAGCATTCCCACCACCCGCCTGGGCCGCACCGGCCTGACCGTCTCCCGGCTCGCGCTCGGCACCATGACCTTCGGCCTGCAGACCGACGAGGCCGTGTCGCACCGCATCCTCGACAAGGCCGCCGAGGGCGGCATCAACTTCCTCGACACCGCCGACGTCTACCCGCTGGGCGGCACGGTCGAGACCACGGGCCGCACCGAGGAGATCATCGGCAACTGGCTCGAGAAGCAGGGGCCCGCGGGCCGCCGGCGCTTCGTGGTCGCGACCAAGGCGGTCAACAAGGTCGGCCCCAATCCCTGGGACCAGGGCGCCTCGCGCAAGCACCTGCTCGATGCCATCGACCTCTCGCTCAAGCGGCTGAAGACCGACCACGTCGATCTCTACCAATTGCACATGGACGACCGCGAGACGCCGCTCGAGGAAAGCATCGAGGCGCTCGACACCATCGTGAAGTCGGGCCGCGCGCGTTATGTGGGCGTGTCGAACTTCCTGGCCTACCGGCTCGCGCGCGCGCTCGGCAAGTCCGACCTGCTGCGGCTCACGCGCTTCGTCTCGGTGCAGCCGCGCTACAGCCTGCTGTTCCGCGAGATCGAGCGCGAGCTGCTGCCGCTCGCGAGCGAGGAAGGCCTGGGCGTGATCCCCTACAACCCGCTGGCCGGCGGCCTGCTCACCGGCAAGTACAAGCCCGGCGCCAGCCCCGAGGCGAACACCCGCTTCACGCTCGGCACGGCCGGCAACATGTACCAGGACCGCTACTGGAACGAGCGCAGCTTCAACACCGTGACGCAGCTGCATGCGCTGGCCGACGAGGCGGGCGTGCCGCTCGCGACGCTGGCCGTGGCCTGGGTGATGGCGAACCCGCTGATCACGGCGCCGCTGCTCGGCGCGAGCCGGCCCGAGCAGCTCGACGCGACGCTCGCGGCGGCCGAGTACAAGCTCGACCCGGCGCTCAAGCAGAAGCTCGACGAGCTGACGGCCGAGTACCGCAAGGGCGACGCGCCGCGCTGAACGCGGCCGGAGGCGCCTTGCGCCTCAGCGCCAGCCGCGGTGCCAGCCCGCGTGCGGGTTGTACCAGCCCCAGCCATAGTGCGGGTGGTAGCGCCAGCCCCAGCCGGGGCCGGGCGAGACATAGGTCGGGCCGATGATCGCCACGCCCACCGGCGGTTCGATCGGCGCGGCATACACGGCCGCGCCGCGCACCGGCCCCACCGGTGCCACCACGCAGGCACTGAGACTGGCCGCCGCGGCGAGGGCCGCGGCAATCGCTGCGAGTTTCATGGGTTGCTCCTGAAGAATGCGTCGTTGAAGGCTTCGGCTTCTTCAATGCCGCGACCGGTGCGCGAGCCGACGCGGCGGCGGTAAAGATTTCTTAGCGCGCGCCAACTGACAGCTTTGTCAGGAAGTCGACAGCGAGCGGTTGGAAGGCGCGGCCTAGAGTGGCCGCACCATGGCTCGCTCCGCTGCAACATCCTTCCCCGACCTTCCGCGCCGCGCCCTGCGCGCGCCCGCCGCGGCCGCGCTGGCCGCGCTGCTGCTCGCGGGCTGCGCGGTCGGCCCCGACTACGTGCGACCCTCGATGGAGGTTCCCGCGGCCTACAAGGAAGACGGTGCGTGGAAGACCGCCACGCCGCAGGCCATCGATCCCTCGCATCCCTGGTGGGAGGCCTATGGCGACGCCACGCTGAACGGGCTGGTGGTGCAGGCCAATGCCGCCAACCAGAACATCCGCCAGGCCGAGGCCCAGTACCGCGAGGCGCGCGCATTGGCCTCGGCCGCGCGCGCCGGCTTCTATCCCACCCTCGGCCTCAACGCCGGCGCCAACCGCGCGCAGACCAACAGCACCGGCAGCATCGAGCGCCGCACCACCGACACCCTGGGCCTTGCCGCGAGCTGGGAGCCCGATGTCTGGGGCGCGGTGCGCCGCTCGGTCGAGGCCGGCGACGCCAGCACGCAGGCCAGCGCCGACGATCTCGCGGGCGCGCGCCTGAGCATCCAGACCACGCTGGCGCAGGACTACCTGCAGCTGCGCGCCATCGACCTGCAGCGCGCGCTCTACGCCACCACCACCGCCGCCTATGCGCGCGCGCTCGAGCTCACGCAGCACCAGTACGCGGCCGGCACCGTGCTGCGCTCCGACGTGGCGCTGGCCGAGAGCCAGCTGCGCACCGCGCAGGCGCAGGGCGTGGACCTCGAGGCGCAGCGCGCCCAGCTCGAGCATGCGATCGCGGTGCTGACCGGCCAGGCGCCGGCGCGCTTCACGCTGGCCGCGCTGCCGGCCAGCGAGAACCCCGCGCTCGCCAATGCGGGCACGCTCGGCGTCCAGCTGCCGCTCGCGCCCGCGGGCCTGCCTTCGGAACTGCTCGAGCGCCGCCCCGACATCGCCGCGGCCGAGCGCCGCGTGCAGGCCGCCAATGCGCAGATCGGCGTGGCCAAGGCCGCGTACTTCCCGCAGATCGTGCTGAGCGCGAGCGGCGGCTTCAGCGCCGGCAAGCTCGCTTCGCTGTTCGACACGCCGAGCCGTGTCTGGTCGCTGGGCGCGGTGCTCGCGCAGACCGTGTTCGACGGCGGCCTGCGCAAGGCCCACAGCGAACAGGCCGTGGCCGCCTACGACGCCTCGGTCGCGCTCTACAAGCAGACCGTGCTCGGCGGCTTCCAGCAGGTCGAGGACAACCTCGCCACCCTGCGCGTGCTCGACCACGAATCGCAGCTGCAGGCGCAGGCCGTGCAGGCCTCGCAGACGGCCGAGCGCCTCGCGCTTGCCCAGTACCGCGCGGGCACCGCCACCTACCTGAGCGTGGTGACCGCGCAGCAGCTCTCGCTGACCAACCAGCGCACGGCCGCGCAACTGCTGGCGCGCCAGCTCGCCGCCAGCGTGGCGCTGATCGCGGCCACCGGCGGCGGCTGGCATGCCGACGCCGCCGATGCCGCCACCACCGCCGCCGCTGCAACGACTTCCGGAACCTGATGCCATGACGAATCCCGCTCCTTCCCACACCGGCCCCGCCAGCGACGACGCCGGTCCCCCCGCGCGACGCAGCGTCGCCTGGTTCGCCATTGCCGCCCTCGTCGCCGTGCTCGGCGGCGGCGCCTGGACCCTGGGCCACAAGGCCTCGGCCGCCACGCCCGAGGCCAAGGCGCCGCCGGTGCTGGTGACCACCGCGCCGGTGCAGGCGCAGGACGTGCAGGTCTACCGCGGCGGCATCGGCACCGTGGCCTCGATGGCCACCGTCACCGTCAAGGCGCGCATCGACGGCCAGCTCGACAAGGTGGGCTTCGTCGAGGGCCAGGACGTGAAGGCCGGCCAGATGCTCGCGCAGCTCGATCCGCGCACCTTGCAGGCCCAGCTCGCGCAGGCCAGCGCCACCCAGGCGCGCGACCAGGCGCAGCTCGAGAACGCGCGCGCCGACCTCGCGCGCTACACCACGCTGATCGCGCAGGACGCGGCCACGAAGCAGCAACTCGACACCCAGAAGGCGCTGGTCAGCCAGCTCGAGGCCACTGTCAAGACCGATGCCGCGCAGGTGCAGTTCGCGCAGGTGCAGCTGAGCTTCACGCGCATCGACGCGCCGATCGACGGCCGCGTGGGCGCGCGGCTGGTCGACCCCGGCAACATCGTGCATGCAGCCGACACCGGCGGGCTGGTGGTCATCAACCAGATCGACCCGATCGCGGTGCAGTTCACGCTGCCCGAGGACGCGGTGCAGGACATCAACCGGCTGCAGCCCAAGGGCGCGGCGCCGCTCTCGGTGGTGGCCTACGACCGTGCCGGCACGCAGCTGCTGGGCACCGGCAAGCTGATCCTGCTCAACAACCAGATCGACACCACCAGCGGCACGGTGCAGCTCAAGGGCAGCTTCGCCAACCCGCAGCACACGCTGTGGCCCGGCCAGTACGTCAACGTGCGGCTGCAGCTCGACCGCCGCGCGGGCGCGCTGACCGTGCCGGCCGCGGCGGTGCAGCGCAGCCAGGACGGCACCTACGTCTGGGCCGTCGATGCCGAGAACAAGGCCAACTCGGTGCCGGTGCACGTGGTGCAGATCGCCGACGGCACGGCCGTGCTCGACCAGGGCGTGGCCGCCGGCCAGCGCGTGGTGGTCGACGGCCAGTACAAGCTGCGGCCCGGCGCCACGGTGGCCGAGAACAAGACCGCGGCCAAGGCCGCGCCCCCGGCCGCCGCGGCCGGCGGCAACAACCCGAGCGGGGTGCGCAATTGAGCATTTCCGCCGCCTTCATCAAGCGCCCGATCGGCACCACGCTGCTCGCGCTGGCCATCCTGCTGGTCGGCGCCGCGGTGTTCCCGCTGCTGCCGGTGGCGCCGCTGCCGCAGGTCGACTTCCCGACCATCCAGGTCTCGGCCAACCTGCCGGGCGCCAGTCCCGAGACCATGGCCTCGAACGTGGCGCAGCCGCTCGAGCGCCAGTTCTCGCTGATCGCGGGCCTGTCGCAGATGACCTCGACCAGCGGCCTGGGCAGCACCCAGATCACGCTGCAGTTCGACCTCGACCGCAACATCGATGCCGCCGCGCTCGATGTGCAGGCGGCCATCAATGCCTCCACCGGCCAGCTGCCGGCCAACCTGCCGAGCCCGCCGACCTTCCGCAAGGTGAACCCGGCCGACTCGCCGATCCTGATCCTGTCGGTGCAGTCGAAGACGCTGCCGCTGACCGAGGTCAACGACTACGCCGACAACATCCTCGCGCAGCAGATCTCGCAGATCTCGGGCGTGGGCCTGGTCAACATCGGCGGCGCGCAGAAGCCGGCCGTGCGCATCCAGGTCGACCCGGCCAAGCTCGCGGCGCTGGGCCTGAGCCTGGAGGACGTGCGCACCGTGCTGTCCTCGGCCACCGTGAACGCGCCCAAGGGCACGATCGACGGGCCGAACCAGAGCTTCACGGTCTACACCAACGACCAGCTGCTCAAGGCCCAGCCCTGGAACGACGTGGTGCTGGCCTACCGCAACGGCGCGCCGATCCGCGTGCGCGACCTCGGCGTGGCGGTCGACGGCCCCGAGAACGCGAAGATCGCGGGCTGGGCCTATGCCGGTGCTGCCGCGCCCGAGGGCAGCACGGTGCAGAACGGCCGCTCGATCGTGCTGGCCATCACCAAGCAGCCGGGCGCCAACGTGATCGAGACGGTGGACCGCATCAACGCCGCGCTGCCGCGGCTCAAGGCCTCGATCCCGCCGACGGTGGACGTCAACGCCATCATCGACCGCACCCAGACCATCCGCGCCTCGGTCAAGGACGTGGAGTTCACGCTGCTGTTGACCATCGCGCTGGTGGTGGCCGTGATCTTCGTGTTCCTGCGCAACGTGCCGGCCACGCTGATCCCCAGCGTGACGGTGCCGCTGGCGCTGCTGGGCACGGTGGCCGTGATGTACCTGCTGGGCTACAGCCTCGACAACCTCTCGCTGATGGCGCTGACCATCGCGGTCGGCTTCGTGGTCGACGACGCGATCGTGATGCTCGAGAACATCTACCGCTACGTCGAGGAGGGCATGGCGCCGCTGGAAGCCGCCTACAAGGGCGCGGGCGAGATCGGCTTCACCATCGTCTCGATCTCGGTCTCGCTGATCGCGGTGTTCATCCCGCTGCTGCTGATGGGCGGCATCGTCGGGCGGCTGTTCCGCGAGTTCGCCGTCACCGTCACGCTGACCATCGTGGTGAGCGTGGTGATCTCGCTCACGCTCACGCCGATGCTGTGCTCGCGCTTCCTCAAGAACGAGCATGCGCGGCGCCATGGGCGGCTGTACCTGCTGTTCGAGCGCGGCTTCGACGCCATGCTCAATGGCTACAAGCGCGGGCTGCACGTGGTGCTCGACCACCAGTTCATCACCTTGATGGTGTTCATCGCCACCGTGGTGGCCACGGGCGCGCTGTTCGTGGTGATCCCGAAGGGCTTCTTCCCGCAGCAGGACACGGGCTTCATCTCGGGCTTCGCCGAGTCGGCGCAGGACGCCTCCTTCGCCTCGATGAATGCGCGCATGCTCGAGCTGGCCGACGTGGTGCGCAAGGACCCCGACGTGACCGGCTTCGGCATGAACGGCAGCTCGTCGACCTACAACACCGGCAACTTCTTCATCAGCCTCAAGCCCAAGGACGAGGGCCGCACCGCCAACGCCGACGAGATCATCGCGCGGCTGCGCCCGCAGCTCGCGAAGGTGCAGGGCGTGAACCTGTTCCTGCAGGCCGGGCAGGACATCCGCGTGGGCGGGCGCTCCTCGCGCACCCAGTACCAGTACACGCTGACCGACTCGAACCTCGACGAGCTCAACACCTGGGCGCCGCGCCTGTTGGCCAAGCTGCGCCAGGTGCCCGAGGTGACCGACCTGGCGACCGACCAGCAGAACGCCGCCGCCTCGGCCGTGCTGACCATCGACCGCGACCGCGCCTCGAGCTTCGGCATCTCGCCGGCCGCGATCGACGCCACGCTGTACGACGCCATCGGCCAGCGCCAGGTGGCGCAGTACTTCACGCAGCTCAACAGCTACCACGTGGTGCTGGAAGTGACGCCCGCGTTGCAGCAGGACCCGGCGCTGTTCAGCAAGCTCTACCTGAGCTCGCCGATCACCGGCCAGCAGGTGCCGCTGTCGACCTTCGTGAAGGTCGACACCAGCAAGACCGCCTACCTCTCGATCAGCCACCAGGGCCAGTTCCCGGCCGTGACGATCTCGTTCAACCTCGCGCCCGGCGCCTCGCTGGGCCAGGCGGTCGACGCGATCAAGGCCGCGCAGTCCGAGATGGGCATGCCGCAGTCGCTGACCGGTGCCTTCCAGGGCACGGCCCAGGCCTTCCAGGATTCGCTGGCCTCGCAGCCCTACCTGATCGCGGCGGCGCTGGTGGCGGTCTACATCGTGCTGGGCCTGCTCTACGAGAGCTACATCCATCCGCTGACGATCCTCTCGACCCTGCCCTCGGCCGGCGTGGGGGCGCTGCTGATCCTGATGGCGGGCGGCTACGACCTCAGCGTGATCGCGCTGATCGGCATCATCCTGCTGATCGGCATCGTCAAGAAGAACGGGATCATGATGATCGACTTCGCGCTCAAGGCCGAGCGCGAGCAGGGCATGAAGCCGCACGAGGCGATCTACCAGGCCTGCCTGCTGCGCTTCCGCCCGATCATGATGACCACCATGTGCGCGCTGCTCTCGGGCCTGCCGCTGATGCTGGGTCATGGCTCGGGCTCCGAGCTGCGCCGGCCGCTGGGCTACGCGATGGTCGGCGGGCTGGTACTCTCGCAGGCGCTCACGCTGTTCACCACGCCGGTGGTCTACCTCTACCTGGACCGCGCCCACTACTGGTACCTGCGCCGCAAGGAAGCGCGCCGGATCCGCAAGGGCGGCCAGGCCCCGGCGGCGGCCGAGGCGCATTGAGCACCGGAGACAACGCACCGCCTCGCACCGCAGCACGCCACGCCATGAAGATCCTGATCGTCGAAGACGAGTTGAGAACCGCCGACTACCTCTCGAAGGGGCTGACGGAGCAGGGCTGCGCGGTCGACATGGCGCACAACGGCATCGACGGCCAGCACCTGGCGCTCACGCACGACTACGACGTGATCGTGCTCGACGTGATGCTGCCGGGCCAGGACGGCTTCTCGGTGTTGCGCGGGCTGCGCGCCGTGAAGCAGACGCCGGTGATCATGCTGACCGCGCGCGATCGCGTGGAGGACCGCGTCAAGGGACTGCACGAGGGCGCCGATGACTACCTGGTCAAGCCCTTCTCGTTCCTCGAGCTGCTGGCGCGGCTGCAGGCGCTGAACCGGCGCGGCCGCAAGCAGGAGCCGATGCAGCTGCGCATCGCCGACCTGCAGATCGACCTGCTCGCGCGCAAGGCCTTCCGCGGCGCCACCCGCATCGACCTCACGGCCAAGGAGTTCGCGCTGCTCGCGGTGCTGGCGCGGCGCCAGGGCGAGATCCTCTCGAAGACCGCCATCGCCGAGCTGGTGTGGGACATGAACTTCGACAGCAACACCAACGTGGTCGAGGTCGCGATCAAGCGGCTGCGCGACAAGATCGACGTGCCTTTCTCGCCCAAGCTGCTGCACACCATCCGCGGCATGGGCTACGTGATGGAGCTGCGCGAGGACGGCGCCACGCCATGAAGCGCTCGATCGCCGCGCGGCTGGTGCTGATGTTCGCGGCGGCGGCGCTCGCCACCTTCGCGCTGATCGGCGCGGCGTTGCAGGGCGTGCTGCTGCGCGAGCTCGAGCGCCACCAGTACGAGGAGCTCGACACCACGGTCAAGAGCCTGCAGTTCTGGATCCAGGCCATCGGCACGCCCGAACGCTGGTCGCGCGTGCAGGCGCGCATGGACGCGCTGACGCCCGAGGACGGCAGCACCCGCTTCTGGGTGCTCAGCGACGATCCGCGCTTCCAGTACGGCAAGGGCATGGCCGAGATCGACGCGCTCACGCGCGAGACCGGCCGCAGCCTGCTGCTGCCCGGCGAGGAGAAGCCCTACCGCACGCTGTCGGCCCACATCCCGCCGTTCGAGCAGCGTCCGGCCGTGCGGCTGATCGTCGGCAAGAACACCGAGCCCTATGCGCGCACGCGCCGCACCTTCCTCACGGCGCTGGTGTCGCTCGGCCTGGGCGCGGTGCTGGTGGTGGCGGCCGCCGGCTACTGGATCGCGCGCGTCGGCCTGCGCCCGCTCGACCAGCTCTCGCGCGAGGCGCAGGCGCTGCGGCCCAAGATGCGCTCGCAGCGGCTGCGCTCGGGCGCGCTGCCGGTCGAGCTGTCGGGGCTGGCCGAGGCCTTCAACGGCGCGCTCGCGCGGCTCGAGGAAGCCTATGGCCAGCTCGAGGCCTTCAATGCCGACGTGGCGCACGAGCTGCGCACGCCGCTGGCCAACCTGATCGGCAGCACCCAGGTCGCGCTGTCGCGCCAGCGCAGCGCGCCGCAGTTCGAGGAGGTGCTGCAGGCCAACCTCGAGGACCTGGAGCGGCTGCGCTCGATCGTCAACGACATGCTGTTCCTCGCGCGCGCCGACCGCGGCGAGGTCGCCACCGGCCTGGTGCTGACGCCGGTGGCGCAGGAGGTGCGCAAGACCATCGAGTTCTTCGAGTTCGTGCTCGAGGAGAGCGGCGCGCGGGTCGAGATCGAGGGCGACGTGCTGGCCGAGGCGCAGCTCGAGACCGCGCTGTTCCGCCGCGCCATGTCGAACCTGCTGCAGAACGCGATCGAGCATTCGCCGCCGGGCGCGCGCATCGCGGTGCGGCTGCGCGAGACGCCCGCGGCGACCTGGATCGGTGTCTCGAACCCCGGGGCGCCCATCGCCGAGGCGCACCTGCAGCACCTGTTCGACCGTTTCTACCGCGTCGACGCCGCGCGCAACGACGGCGGCGAGCACCATGGCCACGGGCTCGGGCTGGCGATCGTGCGGGCCGTGGCCAGCATGCACGGCGGGCAGGTCGCCGCGGCCAGCGCGGACGGCGTGAATACCTTCGAATTCAGCGTCGCCAGGCCGGCGGCCTGAACCCGTCGCGCGGGGGCCGGCCATGACCCCCGGAACGCGCCGCAACCCGCATGGCCAATGGCCTCCCGGCGACAGGCCCTTGCGCCATGCCGCAGAATCCATGCCGCCCATGACCACGTTCGCACCCTCTTTCGCCATCACGGAGCCGTTGCCATGGCACAGCTGATGTCGCTGCTGGTGCAGAACGCGATCCTGGTGGTGTTCGCCGCCAGCTTCGCCGCCCGCCTCGGCCTGCCGGTGCCGGCGGCCGCGGTGCTGGTGGTCACCGGCGCGCTGCTCGCGGCCGGCGACATCTCGCTGGCCGGCGTGGTGCTCGCGGCGGTGGCGGCCAACCTGCTGGGCGACGGCGCCTGGTTCTATGCCGGGCGGCGCTTCGGCTACCGCTTCATGCGCCTGCTGTGCCGGATCTCGCTGGCGCCCGACTCCTGCGTGCGCCGCGGCGAATCGCTGATCGGCGACTGGGGCGGCCTGTCGCTGGTGGCCGCCAAGTTCGTGCCGGGCGTGTCGGTGGTGGCGCCGCCGATGGCGGGCGCGCTCGGCATGTCGGTGCCGCGCTTCATCGGCTTCGACATCGGCGCCGCGCTGATCTGGACCGGCCTGTTCCTCGGCCTGGGCTGGGGCTTCCGCAACCAGATCCAGGACGTGCTCGCGGTGATGGCGCAGGCCGGCGGCATCGCCACCATGGCCCTGGGCGTGTTGCTGGTCGTGTTCCTGGTGGTGCGCTGGTGGCGCCGCCGCGCCTTCATGCGGCTGACCGGCATGCCGCGCATCTCGGTCGACGAGCTGCACGAGATGCTCGCGGGCGACGAGCCGCCGCTGGTGATCGACGTGCGCGGCGCGGCCGGCCAGCAGGTCGATCCGCGCCGCATCCCGGGCGCGCTGTCGTACACGCTCAAGGCGCTGCAGCAGCGCGGCCTCGACCTGTCGGCCGCGGCCGGGCGCGACGTGGTGCTGTACTGCAACTGCCCCAACGAGGTGTCGGCCGCGCAGGCCGCGCGCGTGCTGCTGGCACGTGGCGCGCGGCGCGCGCTGCCGCTGACCGGCGGGCTCGATGCCTGGGTGGCCTCGGGCCGGCCGACTTCGCCGCACTGATCCTCATGCGCGTCGGGCGCGTGCCATGACCAAGACCCGCGTGCCCGCACCGTCCATCGTCGCCGCGCTCGAGCACGCGCTGGGCCCGGTCCATGGCTTCGTGCCGCTGGCCGAGGGCGAGGAATCGCAGGCCTTCGCCTTCCGCGCCGAGGGCATGGGCAGCGCGGCCCAGGCCGAGCACGTGGTGCGCATCCACCGTTCGCGCGAGGGCTTCGACAAGGACGACTTCGCGGCGCGCCGCTTCGCGCGGCCGGGGCTGCCGGTGCCCGCGGTCACGGCCATCGGGCGCATCGAGGACCTGTCGTTCGACCAGAGCTTCGAGGGTCCGTTCTTCGGCAAGCCCTTCTATTGCGTGTCGCGGCGCCTGCCGGGCAGCACGCTGCAGGACCTGCCGATCGACATGCTGTCGCTGCTGGCCGAGCCGCTCGCGCGCACGCTCGAGGACCTGGCGGCCAGCGACCTCGCGGGCACCACCGGCTTCGGCCGTTTCGACGCCAACGGCACCGGCGAGCATGCGAGCTGGCGCGCTTTCCTCGATGCGGTCGCCGAGCGCGACTGGAGCGCGGCGCGGCTCGATGCGCAGGCCCTGTGGCGCGTCGAGCGGCAACTGGCGATCGTGCGCGGCCTCGCGCCGTCCTGCCCCGAGGTCCGCCGGCTGGTGCACGGCGACTTCGGCTCGAACAACGTGCTGACCGACGGCCGCGAGATCACCGGCGTCATCGACTGGTCGGAGGCGCTGTTCGGCGATCCGCTCTACGACGTGGCCAACGTCTTCTTCTGGCGCCCCTGGCTTGCCTGCATGGAGCAGCAGGCGCGCCACTTCGAGCAGGTCCTGCCGGCCGACCCCGGCACGGCCGAGCGGCTGCGCTGCTACCAGCTCCACATCGGCCTGCGGCAGATCCACGACTGCGCGCTGGCCGGCGAGGCCGAGGACCTGCTGTGGGCGCTCGAGCGCAACGCCCGGATCGCCGGCCAGGCCTGAGCCGGGGCCGCCGGCGGGGGCGGTGGTAGTCTTCGCGCCCGAGATGAACCTGCGCACCAAGATCGTGGCCCTGGCCGTCGCACCGCTGCTGGTGGCGCTGGTGCTGGTCGCGCTCGCCGTGCGGCACCAGGAACACGACCTCGCGCAGCGCGAGCGCGCGCTGATCGAGCAGAGCTACATGACCCAGCGGCGCAACGAGTTGCGCAGCTACGTCGACCTCGCGATCAGCATCGTCAAGCCGCTGTACGACGCCGGCCAGGACGACGAGGCCACGCGCGCCGAGGCGCTGCGCCGGCTGGCCGCGCTCGACTACGGCGACGACGGCTACTTCTTCGTCTACGACCTGCAGGGTCGCTCGCTGATGCACTCGCGCCAGCCCGACCTCGTGGGCCAGGACCTCTGGGGGCTCAAGGATTCGAGCGGCCGCTTCACGATCCAGGACCTGATCGCGCGCGCGAAGGAGGGCGGCGGCTACGTCGAGTACGAATGGCGCAAGCCCTCGAGCACGCAGCGCGCGCCCAAGCTCGGCTACGTGGTGGCGCTGCCGCGCTGGAACTGGATGGTCGGCACCGGCCTGTACCTCGACGACATGGAAGCCACCGTGCAGTCGCTCGACCGCCAGATCAGCGCCAACGTCACGACCACCCTGCTGTGGATCGCCGGCATCGCGGCGCTGTGCCTGGGCGTGGTCAGTGCCGGCGGCCTGCTGCTCAACCTCAGCGAGCACCGCGTGGCCGAGGCCAAGCTGCGCCTGCTCGCGCGCCGCGTGGTGCAGTCGCAGGAGGAGGAGCGCGGCCATCTCGCGCGCGAGCTGCACGACGGCACCAGCCAGACCCTGGTGTCGGCCAAGCTGCTGATCGAGTCGGCCGTCGATGCGCTCGACCGCGCGCAGCATCCCGCGCCGCCCGCGCTGGGCAAGGCGCTGCAGCGGCTCAACGATTCGCTGACCGAGGTGCGCCGCATCTCGCACCGGCTGCGCCCCGCGCTGCTCGACACGCTGGGCCTGCCGGCCGCGCTCGAGCGGCTGGTCGACGAATTCGGCGAGGAGGGCCAGGGCTCGACCGCCGCCTCGCTGATGGTCGAGGGCGAACCCTTCGAGCTGTCGCAGGAGGTGAAGACCGCGCTGTTCCGCACCACGCAGGAGGCGCTGACCAACGTGCGCAAGCATGCGCTCGCGCACGAGGTGCACATCGCGCTGGCCTTCGGCGAGCGCGAGGTGCGGCTCGAGGTCGGCGACGACGGCATCGGCTTCGACGTCGATGCCGTGCAGCTCGACCCGCGGCGCGGCATCGGCCTGCGCAACATGCGCGAGCGCGTGGCCTCGATCGACGGGCAGCTCGTGGTGCGCTCGGGCAGCGGGCGCACGCGCATCGTCGCGATCGTGCCCGCGGCGGCCGCGCGGGCCGTGGGCGGCGCCTCGGGCTGATCGGTCCGCGCAACCCCTTCCTTCATCCACCCCAACGAATGCCCCGACGATGACGACCGCCAAGGCCCGCACCCCGGCTCCGATCCGCATCTTCCTGGTGGACGACCATCCGCTGGTGCGCGACGGCCTGCGCGCGCGGCTCGGCGCGCTGCCCGGCCTGGAGATCGCGGGCGAGGCCGGCAGCGCGGCCGAGGCGCTCGCGCAGATGGACAGCGTGCGGCCCGACCTGCTGCTGGTCGACATCGGCATGAAGGACATGAACGGCATCGAGCTCGCCGCGCTGCTGCTCGAGCGCGAGCCGGCTCCGCACGTCGTGATGCTCAGCATGTACGACAACCCCGAGTACGTGCAGCGCGCGCTGCAGGCCGGCGCGCACGGCTACGTGCTGAAGGACGCGCCGGCGTCGGAGATCGTCGCGGCCATCGAGGCCGTGTCCGCGGGCGGTACCTTCCTGAGCCCGGCCGTGTCGAAGAAGCTGTTCCGCAACCAGACCCCGCGTCCGTTGCTCACGCCGCGCGAGAGCGAGATCCTCGCGGCGCTGGGCCGCGGCGAATCGAGCAAGCAGATCGCGCGCGACCTCGGCCTGAGCGTGCGCACGGTCGAGGCGCACCGCCAGAGCATCAAGCGGCGGCTCGGGATCGAGGGGCAGGCCGAGCTGATCAAGTATGCGGTGGAGCATGCGAGGGAGTTCGAGCGGCGCTGAGGCCGGGCTCTATCCTCGCGTGCGTGCCGTCGCGATGTCGGAGTCGACGAGGTCCGGGCTCCCCGCATGAGGGATCGGAACGACGATGCTTTCGTCGAAGCGCTCCATGGTCTGCGTGCCGGGTCCCATCGCCGCGGCATGGACCCGGACCGCGCACTGCCGCTGGTCGGTCCACGTCACCCAGACCTCGATCTGGAATTCCTCTCCCTGCAGCGCGAGCGCCATCGAGGCCGGCGGCTTGCCGATGCGATCGACCAGATCGTGCCAGGGGCGCAGCCGCCAGCGTTCCAACTCGGCGGCGACCGCGGGATAGGCTTGGGCGCGTTGCATGTCAGTGCTTGCTCTTCTTCTGCATGACTGGGGTGGCCGGCATTGTGCCGCGCGCGAAAAAGTTCCTGGGCGCGCGCATGCCTTGCGCACTTCGAGGTTTCCGAACGAAAGGGAGGTAAACGAATGATGGACATCCGGCCGCCGGCCGCACAACCCGCGCCCGCATGAGGTAGAACCGCAGCCTCGCCGCGCGGCGACGGATCGCTCCGAACCCGTGCATCGTTCACGCTGCCTCGCTTTCGCGTGCGTGCCGGCCGGAGGCCGGCGTAGCGCCCGTTAAATTCGAGCCGGTGCGTTCCCGCCGCTTCGCTGCGCGGGGGCGTCACCGAACTGTCATCCATCCACAAGGAATCACTCGTTTTGAACAAGACCGACCTCATTGCCGCCATTGCCAACGACACCAGCCTGAGCAAGGCCGACGCCGCCCGCGCCCTCGACGCGGCGCTCGACAACCTCTCGCGCGCGCTCGCCGGCGGCGACACGGTGCAACTGATCGGCTTCGGCACCTTCGCGGTGACCAGCCGTCCCGAGCGCACGGGCCGCAACCCGTCGACCGGCCAGCCCCTGACGATCAAGGCCAGCAAGGCCCCCAAGTTCACCGCCGGCAAGGCGCTGAAGGACGTGGTGAACGGCGTGGCACAGCAGGCCTGATCCCGTGCTTCGCGGCGCGCGGTTCACGCGCGCTGCACCCCAGCCCTCCGCGGGCCCGCGCATCCGATGCGCGTGGAACGCGGAGGGTTTGCTTTTGGCGCGCGGGCATTCGCGCTAGAGTGCGCGCACGTTCACAAGACCCGTCCATCGACATGCACGACGCACGCGCGCACGACTCCGGCCACCGCATCCCGACGCAACTGCATCGGTTCCTTGCCGCCGGGGCCTGCGCGGTGGCGATCCTGGCCGCGGGCTGCGCCAGCCGGCCCACGCCGCCGCCCTCGCCGTCGACGCCCACGGTGCGCAGCTCGCCGCTGAGCGACGAGCAGTCGAACAGCATCGCGATCCATGCATTGGGGCTGGTCGGCACGCCGTACCGCTACGGCGGCAACACGCCCGATGGCGGCTTCGATTGCAGCGGCCTGATCGGCTATGTCTACCGCGAGAGCGTGGGGCAGTCGACGCCGCGCACGGTGGCGCGCATGGCCTCGTTCGGGCAGGGCGTGCCGACCTCCGAGATGCGCACCGGCGACCTCGTGATCTTCGGCGCGGGCACGCCGACGCATGCGGGCATCTACGTGGGTGCCAACCGCTTCGTGCATGCGCCCTCGACCGGTGGCGAGGTCAGGCTCGACCGGCTCGACGGCATCTACTGGTCGCGCCAGCCGGTGCAGGTGCGGCGGCCCGGCTGAGCCGCGCGCTCACTCCTCGGCCTCGCGTCTCGCGCGCTGCTTGCGCCGGCGCCAGTCGGCCTGTTCGTCGTCCTCGGCCCAGCGCGCGAGCAGCGCGGCACGGGCCGTGCCGTGGGTCGCGCGCAGGGCCGCGGCATCGTCGCGGGTCAAGGGCAGCCAGTCGTTCGCCTGCATGAGGTAGAGCCACTGCGCGCCGCAATGGCTGCACGACGCGAGCCGCAGTTCGTGCCTGCCGGCGTGCCCGAGCAGCGCCTGCGTGCCCAGCGCGGGCGTGCCGCAGCAGGTCCACAGCAGCGTCATGTCGGGCCGGGCCCGCACCTGGCCGGCCCAGGCCGCGGCGCGGCGCCACAGGGCGTTGTTCGTGTTCATGCGCGTGCTCGCAGTGCTGGCATCGGAAATGCATCGAGTATGGAAAGCCGCGCATAAAAACGGCGTCGAATGCGCGGCGGGGTGCATCAAGAAGCCGTAAACGCCGCCGATCGCGCGGCCCCCGGGTTTTCCATTACGCAAAGCCACGCGCTTCGCCCGCGCGGTGCGACGGATGGCAGCGCGCACGCATCCGGCAAGACTCCCGGGGTTCGACAAATCCGAGGAGACAAAGCATGCAGAGCATCCGCCGCCACCTGGTGTGGCTCGTCATCGCGGTGTTCGGCGCCTTCGCGCTAGGCACCGTGGCCCTGAGTCGTGGGGAAACGATCAACGCGATCTGGGTGGTCGCCGCCGCGATCTGCACCTACCTGATCGCCTACCGCTACTACAGCCTGTTCATCGCCGACAAGGTGCTGGGCCTGGACGGCAATCGCAAGACGCCGGCGCACCGCCACAACGACGGCCTGGACTACGTGCCGACCGACAAGAACGTGCTGTTCGGCCACCACTTCGCGGCCATCGCGGGCGCGGGTCCGCTGGTGGGGCCGGTGCTGGCGGCGCAGATGGGCTACCTGCCCGGATTGCTGTGGGTGCTCGCGGGCGTGGTGTTCGCGGGCGCGGTGCAGGACTTCATCGTGCTGTTCATCTCCACGCGCCGCGACGGCCGCTCGCTCGGCGACCTGGTCAAGCAGGAGATGGGCGTGGTGCCCGGCATGATCGCGCTGTTCGGCACCTTCATGATCATGATCATCATCCTCGCGGTGCTGGCGCTGATCGTGGTGAAGGCGCTGGCCGAATCGCCGTGGGGCACCTTCACGGTGGCCGCGACGATTCCGGTCGCGGTCTTCATGGGCCTCTACCTGCGCTACATCCGCCCGGGCCGCATCGGCGAGGTGTCGATCATCGGCTTCGTGCTGCTGATGCTCGCGATCTTCGGCGGCCAGTGGGTCAGCCAGGACCCGGTCTGGGGCCCGGCCTTCACCTTCGACGGCAAGGCGCTGACCTGGATGCTCGTGGGCTACGGCTTCGTCGCCGCGAGCCTGCCGGTGTGGCTGCTGCTCGCGCCCCGCGACTACCTGTCGACCTTCCTGAAGATCGGCACCATCATCGCGCTGGCGATCGGCATCGTGGTCGTGGCGCCCACGCTGCAGATGCCCGCGGTGACGCAGTTCGCGCAGGGCAACGGCCCGGTGTGGTCGGGCAACCTGTTCCCGTTCCTGTTCATCACCATCGCCTGCGGCGCGGTGTCGGGTTTCCATGCGCTGATCTCCTCGGGCACCACGCCCAAGATGCTCGACAACGAGCGCCATGCGCGCTTCATCGGCTACGGCGGCATGCTGGCCGAGTCCTTCGTCGCCGTGATGGCGCTGGTGGCGGCCTCGTGCATCGAGCCCGGCATCTACTTCGCGATGAACAGCCCCGGTGCCCTGATCGGCACCACGGTGCAGCAGGCGGCGCAGACCATTTCGGGCTGGGGCTTCGTGGTCACGCCCGAGATGCTGCTGCAGACCGCCAAGGACGTGGGCGAGACCACCATCCTGGGCCGCGCCGGCGGCGCGCCCACGCTCGCGGTCGGCATGGCGCACATCCTGCACCAGGTGATCGGCGGCCAGGCCATGATGGCCTTCTGGTACCACTTCGCGATCCTGTTCGAGGCGCTCTTCATCCTGACGGCGGTCGATGCCGGCACGCGCGCGGGCCGCTTCATGCTGCAGGACCTGCTGGGCAGCTTCGTGCCCGCGCTCAAGCGCACCGACTCGCTGCCGGCCAACCTGGTCGCGACCGCGCTGTGCGTGGCGGCCTGGGGCTACTTCCTCTACCAGGGCGTGGTCGATCCACTGGGCGGCATCAACACGCTGTGGCCGCTGTTCGGCATCTCGAACCAGATGCTGGCCGCGGTGGCGCTGCTGCTCGGCGTGGTGGTGCTGTTCCGCATGAAGCGCGAGCGCTATGCCTGGGTGGCGGCGGCGCCGGCCGTTTGGCTTTTGGCCTGCACGCTGACCGCGGGCTGGCAGAAGATCTTCTCGAGCGATCCGAAGATCGGCTTCCTCTCGCATGCGGCGAAGTACAGCGAAGGCCTGGCCAACGGCGTGCTGGTGGCACCGGCCAAGACCACGGCGGCGATGGAGCGCATCGTCTTCAACGACCGGCTCGATGCCGCGCTGTGCGCTCTCTTCATGTTCGTGGTGCTCAGCGTGCTGGTCTACAGCATCAAGGCCTGCATCGCGGCGCGCGCGGCCAACCGGCCGACCGCGCACGAGACGCCGTTCGAGCCGATGGGCGGCGCGGTGGCGGCGCGCGGCGCGCACTGAGTGCGCGAACCGCAAGGGAACGCACGATGCCCATCGATGAAGCGCTCGCCACCACGGAAGGCCGCGGCCTCGCGGACACCGGGCGCTACATCGCGCGCTCGATCCGGCAGTCGCTGCGGCTGATGGTCGGGCTGCCCGACTACGACGTCTACCTGAGCCACATGGCGGCCACGCATCCCGACCGGCCGCCGATGAGCTACGAGGCCTTCTTCCGCGAACGGCTCGAGGCGCGCTACGGCGCGGGCAAGGGGCGCTGCTGTTGAGCTGGGCGAGAATGGTCCGCTGACGATCACCACGCTTCCGAAGGAAGCGTTTTTTCATTCATGCAAGAAGAGTTGGAGACGGCGATCGACCTGCTGAACGCAAGCCGGCGCGTCGTCGTTTTTTCCGGCGCGGGGCTGTCCCGCGCCTCGGGCATCCCGACCTACCGGGACGCCGATGGGCTGTGGATGCAGCAGAACGCGATCCAGTTCTCGCATGCGGAGGACCTGGCGCGCGATCCGGCGGGCTTCACGAAGTTCTGGGGGCAGCGGCTGGCTGTGATCGAGGAGGCGGCGCCCAATCCGGGGCATCGGGCGTTGGCTGCGCTGCAGCGGTTGCGGCCGGCTACGCGATTGATCACGCAGAACGTCGATGGGTTGCTGACACAGGCGGGGTGTGTCGACGTGCTCGAGTTGCATGGGAATCTGCGGCGGTGGCGGTGCGATCGGTGCGGGAATCGGCATGGGCCGTGGCCCTTTCATCGCTGCTTGCGGTGTGGGGGGCATGCGCGGCCGGATGTGGTGATGTTTGGGGAGATGCTGAATCCGGGGGTGTTGATGGATGCGCAGGAGGCTTCTGGCGACTGCGATCTGTTCTTGCTCGTGGGGAGTACGGCTGTGGTTTATCCGGCGGCGGATTTGCCTGTGTTGGCGATGGGGCACGGGGCTGCTTTGATTACGCTGAATCTCGAGCCTGTTGGGCATCTGGATGATCGGGCGCTTGTCGTGCTTAGAGGGGCTTCGGAAGTCTTGTTGCCGTTGATGGTGGAGGGGTTGGGGGTGGGGTGAGATTGCAGGCCGGGATTTCGCCCCGGCGGGCGAGTCACTTTCTTTTGTCTCGCCAAAAGAAAGTAACCAAAGAAAAGGCGACCCCACTGTCTGCGACCCTTCGCTTCGCTACGGGCAACCTGCGGTGCTCGCGTTTCGCGGGGTCTCGCAGAACTCGCTTCGCTCAAACAGCTGCGAGCCCTTATCCGCGAAACGCTGCGCTCCTCGGCGCAGCCAGAGGGGGTGACCCGGGCCTTTGCTTCGCTCGGCCTTGCAATGCCGCTCGGGCCATCGCTTCGCTCGGCCTTGTGTTTGTCTTGTCCCCTCTCCCTCTGGGAGAGGGTTAGGGTGAGGGCTCCGGGCCTCGCAATTGGACCGAGCCAGCCCATCGCTGTACTCGCACGGCGCTACGACGCGGCAGGAAAGCGGTGGTACATGAAGTACTTGCTGTCCTGCTCCCAGCCTTGCCGTTCATAGAGCTGCTGCGCCGACACGTTCTCGCGTGCGACGTTCAGCGAGATGCGCGCGGCACCCAGTGACCATGCATACGACTCGAGGGCCGCGAGCAGGCGCGAGGCGACGCCCTTGCGGCGTCCGGCCGCGGCGACGAACAGGTCGTTGAGGATGAACACGCGCGTGAGCGAGACCGACGAGAAGATCGGGTAGAGCTGCGCGAAGCCGACGGGCACGGTGCCGTCGTGGCAGAGGAAGACCACCGATTCGCCATGGTCGAGGCGCTCGCGCAGGAAGGCGCGTGCGGCGGGCAGGTCGCGGGGCTGGCCCTGGAACTGGCGGTACTGGTCGAACAGCGCGGCCAGTGCATCGAGGTCGGCCATCACGGCCTGGCGGACGGAGATCGTGGTCATGGGGCTGTCGGATGAGATGAAGCGCGCAGGGTAGCAAAGCACCCCGCGCGCTGCGAACTCAGCGAGGCTCGCCGCGCCAGACGGGGCGCAGTGCATCGTCGATCGCCCAGTGCGCTTTGCGGGGCTCGATGCGCACGCCGCCGATCCAGCGTTCGTGGCTCGCATGGTCGATCCAGTACCTCTCGCCCGCGAGCACGCGCCGGCCCAGTGTCGTGAGTTCGAGCGGGCGCTGGGGCCAGTCGCGCTGTGCATCGGATTCCACGATCAGCGGCTCGGCCGCATCGATCAAGGGACGCACGAGCGCATGGAACATCAGGTCGCCGAGAAAGGGCAGCGGCTCGCGGTGCTCGTTGAGTTCGGCGTAGACCTGGCCGAACGCGAGCCGGTCGTGCTCGTCGATGGTCTGGAGCACCAGGCGCTCGGTCAGCGAGAGGCCGTCGCGCAGCGAGGGCAGCTCCTGCAATTGCCGCCGCAACGCGGGCGCGAGGAAGGGCAGGGCGGGCGTCTCGCCGTGCGCGATGTCGGCCCAGGCTTCGGGCGAGGGCGCGCGGTAGGCGCGCCATGCGTTGCGCGCGAGTTCGAGCGCAGGCGCATCGATGGGCCTGCGGCGCGGCCACAGCCAGGCCAGCACGGCGGGTGCGAGCTGGCCGATGCCGATGAAGCGGTCGACGCCGGGCACGCGATCGATCTCGATCAGCTCGAGCTTCGCGGGCAGGCGCTCGAGCCGCGCGAGCACGGCGATCAGGAACAGCTGGTCGTAGGCATCGGCCTCGCACCAGAGCACGGCGCGGCTTGCATCGGGCAGGCGCGCGAGCGCTTCGTATTCGCCGCGCATGCGGCCGCGTGCATCGTCGGGCGGCAGGCCGAAGGTCCGGGCGACGAAGGCGCTGCGCGTCTCGATGAAGGCGGCTTCGGGCTGCTCGGGCACCGGGCCCATGCACAGCGGGTCCGCGAACATGTGGAAGTCGCCGCGGAAACCGGCGAGCTGCAGGGTGTGGGCGATGTCGTTGCCGCAGCGCCAGTGCCGGGTGCCGGCCTCGTCGTCGGCCACGAAGCCCGGATGCGCCGCGGCGAAGTCGACCGCGTCGACATGGGCCTTGAGCCGGGGCCAGCTCGCGAAGCCGAGCTCGCGCGCGATCAGCCATTGGGCGTCGGCCAGCCGTGGTGCCGAAGCGCTCCGACGCGAAGGACGGGACGCTGGCGCAGCGGCGCTGCCATCGGCGAGTCGCGCGAGCAGTTCCTTGGCGCGCTTGCGCTGCTGCTCGAGGTTGATGTGGCCGCTGCGGGCCGAGGCGCGATGGGTGTCGCGAGGGGTGTTGGACATACGAACTCCAGTGTCGGCCGTGTCCGCTGTCTGGCCGGGAGTCGCATGGGCATGCGATGGGGGATGAAACCTGGGCGCAGCCCTTTCCGCGGACGGGAGGCGTGGAAGACGCCGGCCCGCATTCTAGGACGCGCCCCGGCCTCGCTACCAGGCGTAGCCGACCTGCACCCGCGTGGCCACGTGGTTGGCGCTGCCGCTGGTTCCGGTCGACACGCCCAGCCCCAGGTTCAGGCGCTCGCTGACCTGGTAGCCGAAGGCCATGCCCAGCGCGGAGGCGCCCGCGTAGTTGCCGACCGCGGCGCCCACCCAGCGCTGTCCGGGCGCGAGCATGGGGATGCCGGGCATGGCCAGTGCCGATGCGATGCCCTGCGCGGCGAAGCTGCGGACTTCGTTGGTCGCGGTGGCGACGGCCTGCTGCATCTGGCCGAGGTTGACGGCATCGCCGGGCAGCACGCCCGGCGCGACGTTGGTGATGGTGCGCGCGAGCCCGGTGGCCTGGTTGCCCACCGACACGCTGTTGTCGCGTGTGGCGACCGACCCCTGGCCCAGTGCCACGGCATTGCGGCCGGTGGCGAGCGTGTTGGCGCCGAGCGCGACCGAATCGTTGCCGAGGGCCTGGGCGTTGTTGCCGACCGCGGTGGTCGGATCGGCCAGCGCGCGCGCGCCCGCGCCGATGGCGACCGAGCCCGCATGGCTGGCCTGCGCGCCGTTGCCGACCGCCACGGTGTCGTTGCCGTTGGCCTGCGCGTTCGGGCCGAAAGCGGTGGCGCCCTGGCCGCTGGCGCTCGCGCCCGTGCCGCAGGTGACGTTGCCGCCCGAGAAGCTGCACAGCCCGTTCGAAAACGCCTGGTTCATCAGTGTCTGCAGTGCCATGACCTGCTGGCTGGTGAAGTTGTTCGCGCTGCTGATCGCGCCTTGCTGGGCCTGCTGCACCTGGCCCACGTTGGCGGCGTCGGTGGCGGCCTGGCCCGCGCGCACGTTGCCGATGAGGGTGCCGGCGCCGCCGTTGGCATTGAGCGAGACGCTGCCGCCGCCCGCGTCGTACTGCACCGAGTTCTGCGCCAGGCCGAGCGCGTTGTCGGCGGTGCCCTGCGCCTTGTTCGCGCTGGCCTGCGCCGCATTGGCCGCGCCGAGCGCGGTGTTGGCCGTGCCCTGGGCCGAGGCCGCGGCGACACCGGCCGCGTTGGCCGTGCTCTGCGCCTGCGCAGTCGAGGTCGACAGGCTGGCGACCGAGTTGGCGGTGGACGTCGACAGCGTGGCCACGCCGGTCGAGAGGTTGTTCAGGCCGGTGTTCAGTGTCGCGACGCCGGTGGAGAGCGAACCGATGCTGGTGGAGGTCGATGCCGACAGCGCGCCGACGCTGGTGGAGAGCGAACCGATGCTGGTGGCGGTCGAGGTCGACAGTGCACCGACGCTCGTGGAGATCGAAGCGATGCTGGTGGAGGTCGAGGTCGACAGTGCGCCGACGCTCGTGGAGAGCGAGCCGATGCCGGTGGACGTCGACGCCGACAGCGCATCGACGCTGGTGGACAGCGCGCCCACGCCGGTGGACAGCGAGCCGATGCTGGTGGACGTCGATGTCGACAGCGTGCCGACCCCGGTCGACAGGTTCGCCACGGCGGTCGACAGGCTCGAGGTGTCGAGCACCGCCGTGCTCAGGCTCTGGCTCAGTCCGTAGACCTGGCCGCCGGTCACGGCGTCCGTGCTGCCGGCGGCGATGTTGCCGGCGCCGACGTTGGTGATCACGCGCGTGGTGCCGTTGCCGCCGACCGAGACCGTGTTGTCGCCGCTCGCGACCGAGCCCTGGCCCAGCGCCACCGAGTTCTTGCCCGAAGCCAGTGCGCCGTTGCCCAGCGCGGTGGCGTTGTCGGCCGTCGCGCGTGCGCTGTTCATGCCGGCGTTCGAGCCGCCGATGGCCGTCGTGTAGTTGCCGCTGGCCACGGCGCCGCTGGCACCCGACTGGCTGGGTCCCGTGCCCGAAGCGCCGCTGCCGATGGCCGTGCTGGCGATGCCGCTGGCCTGGGCGCCATTGCCGCCGTTGCCGCCGCGAAGGTCGTCGCTGACACCGCTGCCGCCGCTGCCGATGGCCGTGGCACCGCTGGCCGTGGCACTGGCGCCGTTGCCGCCGACACCACCCGTGAAGAAGCCGCTGCCGCCGCCACCGCCGCCGCCGATGGCCGTGGCGCCGCCGACGCTGGCGAGCGCGCCGCCGCCGCCGGCACCGGCGGCGTCGATGCTCGGCGCGTTGGCGCCGTTGGCGCCGATGCCGATGGCCACGGCGCCGTTCGCCGCGGTGCTGCCGCCGCCGCCGCCCGCGGACAGCCAGGCCGGGCCCGCGCCCTGGCCCGGCGCGCCGCCCTGGCCCAAGTTGTTGGTCAGGTAGCCGTTGCTGCCGGCCGCGCCCGGCGCGCCGCCCGCACCGCCCGCGCCGTTGCTGCCGGCACCGCCATTGCCGCCGCTGCCCAGTTGCACGCCTTGCGCGAGCACGGCCGATGGCGCGGCCGCCAGCAGCAGCAGGGCCGCGCTCAGGGCCGACAACGCGATGCCGTGCGAGCGCGGCCGCCGCGACGGGCGGGAGAAAGAAGAAGCAGCAGTGAGACGGCCGGACATGCGAACTCCCAGAATCGAGTCGTGAAAAAAAGACGGTTGCGAAACAGCGTGCGTACTCTGCGTGCAAGCCCGTGGCCGCTCAATCCCCGAAAACAAGTAAAAAAGTTCGTGTGCTCCTCGGCCGGTACGTGGAGGACAGGTCGCTCCGGTCTGTCCGCGGACCGTTCGGCATCGGAGAATTTTTAGACGTCGTATAAACTTGGACGACGTTCAATATCAAGGTTTCCGCCTTGCCATCGCCCAAACTCCCCGAACCTCCCGGCCGTCGCGAGCGGCGGCGCGTCCAGACGCTCGACCACGTGGCGACCACCGCCATGCGGCTGTTCGAGACCCAGGGCTACGACGCCACCACGATGGAGCAGATCGCGCTGCAGGCCGACGTGGCCAAGGGCACGCTCTACAACCACTTCGCGACCAAGGAAGCGGTGCTCGCGCACTGGGTCCACATGGCGCTCGCGGCCGATACCGCGCGGCTGGCCGAGCTGGTCGGCGCGCCCGGCGGCTTCGAGGCGCGGCTCGCGCGCCTGCTCGAGGCCTCGGCCGCATGGTCGCAGCGCCATCGCGCCTACCTGCTCGACTACTTCCGTTTCCGCTTCCTCAACATCGAGTCCGAGATCGACGGCGGCGGCGATCCCGAGGGCCGGCCGCGCGACCTGATCGGGCTGTTCGCGCTGCTGATCCGCGAGGCGCAGCACGAAGGCAGCCTGCGCGCCGACCTCGCGCCCGAGCATCTCGCGCAGCTGCTGCACCACCTGTACTTCGGCGCGCTGATGCGCTGGCTCACGCTGCCGGGCCTGGAACTGGGCGAGGAGTTCGCGGCGATCGTCGCGGTCTTCGTCGACGGCACGCGCGCCGCCGGCAGGCCCGCGAGGAGGAAGCGCGCATGAAGATCGCGGTCGTCACCTACGGCACCGAGGGCGATGCGCGTCCGCTCGCCGCGCTGTGCCATGCGCTCGACGTGGCCGGCCATTCGACCTTGCTGCTGGCCGATGCGTCCACACTCGGCACCGCGCAGCGCCTGGGCGTGCGCTCGCAGGCGCTGGCCGGCGACATCCAGGGCGCGCTGGGCGCGAGCGGCGCGATCGCCAACGTGGTGGCGCAGAGCCACAACCCGGGCGCGGCCGCGAAGGCGCTCGCGGCCATCGCCAATGCCAATGCCGCAACCTGGCTGCGGCAGACCGTCGAGGCGGCGCGCGGCTGCGACGCCATCGTGTCGGCGGGCCTCGCGGCCTTCGTCGGGCTCTCGGCCGGCGATGCGCTGCGCGTGCCGGTGATCGGCGCGGGGATGTTTCCGCTCACGCCCACGCGCGATTTCGCCACGCCCTTCTTGCCGCCCGCGAAGGTGCCGCGCTGGCTGCACCGCACCAGCCACCGCTTCGTCAACGCGATGCTGTGGCGTGCCTTCCGCCCGGCGATCAATGCGGCGCGCGCCGAGGTCTGCGGCCTGCCCGCGCGCCGGAAGATCTGGGACGGGCACCCGATGCTCTACGGCTTCTCGCCGAGCCTGCTGCCGCGTCCGGCCGACTGGCCCGGCAACGCGGTCGCCTTCGGGCAGTGGATGCCGCCCGCCAGCGCGTGGCAGGTGCCCGCGGCGCTGCAGGCCTTTCTCGACGCCGGCGAAGCGCCGGTCTACCTGGGCTTCGGCAGCATGACGGGCTTCGATGCGGTGCGCATGCGCGCGACCCTGGTCGAGGCGATGGCGGGCCGGCGCACGGTGTTCAACCCGGGCTGGAGCGGCATGGCGGTGCAGGGGCTGCCCGCCAACTTCCACGCGGTGGGCGACGTGCCGCACGACTGGCTGTTCGCGCGCATGGCGGCGGTGGTGCACCACGGCGGTTCGGGCACCACGCATTCGGCGGCGCGTGCCGGCGTGCCCTCGGTGGTGGTGCCGTTCGCGGGCGACCAGTTCTTCTGGGCCCACCAGCTCGCGCGCGCCGGCGTGGCCCCCGCGGCGGTGGCCGGCACGCGGCTCACGGCGCAAAACCTGGCGCGCGGCATCGCCTGGACCGACGACGCGGCGGTGCGCTCGCGGGCGCGCGAACTCGGCGAGCGCATGCGCGCCGAGCAGGGGCTGGCGCGCGCCGTGGCCTTCATCGAGGCCACGCTCGCGCGCTGATCAGGGGCGCACCAGCGGGATCTGCAGGTTGGTCGGCCGGTTCTGCTCGGTGTCGAAGCCGCGGCCGTCGATGTGGCGCGCGCCCCAGAACAGCATGTCGCCGTGCAGGTAGACGAGGTCGTACTCCATGAAGTGGCGGCCCGCGGCCAGGCCGAAGGGCGCGAAGCTCTTGCCGAACACGCTCTGCGTGCCGTTGAGTTCCCACTTCGCATAGCCCTGGCTCGCCACCTGGTTCAGCAGGTCGGCGAAGCCCTGGATCAGCGGCGTGACCTCGTAGGCCTCGTCGGCCACGAAGTCCACCTTCTGCGCGCCGGCCGCGATCGGGTGCGCGCAGCGCCACAGCATGTGGCCCTTGATGAGGATGCGTGCGAGCGGTACCGCGCCATTCGGGTCGGCCGAATTGACGATGGCGAGCTCGAAGCGGTCGTCGGGCAGGGCCTTGAAGGCACGCTTCAGGTAGAAGGGCTTGAGCGTGCCGTCGGCGTTCTTCGCGGCGCTGGGCCGGACTTCGGGCGCGATGCTGATCCAGTCGCCTTGAATGGCTTGCTTGGTCTGTTCCTCGGTCATGGGTCTGCTCTGGTTGGAAGAAGAAGAGGGAAAAGAGGGAAGGGCGTTCGGCGCCGTGCCGCAGCCGGCAAGCGCCGCCGCGCAGGCGACCAGCGCCGTGGTGAAGGCCTTGCGGCCATGCGATGCAAGCGTTGTAGCCATGGTCGGACTCCAGGGAGGCCGGCAGTGTGCGGCGGGAGGCCGAACGCTCGTTAACCCAAATCGGCAAAATGCACGGGCCGGCGTACGCTGGCAGCCCACCGCCCCTTTGCCCACGCATGGCCCTCACCCTCGACCTGTTCGACGACTTCCATCTGCATGGCGCCTCCGCGCCCGAATGGCAGCAGCGCTACCTGCAGCTGTCGCAGGGCGTGATGCGCAGCACGCTGGCCGAGGCGGTCTCGGGCGGGGTGCACGTGTTCCGCAAGTGGATGAGCGAGCGCGTGGTGCAGCAGGGCTGCCTGCCCGCGGGACGGCTGTGCTTCGCGGTCGGCAACGGCCAGGGCGCGGGCGTTCCGCGCGTGCAGGGCCGCGCGCTCGAGGACCACAGCCTGTTCCTGCTGCGCGCGGGCGACGACTTCACCTTGCAGCGCCCGCGCGGCATGGAGCTGCTGGCCGTGACCTTCGAGGCCGAGCAGTTCCGCCGCCTGCTCGATGCGCGGCCGTTGCCGCCGCAGGCGCTGCGCCTGCTGTCGCAACCGGTGCTGCGCGCGCCGGCCGAAGCCGTGGCGCAATTGCGGCGCGCCTTGCTGGGGCTGGTGCAGGGCGGCGATGCCGCGGCCGAGGAAGCCGCCGCGCGCATCACCTTCGAGGCCTTGCATGCCGTGCTCGAGGGCGCGGCCGGCGCGCCGCCGGGCGTGGCGGGCAGCTCGGCCAGCTTCATCGTCTCGGAGTGCCATCGCATCGTGGCCGCCAGCGGTGCCGCGCCGCCCGACATCGATGCGCTGTGCCGGCGCCTGCGCACCAGCCGGCGCAGTCTGCAGAACGGCTTCCGGCAGATGGCCGACACGACGCCGGTGCATTACCTGCGCAGCCTGCGGCTCAATGCGGTGCGCGATCGCCTGCTGGCCACATTGCCCGCGCAACTGAGCGTGTCGCAGGCGGCCGAGGCGCAGGGCTTTCATCAATTGAGCCATTTCTCGCAGCGCTACAAGGCGCTGTTCGGCGAGTTGCCGTCAGCGACGCCGCGCGCCGGGGCGTAGCGATCTCGCAATTCCCGACGACACGGGGACTCTTCGGGCGATGCTCAATTGAGGCCAGCGCCGGTTCGCATCCGGCGCGGTGCCGAGATGAAGACAGACCGTCGATCGATGTCTCTGCGTCGCTGCGCAATTCAGGTCAGCCCAAAAAAAGACATGCGGCCGCAAGGGCCGCATGTGCAATTCGAAAACGCCGAAGCGGGCTTCGGGATGGCGCGCTGGTGGTAGCAGGGCTTCCCGAAGACCGTCGCTTTATTTCGCGAGCAGTTCGTCGGGCGACTTGCCTGCTTCGAGCGCGGCCTTGAACCAGCCGGGACGCGGACCACGGCCACTCCACACATTGCCCTGGTCGTCACGGAACTTGGGCGCATTGCCCGTGGCTGCCTTGCGACCTTTGCGGCCCTTGCGCGCGGCGGGCTTCGCCGCGGCGGCCGGACGGCCCGGCGAGCGACCGAAACCCAGTTCGGCGGCCGTGAAGCCATACACCTCGATGGCTTCGCGGATGCGTTCGAGAACGCCGTCCGCTTCCTTCTTGCGAAGCTGATCCGCTTCTTTCTGGAGTTGTTCGATTTGCTTCTGGACCTGTTGGAATGTCTTGGCCATGGAGATGCTTTGTATTGGAGTGAAGAGAGAGGAGAGCAGGCGAGATTAGGCCGCGAACGCATTTTTCGTTGTCAGCAATTGTCGCAAGATCGAAATCAGGACAGGTTGCCGACAGGTGGTCTGCAAAAAAAGCATCCGTTGGCCGATCGCCAATCCGTGCCGGCTTTCGGATCCGGCCCGCCGACTTTATCTGATTGGCAACCGGAATTCGGATTCCATTTTGGGAATTGGGGAGTTTGCCAACGCATCGACCGGCGCATTGGGAATCCGGCCGGCGGCAGTCGTGGCCGGGTGCGGACTGCACATCAATAGCTTCCCCGATCGATGAATGCATTCGACTTCATCGCAGCCGCGAGTGGCTCGGCATTGTGCGGCGCGCCATTCGCGCGGATCTTCGAGTCCGCAATTGGGCGGGCACAAAGAACGCCGCCGGGAATATTCAGATCCTCGTGTTCGGGGCGCGATCGGAAATCCCAATTCGCAAAGTCCACCCAATTCCGGTGGGGATCGCGAGACCCGCCGTCAGCCGGGGGTTATCGCCCGTCGGCCAGGAACGATCGCGGATCGACCGCGCGCCCGCCCACGCGAACCTCGAAATGCAGCTTGACCCGGTCCGCGTCGGTATTGCCCATCTCGGCGATCTGCTGGCCCTTCTGCACGGTCTGGCCCTTCTTCACCAGCGCGGTGCGCAGGTGGGTGTAGACCGTCATGCGCGAGCTGCCGTGGTCGATCATGAGCACGTTGCCGTAGCCGCGCAGGGTCTCGCTGACCGTGACCACGCCCCTGGTCGCGGCGACCACCGGCTCGCCGAGCTTGCCGGCGATGTCGACGCCCTTGTTGCTGCCGCCGTTGAAGCCGGCGATCACCTGGCCCTGCGCGGGCCAGGCCCAGTCGCCGGTGCCGACGCGCGAGGGCGGCGGGCCCGATTCGCGCGGGGCCGGCGGCACGGGCCGCTTCGAGGGTTCGCGCTCGCCGCCTGCTGCGGTGCGCGGCGGCGGTTCCGACGCGCCGCCCGGCGGCACGATGCGCAGCACCTGGCCGACCTCGAGCTTGTCCGGGTCGTCGATGCCGTTCCAGCGCGAGATGTCCTGCATCCGGCGGCCGGTCTTCGAGGCGATGCGGTACAGGGTGTCGCCCGGCTGCACCACGTAGTTGCCGGGACCGCGTGCATCGCTCTTTTCGACGGGCGCGTTGCCCGGGGATGGGGTGGAGCAGCCCGCGATGGCCAGCGCCATCGTCAGTGCCACGAGCGGCGCGGCGTGCCTGCGCCAGTTCCTGCCTGTCGAAACCAAAACCGGATACCTCCTGGATCAAAAGCCGCCGTGCGCGGCGGGGCATGATCGCACGAGGCGGCGGCGGGCCGTCCGGAAGGCGGCCGCGAGCCGGCGTAGGAGGCCGGGAGGCTCAGGCGATGACGTTGAACCAGCGCGTGGCGCTGGCGCCGTCGATGCGCGCTTCCTGCCGCGCATGGGCGGCCTGTTCGAGCACCGCCGTGACCGGCCGCGCCGGATCGCCGATGGCGAAGCCGACCTTGCAGTCCAGCCCGTGGCCGAGCGCCCGCGCGCCGCGCACCAGCGAGGAGCCGACGCGTTCGGCGGCCTGCGCCAGCCCGTCGCGCGGGCCGGTCAGCACGATGACGAAGGTGTCGGCGTCCACGCGCCCGCAGGCGTCGCCGGGCCGCACCGAGCGGCGCATGCGGCCGACGAAGGCCTGCAGCAGCCGTTCGGCCGCTTCCTCGCCGAGGCGGTCGCGCGCCGCGGCGAGGCCGCCGAGCTCGACGCTGATCGCGCACCAGAGGAAGCCGGGGCTGTTCTCGGCCACGCTGCGCGCCTGCCGCACCTGCGCGAGGAAGACCTCGGGCAGCGGCAGGCCGGTGGTGTCGTCGCGCGCCATGTCCTCGGGCGCTGGCGCCACCTCGGCGGCCACGCCGGGCTTGGGCATGGCCTCGGCCGCGGGGCCGGGCACGGTGAGCGCGCGCGCGGTGGCGCTGGGCACCACCACGTCGGGCACGTTGAGGAACGCGGGCCGGAACTCGCGGTTGAGCCGGCGCGCGATCAGTGCCGAGGCGGCCAGGCCCAGCACGATCAGGCAGCTGCCCATGCCGAGCAGCGAGGCCAGCGGGTTGCGGGCGCTGCGGTTCAGGGTGTCCTCGGGCACGCCGACCGCGACCCACCAGGCGGTGCCGGGCACCGGCGCGATGGTGGAGAGCACCTTCAGGCCGTCGAGCGTGAGCGTGCTGCTGACGCTGCGGTCGGCGCCGGCGATCTTCTGCCGCAGCTGCGGCGTGGCGTGATGGCCGAGGTAGCGGTCCTCGTCGCGCGAGCGCGCGACCACCTTGCCGCTGGCGTCGACCAGCGAGGCGATCCAGCCCTCGGGCCAGATCTGTTCGCGCAGCACCACGCCGAAGCCCTCGGGCCGCAGGCTGGCGCGCGCGATCGCGGCATCGGCCAGCGCGTTCGGGTTGTACTGGCGGTAGAGGGCATGGAGCGCGGCCGAGGTCTCGCCCGAGGCCAGCACCTCGAAGCGCTGGCCCGCGCCGGGCAGGGCGGCGAGCTGGTGGACGTCGGCGCGCAGGCGGTCGGCCTCGCGCGCCATCGCGGCGGCGGTGCTGTTGGCCTTGTCGAGCAGCAGCTGGCGCTCGCGGGCCTCGGCCTGGTCGCCCATGCGCGTGGTGACGTAGACGCTGAAGACCAGCATCGGCACGAGCACGAAGAGCTGGACCGCGATCAGCCAGGGAATGAAGCTCGCCGGGCGCGAGGGCGCGCTTCCCGGCGGGAAAGTGGTGCGTTGGAAGAAGCCGATCCGGTTCATGGCAGGTGTGCGCTGCGCTGGAGCCTGAATGTAACCTTTGGCCTTAAGAAAAGGTCACTAATTGTTGCCCGGTGCGGGGGCTTTTTTCACGCCCCGGCGACCGGCGGTGTTTGGCGCGGGTGCCGGCGGCGGTGCCGGGGCGTCCTGCCGCTCCTGGCGGGCGGCCGTGATCATGGCGTCGAGCAGGCCCGGGAAGCGCCGTGCGAGGTCGTCGCGCCGCAGCCGCATGTAGCGCGCGGTGCCCTCGGCACGGGTCTGCGTCAGGCCCGATTCGCGCAGCCGTGCCAGGTGGTAGGACAGCCGCGACTTCGATCCCAGCCCCAGGAAGCTCGAGCAGTTGAGCTCGGTGTGCTCGTCCAGCAGCAGCAGGATGCGGCGGCGCGTGGCATCGCGCAGGGCGTCGTAGACGGCCGACAGGTCGATGTCTTCGGTGGCCGGGTGCGGGAGCTCGGGGGTCGACATGGCGCAGCAGGGTAACCCAGCGACACCTTCGCGTTAAGCCGAAGGACCGCAAGGGCCTCGAAGTTCAACGGTTATTGAACAAAGGCCGGCTTCGCAGTACGCTCGCGGCCCTTGTTCAACAGTCGTTGAACCAACCGGAGAGAAACGGATGCTGACAAAACTGGTGTGGCTGATGGCGGGCGCATTCGCCATCGGCACCGAGGGCTTCGTGATCGCGGGCATCCTGCCCGCGGTGTCGCGCGACCTGCACGTGACCATCGCGCAGGCGGGCCACCTGGTGATGGCCTTCGCCTTCACCTATGCGATCGCGGCGCCGGTCACGGCCACCTTGACCGCGAGCTGGCCGTTCGGCCGGCAACTGCGGCTGGCGATGGGCGGCTTCACGCTTGCCAACGTGATCGCCGCGCTCGCGCCGGGCTTCACGGCGCTGCTGATCGCGCGCGTGCTGCTGGCGCTGTTCGCGGGGCTGTTCATGGCGGCGGCGGGTTCGTACGCGGCCGCCTCGTCCGAGCCGTCGCGGCGCGGCCGGGCGCTGGCGCTGCTCTACATGGGCATGACGGCCGCGACCGTGCTCGGCGTGCCGCTGGGCACCTGGGTCGGCAACAGCTTCGGCTGGCGCGCCACCTTCTGGATGATCGGCCTGCTGTCGCTGGTGTCGCTGCTCGGCCTGACCCGGCTGCGCCCGTTTACCGTGCCCTGGCCCGTGCCCAGCCTGCGCGAGCGGCTGCGCATCGCCGCGCGGCCCGACGTGCTGATGACGCTGGGCGTCACGCTGGTCTGCTTCGCGGGCATCTTCGCCGTCTACACCTACCTGTCGCCGCTGCTGCGGCTGGTGGCGGGACTGTCGGACGACGGCGTGGCGCTGGCGCTGCTCTCGTTCGGCGTCTGCGGCGCCATCGGCAACCTGCTGGGCGGCCACATGGCCGACCGCTTCGGTGCGCTGCGCGTGGGCGGCCTGGCGCTGGCCGCGCTGGGCCTGGTGCAGGCCGGCCTGGCCTGGGTCGCGCATGCGGCGCCGCCGCAGGTCGCGGTCTACCTAGTGTTCGGGCTGATCATGGCCTGGGGCGTGGTGGGCTGGTCGTTCCCGCCGGTGCAGCAGGTCACCTTGGTGCAGCAGGCACCGCAGGCGGTGTCGGTGGTGCTGTCGCTCAATGCCTCGGCGATGTACTTCGGCATCGCGCTGGGCGCATGGTTCGGTTCGCTGGTGGTGGCGGCCGAGCAGGTGCGCTCGCTGCCCTGGGTGGGCGCCGCGGGCGTGTTCGCGGCGGCCGGCCTCGCGGCCGTGGTGCGCGGCCGGTTGCGGCGCGCGGCCCGGCGCGCGCAGGCCGCGCCGCTGCCGGCCTGAACCTGTTCTCAGGCGGCCTGCAGCGCCGCGAAGCCGCGCCCGAGGTCGGCCACCAGGTCGGCCGGCGCCTCGAGCCCGACGTGCAGCCGCACCACCGCGCCGCGCGCGCTCCAGTCGCTCACGCTGC
Source organism: Variovorax sp. GW821-FHT09B05 (assembly GCF_059418265.1). Lineage (NCBI taxonomy): Bacteria > Pseudomonadati > Pseudomonadota > Betaproteobacteria > Burkholderiales > Comamonadaceae > Variovorax > Variovorax sp. GW821-FHT09B05. Next base: position 169,915 of record NZ_JBWKPN010000011.1, read on the forward strand.
GCGCCGCGCGCATGTTGGCCCAGGCCACCAGGCTCTCGTAGCCGCCCCAGGACGAGCCGCGCCCGAACAGCGAGAGCGCGTCGACCAGCCGCTCGACCGCGGCCGGCGCGATCTCGGGCCGCAGCTCGAAGGACAGCAGCCCGTTGGTGCCGCTGCAGTCGCGCCGCCAGAGATCGTGGCCCGGATGCGTGGGCAGCGCGGGGCAGAACACGGTCGCCACCTCGGGCCGGGCCTGCAGCCAGCGCGCGACCTCGAGCGCATGCTGCTCGTGCAGGCGCAGCCGCGCCGACAGCGTGCGGATGCCGCGCAGCACCAGCCAGGCGTCGTCGGGGCTCACGGTCATGCCGAAGGCGTCGCAGCGCTCGTTGAGCGCGCGCCAGGCCTCGCGCGTGGTAGCCACCGTGCCCATCATCACGTCGGAGTGGCCCGAGAGGTACTTGGTGGCGGCCATCAGCGAGATGTCAGCGCCGAGTGCGAGCGGGCGGTACTGCAGGCCCGAGCCCCAGGTGTTGTCGGCCGCCAGCAGCGCGCCGCGCGCATGCGCGAGCGCGGCCAGCCTCGGCAGGTCGCACATCTCGTAGACCAGCGAGCCCGGGCACTCGGCGTAGACCAGCCGCGTCGCGGGCTCGAACAGCTGCTCGATGCCGCTGCCGTCGGCCGCGAAGAAGCTGCAGCGGATGCCGTAGGGATCGAGGAAGGAATGCACCAGGTGGCGCGCCGGTTCGTAGACGCTGTCGGACATCAGCACGTGGTCGCCAGGCTTGAGGTAGGACAGCAGCACCATGCCGATGGCCGCGAGGCCGGTGGGAAAGAGCCGCGTGCGGTAGCCGCCCTCGAGCTCGCTGACCGCATCCTCGAGCGCGAAGGTGGTGGGCGTGCCGCGCGCGCCGTAGCTGAACACGCGCTCCTCGCCGCGCCGCGCGCGGGCGTCGCGCATCGCGGCCACGCTGTCGAACACCACCGTGCTCGCGCGCACCAGCGGCGGGTTGACCGGCGCGCCGCCCGCATGGGCCGGGTGCTTGCCGAGGTGGGCGATGCGGGTCTCGAGCGACAGGCCGGAGGGATCGGTGGGCGAGGCGGGCATGGGCATCTTGTCTCGTTGTGACGTCGTCGATGCTAGTCGGCGCGCGCGCCCGACAGCTTGACGATGCGCGACCAGCGCTCGATGTCCTGCCGCAGCTGCGCGGCGAAGGCCTCGGGCGTGTTCGCGACCACCTCGCTGCCGCCATCGGTCACCTGTTTGTTCACCTCGGGCAGGTGCAGGGTGCGCACGATCGCCTCGTTGAGATAGGCCACGCGCTCGGGCGGCGTGCCGGCCGGCGCGAAGAAGCCGTACCAGTCCTCGAAGCGCGCGTTGGCATAGCCGAGCTCCTCGAGCGTGGGGACCTTCGCGAACACGCCGATGCGGCGCGGGCTGGTCACGGCCAGCACGCGCAGCTTGCCGTTCTGCACCATGCCCGCCACCGAGGCGGTGGAGGTCACGAGCACGTCGACCTGGCCGCCGAGCAGGTCGGTGAGCGCGGGGCCGGCGCCCTTGTAGGGCACGTGCGTCATGTCGACGCCGTTGTCCTTCTGCAGCACCACGCCGACCAGGTGCGAGAGCGTGCCGTTGCCCGGCGTCGCATAGGTGAGCTTGCCGGGGCTGGCCTTGGCCTTCGCGGCCAGGTCGGCGAAGGACTTGAGCGGCGAGTTCGCCTCCACCACCAGCGCGAGCGGTGCCGCGTTGATCTGCGTGATCGGCACGAAGTTCTTGACCGGATCGAAGCCCGGCGCCGCGTACAGCGCGGGGTTCACCGCCATGATCGAGACCTGCGAGGTCAGCACGGTGTAGCCGTCGGCCTTGGCGTCGGCCACCGCCTTGGCGCCGATGTTGCCGCCCGCGCCGCCGCGGTTGTCGACCACGGCCGGCTGGCCCGTGATCTCGGCCAGGCGCGTGGTCACCAGGCGCGCGGTGGCGTCGTTGCCGCCGCCGGGCGGGAACGGCGAGATGAAGCGGATCGCCTGCGTGGGGTAGCCGTTGCGCGCGGGCAGCGGGTCGGCCGCCGCGCCCTGCAGCACGAGGGCCGCGCTCCACGCGGCGGCGAACAACCAGCGCGCGCGGCGCATGCGGGACGGACGGTGCGTGGAAAGGCCGGAAGCAGTCGACATGGTGAACTCCTGGACGGAACGAACGAGGACGAGCGAAACCGGACCGTGGCGCGAAGCCACGGTCGGTGGACTGACGGGGAAGGGTTCGAGGGCTAGGCCTGCGGCGCGCCCGGCAATCGGAAGGCGGCGCGCTCCTGCGCGTCGAGCTGCGCGACCAGGCCGGTCTCCCAGGCGAGGTAGCGGCGCGCGGCCTCCTTGTTGCCGTCGTGGCGGTCGTGCACGAAGAACAGGTAGTCGATGCAGTCGGCATCGCCGGGCAGCGCGGGCGTGGCCTCGAGCGGCAGCCCGGCGGCGCGCCACGCGGCGATGCCGCCTTCGAGCAGCAGTGGCGCTGCATGGTCCGCGAGCTCGGAGGCGGCGGCCCAGGCGGCGAGTGCCGGATCGTCGGCCACCAGCACCAACTGGCGCGTCTCGCCACGCAGGTCGTCGGCCAGCCGTGGCCGGATCGACCAGCGCGCACCCGCGATGTGACCGGCGCGGAACGCCATGCCCGGCCGCAGGTCGACCAGCGCGACTTCGCCGCTCGCGATGCGCGCCGACAGCGCGTGCGCGTCGATCGTTGCGAGCGGCTTCGGCGCAGGCGCGGCAACCGCCTCGAGCGCCAGCCCGCTCGCGAGCCCGCCCTCGAGCACGCTCGCGTCGTGGCCCATCTGGCGCAGCCAGCTCGCGACCGTGGGCGCGCGCACGCCGTCGCTGTCGAACAGCACCAGCCGCGCGCCGCGCACGCCCAGGTACTGGTCGGCCGCCTGCAGCAGCTGCCCGCCCGGCGTGTGCTGCGCGCCGGGCAGGCTGCCGGCCGCGAATTCCTCGGGCGTGCGCACGTCGCACAGGAACAGGCTGCGGCCCGCGTCGCCGGCCCAGTCGCGCACCGTGCGCGCATCGACCGTGGGCGCGCCGAAGCGCGCGGCCAGCGCCTGCGCGGCACCGCGCAGTTCGGTGGTGCCGCTGTCGTCGGCATAGCGCTCGGTGCCGCCGTGCGCGAGCGCATGGTCGGCCAGGTACCAGCCCTGCGTGCCGTTCTCGAGCGCATAGACCGGGTTCGGAACGCCGAGGTTGATCAGCGTCTGCGCACCGATGATGCTGCGCGTGCGGCCCGCGCAGTTGACGACGATGGTCGTGCGCTCATCGGGCACGAGCCGGCGCACGCGGTAGGCGAGCTCGCCGTTGGGGCAGCAGGTCGCGCCCGGGATGTTCATCTTGAAGAACTCGCTCACGGGCCGGCCGTCGAGCACCACCACGTCGTCGCGGCGCGCGAGCATGGCGGCGAGTTCGTCGGCGCCGATGCGCGGCGTGTGATAGGCCTCCTCGGCCAGTTCGCCGAAGGTCTTCGAGGGCAGGTTCACGCCCGCGAACAGCGCGTGGCCCGCGGCCTGCCAGGCGCGCGTGCCGCCTTCGAGCACGTGCACGTCGCTGTAGCCGAGCGCCCGCAGGCGTTCGGCGGCGCGCTCCGCGACACCCCGGCTCTGCGCGTCGCCGCCGTCGTAGGTCACGACGCGCACGCCGCGGCGTGGCAGCAGGCGCGGCGCATCGAGCTCGAGCCGGCTGAAGGGAAGCGGCACGCCGTAGAACAGGTGCGACTCGCCGTACTGGCCGTGCTCGCGCACGTCGAGCAGCGCGATCTCGCCGCCGTCGTGCAGCCAGCGCTTGAGGGTCTTCGGGTCGATGGAGGTCATGGGGAGCGGAAAGGAAGAAGGCGAGGGAACCGGTTCAGCGCCGCGTCTGCACGCCGATGCCCATGGTCTGGCAGGTGCCGGCCGCGAGGTCGTAGGCGGTGCGGCGGTCCAGTGTCTCGAGCGCGCGGCCGTACATGTGCAGGTGGCGGATGGTCTGCTCGCCCTGGATCTCGACCGAGTGGATGTCCTCGGGCATCAGCGCGATGCCGGCGCCGGGCGCGACCACCACCAGCGCGGTCTCCTCGAGTCGGCCCACGCCAGGCACCGAGCCGTCGTCCAGCCGTTGGTAGACGCGGTTGTGCTCGGTGCCCTCCACCGCGGCGATGCAGGCCCAGGTCGTGTGGTTGTGCGGCACGATGCGCTTGCCGGGACGCATCACGTTGAGATAGAGCGCATAGCTCTGGTCGGCGTCCTCGGCGATCAGGTAGCGCGCCTGGTGTTCGCCGGGCTCGGGCGGCGGGTAGTCGCCGGCCTGCCAGTACTCGGTGCGGGCCGCCAGGCCCTGCAGTGCTTCGAGCACCTCGGCCAGCTTCTCGCGCGTCGGTTCACCGCCGTCGATGGTTTTCTTCATCTGGCCGATGGCGTTCTGGACGGCCTCGCGGCGCGGGGCGGATGCGGTGCTCATGCGGTTTCTCCTGTGGGGATGCCTGATTTCTGTGCAGCCACTGTAGTGAGCCCGGCGCCACCGAACAATCCAGCACGGGCGCAAAACACATCAATAAAATTAATGGATGCCCACGCTCGACCTCGAACTGCTGCGCACGCTCGCGGCCGTCGTCACCCATCGCAGCTTCGCCGCCGCGGCGGTGCATCTGGACCGCACGCAGTCGGCCGTCACGCAGCAGATGCAGCGGCTCGAGGAGCAGATCGGCCATCCGCTGTTCGCCAAGCAGGGCCGGCAGAAGCGGCTGACCGAGCACGGCCAGCGCCTGCTCAACTACGCGCACCACCTGCTGGCGCTCAATGACGAGGCGCTGCGCAGCCTGCGCGAGGGCCAGCTCGAGGGCAACCTGCGCATCGGCGCGCCGCACGACGTGGCCGAGACCATGCTGCCGCTGCTGCTGACCGAGGTGGCGCGCACCTCGCCGCTGCTGCAGCTCGACATCCACGTGGCGCGCAGCCCCTACCTCATGACCTCGCTCAAGCGCGGCGAGGTCGACATGATCATCTCGAACCGCATCGACACCCAGTTCGAGGGCGTGGTGCTGCGCAACTCGCCGACCGTGTGGCTGTGCGCCGCGGGCTACGTGCACGACCGCGCGAAGCCGGTGCCGCTGATCATGGCCGACGGGCCCAGCATCTTCCGGCGCATCGGCCACGAGGCGCTCGACGCGGCCGGCGTGCCCTGGACGCCGCGCTACACCTCCTCGAGCCTGATCGGCATCAAGGCGGCGCTGCGCGCGGGGCTCGGCGTGACGGCGCGCGGCGTGGAGCAGCTCGACGCGGGCCTGCGCGTGCTCGGCGTGGGCGACGGCATGCCGCGGCTGCCCGACCTGGCCTACCACCTCTACGTGCGCAGCCACGTGGTGAACCCGGTCACGCGGCAGGTGTTCGAGCACCTGAAGAAGCACCTGCGGCTGCCGCGCACCGACGCGGCGGCCTGAACCGAGGGCTCAGCGCGCCGCGGTCGAGGCGTGGGTGTCCTGCTTGGCGCGGTACATCGCCTGGTCGGCGGCCGCGAGCAGGTCCTGCGGCAGCTCGCCGCCGCTGCCCAGCGCGATGCCCACCGACACGCCGATCAGCGTGCTCGCGCGCGCCAGCTGCAGCGGCTCGGCGATCGCCGCGATGCAGCGCTGCGCCAGCACCTGCGCGCCCTGTTCCACGGGCTCGGCGAGGCCGGTGGCGAGCAGCACGAACTCGTCTCCGCCGATGCGCGCCACGGTGTCGGTCTGCCGCACCAGCGCCTGCAGCCGGCCCGCGATCTCGCGCAGCGCGAGGTCGCCGGCCTCGTGGCCCAGGGTGTCGTTGAGCCGCTTGAAACCGTCGAGGTCCAGGTAGAGCACCGCCACCTGCTGCCCATGGCGCGCGGCCTGGGCCAGCGCCTGCTGCAGCCGCTCGTCGAGCAGCTTGCGGTTGGGCAGGCCGGTCAGCGTGTCGTGGTGGGCCAGCCGCGCCAGCGCCTGCTGGTTGTCGACCAGCTTGGCCAGCAGCCGGTTGAAGGCCTGCGTCAGGTGGCCGATCTCGTCGTCGCGCACCACGCGCAGCGGTGCCAGCGGCAGCTCGCCGCGCGTCATGCGGTCGGCCTGGTCGGCGGCGCGCAGCAGCGGGCGCAGCAGCCAGGTCATGATCAGGCCGATCACGATCAGCACCATCGTCACGGCCGGCGCGCGCTGCTGCAGGATGAAGGCCTGCATGCGCGCCACCGGCGCCAGCGCCTCCGACACCGGCAGCCGCGCCACCACGAACCAGCCGGTGGTCGGCACCGAGGCGATGGCCGAGATCTCGTCGATGCCCCTGGCGTTGCGCGTCGTGCCGCTGCCGCGGTAGCCCGCCATCGCGCGGTCGTGCAACGGGTTCACGCCGTCGGGCGGGGTGGGGGTGAGCATCATCGTCGCATCGGTCGAGGCGACGAACAGCCGGTCGCGCGGCGAGATCACGAGGATGCCGCCGGCCTGGCCCACGCGGCCTTCGAGCAGGTGGTCGAGCAGGCCGTCGGCCGTGAGGTCGGCGGTGCCGAGCAGCACGGCCACCACGTCGCCGCGGCCGTCGCGCAGCGGCACGGCCATGGGCAGGGCCGCATGGTGCTGCGCGGTGGCCTGCGCCCGGCCCACCGCGCGCCGGCCGGCGCGCGCGGCCGCGAATTCCAGCGCCTCGGTCGCGAACTGGCCGTCCTGGTCGAGCCGCCTGCCGTCGGGCGTGGCGAGCGCCAGGCCGAGCGGGAACAGCGGGTTCAGCGCGCCGCGCTCCGCGAGCCAGGCGTGCAGCGGCGCGGGCTGCGCGAGCAGCTCGGGCGGCACGGCCTGCGCCAGCCGCTCGAGGAAGGCGAGCCGTTCCACCAGGTAGTTGTCGACGTCGCGCGCCACGTAGGCGGCCAGTGCCGTCTGCTGCGAGGCCACCGATTGCGTCAGGTCCTCGCGCAGGAAGCGGCTGAGCTGGATGTAGCTGGCGGCGGTGCCGACGATCGCCATCACCAGCCCCATCACCAGAAGGCGGACAACCAGGCTGCGAGCGGATGTTCGGAGAGTCACTCTGGCGGCGGGTCGTGAGGCGGGGAGGTGCGGGACTGTAGCCGAAGCCTCCGTGCCGCCGCCGCGGCGGGGGACTTCAGGTCGACCAGATGCGCGGCGTGGCGGCCGGCAGCGACCACAGCTCGGCGCGCCAGTCCTGCCACACCTGGCGCAGCAGCCGCATCGCGGGTTCGACCACCGGCGCGAGCACGCGCAGCACCACCACCTCGGCATGCGGGCTGGTGGCGCCCGCGCTGTCGGCCAGGCCCTGGGCCTCGATGCGTTCGCGCGCGAGCGCGAGCAGCGCCTCGCGCCGGGCGCGCGCGGCCGGCGTGCCCGCCACGTAGAACAGCGAGGCCAGGCAGCGGTGGCCGCCCAGGCCCAGCGGGCTTTGCAGCAGCCGGTGGTCGGCCGCGTCGATGCGGCCGCGCTCGAGCCACACGCCGGGCGCCTCGATGTGCTGCAGCAGGCTGCCGCGCTCGAAGGGCTGGCGCGCATGGGGCAGGCCCAGCGCCGTCACGTCCCAGCCGATCATCTCGGCGCCGGGCTCGGCCTCGATGGCGATGCGGTTCTCGGCCACGCAGCCGCTGTAGCAGATGGCCTCGAGCGGCAGCCATTCGAGCCGCGCGCCGGCCGCCAGCCGCAGCCGGGTGCGCTGCACCGCGCGCTCGCCCTCGCTGCGGTAGAAGCGCGAGGCGCCGGGCGTGGTCACCAGGCCATGGCTGCCGGCGGCGGCCTCGACCTCGATCTCGAGCGTGTCGCCGCCCACCAGCCCGCCCGGCGGATGCACCAGCACGTTGTGGCAGACGGTGTCGCCCTCGGGGTAGAGGCTCTGCAGGATGCGCAGCGGGCCGTCGTGGCGGAAGCGGGCGACGGTGCGGTCGGCTTCGTGTCGGTAGGAGAGATGGAGGCGGGCGTGCCAGGACATGCGGCGGAGTCTAGGTCCTCGCGGTGCGCCGCTTCAGGTCTTCCAGGCGCCGTCGTGGGCGGCGCTGGCCTCGTCGATCAGCGCCGGGCCGATGCATTCGATCGGATGCGGCGAGGCGCGGAACACGTCGCGGCACGATAGCTCGGCATCGCGCTGGTCCTGCCGCTCGCCGCGGAACACGCGCAGCCGCTCGGCGTCGATGCCGAACACCACGCGGCCGATGTTCGACCAGAAGATCGCGCCCGCGCACATCACGCAGGGCTCGCCCGAGGCATAGAGCGTGGCGCCGGCCAGTTCCTCGCGCGAGATGCCGCGGCCCGCGAGCGCGCGGATCGCGTTGGTCTCGGCATGGCCGGTGCAGTCGCCGGTCTCGCCGGTGTTGTTGTAGGCCTCGCAGAGCACTTCGCCCGCGGCCGAGACGATGACCGAGCCGAAGGGCCGGTTGCCGCGCCGGCGCGCGAGGTGCGACCAGACGATGGCCTTGCGCAGGTAGCGGCCGTCGCGTTCGTCGAGCGCGGTTTCGGCGGGAGCGGTGGGGGTGGTGGTGCTGGGGGAGTTCATGCCTTGGGAAGGGTGCGTTCGGTGCGCGATGGGAGCATCGTGGTGTTGAAGATGGCGTCGGAGGCGGGCTTGACCTTCAGACCGAAGACGTCGGCCACTTCGTCGACCTGCCGCTCCAGCGTGAGCTTGCGGATGTCGCCGAGGCCGTGGCCGCGCGTGTCGGCGGCGCCCACGTACTGGGCCGTGATGTTCCAGCGCTCGCGCTCGATTTTCTCATCGAGGATGGGCTCGCGCTGGCGCATGGCCGCGATGCTCGGCGCCGGATCGGCGAAGGTCTCGACGATGGCGCGGTTGCTCGCGCGCAGGAAGGCGGCCACCAGCTTGGGGTTCTGCGCCACCAGGTTGCTGCTCGCGAGGATGGCGTTGCCGTAGAGGTCGACGCCCGCGTCGGCGTACTTGAGCACCGACAGCGTCTCGGGCCGCATGCGCGCGAACAGCGAGACCGCCGAATCGTGGAAGTAGGTGGCGGCATCGACGTCGCCGCGCACCATCACGTTGTCGCGCGCGCTGAAGTCGGTGGTCTGCCACTGGAAGGCGTCGGCGCGCAGGCCCTGCCTGCGCGCGACCAGCGGCCAGGCGCGCCGCGTCGATTCGACCGCGGCGGCCGCCACCTTCTTGCCCGCGAGGCTCTTGAAGTCGCCGGTCACGCCGCGGTCCTTGCGGCCGATGATCACGAATGGTGCGCGGTTGTAGTACTGGTAGACGGCCTGCACCGCCGGCGTGCCCGGGTTCTGCGCGTTGAACTCCACCAGCGAGCTGATGTCGCCCAGCCCGAGCTGGTAGACGCCGCTGGCGATGCGGGTGATGGAAGCCACCGAGCCGGCGCCGGTGTCGATGCTCACGTCGAGCCCTTCTTCCTTGTAGTAGCCCCTGGCCAGCGCGAGGAAGAAAGGCGCGGTCTGGCCGTTGATGCGGAAGTCGAGCGTGAACTTGAGGGGGGTGAGCCGGCCGTTGCCGCCCTGGGCGAGGACGGCCGGAGCGGCGAGGGTGGCGGCGCTGGCCGCAAGGAAGGATCGACGGTGCATGGGAAGCCTCGGAATCTTCGGTTCTTGAATCCGTTCGCCCTCTGGGGACAGAGGGCGGCGGGCATTTCAAGAGCAATTTCCGGGCGGGCGCACGTTCGTGGTGCGTGCGCTGCTGAACGCTTCTACTCTTGGGATCGGCAAAGCAGAAGGCATGCCAAGGGCTTGGCGCCTCACGCTTTGCGCTTTGCTCGGGCATTGGCGGCGGGGCTTGGCATGGCACGCGCGCCGCGCAACAATCCGGGCGCGCAATTTGCAAGGCAGTTGCGCAGAGTAGAAGCGTTCAGCCCCATCGTCATCGCGCCATCGCGGTCCGGCACGGGGTGGGAAATTGCTCTTTCAGTTCGTCCCACACGACCTCAGAAGGAGTCCGCCCATGCTCGTCACCCGTCAACCCGTCTTCCGCAAGTTCTGGCATGCCGTCATGCCGCTCACCGACCTGGCCCAGGGCCCCAAGCCCTTCCGGCTGCTCGGCGAGGACATCGTTCTCTTCCTCGACGCCGAGGGCCAGCCGGCCGCGCTGCGCGACCGCTGCTGCCACCGCACCGCGAAGCTCTCCAAGGGTTGGTGCGTGGACGGCGCGGGCCAGGCCTGCGCCCAGGGCGCGATCCAGTGCGGCTACCACGGCTGGACCTACGACCGCGGCGGCCAGGTCATCCGCATCCCGCAGTACGACCCCGAGCGGCCCATTTCGCCCGACTACCGCACCACGGCCTACCGCTGCACCGCGCGCCATGGCTACGCCTGGGTGGCGCTCGAGGAGCCGATCGCCGACATCCCCGCCATCCCCGAGTTCGACGATCCCGGCTACCGCACCATCTTCCAGTTCCACGAGGAATGGCAGACCAGCCCGCTGCGCGCGCTCGAGAACTCCTTCGACAACTCGCACTTCAGCTTCGTGCACCGCGCCACCTTCGGCGTGGCCGCGAGCCCGAAGCCGAGCAAGTACGAACTGGTGGAGAACGAGGCGGGCTTCTATGCCGAGACCGTCATCGAAGCGACCAATCCCGAGAAATTCCACGCGATCAGCGGCGTGACCGATCCCATCACCACGCGCCACATGCGCAATGCCTATTTCCTGCCGTTCTCGCGCCGCCTCGACATCGAGTACCCGAGCGGCATCCGCCACATCATCATCAACTGCTTCACGCCGATCGACGACCACCGCATGCAGCTGTGCCAATGGCTGTTCCGCAACGACACCGAGGCCGATTGCCCGGCCGCGATGCTGATCGCCTTCGACGACGAGATCACGCGCGAGGACAAGGACATCCTCGAGTCGACCGACCCCGATGCGCTGGTCGACACGCGCCGGCGCGGCGTCGAGTACTCGATGGAATCGGACCGCCCGGGCATGCTGATCCGCAAGCACCTGATGCAGCTGCTCGCGCGGCACGGCGAGGCCGAGGTGTACCGCGGCATGGAGGCCGCGGTGCCAGTCGCGAAGGCGGCCTGATTCAGGCCGTGGCCGGCGAGGTGCTCGGCCGCGCGGTGCGCGAGCGGCCCTCTTCGTAGCGGTCCATCGCGAGACCGTCGGTGCGGATCTCGGGCCGCTGGCCGGTCACGATGTCGGAGATCAGCTTGCCCGAGCCGCAGGCCATGGTCCAGCCCAGGGTGCCGTGGCCGGTGTTGAGGAACAGGTTCGGGTAGCGCGTGGCGCCGACGATCGGGGTGCTGTCGGGCGTCATCGGGCGCAGGCCGGTCCAGAAGCTCGCGCGCGGCAGGTCGCCGCCCGGGAACAGGTCGCTCACCACCTTCTCGAGCGTGGCGCGGCGCTGCGGGTTCAGGCGCAGGTCGAAGCCCGAGAGCTCGGCCATGCCGCCCACGCGGATGCGGTTGTCGAAGCGCGTGACGGCCACCTTGTAGGTCTCGTCGAGCACGGTCGACTGCGGCGCCAGCGATTCGTCGACCAGCGGCACCGTGAGCGAGTAGCCCTTGACCGGGTAGACGGGAATGTCGAGGCCCAGCGAGGCGATGGCCGCGCGCGAATAGCTGCCGAAGGCCATCACGTAGCGGTCGGCCGTGAGCACCTTGCCGGCCGTGGTGCGCACGCCGCTGATGCGGCCGCCCTCGGTCTCGAGCGCCTCGACGCCCTGGCCGAAGCGGAAGTCCACGCCCAGGCCGCGCGCGATCTCGGCCAGGCCGCGCGTGAACAGGTGGCAGTCGCCGGTCTCGTCGTTCGGCAGCCGCAGGCCGCCCGCGAGGCGGTCGCGCGCGCCGGCCAGCGCGGGTTCGACGCGTGCCAGCGCATCGCGGTCGAGCAGCTCGTAGGGTACGCCGCATTCCTCGAGCACCGCGATGTCGCGCTGCACCGCGTCGAGCTGCGCCTGGGTGCGGAACAGCTGCAGGGTGCCGCCGGTGCGGTGCTCGTACTGCAGGCCGGTCTCGGCGCGCAGCGCCTGCAGGCAGCCGCGGCTGTACTCGGCCACGCGCATCATGCGTTCCTTGTTGATCGCATAGCGCTCGGGCGAGCAGTTGCGCAGCATCTGCGCCATCCAGCGCAGCTGGAACAGCGTGCCGTCGGGGCGGATCGACAGCGGCGCATGCTTTTGGAACATCCACTTGATCGCCTTCAGCGGAATGCCGGGCGCGGCCCAGGGCGTGGAGTAGCCGGGCGACACCTGGCCCGCGTTGCCGAAGCTGGTTTCCTCGGCCGGACCGGCCTGCCGGTCGAGCAGGGTGACGTCGGCGCCCGAGCGCGCGAGGTAGTAGGCCGTGGTGGTGCCGATCACGCCGCCGCCCAGAACGATGACTTTCATGGTGTATCCGCTGATTCGAATGGAATACCGAGAATTTATGCGTCAGAATGAAGTGGATTCCACTGTTTTCAAGCGTTCGGCAGCGGAATCCCCTGTGTAGAACCTTCCTATGCGCCGCGCGGAGTGAAAGTGCCCGAGCTCGACCGAATCGACCGCAAGATCCTCGACCTGCTGCAGCGCCAGGGCCGCATTTCCATGACCGAACTGGCCGAGCGCATCGGCCTGTCGGCCTCGCCCTGCGCCGAGCGCGTCAAGCGCATGGAGCGCGACGGCGTCATCAGCGGCTACCACGCGCGCGTGTCGCCCGAGGCGCTGGGCAAGACGCTGCTGGTGTTCGTCGAGATCAAGCTCTCGGCCAAGTCGGGCGACGTGTTCGACAAGGTCAGGCAGGAGCTGCTGCACATGCCCGAGGTGCTCGAATGCCACCTGGTGTCGGGCAGCTTCGACTACCTCGTGAAGGCGCGCCTGAGCGGCATGAGCGAATACCGCCACCTGCTCGGCGACATCCTCAAGAAGCTGCCGGTGGCGGCCGAGTCGCACAGCTACGTCGTGATGGAAGAGATCAAGGAAACCCTGATGCTGGCCACCGACCGCTGAAGGCACGGCTACCATCGCCGGCCCATGTCCCAAGACCCGATCACCATCCGCCCCTGGCGCCTCGACGACTTCGACGCCGTCAAGGCCATCCTCGACGACACCTTTGCGAGCACCTGGCTGCCGCAGCTCACGCCCGAGGCCGCGCGCGGCTACCGCGAAAGCGGCGAGCCCGTGGGCTACATCGACGAGATGGGGCCCGAGTTCTTCGTCGCCGAGATCGGCGGCGAGGTGGTCGGCATGGTCCATTGGCAGCGCGACTTCGTGCAGGCGCTGCACGTGCCCGCGGCGCAGCAGCGCAAGGGCATCGCGCGCGCGCTCATGGCCTTCGCCGAAGCCGGCATGCGCGCCGACGGCGTCGAACTCGCGCGGCTCGAGACCGACACCTTCAACACCGCGAGCCAGGGCTTCTACCTCGCGCTCGGTTACCGCGAGGCCGACCGCTATCCCGACCTCGAGTGGCACAGCGGCTTCACGACCATCCTCTACGTGAAGCCGCTGGCTCCCTGAATCCCTTCCCACCCAAGGACACCGCCATGAGCATCTCGATCCGCCGCGACGGCACCACCGGCACGCGCCACATCCTCAAGATCCGCAACCACGAGATCGCCGTCGATGCCTCGCCGGCCGGCGGCGGCAACGACGACGGCCCCGAGCCGCACGACCTCTACGACGCCTCGCTGGCCGCCTGCAAGGCGCTCACCGTGCTGATCTACGCGCGCCGCAAGGGCATCCCGGTCGAGGATATCGAGGTCATGGTCGACCGCGACGACAGCGAGGAGCGCAAGGGCATCTACCGGCTCAACTCGACGCTGCGCGTGAGCGGCAACCTCACGGACGCGCAGCGCGACGAGCTGCTGCGCGTGGCGGGCAAGTGCCCGGTGCACAAGCTCATGACCGAGGTGAAGACCGAGATCCAGACGAACTGGGCGGCCTGATCCCGGGGGGCGGTCAGCGCAGCACGCGCCAGGCCCGCACCGCGCGCAGCAGCGACCACAGGCCGGCCTCGGCCGGCACCTTCTTCTCGTTGAAGGACACGGCGATGTAGAGGTCGTCGGCCGGCACGTAGGCGACCACGCTCGTGAAGCCCTCGATGCCGCCGCTGTGGCCCAGCATCAGGCCCGGCCCGTCGGGCACGTCGTAGAGCTGCACGCCCATGCCGTACGAGGCATTGCCGCCGCTGTAGGGGCCGAGCATCGCGGCCATGTCGCCGAACATGCGCCGCACCGTGGCCGGCGGCAGCACCCGGCCGCCGAGCAGCGCATGCCAGAAGCGCACGAGGTCGCCCGCGGTCGAGGCCAGCGCGCCCGCGGCATAGGGCGTGGCGTACTGGTCGGGCGCATCGACCGGCCGGCCGGCCGCATGGCCGCTGACCACCGGCAGTTCGACGCCGGGCCGGCGCATCGTGGTGTGCGTGAGCGCGAGTGGGCCGATCAGCCGCTTCGCCAGCACCTGCTCGAAGGAGGCGCCCTCGAGCCGCTCGACGATGGCACCGAGCATCGCGTAGCCGGTATTGCTGTAGCTCCAGTTCGTGCCGGGGCAGAACTGTGGCTTCTGCGCGAGGCCCATGGCGATGATCTCCGCCGGTGGCCGGTACTTCGTGCCGAAGTCGGGCAGCGCATTGAAGCTCACGAGGCCGCTGGTGTGGCGCAGCAGGTGCTCGATGGTGACGAGCCCGGCGTTGGGCGCCTCGGGGAACCAGCGCTCGATGCTGTCGCCGAGCGCGAGCCGGCGTTCCTCCACGAGCTGCAGCACGATGGCGGCGGTCAGCGTCTTGGCGGTGCTCGCGACCTGGAAGCCCTGGTCGGGCCGCACGGGCTCGCGCGGCTCGGTGCGCGCCAGGCCGCGTGTCGCCCGCCAGCTGCCTTCGCCGGGCATCGCGACCGCCACGCTCGCGGCCGGCACATGCTGCAGCATCCTGTCGAGCGCATCGCCGAGGCTCTGCTGCAAGTCGGCGGGCAGCTCGCCGTCGATCGCGCGGCCGAAGTCGCGCTGCCAGATGGCATCGGGCGCGGAACGCCGCGGCGGGCCCGCATAGGCGGCGCCGGCCGCGCAGCCCGCGTCGGCCCGCGCGCTGCCCCAGGGCAGGGCCATCGCGATCATCGTGGCCAGTGCGTTGCGGCGTGCCGGGTCGTTCAGCGTCGTCCTCATCCGATCTCCTTCAGCCCTGCCTGGCCGCTTCCGACTGCTTGCGCGCCGCCTCCACGCGCTTGGCGTAGCGGTCACCCCAATCGGCGAGCGGACCGAGCGCCGCATTGAGCGTGGCGCCCAGCTTGGTCTCCGAATACTCGACGCGCGGCGGCACTTCGTGGAACACCTCGCGCGCGACGATGCCGTCGGTCTCGAGCTCGCGCAGCTGCTGGATCAGCATCTTCTCGCTGATGCCCGGCAGCATGCGCCGCAACTCGCCGAAGCGGCGCGGCTGCAGGTGCAGCTCCCAGAGGATCAGTGCCTTCCATTTGCCGCCGATGACTTCGAACGCGGGGCCGATGCCGCAGACGTAGGGCTTCTTCGCTGCCATGCCGTTCTCCAATACTGAAGTTTTGGTAAGTACCGCACTTTATCGTAGGTACTTGACCATTGGGAGGTGCGATTTCTACCATGCAGCCATCGTCAATCCTTTTTGGAACACCCCATGAGCAGCAAGCAGAAGATCACCGTCATCGGCCTCGGTTCGATGGGCGCCACCATCGCGCGCCTCTACCTCGAACAGGGCCACGAAGTCACGGTCTGGAACCGCAGTGCCGACAAGGCCGCGCCGCTGGTCGCCCAGGGCGCGGTGCTGGCCTACAGCGCCGCCGCCGCGGTGCGCGCGAGCCACGTGGTGCTGATGTGCGTCTACGACTACCGCGCGGCCGATGCGATCCTCGGCGCCGAGGGCGTGGCGGCCGCGATGGACGGCCGCCTGCTGGTGCAGCTCACGACCGGCAGCCCGCAGGATGCGCGCGATGCGCAGGCCTGGGCGCAGCGCCATGGCGCCACCTTCCTCGAGGGCGCGATCCAGGCCGCGCCCGAGCAGATGGGCCAGGGCGACACGCCGATCCTGATGTCGGGCGACGAGCCGGTGTTCCGTGCCGTCGAGCCGCTGCTCGCGGTGCTCGGCGGCGGCATCGTCTACCTCGGCGAGAAGATCAGCAATGCCGCGGCCATGGACCTCGCGACGCTCTCGACCATCTACGGCACGATGCTGGGCTTCCTGCACGGCGCGCGCGTGGCCGAGTCGGAGGGCTTCGACGTGGCCGAGTTCGGGCGCATCGTCGCGGGCATCATGCCGACCTTCGCGGGCTTCCTGCAGCACGAGGGCGCGGTCATCCAGTCGGGCGACTTCAAGATCTCGCAGAGCCCGATGCGGATCTCGGTCGAGGCCACGCAGCGCATCCTGCAGACGGCGCGCGAGAGCGGCATCAACAGCGAGTTCCCGGCCTTCGCGGCCGGCCTGTTCCAGCGCGCCGATGCCGCGGGGCTCGGCGGCGAGGAGCTGGCCGCGCTGATCAAGCTGCTGCGCGCGCCGGCTTGACATCGCCGGCCGGTCCTCAGGCCCAGCGCATCGCCTCGATGGCGCGCACCAGTTCGGCCTCGCGTTCGATGAAGAAGTCGCCGTGGCAGGCGTCCTCGAACACGATCTGGTGGTGCGTCTTCAGTGCCGCCATGAGGCGGGCCGCGTCGTCGACGCGCACGTAGCGGATCACGCGCAGGTAGGCCGCCGCGTCCTTCAGCGTGGCCGCGTCCAGCGTCTCGGGCAGCGCGGGGAAGATGTCGCGGATGTCGCCCGGCATCGCGGTCACGACGAGAGCGGGCGCTCGCACCGGCGCGTAGTCGGGCGAGAAGGAATGGCTCGCGGTCTCCATCGCGGCGGCCACCGTGGCGGGCGTGTTGAGGCGCACGCTGCCGTCGGGCTGCAGGTCGAGCTGGTCGCGCAGGTTGGCTTCCAGCGGCGCCGACCAGTGGCGCACGGTGCGCCGCGCGTAGGCGAGCGCCGCCTCCATCGAGGCGCCGTCCTCCTCGCGCGGCACCGGTTCGCGGAACAGCCGGTTCTCGGGCACGGGCAGGCCACCGGTGGCGGGATCGCGCGTGTGGTCGAAGGTGGCATCGATGTAGACCAGCCCGCGCACGCGCTGCGGATGCCGGCCCGCGAAGCGCGTGAGCTCGTTGCCCGCGATCGAATGGCCCGCGAGCACCACGCGGTCGAGGCCGAGCCCGTCGAGCAGCGCATGCAGGTCGGCCACCAGGGTGTCGACCTCGTAGTGCTGGGTGGCGGTACGCACCGGCAGCGGCTTGTCTGACTGGCCGTAGCCGCGCCGGCTCACCGCGATCACGCGCGCACGCGGCGCGAGCGCATGGGCCAGGCCGTCGAAGACGTAGGCATTGGCACCCAGCCCGGGCAGCAGCACGATGGTCGGGCCGCGGCAGTTGTCGCATTGCCAGTCGCGCACGTGCAGCGAGACATCGTGCGCCACCTTCACGCGGCGGTCGGTCACCGACACCACGGTCGGGCCGGCGGGCGGAGCGACCGGCGGGCTGCCCGGATGGCTGCTGCCGCCGCAGCCGCCGAGGGTGACGAGGCCGCCGAGGCCCGAGAGCGAGACGGCCGAGGGCCAGGCCAGCGCGGCGCGCAGGAAGGCGCGCCGCGGCGGGAAGAAGAGGGGATGGAACCGGGGCATGGCACGCAGTGTGGGCAACCGACCTGAAGCGCGGCTGTTGCCTTTATGAAGGAATCCTGAAGTCTTCGAAGGCCGCTTGGCAGATACTTCCGGCTCCCCAGGTGCCGGGCGGCGCACCGCACGGAGACTGTCATGAATCTTTTGCTCGTGGAGGACGACCTCGAACTCGGCAACGGCGTGCGCATCGCGCTCGCCAACCAGGGCATGGACGTGGTCTGGGTGCGCCGTCTCGACGACGCCATCCGCACCCTCGACAGCGGTGCCTTCGACATGGTGCTGCTCGACCTCGGCCTGCCCGACGGCGACGGCATCGAGCTGCTGCTGCGCCTGCGCCGCGAACGCCAGATCCTGCCGGTGCTCGTGCTCAGCGCGCGCGACGCGCTCAACGACCGGCTGCGCAGCCTCGACGACGGCGCCGACGACTACCTGGTCAAGCCCTTCGCGCTGGCCGAGCTGCTGTCGCGCGTGCGCGCGCTCGCGCGCCGCAGCTACGGCTTCGACGACGAGACCATCCGCATGCGCGGCCTGGCGCTGCACGAGCCCACGCGCGGCGTGCTGGTCGACGGCCAGCAGGTGGAGCTCTCGCGCTGCGAGTTCGACCTGCTCGCGCTGCTGCTCAAGCGCACCGGCCGCGTGGTCACGCGCCGCGTGATGGAGGAACAGGTGCTGCCGGGCGGCCCGGGCATCGGCAGCAACTCGCTCGAGGTCCACATCTCGAACCTGCGGCGCAAGATCGGCCAGGGCTACATCCGCACCGTGCGCGGCATCGGCTACGTGGTCGACGCCCAGTCGCTGGCGCGCGCCGGCAGCCCGCGCGCATGATCCGAACCGCGCTGCGCTTCATCGGGAGGGTGATCCAGCCCTCGTTGATGCGCAGGCTGGTGCTGGCGCAGATGGCGGTGGTGGCGGCGCTGTGGACCTTGATCGTCGGGCTGCTGTTCTACGACTCCTACAAGGACCCGGAGCTGCTGCGCTTCAGCAAGATCTACGAGAGCGTGGCGGCGATCGCCATCAACCTGGCCGACGACCCGAAGCGCCAGTACGACACCCTGCATGCCTTCGACCTCGCGCTGCTCGAGACCGCGAGCGACGGCAACGCCGAGTCCGACACCTCGCCGATGCTGCAGGTGTGGCAGCGCGGCAAGCTGATCTACCGCACCACCGATGCGGTGCCCGAGATCGTCAACAGCGTGCCCGACCTGATCGAGACGGTGCACGTGGGCGGGCGCGAATGGCGCGCGCGCACGCTGCATTCGCCGCAGTTCGACACCCGCGTGATGATCGCCGAGCCCGGCATCTGGCGGCTGGTGGTCAACATCACCTACCGCGGCTACTACCTGCTGCCGCTGCTGGTGAGCCTGCCCTTCCTGGTGGTGCCGGCCTGGCTCACGGTGCGGCTCGCGCTGCGGCCCTGGCGCCGCGTGAGCCGCGAGACCTCCGAGCGCGGGCCGGCCGACCTCACGCCGCTGTCGTACCGGCCGCCGCACCGCGAGCTGCAGCCGCTGGTACAGAGCATCAACACCCTGCTGCAGCGGGTGCGCGACAGCACCACGCGCGAGCGCAGCCTGATCGCCGACGCGGCCCACGAGCTGCGCACGCCGCTGGCCGCGATGCGCGTGAACGTGGAGGCGCTGAAGGCGCAGAGCATCGATTCCGGGCAGCGCGAGCTGATGGGCAACCTGCTGCGCAGCAACGACCGCGCGACCCGGCTGGTGGGCCAGCTGCTGCAGCTCATGCGCAGCGACGCCGTGTCCGATGCCGCGCTGCCGGTGGCGCTGTCGCTCGATGCGCTGGTGCAGGACCGGCTCGCGATGATCGAGGGCGTGGCGCATGCGCGCGGCGTCGAGCTCGAACTGGCCTGCGCGGGCGAGGTGCCGGTGCTCGGCGAACGCGAGAGCCTGGTGTCGATGGTCGACAACCTGGTGGACAACGCCATCAAGTACAGCCCCCGCCGCACCGTGGTGAAGGTGCAGGTGGCGCGCGAGCAGGGCCACGCGGTGCTGCGCGTGGCCGACCAGGGCCCGGGCATCCCGCCCGGCCTGCGCGAGCGGGTGTTCGACCGCTTCTTCCGCAGCCCGGGCCAGACCCAGAGCGGCAGCGGGCTCGGGCTGGCGATCGTCAAGTCGGTGGTCGACAAGCATGGCGGCACCGTGGCGCTCGAGACCGGCGCCGGCGGGCGCGGGCTGCTGGCGGTGGTGCGGCTGCCGCTGGCGGTCGAGGGGCAGGAGCAGCCGATGCTCGAGGGCCGCACCTGAGGCGCGGAGCCGTTTTCGGGGCCAAAACCCGCGTCAGGCTCATTGAAGTGTGAAGAATTAAACTAGCGGGTGCTCTCCAGCGCTCCCCCCGAACAGGACACTCTCACATGAAGTGGGTCATTCTCGCCATCTTCGCGCTCAGTGCGCTCTACGTGCATTTCCGCGGCCAGGTGCGCCATCGTTTCTTCCGCCAGCTGTCGGACCACTCGACCTTCCTCGCGCCGCTCAACGTGTTCATGTACCTTTTCTCGAAGGTGCCGAGCACGCCGTACCTGTCGCCCAAGGAATTCCCCGAGATGCGCGTGCTCGAGGAGAACTGGGAGGTCATCCGCGAGGAAGCGCTCGCGATGCGCAACGGCGGCAGCATCAAGGCCTCGAGCCAGTTCAACGACGTGGGCTTCAACTCCTTCTTCAAGAGCGGCTGGAAGCGCTTCTACCTCAAGTGGTACGACGAGGCCCATCCCTCGGCCGCGGTGCTGTGCCCGCGCACGACCGAACTGCTGCGCGGCATCGGCACCATCAAGGCCGCGATGTTCGCCGAGCTGCCGCCCGGCAGCCGGCTGGTGCGCCACCGCGACCCCTTCGCGGGTTCGCTGCGCTACCACCTGGGCCTGTGGACGCCGGGCGTGGAGGGCTGCTACATCGACGTCGACGGCCAGCGCTACCACTGGCGCGACGGCGAATCGGTGGTGTTCGACGAGACCTACATCCACTATGCCGAGAACACCACCGACCACGACCGCGTGATCCTGTTCTGCGACATCGAGCGTCCGCTCAAGTACCGTTGGGCCAGCGCCGTCAACCGCTGGTTCGCGAAGAACCTGCTGGCCGCGGCCAGCTCGCCCAACGATGCCGGCGACAAGACCGGCGGCATCAACCGCGCCTTCAAGTACATCTACCAGATCCGCGTGATCGGCAAGCGCCTCAAGGCCTGGGACAAGCGCGTGTACTACCTCGTGAAGTGGGCGATCTTCGGCGGCCTCGCGCTCTGGATCTTCTGGTGATGAAGGCCGGGCGCCGCCTCAGACGCCCACGAGGATCAGCCGCCGCCGCGCCGGGCCGGTGATCCAGCTCATGAACCCCGCCAGCGCCGTGCCGCCGAGCACGTCGAGCAGCACGTGCTGGCGCGTGGCCAGCGTCGAGTAGACGATCCCCGCCGCCCACAGCCAGTTGAGCGCCAGCACCCAGGCGGGCGCGTCCACGCTGCGCAGCTGGCGCGTCATCAGCACGGCCGTGAACACCGCGAAGGACACGTGCAGCGAGGGAAAGGCATTGCCGCCCGCGTCGGTGCTCTTGAGGAACTGCAGTGAGGGGTACTGCGTCCAGTCGACCGCGAACACCGGCACCACGGTCGGAAAGAGCCAGAACACCGCGAGCCCGATGGCGGCCATCAGCGCCGCGGCCTGCGCATGCAGCAGCAGCTCGGCGCGGTCCTTGGCCAGGGCCGGCGCCAGGCCCACGTAGAGCCACAGCGAGGCGTAGAGCGGCAGCGCGTCCTCGCTCAGCGGCACCCAGTGGTCGACGGCCGTGAGCGGCATCGTGAGCGGCAGGCCGAGCGGGTGGTGCATGACCCAGAAATACAGCACGAAGAAGCCCGAGATGCCGAGCGTGGTGCCGAGCATCTTGGTGACCCAGAGCGTGGCGATGCGCCGCGCCAGCGCCGCGTGCCATGGGGTCCTGACGGGGCGGGACGAGAGGGGTGTCACCTGGGCTCCCTGGATGGATGAACCGGCCAGGGTAGGCGCCGGCATTGCGTGAACATTACGAATGTCGGATCGGGGCCGGCCTCTAGAATTCCCGCCCGATATGAGAATCCTGCTGGTCGAAGACGAAGCCGAACTCGCGCAGGCGCTGGCGGCGGCACTGCGCCAGAACCAGGCGGTGGTCGACGTGGCCGGTTCGCTGCGCGAGGCACAGGACGCGGTGCTCGCGGGCCAGCACGAGGTGATCGTGCTCGATCGCGGCCTGCCCGATGGCGATGGCCTGAGCCTGATCGAGTTCCTGCGCGCCAACGGGATCGCGGCCGCGGTGCTGGTGCTCACCGCGATGGCCGACATCTCCGAGCGCGTGCTGAGCCTCGACGGTGGCGCCGACGACTACCTGGCCAAGCCCTTCTCGATGGACGAGCTGATGGCGCGCGTGCGCGCGCTTGCACGCCGTCCTGCCCTGCGCGCGAACCCGGTCACCGCGCTGGCGCGGCTGCAGTTCGACCACCTGCAGCGGCAGGCGCATGTCGATGCGCAGAGCCTGCTGCTCACGCGGCGCGAGCTGCTGGTGCTCGAGGCCCTGCTCGAGCAGCGCGGGCGCACCGTGCTGCGCGAATCGCTGCACGACCGCGTCTACGGGCAGGAGGGCGACATCCATTCGAACGCGCTCGACACCCATGTCTCGCGCCTGCGTTCCAAGCTCGACAAGGCCGGCGCCCAGGTCGAGATCCACGCCATCCGCGGCGTGGGCTACCTGCTGTGCGCGGCGCCGGGCGCCGCATGAAGCTGCTGTCGCTGCGCTGGCAGCTGATCTGGAGCCTGATCCTGCTGCAGGTGGTGGTGGGGCTGCTGGTGATGGGTGGCTTCATCGGCCTGGCCTGGGTGCTGGGCCGGGTGGTCGACGAGACCGGCGAGGAGACGGTGCGCGTGATCCGCGATGCGGTCGTGCGCGCGGGCGACGGCGCACTCGCGCTCGCGCCCACGCCCGAGTTCGAACAGCTGCGCGGCAACGCCGGCGCGGGCCTGTGGTTCATCGTGCGCGATGCGCAGGGCCACCAGCTCGTGCAGGGCGAGGTGCCCGAGCGCTACCTCGGCCTGGCCGGACGCTTCGACGGCATCGACCGCGTATGGATCGACCTCGCCACCAGCAACGGCCAGCCGAAGGCGCGCTTCGAGCGCGTCGAGACGCGCGCCGGCCCGGTGGCAATGATGGTCCAGACCGGCAGCCCGCTGTCGATGAAGAGCACGCTGCGCGGCACCGGCGTGGCCTTCCTGTTCCTGGTGGCGCCGATGGCGCTCGTCACCTGCCTCGGCGTGATCCTCGCGACGCCCTTCGTGGTGAAGCGCGGGCTCAAGGGGCTGATCGCCACCGCCGCGCATGCCGAGAGCATCGACGTGCACGAGCGCACCACGCGGCTGCCGCTCGACGGCGTGGCCGGCGAGATCCGGCCGCTGGTCAATGCGGTCAACCGCGCCTTCGACCGGCTCAACGAGGGCTACGACCGGCAGGAGCGCTTCCTGGCCGACGCGGCGCACGAGCTGCGCACGCCGATCACCATCCTGCAGATCCGCCTCGAGGGGCTGCCCAACGATCCGCTCAAGGTCAAGCTGATGCAGGCCTCGGCGCGCCTGGCGACACTGGCCGAGCAGTTGCTCGACCTGCAGCGGCTCGACGGCGTGGTGGTGCAGGCGCAGCAGGTGGACCTGAAGGCGCTGTGCGAGCGCGCGGCGGCCGACCTCGCGCCGCTCGCGATCATGAACCGCTGCACCCTGTCGGTCGATGCGCCGCTGGCGATCGTTGTCGGCGGCGATGCGCCCTCGCTCGAGCGTGCGCTGACCAACCTGATCCAGAACGCGATCGAGCATGGCGGGCAGGGCTGCGACATCCAGGTGCGGCTGTGCGAGCCCTTCTGCATCGAGGTGCTCGACTCGGGGCCCGGCATTCCCGAGTCGGAGCGCGAGCGCGTGGTCGAGCCCTTCCACCGGCTGGTGCCGCGCGGGCGCGGCGCCGGGCTCGGGCTGCACCTCGTGGCCGAGGTGGCGCACCTGCACCGCGGGCGGCTCACCATCGGCAGCAACGACACGGGCGGCGCGCGGATGCGGCTGGAGCTGAACCTCGGGACCTGATCAGGCCTGGCGCAGCCAGCGGTTGCAGGGCTCGGAGAAGCCTCGCGCCACCACCTGCCCCAGCAGCCCCGACGCGGCCAGCAGCGCGAAGTAGCCGAGCGGAATCCACGTCGCCGACAGGCCCGATTGCTGGAACCACCAGGCACCGGGAATCACCACGAACATGTGGCTCAGGTAGACCTCGTAGCTGTGGCGCCCGAACCAGCGCAGCGGCGCCGTGGCCGCGCCCGCGCACCAGCGCCAGGGCTGCCAGTGCGCCGCCACCAGCAGCAGCGCGAGGCCCAGTTCGAGCAGCGTGACCTGCAGGCCGAAGCGCGTGAGGCCGAGCTGGAACACCTCGCGCCGCAAGCAGAACACGCCCGCCACCAGCAGCGCGCCCGCGGCCAGCAGCAGCCGATGCACCGTGGCCGAGGGCGCGCGCGGCACGCGGTGCGCGAGCAGTGCCGCGAGGCAGCCGAAGGCGATGCCGTCCATGCCCGAGAGGTAGGCGTGGTCCTGCCACAGCTCGTTGTCGCTCCACACGCTGCGCGCCAGCGGCCCGAGCGCGATCGGCACCAGCATCAGCAGCGCGAAGCGGCGCTCGCCGCGCGCGAGCAGGCACAGCCACGGAAAGCCCAGGTAGAAGGCCTCCTCGACCGAGAGCGACCACAGCACGCCCCAGGGGCCGGGCAGGTAGCCGACCTGCGCCTCGAGCCAGTTGAGGTGCAGCCCCAGCGCCGCGAGCAGCGCGCGCGGCAGCGAGACCTTCGTCGTGTCGAGCGCGAACCAGGCACTGCCCGCGAGGTGCAGCACGCTCAGTACCGCGAGCAGCAGCACGAGGCTCGGCAGGATGCGCGCCGCGCGCAGGCGGTAGAAGGCACCGGGCGGCACGTGCGACAGCGTGCCCCAGCGGCGCAGCGAGGCGCTCGTGATCAGGTAGCCCGACACCACGAAGAACGCGATCACCGCGTAGTAGCCGCTCCTGAACACGATGCCCTGCAGGCGCGGCCCGAGTGCCTGCGCGAGCTCGGGCGGACCGAAGGGCAGGCGCAGGTTCGCATGCAGCAGGATCACGCAGACCACCAGCAGGCCGCGCAGCAGGTCGACGTGCGGCAGGCGGGGCAGGGCATCGGAGCGGACCATCGCGGCGATTCTGCGGACGAACGCCCGCGCGGCCTGAAGGGCTGCTGAAGCACCGACAATCGCGCCTCGACCGCCTCCGCACCGCATGTCCGCTTCGCCTTTCGCCGACCCGGCCCTTCTCGCCACGCCGACCGACCTCGCCAGTGCCCAGGCCCTGATCGCGCGCATCGCGCCGCTGCTGGCGGCGCGCGGCCTGTCGATGCGCGCGCCCCCGCCCGAACCCACCACCTGCTGCGGGCGCGGCTGCAACGGCTGCGTCTGGGAAGGCTGGCTCGCGGCGGTCGCCTACTGGCGCGACGAGGCCTCCTTGCTGCTCGACTGAGCGGCGCGCTTGCGCGGCGCCTTGCGATCGGGCGCGGCGATGGCGCCCGTGCCCGCGGCGCGCAGGATGCGCCGGAAGGTCGGGCATTCCATGTGGCTGGGCGCGCGGCACACGGCCGCATGCCGCAGGCCGTCGCGCATCGCGGCGAGCTGGCGGATGGTGCGGTCGAGCTCGTCGGCCTTGGTCTCGAGCATGCGGCGGTCGATGCGCGGCTGGCCGTCGGGCGCGAACATGCGCGCGATCTCGTCGAGCGAGAAGCCGGCGGCCCGGCCCAGCGAGATCAGCGCGAGCTTCTCGAGCACGCCGGGATCGAACAGCCGGCGCAGCCCCTGCCGGCCCGTCGAGGCGATCAGCCCCTTCTCGTCGTAGAAGCGCAGCGTGGAAGCGGGCACGCCCGATTGCCTCGCCACCTGCGCGATATCCAGTGGTGCCATCCTCTTGACCTCAAGTCGACTTGAACTTGCATAGTGCGTTCTCCGCCTTCCGAAGGCAAGCCAGAAAGGAAAGAAAGATGCACGACACGCAAGAGTCCGACAGCGAGCAGTCGCGGCTGTGGAACGGCCCGGCGGGCCGCGCCTGGGTCGACCGGCAGCCGCTGCTCGACCGCCTGTTCGCACCGCTCGGCACGCTGCTGATCGAGTCCCTGGCGGGGCGCGCCCTCGGTCGCGTGCTCGACGTGGGCTGCGGCACCGGTGCCGTCACGCTCGCGCTCGCGAGCCCGTCGGGCGATGCCGGCGAATGCGTCGGCATCGACATCTCGGCGCCGATGATCGAGGCCGCCCGCGCACGCGCCGAGCGCGAGGGTTCGCTGGCGCGCTTCGTGTGCGCCGATGCGCAGACGCATGCCTTCGCGCCGGCCGGGTTCGACACCATCGTCTCGCGCCTCGGCGTGATGTTCTTCGACGACTCGGTCGCGGCCTTCGCGAACCTGCGGCGCGCCGCGCGCGACGGTGCCGTGTTGCGCTTCCTCGCGTGGCGCGCGGCCGCCGAGAACCCGTTCATGACCACGGCAGAACGCGCCGCGGCGCCGCTGTTGCCTCGACTGCCCGCGCGCCGGCCGGGCGCGCCGGGACAGTTCGGCTTCGCGGACCGCGAGCGGGTCGAGGCCATCCTCGCTCAGGCCGGCTGGGGCGCGATCGCGCTCCGTCCCGTCGATCTGGCGTGCAGCCTGCCCGCGCAGGAGCTCGTGCCCTACCTGAGCCGCCTTGGCCCCGTCGGCCTCGCGCTCGAGCAGGCCGATGCGGCGACACGCGAGCGCGTCATCGAGACCGTGCGTGCCGCCTTCGAACCCTTCGTGCAGGGCGACGAAGTGCGCTTCACCGCGGCCTGCTGGCTCGCCAGTGCCGAAGCGGCCCTGCCGCACGAGGTGTTCCATGGCTGAGATCGCCGAACTGCTGGCGCGCGCCGTGCCGACCGGCATCGGTGCCACGGTCGTGATGGACCTCTGGGCCGTCGTGCGCCGGCGCGTGTTCGGCCTGCCTTCGCTCGACTACGCGCTGGTCGGCCGCTGGGCCGCGCACCTGCCGCGCGGGCGTTTCGTCCATCGGCCGATTGCGGCCACCGCGCCCGTGCCCGGCGAGCGCCTGCTGGGCTGGGCTCTTCACTACGCGACCGGCATCGCATTCGCGCTCGTGCTGCTGGGAATCGGTGGCCTCGACTGGGCGCGGCGGCCGACACCGGGCCTCGCGCTGCTGGTGGGCATCGGCACGGTGGCGGCGCCCTGGCTGCTGATGCAGCCGGGCATGGGCGCGGGGTTCGCCGCGCGCCGCACGCCGCGCCCGTGGGTGGCGCGCTGGCACGGCCTCGTCACGCACGCGGTGTTCGGGCTGGGGCTCTATCTCGCGGCCTGCGGGCTGTCGGTGCTCAGCCCCTGAAGCGCCTCACTGGTTCTGCGACCCGCGGTGCGCCCAGCCCGTGGTGTGCTTCTCGACCACGCTGAAGAGTTCGTACATCAGCATCGCCATCGCGCCCACCACCATCAGCCCCGCGAAGGCCAGGCCCATCTGCATCGACGAGCCGGCCGAGATCAGCAGGTAGCCGATGCCTTCGTTGGCGGCGGTCATCTCGCTGACCGTGGTGCCCACGAAGGCCAGCGTGATCGCGACCTTGAGCGAGCCGAAGAAGTAGGGCATGGAACGCGGCAGGCCGATCTTCATGAGCACGTCCCAGCGCTTGGCGCCGAGCACGCGCAGCACGTCCTCGAGCTCGGGCTCGAGCGTGGCGAGGCCGGTCGCGATGTTGACCATGATCGGGAAGAAGCTGATCAGGAAGGCCGTGAGGATCGCGGGCCCGATGCCGATGCCGAACCACACGACCAGGATCGGCACGAAGGCCGCCTTGGGCAGCGCGTTGAAGGCCGTCATCAGCGGGTAGATGGCCGCATAGGCGAGGCGCGAGCTGCCGATCACGAAACCGAGCAGCACGCCCACCACGATCGCGAGGCCGAAGCCCGCCATCGTGACCCAGAAGGTGCGCCAGGCATGGCCCGCGATGATCTCCTTGAACTCCCAGAACTGGTTCCAGATGCGCAGCGGGCTCGGGAAGATGAAGTCCGAGACGCCGAAGCCCGCGCAGATCACCTGCCACAGCAGGATCACCGCCACGAGCAGCAGCCAGGGCGACCAGCGTTCGAGTTGCTTGTTGTTCTTCATGGCCGCTCCTCAGTGGGCCACCGCGGCGGCACCGGTCGCGCCGGCGGCATTGCCGCGGATCGCGCCGATGTGGCTGCGCAGTTCGAGCACGATGTCGGTGAACTCCTTGGTGTAGGTGAGCTCGAGCTCGCGCGGACGCGGTAGCTCGATCTCGCGCTTGACCACGAAGCGGCCCGGGCTCTTGCTCATCACGTAGACCGTGTCGGCCAGGAACACCGATTCGCGCAGGTCGTGCGTGACCAGGATCACGTTGAAGCGCTGCTCGGTCCAGAGGTCGCGCAGGATGCACCAGA
This sequence comes from Variovorax sp. GW821-FHT09B05, assembly GCF_059418265.1. NCBI lineage: Bacteria > Pseudomonadati > Pseudomonadota > Betaproteobacteria > Burkholderiales > Comamonadaceae > Variovorax > Variovorax sp. GW821-FHT09B05. The sequence continues at coordinate 197,904 of NZ_JBWKPN010000011.1, forward strand.
GCTCCTCGCGCGTGAAGGCGTCGAGCGCGCCGAAGGGCTCGTCGAGCAGCAGCATCTTGGGCTCGTGGATCAGCGCGCGGCAGATGCTCGCGCGCTGCTGCATGCCGCCCGAGAGCTGCCACGGGAACTTGTCCTCGTAGCCGCCCAGGCCCACCTTCTGCAGCAGGCGGCGCGCGCGTTCCTCGTACGCCTTGCGCTTGGCCTTGAAGTTCGAGCGGTAGGGCTCGACGATCTCCAGCGGCAGCAGCACGTTGTCGACCGTGGTGCGCCAGGGCAGCAGCGAGGGCGCCTGGAAGGCCATGCCCGAGATCTTGAGCGGCCCGGTCACCGGCGCACCGTCGATGCGGATGCGGCCCATCGACGGCATCCGGAGCCCGGTCGTGAGCTTCATGAAGGTCGACTTGCCGCAGCCCGAGGGGCCGACGATGGCGATGAACTCGCCGCGCTTCACCTTCAGGTCGATGGCCTCGACCGCGAAGTGGTTGGCGCGCAGCAGTTCCTCGTTGTAGGCGAGCCAGACGTCCTGGAAGTCGACGAAGGGGGCGGCCTCGTTCGCAGCGTCCGCCATCACTTGCGCAGGATCCCGCTGAGTTCGGCCGCCGGCGGCAGCAGCGCGGCGGACCACACGGCCTCGGGGCTCACGCGGGTCTTGGTGTTGAAGGCATCCGACACCTGCGAGGCCATCAGCGACAGGCGGCCCGCGTTGACCGCGCCGAAGCCGTCGGCGCGCGCGTCGGGGCTGTTGATCACGGTGTCGATCGCGAGCTGCAGGCGGCGCGTCTCGAGCTTGCTGTCGACGATGCCGTCGCGCGCCTTCACCGACTCGATGCCCTGCGCGGGATTGGCGATCACCTCCTTGGCGCCCTTGGCGAAGGCCGAGAGGAATTTCTTCACCGCCTCGGGGTTCTCCTTGATGAGCTTGGGCGAGGCGATGATGACGTTGCCGTAGAGCTTCACGCCGTAGTCGGGGTAGGGCAGGATCACCACGTCGGCCGTCTTGGCGCCGCGCGCCTCGAGGTTGAGCAGCGAGGTGAAGGTGAAGCCGGTGATGGCGTCGATGTCGCCGCGCATCAGCATGGTCTCGCGCAGGGTCGGGTCCATCGCGGTCCAGTTGACCGTGCCGATGTTGTTGGCCTTGGCGAAGATCGGGAACGCGCGGCGGCCCGCATCGAACACCGGCGCGCCGAGCTTCTTGCCCGTGAGGTCGGCGGGCTTGGTGATGCCGCTCTTCTTGAGCGTCATGACCGAGGCCGGCGTGTTGTTGTAGACCATCATCACCGCGACCGGCTTGTTCGGGCTGTCGGGGTTGTTGGCGTGGAATTCCATCAGCGCCGCGAGATCGGCGAAGCCCATGTCGTAGGCGCCCGAGGCCACGCGCGTGACGGTGCCGCCCGAGCCGTTGCCCGCGTCGATGGTCACGTCGAGGCCGGCGGCCTTGAAGTAGCCCTTGGCGGCCGGATGCAGGAACAGCGCGGCCGGTCCCTCGAAGCGCCAATCGAGCTGGAACTTGATCGGCGTCGTGGCCTGGGCGAAGGCCGAGGGCAGGCCGAAGCTCAGGGCCGAGGCGGCGAGGAAGGACTGGAGCAGATGGCGCTTGTTCATGCGGGCTTGGTTCCGTGAAAGTGAATGCTTCCGGATTCAAGCAAAAACGGTGCCCGCACGTGATTGGTGCGAACCCTTCCCGCGATTCAAGGCGGTGCGTGCCCAGCGAAAAACTGCACCGCACACGGGAAAAACCTTCGAAATTCAGGGGACGTTGGCACCGAAAGCGAGCCAATACGGGTCGCCGATGCGCTTGCCCACGTTCGCCGCGGCATCGCGCACCACGGCGCCGTAGCGCTCGACCAGCGGCTCCGACAGCAGCTCGGCCGGCAGCGCGACGCCGAAGGCATAGGTCTGGCGCGTGGCCGCGTCGAACACCGACGACGAGATGCCCGCCACGTTGGTCACGTACTCGCCGCGCGACAGGGCCCAGCCGGTCTCGCGGATCACGGCCAGCCGCGCCATCAGGTCCTTGCGCGTGCGCGGCGCGTCGCCGCGGCCCTGGTCGAGCCGGCCGCCGAGCAGCGCCGTCACTTCCGCATCGCTCAGGCGCGCTAGCAGCGCGCGGCCCATCGCGCTCGAATAGGCCGGCGCGCGGCTGCCCGGCGGCGTGTAGATCTGCAGCGCGCCGGCGCCGGCGCGCATCTGGATCACCAGCGTGTCGGCGCCGTCGAGCACGTTGATGTAGCCCGTGAAGCGGGTCTGGTCGACCAGCGCGGCGAGCGCCTCCTCCACCAGCGAGGCGGCGTTGCGCGAGGCGCGGAAGTGGTAGGAGGCTTCCATGATCACGCCGCCCGGCCGGTAGGCGCGCGTGGCGGCATCGCGGTCGAGGAAACCGTAGCCGGCCATCATGCTCAGCGTGCGCGAGGCCGAGCTCTTGGGCAGGCCCAGCTCGTTCACCACGTCCGTCACCGTGATGTCGCGGCGCAGGCGCGCGATCAGTTTCAGGACGTCCATGGCGTTGGCGAGGGTGCTCATATCTGGGGGCGGTGGATCGAGGGGAATCATAGGTTCGGCGCGCGACAAGGGCAGGGGCTGGGTGCGGGCTCGGGTGAACCGCGCTTGACAGCGCCCGGACCGGTCCTATGATGAGGTTCAATATTATTGCATCAAGTTCCAAAAAATGGAACTACTGAAAAGATGAGCATCGATACCGAGGCCACCGCGCTCGCGCCGCTGCACGACCACACCCCGCCCGCGCTGCACCCCAAGGCCCTGGCACCGGCCAACCTGGTCCTCACGCTGGTGCTCAGCGTGTTCGGCGCCATCGTCGGCATCCAGATGCTCGCGAGCCTGGGCATCACGCCGAGCACCTCGCTGATCGGCGCGCTCGCGGCCATGACCCTGGCGCGCGTGCCGCTGGCCATGTTCCGCGGCTTCCGCTCGGTGCATGCGCAGAACCTCGCGCAGACCAGCATCTCCTCGGCCACCTTCGGCGCGGCCAACAGCCTGTTCCTGCCGATCGGCATCCCGTTCCTGTTCGGCCTGCCCGAGATGGTGGTGCCGATGCTGGTCGGCGTGAGCCTCGCGATGCTGCTCGATGCCTGGCTGCTCTACCGCATGTTCGACACGCCGGCCTTCCCCGCGAAGAACCCGTGGCCGCTGGGCATCGCGGCGGCCGAGGCGATCAAGGCGGGCGACGGTGGCGGCAAGCAGGCCTGGCTGCTGCTGGGCGGCCTGGCCACGGGCGCGCTGGGCGCGGTGTTCAAGCTGCCGATGTCGGCCTTCGGCGTGGCGCTGATCGGCGGCCTGGGCGCGATGACCGCGTTCGGCATCGGGCTGCTGGTGCGCGGCCATGCCCTGCCCTTGACCGGCATCGACATCGGCGCGCTCTACCTGCCGCACGGGATGATGATCGGCGCCGGCATCGTGGCGTTGGCGCAGGTGGGCCGCGTGGTGCTGAAGAAGCACGGCGTCACTGCAGGCGCGCCCGATGCGCGCGGCGCCCGTGCGCTGGGCCGCTCGCTGCGCCTGGGCGGCATCGGCTACCTCGCGATCATGGTGCTGCTGGCCGTGGGCACGGGCGTCTACCACGGCATGTCGCCGGGCATGCTCGTGGGCTTCGTGCTCTACGGCACCTTCGCGGCCTTCGTGCACGAGCTGATCGTGGGCATCGCGGCCATGCATTCGGGCTGGTTCCCGGCCTTCGCGGTGGCGCTGATCTCGCTCCTGATCGGCATCCTGATCGGCTTTCCGCCCGAGGCGCTGGTGGTGCTCGCGGGCTTCTCGGCCGCCACCGGGCCGGCCTTCGCCGACATGGGCTACGACCTCAAGGCCGGCCACCTGCTGCGAGGCGAGACCTCGGGCACGGCCTTCGAGACCGCGGGCCGGCGCGAACAGATGATCGCCGGCATGGTGGGCTTCGCGGTGGCGATCGTGGTCGTGGCCTGCAGCTGGCGGCTGTTCTTCGCCAACCACCAGACGGCGCCGATCAACGCGGCCTACGTCGCGGCCATCCAGGCCGGCATCTCGGGCGACACCGCGCGCAACCTCGCGCTGTGGGCCGTGCCGGGCGCGCTGCTGCAGCTCGCGGGCGGCGCGCGCCAGCAGCTCGGCGTGCTGTTCGCCACCGGCCTGCTGATCGCGAGCCCGCTGGCCGGCTGGATGGTCGCGGCCGGCATCGCCTGCCGGCTGCTCGTGCAGCGCGTGCTCGGCAGCGCCGCGCGCGAGCGGCTCGAGGTGTTCGCGGGCGGCGTGATCGCGGGCGACGCGCTCTACAGCTTCTTCTCGGGCGCGGTGAAGAGCCTGCGCAAGTAGCCATCCCTTCTTCTCATTCGTCACACACAGGAGCCATGCATCCATGAAACGCAATCTGACCCCCGACGACGTCCGCGCGGCCATCTGGGGCGGCGCCATCCTCGGCGGCGGCGGCGGCGGGCTGATCGCGGCCGGCGAGCGCGCCGCCACGCTCGCGTTGCAGGTCGGCACGCCGCAGCTGTGGAGCGTCGACGAGTTCGAGCCCTCGGCGCTCACCGCCACCATGGCGCTGGTCGGCGCGCCGGCCGCGCCCGATCCGCATGTGCAGCCCGCGCACCTGCTGCGCACGCTCGAGCTGCTGCGCCGCGAACTGCCGCCGGGCCGTGAGCTGGTCGGCCTGCATGCCAACGAGAACGGTGCCGAGACCACGGTCAACGGCTGGTTCCATGCCGCGATGAGCGGCCTGCCCGTGATCGACCTGGCCTGCAACGGCCGCGCCCATCCGTCGAGCGTGATGGGCGCGCTGGGCCTGCACACCGAGCCCGGCTACCTCTCGGTGCAGGCCTATGCGGGCGGCGAGCCGCAGCGCTACGTCGAGGGCGTGGTGTCGGGCCGGCTCGAGCGCACCTCGGCCGTGGTGCGACGCGCCTCGGTGGAGGCGGGCGGCCTGGTGGCGGTGGCGCGCAATCCGGTCGAGGTGGGCTATGCGCAGCGGCACGGCGCGCCCGGCGCGATCAGCCATGCGATCGCGTTGGGCCAGGCCTGGCTCGACGGCGGCGTCGATGCCGTGGCGCGCTCGCTCGAGGGCCGCATCGTGGCCGAGGGCACGGTGCGCGGCTACCGCTGCGAGCAGCAGGAGGGGCTGGACGTGGGCGTGGTCGAGCTCGACGATGCAGCGCGCACCGTGCTGCGCTTCATCAACGAATACATGCTGCTCGAGCAGCAGGGCCGGCGCGTCGCGCGCTTCCCCGACCTCGTGATGACCTTCTCGGACGAGGGCCGGCCGATGGTGTCGGCCCATGTGCGCGAGGGCGCGCGCCTGCGCGTGCTGGTCGCGCCGCGCGCGCGGCTGCTGCTGTCGCGCACCATGTTCATGCCCGAGCTCTACCGGCCGCTCGAGCAGTCGCTCGGCGAGGCTTTCGCACCCGCCGAGGACGCCGTGGTCTGAAGCGACCCGCTTACTTGTCGACCGTGACCTTCGCCACCGCCAGCGCCGTCATGTTGATGATGCGGCGCACCGTCGACGAGGGCGTGAGCACGTGCGCCGAGCTCGCGGCGCCCAGCAGCACCGGGCCCACCGTGATGCCGTTGGCGCCGGTCATCTTCAGCACGTTGTAGAGGATGTGGGCCGAATCGAGGTTCGGGCACACCAGCAGGTTGGCCTCGCCCGAGAGCGTGCTGTCGGGCAGCGCGGTGCGGCGGATCTCTTCCGAGAGCGCCGCGTCGCCGTGCATCTCGCCATCGCATTCGATGTCGGGCGCCATCTGCGCGAACAGGTCGCGCGCCAGCCGCATCTTGCGGCCCGAGCCGCGCGAGGAGCTGCCGTAGTTCGAGTGCGAGAGGAAGGCGACCTTCGGCGGCAGGCCGAAGCGGTGGATCTCCTCGGCCGCCATCAGCGCGATGCTGGCGAGCATCTCGGCGCTCGGGTCTTCGTTCACGTTGGTGTCGGTGATGAAGATGGTGCGCTTGTCGAGCGTGAGCGCGTTCAAGGTCGCGAAGCCGGGCGCGCCGCGCTTCAGGCCGATCAGGTCGCGGATGTGCTCGAGGTGGGCGTCGAAGCGCCCGACCATGCCGCAGATCATCGCGTCGGCGTCGCCGAGGTGGATCATCAGCGCGGCGATCACGGTGTTCGAGCGGCGCACCGCGGCCTTGGCGGCCTCGGGCGTCATGCCGCGGCGGCCCATGAGCTTGTGGTAGCTCTCCCAGTAGATGCGGAAGCGCGGATCGTCCTCGGGGTCGACCACCTCGAAGTCGGTGCCCAGGCGGATGTGCAGGCCGGCCTTCTTGATGCGCGTCTCGATCACGGCGGGGCGTCCCACCAGGATCGGCCGTGCCAGGCCTTCGTCGACCGCGTACTGGGCCGCGCGCAGCACGCGCTCGTCCTCGCCCTCGGCATAGGCCACGCGCTTGGCGGTGGCCAGCTTGGCGGCGGTGAACACCGGGCGCATGAACATGCCGGTCTGGTAGACGAAGCGCGTGAGGTGCTGGCGGTAGGCATCCATGTCCTCGATCGGGCGCGTGGCCACGCCCGAGGCCTGCGCGGCCTTGGCGACGGCCGGCGCGATGCGCAGGATCAGGCGCGAATCGAAGGGCTTGGGAATGATGTAGTCGGGGCCGAAGGCGAGCTCCTGGCCCGCGTAGGCGGTGGCCACTTCCTCGCTGATGTCGGCCTTGGTCAGGTCGGCGATCTCGCGCACGCAGGCCAGCTTCATCTCTTCCGTGATCTTGCTCGCGCCGCAGTCGAGCGCGCCGCGGAAGATGTACGGGAAGCACAGCACGTTGTTGACCTGGTTCGGGTAGTCCGAGCGGCCGGTGGCGATGATGCAGTCGGGCCGCACGGCCTTGGCGAGCTCGGGGCGGATCTCGGGCTCGGGGTTGGCCAGCGCCAGGATGATCGGCTGGCGCGCCATGGTCTTGACCATGTCGGCCGTCATCACGCCCGGGGCCGAGCAGCCGAGGAACACGTCGGCGTCCTTCACCACGTCGGCCAGCGTGCGCGCGCCGGTGTCGGGCTGCGCGTAGCGCGCCTTCGATTCGTCGAAGCCGCCCGCGCGGCCGGTGTAGATCAGGCCCTTGGAGTCGCAGGCGTGGATGTTGGCGGGCTTCACGCCCAGGCCCACCATCACGTCGAGGCAGGCGATGGCGGCGGCGCCCGCGCCCGAGACGGCGATCTTCACGTCCTCGATCTTCTTGTCGACCAGTTCCAGGCCGTTGATCAGCGCGGCGGCCGAGATGATGGCCGTGCCGTGCTGGTCGTCGTGGAACACCGGGATGTTCATGCGCTCGCGCAGCTTCTTCTCGATGTAGAAGCACTCGGGCGCCTTGATGTCCTCGAGGTTGATGCCGCCCAGCGTGGGCTCGAGCGCCGCGATGATGTCGACCAGCTTGTCGGGGTCGTTCTCGGCCAGTTCGATGTCGAACACGTCGATGCCGGCGAATTTCTTGAACAGGCAGCCCTTGCCTTCCATCACGGGCTTGGCGGCCAGCGGGCCGATGTTGCCCAGGCCCAGCACGGCCGTGCCGTTGGTGACCACGCCCACGAGGTTGCCGCGCGCGGTGTATTCGGCGGCGGTGGACGGATCGGCCGCGATGTCGAGGCAGGGATAGGCCACGCCCGGCGAATAGGCCAGCGACAGGTCGCGCTGGTTCAGCAGGGGCTTGGTCGGGGTGATCGAGATCTTGCCCTTGACGGGCGAACGGTGGTACTCACGGGCAGCTTCGCGCAGTGCTTCTTCTGCCGGTGACAGGGGGGCGGCCATGGAAAGTCTCCTTGTTTCTACGGGCGACGAGGCTACCGCAAAAGCGCTACCTCTTCTTGCCAGGGCGATGCCGAAAAAGCCTGAACCCATAGCGGGCGTGGGAGAGAGCGGGTGCGCCGGGCCCGCAACGGGGGCCCGAAACGGGTTCGACGCGGCCCGAGGGTTGGCTAAACTGCGCTTCGGCCGGTTGCGGCCCTGCCGCGAGGGCGGCTTCATCCTCCACATGACAGAACGACAACAAGAGGCTTGCAGCGAATGACTTCCGGACCTTTCACCAGCACCGAACCCGACGTCGTGGTCATCGGCGGCGGCCCCTCGGGCTCCACCGTGGCCGCGCTGCTCGCGGACAAGGGCCACGACGTGGTGCTGTTCGAGAAGGCGCAGCATCCGCGCTTTCACATCGGCGAATCGCTGCTGCCGATGAACATGCCGCTGTTCGACCGGCTCGGCGTGCGCACCGAGGTCGAGGCCATCGGCATCCGCAAGCACGGCGCCGAGTTCGTCTCGCCCTGGCACGACCACAGCAGCCATTTCGACTTCGGCGAGGCGATGGACAAGAGCTTCCCCTACGCGGTGCACGTGCGCCGCTCGGAGTTCGACGAGCTGCTGTTCCGCCATGCCGGCAAGCGCGGCGCGCGGACTTTCGAGGGCCAGCGCGTCACGGGCGTCGACATGGACGCCGGCAAGGGCACCCCCGACAACCGGCCGCTCGTGAAGATCAAGGCCGACGACGGCACCGAGACCGCCTGGCGCCCGCGCTTCGTGATCGACGCCAGCGGGCGCGACACCCTGCTGTCGAACCAGTTCGACGCCAAGCAGCGCAACCGCAAGCATGCGAGCGCCGCGCTCTACGGCCATTTCGCCAATGCCGAGCGCCGGCCGGGCCGCTTCGAGGGCAATATCTCGCTGTTCTGGTTCGACCACGGCTGGTTCTGGTACATCCCGCTCAAGGACGGCACCGTGAGCGTCGGCGCGGTGGCCTCGCCGGCCTACTTCAAGCGCCGCCAGGGCGCCTCGCTCGAGGACTTCCTGATGGAGACCATCGCGCTCGCGCCCAAGCTGGCCGCGCGATTGAAGAACGCCACGCTGATGGAGGGCGCCACCGCCACCGGCAACTACGCCTACGACTCCAAGTTCTGCCGCGGCGACCGCTTCATGATGGTGGGCGACGCCTATGCCTTCGTCGACCCGATGTTCTCCTCGGGCGTCTACCTCGCGATGAACAGCGGCTTCGAGGCCGCGACGGCCGCCGACCTGTGGCTGCGCGGCGAGGCCAGGGAAGCCGAGCGCGCGTTCCGCCACTACGAGAAGGTGATGAAGCGCGGGCCGAAGATGTTCTCGTGGTTCATCTACCGCATCACCTCGCCGGCGATCCGTCGCCTGTTCATGGCGCCGCGCAACGTCTGGCGCATGCAGGAGGCGCTGCTGTCGATCCTGGCCGGCGACCTGTTCCGCGACACCCCCATCGGCCCGCGCTTCTGGGGCTTCAAGGTGACCTACTACGCCTCCTGCCTCGGCATCCTGCCGCAGGCCATCAAGACCTGGGCCTGGCGGCGGCGCAACCTCAAGGAATCCCTCGAGGCTGCGAAGACCTGAGCCGCAGGCTCAGTCCGGCGCCACCGTGTGCTGCGCCAGCGCTTCCAGCGCACGCACCAGCGCCGAGTGGTCCTGCTGCCCATGGCCCAATGCCGCGCAGGCGTTCATCAGTTGCGCCGCGCCGGCCGTCTGCGGCAGCGCCACGCCCAGCGAACGCGCGCTCTGCAGCGCGAGGTTCAGGTCCTTCTGGTGCAGCGAGATGCGGAAGCCCGGCGCGAAGGTGCGCTTGATCATGCGTTCGCCATGCACCTCGAGGATGCGCGAGCTCGCGAAGCCGCCCATCAGCGCCTGGCGCACCTTGGCCGGATCGGCGCCGGCCTTGCTCGCGAACAGCAGTGCCTCGCCCACGGCCGCGATGTTCAGCGCCACGATGATCTGGTTGGCCACCTTGCAGACCTGGCCGTCGCCCACGCCGCCCACCAGCGTCACGTTCTTGCCCATCTTCTCGAGCAGCGGGCGTACGCGGCCGAAGGTGCCTTCGTCGCCGCCGCACATGATCGTGAGGCTCGCAGCCTTGGCGCCCACCTCGCCGCCCGAGACCGGCGCGTCGATGTAGCCGCAGCCCAGCGCCTCGATGCGCTGCGCGAAACCCTTGGTGGCGATCGGGTCGATCGAGCTGCAGTCCACCACGATCTTGCCCTTGCTCAGGCCCGCGGCCACGCCGTCGCGGCCCGGTTCGCCGAACAGCACCTTCTCCACGTCGGGCGTGTCGGGCACCATCACGAACACGATGTCGGCCTGGCGCGCGACCTCGACCGGCGAGGCGCAGATGGTGGCGCGCGAGATGAAGGGCTCGGGCGTGTTGCCGTGCGTGTTCACGAACAGCTGGTGGCCGGCCTCGAGCAGGTGGCCCGCCATGGGCGCGCCCATGATGCCCAGGCCGATGAATCCGATGCGTTGCGATGCTTGTTGCGTCATGTCTGAGGTTTCCTTGAATCTTGTGGTGTCGTCGTTCACTGCGCGCGGGTCAGCGCCTCGCGCCAGCCCAGGCCTTCGGCGGTGGTGGCGCGCGGCTTGTATTCGCAGCCGATGAAGCCGTCGTAGCCCAGCGCATCGATGTGCTGGAACAGCCACGGGTAGTTGATCTCGCCCGTGCCCGGCTCGCCGCGGCCCGGGTTGTCGGCCAGCTGGATGTGGCCGATACGCGCGAAGTGCTTCGTGAGCGTGTTGCCCAGCTCGCCCTCGGTGCGTTGCGCGTGGTAGATGTCGTACTGCACGCGCAGGTTGGCCGAGCCCACCTCGTCGATCAGCGCGATCGCCTGCTCGGTGCGGTTGAGGAAGAAGCCGGGAATGTCGAAGGGGTTGATCGGCTCGACCAGCAGGCGGATGCCCGCCGCCTCGAGCTCGGAAGCGGCGAGGCGCAGGTTCTCGACCGCCGTGCGGTGGGCGATGTCGTGGCTCACGCCGGCCGGCACCTTGCCGACCAGGCAGTTGACCTGTGGGCAGCCGAGGGCCGTGGCGTAGTCGATGGCCATCGCGATGCCTTCGCGGAACTCGCCGGTGCGGTCCGGATGGCAGGCGATGCCGCGCTCGCCCTTGTCCCAGTCGCCGGCCGGCAGGTTGTGCAGCACCTGCACGAGGCCGTTGGCGCGCAGCGCGGCGGTGAGGTCCTTCTTCTCGAAGGGGTAGGGGAACAGGTACTCCACCGCCTCGAAGCCCGCCTTGGCGGCGGCCTCGAAGCGCTGCAGGAACGGCAGCTCGGTGAAGAGCATGGTGAGATTGGCTGCGAACTTGGGCATGGTGTGGTCCTTCGAATCGATCCGGTGATGGCCCGTGCTCAGTCCAGCAGCACCGCCGCCACGGCGGTGGGCGCATCGGCCGGCGTTTCCGCGAGCGGCTCGAACTCGGTGATGTTGTCGATCTCGGTGCCCATCGCGATGTTGGTCACGCGCTCGAGCATCACCTCGATCACCACCGGCACGCCGTGCTCGGCCATCAGCGCCTCGGCGCGGCGGATCGCGGGGGCGATCTCTTCCTGGCGGTTGACGCGGATCGCCTTGCAGCCCAGGCCCTCGACCACCTTCATGTGGTCCACGCCGTAGCTGCTCTCGATGCCGGCGTCGGGGCCCGCGTTGATGTTGTCGAAGGCCAGCTGCACGCAGTAGTCCATCTCGAAGCCGCGCTGCGCCTGGCGGATCAGGCCGAGGTAGGAGTTGTTGACCACGATGTGGATGTAGGGCAGCTTGAACTGCGCGCCCACCGCGAGCTCCTCGATCATGAACTGGAAGTCGTAGTCGCCCGAGAGCGCGACGATCTTGCGCGTGGGGTCGGCCGCGCGCACGCCGAGCGCGGCGGGAATGGTCCAGCCCAGCGGGCCGGCCTGGCCGCAGTTGATCCAGTGGCGCGGGTTGTAGACGTGCAGGAACTGCGCCGCGGCGATCTGCGACAGCCCGATGGTGCTGACGTAGCAGGTGTCGTTGTCGAAGTTGTTGTTCATGCACTGGTACACGCGCTGCGGCTTCATCGGCACTTCGTCGAAGTTGGTCTTGCGCAGCATGGTCCTCTTGCGCTCGATGCAAGCGTTGGCCCACTCGCGGCGGCTCGGCAGCCGGCCCGCGGCCTTCATCTCCTCGGCCACCTGCACGAACAGCTCGAGCGCGGCCTTGGCATCGGAGACGATGCCGAAGTCGGGCGTGAACACGCGGCCGATCTGCGTGGGCTCGATGTCCACGTGCACGAACTTGCGGCCCTTGGTGTAGACGTCGACCGAGCCGGTATGGCGGTTGGCCCAGCGGTTGCCGATGCCCAGCACGAAGTCGGAGGCCAGCATGGTGGCGTTGCCGTAGCGGTGGCTGGTCTGCAGGCCGCACATGCCGGCCATCAGCGGATGGTCGTCGGGGATCGAGCCCCAGCCCATCAGCGTGGGGATCACGGGCACGCCGGTGGCTTCGGCGAAGCGCACCAGCAGTTCGCTCGCGTCGGCATTGATGACGCCGCCGCCGGCCACGATCAGCGGGCGCTCGGCCGCGTTCAGCATCTCGATCGCGCGCTCGATCTGGGCGCGGCTCGCGGCCGGCTTGTAGGGCTTGAGCGGTTCGTAGCTGTCGATGTCGAACTCGATCTGCGCCATCTGCACGTCGAAGGGCAGGTCGATCAGCACCGGGCCCGGGCGGCCCGAGCGCATCAGGTGGAAGGCCTGCTGGAACACCTGCGGCACCTGGCCGGGTTCGCGCACCGTCACCGACCACTTGGTGACCGGCTTGGAGATCGACTCGATGTCGACCGCCTGGAAGTCTTCCTTGTAGAGGCGCGCGCGCGGTGCCTGGCCGGTGATGCACAGGATCGGGATCGAGTCGGCCCAGGCCGAGTACAGGCCGGTGATCATGTCGGTGCCCGCGGGGCCCGAGGTGCCGATGCACACGCCGATGTTGCCGGCGACGGCACGGGTGTAGCCCTCGGCCATGTGCGAGGCGCCCTCGACGTGGCGCGCGAGGATGTGCGCGATGCTGCCGCGTTGCCGCAGCGCCGAGTACATCGGATTGATGGCGGCACCGGGCACGCCGAAGGCCTGCGTCACGCCCTCCTTCTCCATCACCAGCACGGCGGCCTGGACCGCGGTCATCTTTGCCATTGAAAGTCTCCTTGAAAGCTTGGGTCCACTGTAGGAAGCGGGGCGGATTCCAAGAAGACGGCACGGGACCATAAAACCTATTCCATTGCGGAATAAGTGATTAGGATGGCGGCGATCCGAAGGAGTGGCGATGGACCGGCTGTTGGCAATGGAAATGTTCGTGCGCGTGGTGGAGACCGGCAGCTTCTCGAAGGCCGCGCTCGAGTTCCACACCACCCAGCCCACGGTGACCAAGCAGATCGCCGCCACCGAGGCGCGCCTGAAAGTAAGGCTGCTCAACCGCAACACGCGCGGCGTGAGCCTCACCGAGCCCGGCGCGCTCTACTACGAGAAGTGCAAGTCGATCGTGCGCGACGCCGAGGAGGCCGACAGCGTGGTGCAGCTGCGCCAGAACCAGGCCCAGGGCCTGCTGCGCGTCGGCACCTCGGTGGCCTTCGGCCGCCGCGTGGTGGTGCCGCTCGCGCTCGAGTACATGCGCCGGTATCCGCAGGTGCAGATCGACCTGAGCTTCGAGGACCGCTACGTGGACCTGATCGCGCAGGGCATCGACGTGGCGGTGCGCATGGGCAAGCTGGCCGATTCCTCGCTGGGCGCGCGCTACCTGGGCGCCAACCCCTGGGCCATGGTCGCCTCGCCGGCCTACCTCAAGAAGCACGGCACGCCCAGGCGCGCGCAGGACCTGAGCGCGCACGTGGCGCTGATCTACAGCAGCGTGGTGGGCGACGAGTTCTGGCGCATGCACACGCCCAAGGGCGAGCCGGTGACGGTGCCGGTGTCGGGCCGCTTCCGCTCCAACAACCTCTCGGCCGTGCTGGCGGCCGCGCGCGACGGCCTGGGCATCGCGCTGATGCCGCGCTACGTGGCCAGCGAGTCGCTGGCCGCGGGCAAGGTGCGCGCGGTGCTGGCCGACCATGCGCTGCCCGAGCAGGAGATCCACGCCGTCTTTCCCTCGCCCAAGCTGGTGCCGGGCAAGGTGTCGAGCTTCGTGGCCTTCCTGCAGGGGCGTTTCGACGAAGGCTGGTGGGACGCCTGATGCGTCCCCTCGCGCCTCAGGCCTTCACGAAGGCCCCGTGCAGCCCCAGCGGCAGCGCATAGGGCAAGGTGGCCTGCGCCACCGGCCCCGCCGCGAGGTGGTCCGCCGCGAAGCAGGACAGCACCGTGCACTTGCGGCCGAAGTCGAGCGAGGTGCCCAGCACCCAGCCCGGCTTCCTGCCGTCGGGCACGAACACATGCTCCTCGACGATCGATTGCGCGCCATGGACGAAGCGCTCGCTGCGGCCGCTCTCGACGTCGGTGCGCGCCACCGCCTGGAAGCCCGGCACGTCGGGCCGCGTCAGCGTGGCATGGATCACCTGGCGATGGCGCAGGCCGACGCGGCGCGGATCGATGCGCGGGAACTCGGCCTCCTGCGGCAGCACCTTCTGCGTGGCCCGGCCGGCGGCCAGGTCGAGCGTGGCGACGGTCAGGCGCGGTTCGTTCTGGCGCACGCGGCGTGCGCGCATCAGCTCGCGGTTGGTCGTGAACACCGACTCGGCGTCCTCGGTGCGCACGTAGTCGATGTGGATGCGCGGGCCGCGCGGCGTGTCTTCCTCCCAGGCATTGCCGACGTGGAACAGGAAGCCGGCCGGCAGGGTCAGCAGCTGGCGCCGCTCCCAGTCGCGCTTGTCGACCACCAGCGCGCGCATGCCGAGCTCGGGCCGCCAGACATGGGCATCGAGGAAGCTGGCGCCGGCCTCCTTGCGCTTGCCGTCGTACACCAGCGGCGGCATCAGGAACACCAGGTGCCGCTCGGTGACGGCGAAGTCGTGGACCATCGGCAGGTCGGGCACCGGCACTGCGGCGGCGCGGCGCAGGCCGCCCTCGGGCGCGATCTCGTAGAGCGCGAGCAGGCTCGCGCCCGAGCTCACGCCGAAGTTCCAGACCGTGCCGTCGGGGTCGACCTTCGGGTGGGCCGAGAACGGCATGCCCGCGAGGTCGGCGCGCCAGGTCTTCAGGCCCAGCGTATCGAGCGTGCGCGCATCGAGGCGCGTGGCCGAACCGCCTTCCCACAGCGCCAGCACCTCGCCCTGCAGCGGCAGCACGCTGGTGTTGGCGACGTTCATCGCGTCGGGCGAGGCCGGCGGCTCCGCGCCCGGCGGCACGGTGCCGAAGGCCTCGACCAGCCGGCGCCCGGCGCGCAGCTCGGCCACGCGCTTGGGCGTGGCCACGTAGCGGCCCTGGTGCAGCACCTCGCCGCCCGCGATCGCGAAACGGTGCACCATGCCGTCGCCGTCGAACCAGTGGTGGTAGCGCTCGCCGCCCAGGTCGTGGCCGGTGGGGCCGACGCGGAACAGCGTGCCGGCCACCGCGTCGGGGAAGCGCCCGCGCACTGTGGCGCGGGTCGGCGGCAGGTCGCCGGGCGGCGTGGCGAAGCCGATCTTCCAGGGGGCGTCGGCGGCCTCGAACTGGGCCTGCCAGTTCTCCTCGCCCGCTGCTCGGGCCCAGGGTGCGAGCAGGGGCAGGGCGCCGGTGCCGGCCAGCAGGCGCAGCAGTTCGCGTCGTTGCATGGCGGCCTCCTCAGCGCAGGTGGATGGCGCTCTGCAGGTCGGCGTCGACGCCGATCGCCGCGGCCTCGAAGTCGGGCGCGCCGAGCTTGCCCCTGGCATCGTTCGAGAAGCCGTAGCGCTCGGTCGGCAGGCCCACGAGGTTGGTGTCGAGCTTGCCGTTGCCGTTCTCGTCGGCATAGGCGCGCACCGCATAGCGGCCCGGCGGCAGGCCCGCGAACACCACGCGCGCCTTGCCCTCGCGCAGCGGCAGGCTCTGGGAGGCCAGCGGCTTGCTGGCGCCGAAGCTGGCGGCATCGGCATACAGCGCGATGTAGAGCGTGGCCTCGGTGGCCGGGCCCTCGGCCACGTTCAGGCTGAGGTCGGCGGCCCGCGCGCTCAGCGGCGCGAGCGTGGCGGCCGCGAGGGCGGCGACGGCGGTCGCGGCGTACAGGGTGCGCGCGGCCGGGCGGGGCAGGAAAGCGGGAAGGTGCATGGCGGTCCTCGTCGTGGTGGATGAAAGACCCGACGATCCCAAAGGCGGCGGCCGCTGCCCAGCGCCATGCGACGGAATGCGCGAATGCACGCGCGAAATGCGCGCAGGCCGGCGCGAACGGCCGGCCCCCGGAGCCGGCTTCAGCCCTTGTGCTGGCCCTTGTGTTGGCCGCCGTGCTGGCCGTGGTGGCGGCCGTCCTCGGCCTCGTCGGCCGGCTTTTCGTGGCCCGTGCCCACGTGGCCCGAATCGGCGAACAGGCTCCAGGCCGCCATGAACAGCGCCGCCACCACCGGCCCGATCACGAAGCCGTTGATGCCGAAGATCGCCATGCCGCCGATGGTGGACATCAGCACGATGTAGTCGGGCATCTGCGTGTCCTTGCCCACCAGCACCGGGCGCAGGATGTTGTCGACCAGGCCGATCACGAACACGCCGACGAAGATCAGGATGCCGCCCTGCCAGAAATGGCCGGTGGCGAGGAAGTAGATCGCCACCGGGCCCCAGATCAGCGCAGCGCCCACGGCGGGCAGCAGCGACAGGAAGGCCATCAGCACCGCCCACAGCAGCGCGCCCTGCACGCCGAGGAACCAGAACGCCAGCCCGCCCAGCGCGCCCTGCGCCACCGCCACCGCCACGTTGCCCTTGATGGTGGCGCGGATCACGGTGGTGAACTTGTTGAGCAGGTAGTGCGTGTGCGGCTTGGCCAGCGGCAGCGCGTCGCGCATGGTCTTCGACAGCGAGGCGCCGTCGCGCACCAGGAAATAGAGCAGGTACAGCATCACGAAGAAGCTGACCACGAAGTCGAAGGTGTTCTGCCCGATGGCCAGCGCCTGGCTCGCGATCAGCTGGCTGCCCTGGCCGGCGATGGTCGAGATGCGCGCCTGCCAGGCCGCCGCGTCGCCTAGGTTGAAGCGCTCGACCAGGTTCAGCAGCCACTGCGGCGTGGCGGCCAGGATCTGCTGGAAGTAGGCCGCGAAGTTGATCTGCCCCGAGCGGATGCTCTGCGTGACCAGCGCCACTTCCTGCACCAGCGACACGCCGATCATCGCCAGCGGCAAGATCACGATCACCAGGCAGATCGCGAGCGTGGACAGCGCCGCCGCATTGGGCTTGCCGCGCATCTTCCTGAGCAGCCACTTGTAGAGCGGCGTGAACAGGATCGCGAGCGACACGCCCCAGAGCACCGCGCCGAAGAACGGCATCAGCACCCACAGGAAGGCGACGGTGACGATGGCGAGCAGGGCGAGGAACACGCCGCGCTGGAGTTGGGGAGAGTTCATGGTTGACCCGGACTGTAGCCGAGCCCGCCGGGCCGCCTCTGTAGTCGCGGGCCCCTTCGTGCGCCGCCGCCGGCGGCCGGCGCGGACCTAATGCACGTTTCTCAGCGCTTGGCGCGCGGCAAGGCCACCGGCGCCAGCGTGGCGCGCAGCCGTGCCGAGGCATCGGGTTCGGCGCTGGCCTCGACCTCGAGCGCGCGCTCGACGTTGCCGATGTGGGCCAGCATCAGGCTGCGTGCGCGCGCGCTGTCGCCGCGCTCGAGCGCGGCCACGATCGCCTCGTGCTCGGCGCAGGACTGGCCGGCCTCGTGCTTCGACTGGTAGAGCGTGGCCGCCAGCGTGGTGCGCGCCGTCAGGTCGCGCAGCACGTCGACCAGCAGCTGGTGGCCGAGCTGCTCGGCCAGGCAGACGTGGAAGTCGGCCAGCAGGAAGGCGCGGGTGGCGGCGTCGGCGCCTTCCACCGCGCGCTGTTCGTCGGCGATGTGGTCGCGCAGCTTGCGGATCACCTTCGCCAGCGGCCGGCCCTCGGGCTCCGAGAGGATGCCCGACTCGATGATGCGGCGCGCGCGGAAGGCGTCGCGCGCCTCCTCGGCCGAGGGCTCGACCACGTACCAGCCGCGGCGCGACTGCACCTCGACGAAGCCGCGCGCCTGCAGCTGCATCAGCGCCTCGCGCACCATGGTGCGGCTGACCGCGAAGTTCTCGGCCAGCGCCTGCTCGCCGAGCCGCTCGCCGGGGGCGAGCTTCTGCGCGAGGATCGCCTCGACCACGCGCTCGGCGATGACGGTGGGGCTGACTTCGGTGGTGCTCATCGGTGGCGGGGCGGCGGGTGGCTTGCTTCAGTGGCGTTCGAGGGCGGCGCCGACGGGCGGCGCGCCGGATTCTGCCAGCGCCGGTTCATCGGGTGTCGCGCGGCCGTCGAGCACCGCATGGGCGCGCTCGCGGTCGATGTCGCCTTCCCAGGCGGCGATCGCCACCGTCGCCACGCAGTTGCCGATCAGGTTGCCGAGCGCGCGCGCGATGCCCATGAACCAGTCGACCGACAGCACCAGCACCAGCCCGATCGCGGGAATGGCCGGAATCGCATGCAGGGTGGCGGCCAGCACCACGATCGCCGAGCCCGGCACGCCGTGCGCGCCCTTGGAGGTGACCAGCGAGATCGCGAGGATCGTCAGCAGGTCGGTCATGGTGATCGGCGTGTTGGTGGCCTGCGCGATGAACACCGCCGCCAGCGTGATGTAGATCGAGAAGGCGTCGAGGTTGAACGAGTAGCCGGTGGGGATCACCAGGCCCACCGTCGAGTCGCGAATGCCCATGCGGCGCAGCTTGGCCATGATCTGCGGCAGCACGCTGTCCGACGAGGTGGTGGCGAACACGATCGCGAGCTCTTCGCGCAGGTAGCGCAGCAGCTTCCAGAGGCTGAAGCCCGACATGCGCATCACGAAGCCCAGCACCACGAACACGAACACCAGCACCGCGAGATAGAACAGCGCGATCAGCATGCCGAGCTGCTTGAGCGAGCCCACGCCGTACTGGCCCACCGTGAAGGCGATCGCGCCGAGCACGCCCAGCGGCGCCAGCTTGATGAGGATGCCCATGATCTTGAACAGCACCAGCGAGAGCGCGTCCACCACCACCGCCACCGGCTTGCCGCGCTCGCCGAGCAGCGACAGCGCGCAGCCGAACAGCACCGCGAACAGCAGCACCTGCAGCACGTCGCCGGTCGCGAAGGCGTTCACCACCGTGGTGGGGATCAGCTTCATCAGGAACTCGACCGTGCCGCCGCTGGTGAGCTTGTCGGCATTGGAGGCATAGGCACTCATCGCGGCCGGGTCGAGCTTGCCCGGATCGACGTTCATGCCCACGCCGGGCTGGAACACGAAGGCCAGCACCAGCCCCATCGCCAGCGCGATGGTGGTGAGCAGCTCGAAGTAGATCAGCGCCTTCACGCCGACGCGGCCCACGCGCTTCAGGTCGCCCGCGCCGGCGATGCCATGCACCACCACGCAGAAGACCAGCACGGGAATGATCATCTTGATCAGCTTGATGAAGCCGTCGCCCAGCGGCTTGAGCTTGACGGCGAACTGCGGGGCCAAGAGGCCCAGCACCACGCCGATCAGCAGGGCGAGCACGACCTGGCCGAACAGGGAGCGGGTGAAACGACGCATGGCAATCTCCTGTGTTATTTGCATGCAAGTCGTCGGAAATCTTGCATACAAGCAATGTAGGCAAGAAAGGGCCTGGGTTGGCAGAGGGTATTCCCGGGCCTGTGGGAGCCCTTCTCCGCGCGTCCTCATGCGCCGGCCCATGAAAAATGCCCCGCGAGCGGGGCATCGGGCGTTGAAGCGGGGGCCGTTACTTCGTGGCCAGCAGGAACACCTGCTGCGTCTGGTCACGCTGCAGCCGCGTGGCGTTGCGCGTGCTCGCGAAGGCGATGACACCGCCCGAGGTCACCGGCCAGGTGTTGATGCCGGAGCCCTTGAGCAGCGTGCCGGTGTCCCAGCCCGCGGGCTTCTTGTAGACCGCGGTCATCACGCGCCAGCGCCAGTCGGCCGAGCGCGAGTCGAACCAGACCACGCGCACCGAGCCGTCCTTGTCCACGCCCAGGCGCGGGCGCTGGCTCATGGTGGTCGGCTCCGCGGCCAGCACCGTGGGGGCCGAGAAGGTCGCGCCGCCGTCGCCCGACACCGCCGCGAGCACCGCGATGTTCTTGCCGGCCGGCTCCTGCTCCTTGCTTTCCCAGGCCACGACCAGGTCGCCGTTGCCGCCGAAGATCACGTCGGGATGGCGATCGGCGCGGTCGGTGGCGCCGAGGCTCACGGGCGTCTTCCAGGCGCCGGCGGCGTCGCGCACCGCGACCTGCACCTGCCAGTCGTCGGGGTTCGAGCCGTCGCCGTAGGCGGCGGCACCGGTCCACAGCGGATCCTGGTCGTTGCGGTTGTCCTGCCAGGCCACGGCGACACGGCCATCGGCCGCGACCGTCAGGTTCGGCAGCACGGAAGCCGGGTAGTGCGGCGAGCGCGTGTCGTCGAGCACGCCGGCGTCGACCGACTTGCCGGCGCGCGAGAGGTTGCGCGGCTGCGCGTCGGTGCCGACCTCCTGCACCATGATGTCGAAGGGCTGGTCGGCCTGGATCTCCTGCCAGGCCAGCACCGGCTTGCCGCTCGCGGCCACGGCGACGTCCGGATGCTCGGCACGGCCCTCGAGCGAGCGCACGGTGTCGGTCGAGGCCCAGGTCGCGCCGCCGTCGGCCGAATGGCGCAGGTTGATGACCGGGCGGTGCGGCACCTGCACCGCGTCTTCCTCCCAGGCCACCCAGACGTCGTTGCCGCGCACGGCCACGCGCGGGAAGCGCGCCTGGCCCTTGCCGCTCAGCGTCTGGCCGGCATCGCTCCAGACGCCCTTGGCATCGCGGCGGCGGTAGACCACCGTGCTGGTGGCATCGCCATGCATCTCGGTGACCACGTGCGTCACGCCGTCGACGGTCACGAGGTCGGGGAAGCCGGCGAAGTCGCCGCGCGCACCGGCGACGCGCAGGGCGCCGTCGGCCACGCTGTCTTCCTTCGGCACGGCGATCTCGGCCTTGGCCTCGACCGGGGCCGGCGAGACGAAGATCGGCGACACGGCCGCCTTGAGCTCCATCGCGGCCGCGGCCGGCGGAATCGGCACGTTGATGCCGCGCACCTCGACGCGGTACCAGTCGGGCTGCGAGCCGGCGGTGATGTCGACCGTGTAGGTCTCGTCGTCGCGGGTCGGCTTGAAGGTCTTCATCGGGCCGGCGCTCTTGCCGGGCATGCGGAACAGCAGCACGTCCATGCCGGCAGCGCGCTGCACGCCGATGCGCAGGTGGCCGGTGGTGCCCGCGGGCACGAAGACCTCGTCGCCGCTCATGGCGGTGTAGCCGCCGCCCTTGAGGTCCGTGGTCATCGAGACGCCGGGGCCGGTCGGGTTGATCGACAGGCTGGTGTAGCCCGCGCGCAGTGCCTCGAGAATGCCGCGCTCGTTGTAGCCCTTGGCCAGCACCTTGGTCACCGGCATGCCGGGGCTGTTGAGGTAGGGCGCGCCCCAGTACTCGCGGAAGTGGTTGTCGCTGGCGCCGGCCACGCCGAAGCGGAAGCCCGCGTTCCAGCGGTTCTCGGCGTAGTCCATCTGCTTGTCCGGGCTCTTCGAGCGGTTCCAGACCTCGACCAGGTTGACGCCCTGCACGTTGGCATTCACGTTGGGCGTGCCGTCGGAATTCGTCTCGCCGTCGTCGGCATGCGCGACCGACCAGATGGCGCCCTGCGCGTGCGCATCCCAGATCGACTGCTGGACCAGCGCGAACTGCGCGCGGTCCGGATGCATGGCTCCCTGCTCGACCGAGTCCACGCCGCCGAGCGCGATGGCGTGCGGCTTGCCGTTGGCTTCCTCGCCGCGGATCAGCAGCAGCGACGACGATTCCCACAGCGGGTCGTAATGCTGGTCGTAGGTGCGGTGGTCGGTGAAGGGCACGAAGTCCAGGCCGGTGCGGCCGGCCTGGCCGATCTGGTCGGCCAGCGAGAGGTTGCCCTTGGCCTTGTCCTTGTTGAGCTGGCGCGGCGCGCTGCCGTCGTCGGAGTGGTCGTCGTGCACATGGGTGTCGCCCTTGAACCAGGTGCCGGTGGGCGCGGCGTTCGCGGCCAGCGAGAACTTCGCCACCACGTTGCGGGCCTGGTCCATCGTCAGTTCGCAGACCTCGGTGCCTTCGCAGGCGCCTTGCCAGCCGTCGAAGACCGAGCCGCGCGCGGCGGTGGCGATGAGCTTGACGCTCGCGCCCTGGGCGTAGTCGGCGCTGCACTGGGTGTCGCAGGCGAGCGCGGTGTCGAGCGACTCCACGTCGCCGTGGCCGTCGCCCTGCAGGCTCACGGCCGCGGCGTGGCGGGCGTTCGGGTCGTCAGGCGTGCCGGGGCCGCCGGAGCCACCCGAACCCTGGTCGGCGGGCGGAGGAAGAAAAGCGAATCCGCTGTTGCCCGAGCCGCCCCCGCACGAGGCGAGAAAGACTGCGCAGGCCACCGCGAGGAAGCGTTTGGAAAAAGACTGGGGCGTCGTGAACACCATGAACCTCTGGAAAAGAAGACGGGTTCCGCAAGGCAGGGCTGCGCTGCGGGAAGAGTTCCGTCGAAATGAAAACCAAAGGATGGTGTTTGTTCGTTACATCGCCATGAAAAATATTCAGTCTAATTTTCAACTCAGATAAATAAAACTCAAATCCGGGCCGACGGTGCCAGCAGCGACTCGATCGTCGCGCGCAATGTCTGCGCATCCACGGGCTTGTGCAGCAGCGGCCAGCGCGTGGCGCGCGCCTCGCGCAAGGCCTCGGACGAGGTCTCGCCCGTGATGAAGACCACCGGAAACTCGCCATGCAGTTCGCGCAGCCGCGCGACCAGTGCCGGCCCGTGTTCGTTGCCGCGCAGCCGCAGGTCCGCGATCAGCAGGTCGGGGCAGCCGCCGGCGTCGAACAGCGCCGCCGTGCCGGCGGCATCGAGGGCGGCGCGCACCTCGAGCTGCCAGGCCTGCAGCAGGGTCGTCATGCCGCGCACGATGTCGGGTTCGTCGTCGACCAGGTAGATCGTCGGCCGGCCGCCGGTCGTGGCCTCGAGCGCGGCGGCCGGCGGTGGCAGCACGGCGGTGGCCACGGGCGGCGGCGTCTCGCGCACGCCGGGCATGCGCACTTCGAAGCGGCTGCCGGCGCCGAGCCGCGAGCGCAGCGAGATGCGCGCGCCGATCAGCACGACCAGCCGCTCGACGATCGCCAGCCCCAGGCCCACGCCCTGGCTGCGGTCGCGCCCCGCGTTGCCGAGCTGGTAGAACTCCTCGAAGATGCGGTCGTGCTCGGCGGGGGCGATGCCCCTGCCGCTGTCCTCCACCACCAGGATGGCGCACAGGCCGTCGTGCCGCAGCCGCACGCGCAGGCCGCCGCGCTCGGTGTACTTGATGGCGTTGTCGATCAGGTTGCGCGCGATGCGCAGCACCGCGGTGGGATCGCTCTCGAGCGTGACGGGCCGCAGCTCGCGCGTGAAGTACAGCCCCTTGGTCGCCGCGGCCGCCTCGAACTCGGCGCAGACGCTCGCGATCACCGCGTCGAGCGCGAAGCGCTGCCGCACCGGCACGTAGTGGCCCGAGGAGAGCTGCGACAGGTCGAGCAGCCCGTGCAGCAGCGCACCGAGCGAACGCACCAACTGGTCGATGTGCGCGGCCACCTCGTCCAGCGTGGCCGGCGTGGGGCTCGCGGCCAGGATCGCGCTGTAGACCGACAGCGCGTGCAGCGGCTGGCGCAGGTCGTGGCTCGCGGCCGCGAGCACGCGCGTGCGCGCCAGCGCCGCGGCCTCCGCGCGCGTGACCGCCGCCTGGACCTCTTCATTGCTGCGCTCGAGGTGGCGCACCATCTCGTCGCGCTCGCGCCGGATCGCCACCGAGCGCGTGAGCAGCTTCTCGTTCTCGTTGGCGGCGAACAGCAGCGCCAGCATGTAGGCGATGGTCATGACCGCGGAAGCCAGCAGGTGCTCCGGATGCAGCACCACCCAGGCGGTGGAGGTGGGCACGAGGATCGCGGCGGCATAGGTGCCGGCAACGAGGCGCGAGGAGATCGAGACCGCGACGCCGATGGCCGGCAGCGCGACCAGGATGAAGGTCAGGAAGGTCTGGTTCAGCGCGCTGAGGTCGGGGTTGAACAGCGGCAGCATCACGCCGGCCTCGGCACCGGCCAGGAAGGCCAGGGCGACCTGCTGGCGCAGGGCCTGGCGCAGGTCGAGGCGCGAGAGCCGCCGCAGCACGTGCCAGGCATGGGCGGCGCGCGCGCCCTCCATGCACAGCACCGCGACGGCCCACAGCGCGAACTCCGCGAGCGGCACCTGCGGCAGCAGCACGAAGGCCGAGCCGCCGACCAGCAGGGCCTGCGCCAGCGGTATGCGCAAGGTCACGCGCGCATGCAGTTCGACGAACTCCCGCCGCAGCTCGTGTTCGAACGAGGCCGCGGCGGCAGGGGCGGGTATCGCTCGCACGGGGCCCGCGGGCTACGAAGGACGCGGCAGGTCCAGCAGGCCGAGCCGCCCCGCGGTGATCACGGCCTCGGTCCGGTTGTGGACGTCGAGCGCCTCGAACAGCCCGCGTATGTATTCCTTGACGGTGTATTCGGACAGCCGCAGCTCGCGTGCGATCGTCTTGGTCGGCAGGGCCCGGGCCAGGCCGCGCAGCACGTCGAGCTCGCGCGGGCTCAGCGCCGGGCGCCGGGGTGCCACCGCGACGGTGCTCAGCACTTCCTCGGGCAGATGGATCTGGCCCGCCAGCACCCGTTGCAGCGCCTGCGTCAGGGTCGCGGGCGGCATGCTCTTGGGCACGAAGCTCATGGCGCCGGCATCGATGCAGGCATGCACGGTCGCGAGATCGCTGGTGGCCGAGACGATCACCACGGCGACATCGGGCGCGGCCGCCTTGAAGGCCGTGAGCGCATCGAGGCCGCGTTCGCGCGCGAGCGTGAGGTCGAGCAGGCAGACGGAGAGATCGGGATGTTCGGCGGCGAGCGCGGTCGCCTCGCCGAGGGTGGCGGCCTCGTAGACGGCCGCGCGGCTTTCCATGCCGGCGAGCAGCAGGCGCAGACCCGCACGGAACAGTGCGTGGTCGTCCACGACAAGAATCTTCATCTTGTGCCTCTCCCTGCGCGGGGCCGGTGCTGGCTGCGCGGCCGCGTTTTTACACCATCGAGGGGGCTGGCGGCGCGTTGGCCCCTCGCATGAGGGGATGTGCGGCGGGCGCGGAAAAACTATGGTCGGCAGATGACGCTCAAGCGCCTTCATCAATTGCTGCGAGTGGCTTCGCACCTGCTGGACCAGGCGGCGGACGACGCCCACAAGACCCGGCTCCAACCCCTGTCCGACAACATCGAAAGAATAGGCCGCGCGCTGATCGAGGTGATGGAGGTGCAGCGGCAGATCCACCTCGTGCAGCCCGAGCTCAGGCTCCGCTCGCTGGCCGCGCCGCCGCGCGAGCGCGATGCCATCCTGCTGTTCGCGCGCTGCATGGCGGAGGCCATCGAGCTCGAGGAACGCGGCGAGACCCTGGCCGCCATCGCGACCTACGAATGGTTCATGGGCAATTCGCGCTCGCTCGCGCGGCGGGCGATCGCGAAGGCGCAGATACGGCGGCTGTCTTCGGCGTCGGAGCCGACGCGCTGAGCGCCGCGAGGCTCAGTGCAGCGTGCCCGGGTGCTCGGCTTCCAGGCGCAGGCGTTCGGTTTGCTGTGCCAGCGCGACGGTCTCGGCGATCTCGCGCAGCGTGAGCCGTCCGGCCAGTTCGGCTTCGCCGGCCAGCACGTGTTGCAGCGCTTCCTGGCCCTTGGGGCCGGCCAGCCAGGTGGAGGCCGACGAGACCGATCCGCCGCCGAAGCGCACCTGCAGCGCCTTGCCCGCGGCGCGGCTGATGCGCATGAATGCCTCGTGATCGGTCGCGGCCGAGGCCTGGCGCACCACCAGGCAGAAGGCCTCGAGCTTGTCGATCTCCACGCGCAGGCGGCGGGCCCTGGCTTCGCTCGGGGCGGCCGCACCGAGCAGCGCCGATGCCGCGGCTTCGCTGAACAGGCGGATCTCGCGCCCTTCCTCCCAGGCGGCATCGCCGCGCGACAGCACTTCGACCCGCCGGCCCTGGGCCCGGGCCGCGCGCTCGGCGGCGGCGCGCGCTTCGTCGGCCTGGTCCGCGTGCCACGCCAGCAGCGGCGCGTCCGCCGTGCCGTGCACCGCCCAGCGGCCCGCGGCATTGAGGCAGCGCGCGTGCGTGTCCGGCCGGTCCGCGGCTGGCGAGGTCGAGAGGGAAAGGAACAGGTACGGGGTGGGCGGCATGGGAGCGGGCTTTTCGGACGAGGGCCCGATTGTCCCCCTCGCGCCCCTTAGGCCGCCTTGCGCTCGTCCGATTTCCTGGCCGGCGCGGCCTTGGCGCGCGTCGTCTTCTTCGCCGCCGTCTTCCCCGCCTTGGGCGCCGCGCGCGCCCCCTTCTTCGCGGCGGCCCCCGCCTTCGCGCCCTTGAGGCTGCGCGTCAGCAGCTCGGTCAGGTCGATCACCTTCGCGCCCGGGCCCGGCGCCTCTTCCTCGGGCTCGATCACCGTCTCGGTGTCGCCGGCCTTGACCTTCTTCTGCACGATCTTCATCACCGCGTGCTTGAACTTGTCCTGGAAGTCCTCGGGGGCCCAGGCGCCCGACATGTCCTTGACCAGCTGCTCGGCCATCTTCATCTCGGCCGGCGTGATCCTCGCGCTCTTCACGCCCTCGGGCGGCAGCTCCAGACCCTCGAGCGACTTCACTTCGTCGCCCCAGCGCATCAGGTTCAGCACCAGCGCCTTGCCCGAGGGCACGAGCACGGCCAGGTGCTGCTTGGTCGAGATCACCACCTTCGCGAGCCCGACCTTGCCGGTCTTCACGAGCACCTCGCGCAGCAGCGCGTAGACCTTCTGGCCCTTGTTGATCGGCGCCACGTAGTAGGGCCGCTCGAGGTAGACGAAGGGAATGTCGTTGGCATCGATGAAGCGCTCGATCTCGATGGTCTGCGTGGTGCGCGGAAAGGCGGCCTCGATCTCGGCCGGCGAGACGATCACGTACTTGCCATCCTCGTACTCGACGCCCTTGACGATGTTGTCGCGGTCGATCTCGCGGCCGGTGCGCTTGTTGATGCGCTTGTAGCCCACGGGGTCCATGCTGCGCTTGTCGAGCCAGTCGAAGTCCACGCCCTGTTCGGTGCTCGCGGTGTGCAGGCCGACGGGGATGTGGACCAGGCCGAAGGTGATCGCGCCTTTCCAGAGGGTTCGGGTGCCGGTGGCCATGGTGGGTCCTCGTGATGGGTGGTGAGGGCGGTTCAGGAAGGCCGGCCGAAGCCGAAGGCCGTGCCGCGCGGCGCGGGCCGGGCCGAGGCCTCGGCGCTGTCGTCCTCGTCCTCGTCGGCCGGGGTCTGTTCCCTCGGCCCCGCGTCGAGGTCCTCGACCTGCTGCTGCAGCTTCAGCAGGCCGGCCGCCATCGCGCGCTGGTAGCTGTCGACGCCGCGGCGCGCACGGGCGATCGTCTGCACGTGGTCGTCGGCGTCGAGCTCGCCCAGAACCCATTCGAAGCGGCCGTCATCGGGCGCCTCGACGAACACCGCCAGACGGCGAAGCGGGAGCAGGGACATGGCACCACGATGCGCAGCCGAGCTGCTGTCGGGCGTAGGAAGCCGGCGGCTGATGGCGTCGGAAGGAGGGCGCAGCCGATGCGGCCGCGCTCAGCCGGCCAGCACCACGCGGTCGCGCCCCAGCGACTTGGCGCGGTACAGCGCCTCGTCGGCCTGTCCGAGCATGTCGTCGATGTCGGCGCCCGGCTGCTGCGGCGCCACGCCGATGCTCACGGTGAAGGCGCCCACGGCGGCCAGCGGCGAGTCGGGAGGGAAGGCCTCGCCGGCGCTGGCCTTGACCCGCGCGGCCAACTCGGTGGCCTCGGCGGGCGAGGCCTCGGGCAGCATCACGACGAACTCCTCGCCGCCATAGCGCCCGAGCAGGCCGTTGTCGCCGATGGCGCGCTGCATGCGGCCGACGGCCTCGCGCAGCACGGCGTCGCCGGTCTGGTGGCCGAAGCGGTCGTTGATCGACTTGAAGTGGTCGACGTCGATCATCAGCAGCGCCATGCGCCGCGTCTTCGAGCCGCCGTCGCGCCCGGCCGCGGCCAGCTGGGCCTGGCAGGCGTCGAGCAGCGCGCGCCGGTTGAGCACGCCGGTCAGCGGATCGTGGGTGGCGAGGAACTCGAACTCCGAGTGCATGCGGTCGGTCGCCATCAGGATGGCGGCGATCGACAGCAGCAGCACGGTGAAGGAGTACATCGAGATGTAGATCGACTGCAGCAGGGTCGCGTCCATCAGGCCGACGCCGGCCATGCCCAGCAGCGCCGACACCAGCCGCGCCAGGGCCACCAGCGCCTGCAGCAGCAGCAGCACGATCATCAGCCGCATGCCGAGCACGCGGCCGCGGTTGCGGATGTAGAGCAGCGCGTGGTTGAAGAACAGGGCGGCGACCAGCGCCGTGACGATCACCAGCCGGATCTCGTAGTCGGGCTTGAACGCGCTGAACCAGAACAGCGCGCAGGCCATCAGCACGGTCAGGCCGTGCCAGCCGGCGGTGTCGCTGCGGCCGTGCAGGAAGCGCTGGCTGCCGGCGTAGTAGAGGAGGCAGGCCTCGAACAGCACCACGTTCGCGACCACGATGGTGAGGAAGTCGGGCAGCACGTCGCGCGCGGCGAACAGCAGGGTGCTGACGAAGGCCACCAGCGGCGCCCAGGCCCACTCGCGCAGGCCCTGGATGGTGGCCGGGTAGCTGCGGCGCATGAAGAACACCACCACCGACATCACGACGCCCATCAGCCCCGCCAGCATGATGACGGAGCGGGGGTCGAGGACGGAAGGCAGCGCAGCCATGGGACCGGATTCTGCATTGCCGCGCGCAGCCCGTGCCGGCGCGGGGCTGCGGGAGAACCCTGGGCGCGGCCCGATCTTCAGGAACGCGCGCTCACAGCATCGCGAAACCGCCCGAGGCGCCCAGCGTCTGGCCGGTGACGAACAGCGCCCGGTCCGAGGCCAGGAAGGCCACCACGCCCGAGACGTCCTCGGGCCGCGAGAGCCGGCCCACGCCCTTGGCGATCGGGTAGACGTTGAGCATCTTGGGCAGGCGCTCGTCGTTCTCCACCGTGGCGTCCACGCGCAGCGGGCCGTCCTTGATGCCGGCGTGCGAGACCGCGCCCAGCGCGACCGAGTTGACGGTGATCGCGTGCCGGCCGTGCTCGCGCGCCAGCGCCTTGCCGAAGCCCGCGATCGCGGCCTTGGCGCCCGAGTACACCGCCATGTTGGCCTCGCCGATGCGCCCGGCCTCCGAGATGATGTTGACGATGCGCCCGCCCTTGCGCGCCACCATGCCCGGCAGCACGGTGCGGCAGCAGTGCATGGTGCCGTAGACGTTGAGGTTGACGATCTTGGCCCAGTCCTCGATGGGCATGTCGAGGAAGGGCGGCGTGCGCCCGCCCTTCTCGCGCCGCTCGGGAATGATGCCGGCGTTGTTGACCAGCACGCTGACCGGCGCGTCGAAGTGCGCCGTACCCTTGGCGACCATGGCCTCGACCTGGTCGGCGCGCGTGATGTCGGCCGGCGCCGCGAGGGCCTGGCCGCCGGCGGCCGCGATCTCGGCCGCCACCGCTTCGGCGCGCTCGGCGAACAGGTCGTTGACGATGACGCGCGCGCCCTCGGCCGCGAGCTCGATGCAGATCTGGCGGCCGACGCCCTGGCCGCCGCCGGTGACCAGCGCGACCTGGCCTTCCAATCCGAGTTTCATGGGATGCGTTCCTTGTCTTGTAGGGGAGGGGGAAGAAATGGAGGGAAGGGCTCAGCGGCCGGTGAACACCGGCTTGCGCTTCTCGACGAAGGCGCGCATGCCTTCCTTGCGGTCCTCGCTGTCGATGATCATGGCGGCCGCGTAGCGCTCGTACTCGAGGCCCGAGTCGAGGTCGGTCTGCATGCCGCGGTTGATGGCGCGCTTGGCGAAGCGCACCGCCAGCGGCGGATGCTCGGCGATGCGCTGGGCCATCTCGAGCGCGACGGGCATCAGCTCGGCTTGCGGCAGCACGCGGCTCACGATGCCGTAGCGCAGCGCGGTGTCGGCGTCGACCAGGTCGGCCGTGAGGATCAGCTCCTTGGCGCGCGCCTCGCCGATCAGCCGCGGCAGCCGCTGCGTGCCGCCGGCCGCGGGGATCACGCCGAGCTTGATCTCGGGCAGGCCGAAGCGCGCGGCCTGCGAGGCCAGGCGGATGTCGGCGCACAGCGCGATCTCGAGCCCGCCGCCCAGCGCCACGCCGTTGATGGCGGCGATCACCGGTTTTTCGAACTCCTCGATGTCGCGGAACAGGTCGTGCGTGGCCTTCTGCGCCACGAAGTAGTCGGTGCCGATGGTGGCGTGGCCCGCGCGTTCCTTGATGTCGGCGCCGGCGCAGAAGGCGCGCTCGCCGCTGCCGGTGACCAGCACGGCGCGCACGCGCTCGTCGGCGCGCGCGTAGTCGAAGAAGGCGCGCGCGAGGTCGGGCTTCATCGAGCCGCCGAGCGTGTTCATGCGATCGGGCCGGTTCAGCGTGACCACGGCGACGTTGCCGCGCACCTCGTACAGCAGGGTCTCGAGGGCGGGGGTGTTGGGGTTCATGGGTCGGTTCTCCTTCCTGTGCGTTCGTTGTTCAAGCCCGCGCCGTGCCGCCGAGCACGTGCGCGATCGCCACCGACCCGAGGCCGATCATGTGGGCCATGCCCCAGCGCGCGGCCGGGTGCTGGCGGCCCTCGGCCTCGCCGCGGATCTGGCGCACGATCTCGGCGACCTGGCCGATGCCCGTGGGCCCGAGCGGATGGCCCATGCCGATCAGCCCGCCCGAGGCATTGATGGCACAGCGCCCGCCGATGCGCGAGTCGCCGCGCTCGAGGTAGGCCGCGCCCTCGCCCGGCTGGCACACGCCCACGGCCTCGCTGTAGAGCAGCTCCTCGACCGAGAAGGCGTCGTGCAGCTCGAGCAGGTCGAGCTCGGTGGCGCCGATGCCGGCCTGCTCGAGCGCGGCGCGCGCGCTGTCGCGCACCAGATCGATCGGGCCCTCGCCGTAGCGGGTCTCGTCGCGCTCGCTGCTGGCGGCCGAGGCCTGCACGCGCACGCAGCGCGCCGGATCCAGCCCGAGCCGCGCCAGCGCCTGGCCCGACACCAGCAGCACCGCGGCGGCGCCTTCGCCGCGCGGGCAGCACTGCTGCACCGTGAGGTCGCCCGCCACCTTGGGCGAGGCCAGCACCTGCTCGAGCGTGCGCGGCTTGCGGAACTGCGCATAGGGGTTGAGCGCGGCGTTGCCGTGGTTCTTGACCGCCACCTTCGCCATCGATTCCATGCCGCCGCCGTGCTCGCGCAGGTAGCTGCGCGCCATCAGCGCGAACTTCACGGCCGGGATGGTGGCGGTGTCGCTGAGGCGTTCGAGCCCGTCCTTGTTGGCCGCGCGGCGGCCGTCGCCATGCTTGTCCACGCCCATCGCGAGCACCACGTCGCTGATGCCGTGCGCCACTTCCATACAGGCCTGGCGGAAGGCGAAGGAGCCCGAGGCCGAGGCGTTCTCGACCTGCGTCACCGCGAGCCCGGTCGAGCCCAGGTGGCGCAGCATCACGCGGCCCGCGGCCATGCCGATCGAGGTGGTGCCCACGTAGGCGGCCTGCACCTGCTTCCAGGCCAGGCCGGCGTCGGCCAGCGCGGCGCGCACGGCCGTGAGGCCCAGGTGGGTGTAGGGCGTGTCGCTGGGGAACTGATAAGGGTGCAGGCCGATGCCCACCAGGTAGACGCCGCCGTGGCCGGCCAGCCAGTTGCTGCTGCTCATGCCGCGGCTCCTTGGGCATCCGCGGGCACGAAGTGGCAGCCGTAGTGCTCGCCCGAGGGCAGCGGCACCGCCACCGCGCGCAACGCCATGCCCGGCGCGAGCAGGCTTTCGTCGGCCACGCCGATCACGCCTTCCTCCACCACCTGTTCGGCGATGCGGATGTCGCCCGCGATGCTGGGCGCGCTCAGGCCCGGCACCATCGGCACGTGCAGGGTCACGTACTCGAGCAAGGTGCCGCCGCCGGGCCGCGCCACCTGCGCCGAGGCATCGATGGCGTGGCCGCAATGCATGCAGCCCGGTGCGTTGGCCGGAAAGCTCAATTGCCGGCATTGCGGGCACTGGGCGAACAGGAAGTCGAGCGAGCGGCCGTCGGCCGCGAGCCGGTAGAGCGTGGGCCGCAGCGGCTGGAGCGTGGTCAGGTCTGGGGTCATGGAGGAAGGAGTCGCGGAGGGAAGGAAGAGGCGTGGGTTCAGTCGATGCGGGCGCCCGATTGCTGCACCACCTCGCGCCAGCGCACCATCTCGGTCTTGACGAACTCGCCGAGCTTCGCGTCGCGCAGGTCCTTGAGCGGCACGCTGCCGAACTTCTCGGTGACCTGCAGCATCTCGGGGTCGACGATGGCCAGCGCGATCGCGTCGCCTAGCTTCTTCACGACCTCGGGCGGCGTCTTCGCGGGCACGAAGACCGCGCTCCAGGCCGAGGACTCGGCGCGCGGGAAGCCGAGCTCGCCCACGGTGGGCACCTCGGGCATCACCGACAGCCGCGCGCGGCCGGTCATGGCGAGCGGCTTGAGCTTGCCGGCCTGCACGAAGGGCATGACCACCACCGGGTAGTCGAACATCAGGTCGAGGTTGCCGGCCATCAGGTCGGTCAGCGCCGGGCTGCTGCCCTTGTAGGGCACGTGGGTCATCTTGGTGCCGGTGGCGACCTGGAACAGCTCGGCCGTCAGGTGGGTGCCGGTGCCCGGGCCGGCCGAGCCGAAGTTGAGCTTGCCGGGGTTGGCCTTGGCGTAGGCGATCAGCTCGGGCACGGTCTTGAACGGCCGGTTCGGGTTGATCACCAGGATCAGCGGCGTCTCGGACATGGCGTGCACCGGCACGAAGTCCTTCACCGGGTCGTAGCGGATGTTCTTGTAGAGCGCGAGGTTGGCCGCCTGCGTGCCCTGGGTGCCGTAGATCAGGGTGTAGCCGTCGGGCGGCTGGCGCGAGGCCGCCTCCACGCCGATCGAGCCGCCCGCGCCGGGCCGGTTGTCGACCACCACCGGCTGCCCCAGCTTGTCGCCCACGATCTTCGCGAGCACGCGCGAGGTGTTGTCGGTGATGCCGCCCGGCGTGAACGGCACCACGAAGGTGATGGGCTTGGTGGGCCAGGCCTCGCCGGCCGCCCGGGCGGTGCCGCCGAGCAGGGCGGACACGGCCGCCAGCCCCACGAATGCTGTCTTCCAGAACTTCTGCATGCCTTGTCTCCGGGTTTGTTTTGGGTCTCGTTTGTCTACGAGTAATCGCAATATACTTCGACCATTCGTAGAAAAACAAGAGGAAATCCGCCGATGCCGGAAAACCCGTATCGGAAGAAACTGCCCGTCACCAATGGAAGTTCTAGACCGTCCCTTCGTTAATATTCGTGGGTCTCTACGAAATATCGGAGGAAATATGCCCACACTCGTCCCCGCCGCCGCCCGCACCATGGCGCTGCTCGAGCTGTTCGCGCGCGAAAAGCGCGAGCTCTCCAATTCCGACCTGGCGCGGCTCATGGACCTGCCCGAGAGCAGCTGCTCGGACCTGCTGCACACGCTGCACGAGCTCGGCTACCTGCTGCGCACCGCGCGCAGCCGGCGCTTCTATCCGACGGCCCGGCTGCTGGCCGTGGCCAGGGAGATCTCGGCCAGCGACCCGCTCTATGCCGTGGCCTCGGAAGCCGCCGAGCTGCTGCGCGACAAGACCGGCGAGACCGGGCTGGTCGGCCGCGTCGAGGGCGGCGTGGTCAAGGTGCTGGCCTTCTTCGAGGGCCGCCATCCGCTGCGCTACATGCAGAACCCCGGCGACAAGCTGAGCCTGCACGTCTCGGCGCTCGGCAAGGCGGCGCTGGCGCTCGGCACGCCCGAGGAGGCGGCGCGCCAGTTGCGCCTGAAGCCGCTGCGCCAGCTCGCCGAGGGAACCATCACCGACCTCGCCGCGCTCGAGGCGCAGGTGGCGCGGGCGCGCGAGCAGGGCTGGATCTGGGTCGAGAACGAAGGCGGCGACGGGCTCTCGGCCCTGGCCGTCGCCGGCTACGTGGGCGGCGAGCCGATCGCGCTCTCGGTCGCCGGCCCCACCGACCGCCTGCGCCAGCAGCGCGAACCTTTCCTGGCCGCCCTGCAGGAAGTGCAGGCGCTGGTCTTCCGTCCCCGCAACGCCCGGGAGCCCGGCGCCTCGTAGACCGAGGGCCGGGCGCCCGGCGTGCGTCCCTTTCCATCCAACGCCACAGGAGACATCTCGATGAATTTCACCCCCGACGCCGACCAGGAACTGCTGCGCGACAGCATCCGGCGCTTCATGAAGAGCGAGGTGGCGCCCCTGGTGGCGAAGCACGACGTGGAGAAGACCTTCCCGTTCGAGATCCTGAAGCAGCTCGCGCAGTTCGGCTACATCGGCGGCCGCCTGCCCGAGTCCGAAGGCGGCATGGGCCTGGACCAGATGACCTGGGCCATGCTGATGGAGGAGGCGGGCCACACATGGTTGTCGCTGCGCACCATGCTCAACATCACGAACGGGCCGATCCACAAGATCGCGAGCGAGGGCACGGCGGCGCAGAAGAAGCGGTTCCTCGAGCCGCTGCTGGCCAGCGAGCGCCGCGTCTTCACCGCCATCAGCGAGCCCGGCACCGGCTCGAACATCGCGCAGATCCAGACCCGCGCCGACCTGCAGGGCGACCACTACGTGCTCAACGGCCGCAAGCTGTGGATCACCAACGGCGCCTTCGCCGACTTCGGCATCGTGGTGGCGCGCACCTTCAGCCCCGATTGCCAGGGGCAGCTGTCGACCTTCCTGGTCGAGCGCGAGGTCTCGCCCTTCGAGGCGCGCCGCGTCGACACCATGGTGCTGCGCAGTACCGGCACGGCGGAGCTCAGCTTCGACAACGTGAAGGTGCCGCGCGAGAACCTGCTGGGCGAGGAGGGCAGCGCGCTCAAGCGCATGCTGGTGGGGCTGGACGGCGCGCGCGTGAACATCGCGATGGGCGCGGTCGGCGCCGCGCGCGCGGCGCTCGAGCTGTCGATCGACTATGCGCGCACGCGCACCCAGTTCGGCAAGCCGATCGGCAGCTTCCAGCTGGTGCAGAAGCTCATCGTCGACATGACGGTGCGCGTGGAGGCGGCGCGCGCGCTGGCGCTGCGCGCGGCGGCGGCACTCGACGCCAATGCCGACGACGCGCGCATGGCCTGCTCGATCGCCAAGCTCTATGCCACCGAGGCGGCGCACGAGGTCGCGAGCATGGCGCTGCAGGTGCACGGCGGGCTCGGCTATTCCACCGACTACCCGATCGAGCGCATCTTCCGCGACACCCGCGGCGGCACCATTCCCGAGGGCACGACCGAGGTCCAGACGCTGATCGTCGGGCGCGAGATCCTCGGCATGTCGGCGATCGCCTGAAGGGAGCACGGCCATGCAAGGCACCCAGGACACGCGCCCGGTCGACATCGCGCGGCTGATCCGCCCGCGCTCCATCGCGCTGGTCGGCGCCTCCGAGCGCGAAGGCAGCATCGGCGAGCGCACGCTGACCAACCTGATCGAACACTCCGAATTCGATGGCGAGGTCTATCTCGTCAATCCCACCAAGGCCGAGCTTCGCGGCCGCCAATGCTGGCCCAGCGTGGCCGCGCTGCCCGCCACGCCCGACGTGGCCGTGGTCGCGGTGCCCGCGAGCGGCGTGCTGGCCGTGATCGAGGAATGCACGGCGCGCGGCGTGGGCTTCGCCGTGATCCTCAGCTCGGGCTTCGGCGAGGCCGGCGAGGAAGGCGAGCGCGAGCAGCAGCGCATGAAGGAGATCGCCGCGCGCGGCGGCCTGCGGCTGTACGGCCCCAACTGCCCGGGCCTGACCAACGTCAACCACCGGCTGGGCCTGACCTTTTCGCCCTCGTTCCCGCACGACCTCACCAAGGGCCCGATCGGCCTGGCCACGCAGGGCGGCGGCCTGGGCCGCAACGTGATGCAGGCGATGGAGCGCGGCATCGGCATCGGCCTGTGGGCCTCGACCGGCAACGAGGTCGACCTGCAGGTGGCCGACTTCATCCACTACATGGCCGACGCGCCCGACATCCAGGTGGTCGTCACGCTGCTCGAGGGCATCAAGGACGGCGCGAAGTTCGCTGCCGCGGTGCAGCGCTGCGCGGCCAACGGCAAGCCCGTGATCGGGCTCAAGGTGGGCCGCTCCGAATACGGGCGCAAGGCCGCGCAGTCGCACACCGCCTCGCTCACCGGTTCGGCCGAGGTCAACAGCGCGGTGTTCCGCCAGTTCGGCGTGATCGAGGTCGACGACATCGACGAGCTGGTCGACACCGCCTGGCTGTTCGCGCGCGCCATGCCGGGGGCGCAGGAGGCGCTGGGCATCTACTGCTCCTCGGGCGGCACGGCCGCGCTGACCGCCGACGCGGTGGGCGCCGCCGGCCTCACGCTGGCCACCTTCGCGCCCGAGACCACCGCGGTGCTGCGCGCCAAGCTGCCCGACTACGCGGCCATCGGCAACCCGGTCGACACCACGGCGATGGTGCTCAGCGACAAGACCGTGGTCGAGACCACGCTGGGCTGCGTGGCGAACGATCCGCACACGGGCCTGACCATCGTGCCGATCGCGCTCGACTACGGCGAGACCACCACGCGCATGGCCGACAACATCATCAATGCGCAGAAGGACAGCGCTTCGCCGATCGTGCCGATCTGGATGAGCGACCGGCTCGGCGAGGGCTATCGCAAGCTGGTGGCGGCCGGCTTCGCGCCGCCGCGCTCGGTCAACAAGGCGATCGCGGCGGTCGCGCGCTGGGTCGAGTACGGGCGCTGGAAGCGCGCGAATCCGTCGAACCCCGAGGCGCGGCCGGTGCTGCCGACGCGCGCGCCCGAGGGCGAATTCGCCACGCGCAGCCTGTCGGAATCGCAGGCCAAGGCGCAGTTGAAGCAGGCGGGCATCGCGCTGCTGCCGCAGGGCCTGGCGCGATCGGCGCAGGAGGCGCATGCGCTGGCCGAGGACATGGGCTACCCCGTGGTCGCGAAGATCGCGAGCGCGCAGATCGTCCACAAGTCCGACATCGGCGGCGTGAAGGTGGGCCTGCGGGACGCGGCCCAGGTGGCCGAGGCCTGGCGCGAGATCATGGCCGCGGCCGCGAAGCACCATCCCGAGGCCACGGTCGACGGCCTGCTGATCGAGAAGATGGCACCGCGCGGCGGCACCGAACTCATGGTGGGCGTCACGCGCGACCCGGTGTTCGGCCATGTCATGACCTTCGGCCTCGGCGGCATCTACGTCGAGGTGCTGCGCGACGTGACGCGGCGCATGCTGCCGATCGGTCAGCGCGACGCGGCGGCGATGGTGCGCGAGATCCGCAGCTTCGCGCTGCTCGACGGCGCGCGCGGCCGGCCCAAGGCCGACCTCGCGGCGCTCGAGGCGCTGCTGCTGCGCGTGTCGGAGTTCGTGGTGGCGAATGCCGACCGCATCGAGGAGATGGACCTCAACCCGGTCTGGGTGGGCGCGGTGGGCGAGGGCGCGCTGCCGCTCGACGCCGTGATCATCGAGCGCGTGCCGGCATGACGCACCCGGTCGCAACGCCGCCACTGGCCGGCATCGTGGTGGTCGACTTCAGCGAACTGCTGCCCGGCCCCTTCTTCACGCAGAACCTCGCCGAGCTCGGCGCGCGCGTGATCAAGATCGAGCGCCCGCCGCATGGCGACAACGTGCGGCGCATGGGGCCGGGCGTGTTCGAGGCCGTGAACCGCGGCAAGCAGAGCCTGCTGGTCGACCTCAAGGACGAGGCGCAGCGTGCCGAGGTGCGCGCGCTGATCGCCACGGCCGACGTGGTGGTGGAGTCGTACCGGCCCGGCGTGATGGCGCGGCTGGGGTTCGATGCCGACAGCCTGCGCGCGGAGTTCCCGCGGCTGGTCTACGTGTCGCTCAGCGGCTATGGCCAGCAGGGGCCGTGGGCCGACCTGCCGGGGCACGACATCAACTACCTCGGCGCGGCCGGCGTGCTCGCGGTCTCGGGCGTGCCCGGCGACGGCCCGGCGCAGAGCTTCGGCCTGCCTGTGGCCGACCTCTGCGGCGCGATGTATGCGCTGTCGTCCACCCTGGCCGCGCTGCTGCAGCGCCAGCGCACGGGCCAGGGCCAGCACCTCGACGTGGCGCTGGCCGACTGCGCGCTGCACTGGATGAATCCGCGCCTCGGTGCCTGGCGCTCGTCGGGCGATGCGGACCTGGCAGCGCAGCGCGAGGCCACGCTGGTGAAGGCGGCCTACGGCGCCTTCCTCTGCCGCGACGGCAGGCACCTGTCGGTGGCCGCGCTCGAGGATCACTTCTGGGTCCGGCTGTGCGAAGCGCTCGATCTCTCGCCCTATGGCGACGCGGCCTTCCGCTCGCATGGCGCGCGCAAGAAGGTGGCGCCGGCGATCAATGCGCGGCTGGCCGAGGCGCTGGCCGCACTCGATGCCGACGACGCCTTCGCGCTGCTGCAACGGCACGACGTGCCGGTGGCGCCGGTGGTGGAGCCGGCCGCGCTCGCGGCGCTGCCGCAGTTCGCGCAGCGCGGCAAGTTCGAAGGCGATGCGGCGCTCGCGCTCGCGCGTTATCCGGTGCCGATGGCGGGCGTCGTGCCCGGCGGTCTCGGCGGCGCGCCGCGGCTCGACAGCGCGCGCGGCTGAGCGGCCATGACGGCACCGCTTTTCCGCACCCGCATCACCGAGCTGTTCGGCATCGACCATCCGATCCTCGGCGGCGGGCTGATGTGGCTGTCGGATGCGCGCTACGTGGCCGCGCTGGTCAATGCCGGCTGCATGGGCTTCGTCACGCCGCGCTCCTTCGCCGACGACACGGCCTTCGCGGCCGCGCTCGTGCAGTGCCGCGAGCTCACGCGCGGGCGGCCCTTCGGCGTGAACCTCACGCTCTCGAAGCGGCCCGAGGCCAACACGGCGGTGCGGCGCTGGATGGAGATCGCGCTCGCGCACGGCGTGCGCCATTTCGAGACCGCGGGCTATGCGCCCGGCGAGCTGATCGGCACGCTGCACGCGGCCGGCGCGGTGGTGATCCACAAGGCGCCGGGCCTGCGCCATGCGCTCGCGGCCGAGCGCGCGGGCGCCGACGCGGTGGCGCTGGTCGGCATGGAGGAGGGCGGCCATCCGGGCGCCAACGAGCTGCCGACCATGCTGCTGGGCGCGCTCGCGGCCGAGCAGCTGCGCGTGCCCGTGGTGCTGGCCGGCGGCATCGGCCATGGGCGCCAGCTCGCGGCCGTGCTCGCGCAGGGGCTCGACGGCGTGCTGATCGGCAGCCGCTTCCTGGTGGCCGAGGAGATCGCCACCCATCCGGCCTACAAGCGCCACCTGCTCGACTGCGACGAGCAGTCCACCGTGCGGCTGCTGCACACGCTGGGCAACACCTGGCGCGTGCTGCGCAACGAGACCGCGCGCGAGGTCGAGGCGATCGAGCGCGCGGGCGCGGCCGACCATGCGGCCTTCGGCATGCTGATCGACGGCCGCGCGACGCGCGACCACTGTTATGCGCAGGGCGACTGGCAACGCGGCATGGTGTCGCTCGGGCCATCGATCGCCTTCGCGCGGCGCATCGAGCCGCTGGCGGCCATCGTGGCCGAACTGCTGGCGCAGGCGCGGACCTCGCTCGCGCGCCTGCCTTCCCTCGTTTCCCCCGCACCGGAGCCCTCATGACGCAGCGCCTGCCCTTCCTCGACCGCCTGGCGGTGCCCGCGATCGCCGCGCCGATGCTGCGCGTGTCGGGCATCGAGCTGGTGTCGGCCGCCTGCCGCGCCGGCGTGGTCGGTGCCTTTCCGACCGCGAATGCGGAATCGCTCGAGGCCTTCGCGGGCTGGATGGCACGGCTCAACGACGAGGCGGCCGCGGCGCGCGATGCCGGCACCGCGCATGCGCCCTGGTGCCCCAACCTCATCATGCGGCGCGACCCGGCACGCGTGCGCGCCGAGGTCGAGCTGATTGTGCGGCACCGCGCCGAACTCGTGATCACCAGCGTGGGCTCGCCCGCGGCGGTGATTCCCGCGCTGCACGACGGCGGCTGCCTGGTGCTGGCCGACGTGGCCTCGGTGCACCACGCCGAGCGCGCCATCGAGGCCGGCGCCGACGGCCTGGTGCTGCTGACCGCGGGCGCGGGCGGCCACACCGGTTGGGCCAATCCCTTCGCCTTCGTGCGCGCGGTGCGCACCTTCTTCGACGGCCCGCTGGTGCTGGCCGGCGGCCTGCCCGACGGCGTGGCGCTGCGCGCGGCCACCGTGCTGGGCTGCGACCTGGGCTCGATGGGCACGCGCTTCATCGCCACCGAGGAGAGCCTGGCCTCGGCGCCCTACAAGAAGATGCTGGCCGCGAGCTCGCTCGACGACGTGATGACCACGCGCGCCTTCACCGGCCTGCCGGCCAACTTCCTGCGGCCCTCGGTGCTGAACGCGGGGCTCGATCCGGCGGCGCTCGACGAGACGGTGTCGGTGCAGGAGGCGCGCCAGCGCTTCGGCGGCGGCTCCGAAGGCGCCGTGATCCAGCGCTGGGCCGACCTGTGGAGCGCCGGGCATTCGGTCGGCGGGGTGGCCGGGCTGGCCACGGTGGAGCAGGTGGTGCGCGGGCTGCGCGCGGAATTCGACGCGTCCGTATTGGCCTAGGGTTTTCCCTGAAAGGCGCGTCCGAAACGCCGGACGGCCTGCGCGGGCCGCGTCCGGATGCGCGGCGCGGGGCCTCGCTGGCCTCTGATTTTCTTCAATGAAATCAACGACTTGAGTCGGGTTCTCGTGCCATTTTCATTGGCATGTGCGTTGCTCTGTGTTCTCCACTGCCGGCGCCGCCTTTTCCGAAGGCGCAGCCGGCGACAACGAGCCCAGGAGACAACCATGACCTTCAGCCGACCGGCCTTGCGGCCCCCTTCGCCAGCACGTCCCGCTCACCGCGGCGGCGCGCCGGCGCGCTGACCCCGTCCGACCGCGCCCGTCGGGCGCACCCCTTTCCATCCAAGTGTTCAGCCCCGGCCGGCCCCCGGCCTCAAGGAGATTTCCCGTGGACCACGTATCCGCATCCGCCCCCAAGCCCTTCTACAGATCGCTGTACTTCCAGGTCATCACCGCCATCGTCATCGGCGTGCTGCTCGGCCACTTCTATCCCGACACCGGCGCCGCGATGAAGCCGCTGGGCGACGGCTTCATCAAGCTGATCAAGATGATCATCGCGCCGATCATCTTCTGCACGGTGGTGGTCGGCATCGCCGGCATGGAGGACATGAAGAAGGTCGGCAAGACCGGCGGCCTCGCGCTGCTGTACTTCGAGATCGTCAGCACCATCGCGCTGATCGTCGGCCTGGTCATCATCAACATCGTGCAGCCCGGCCACGGCATGAACGTGGACCCGAGCCAGCTCGACGCCAAGTCGATCGCGGCCTACACCGGCCCGGGCAAGATGGCGTCGACCACCGAATTCCTGCTCAACGTGATCCCGACCACCGTGGTCGATGCCTTCGCCAAGGGCGAGATCCTGCAGGTGCTGCTGTTCGCCGTGATGTTCGGCTTCGCGCTGCACCGCTTCGGCGGCCGCGGCACGCTGGTGTTCGACTTCATCGAGAAGTTCTCGCACGTGCTGTTCACCATCGTCGGCTACATCATGAAGGTGGCCCCGATCGGTGCCTTCGGCGCGATGGCCTTCACCATCGGCAAGTACGGCGTGGGCTCGCTGGTGCAGCTCGGCGCGCTGATGGCGACCTTCTACGCCACCTGCCTGTTCTTCATCTTCGTGGTGCTCGGCGCGATCGCGCGCGCGCACGGCTTCAGCATCTGGAAGTTCATCAAGTACATCAAGGAAGAGCTGCTGATCGTGCTGGGCACCTCCTCGAGCGAGGCCGCGCTGCCGCGCATGATGGCCAAGATGGAGAACCTCGGCGCCAAGAAGTCGGTGGTCGGCCTGGTGATTCCCACCGGCTACTCGTTCAACCTCGACGGCACCTCGATCTACCTGACCATGGCCGCGGTGTTCATCGCCCAGGCCACCAACACGCCGATGTCGATCACCCAGCAGATCACGCTGCTGCTGGTGCTGCTGCTGACCTCGAAGGGCGCGGCCGGCGTGACCGGCAGCGGCTTCATCGTGCTGGCCGCCACCCTGTCGGCCGTGGGCCACGTGCCGGTGGCGGGCCTGGCGCTGATCCTGGGCATCGACCGCTTCATGTCGGAAGCGCGCGCACTGACCAACCTGATCGGCAACGGCGTGGCCACCATGGTGGTCGCGAAGTGGACCGGCGACCTCGACACCGAGCGCCTGACCAGCCAGCTGAACCAGGGCAGCGGCGCCGAGGCCGACGAGCCCGAGCTGGTGCTCGACGCCAAGGAAGCGCACATGCCCGCGGGCAGCGGGCGCTGATCGGGGCCGGCGTTCGCGCCGGTCTTTCTTCGGACGCCCGCCTCGCGCGGGCGTCCTGCCTTGCGGCTTCGCAATCTGCATTAACCTGCGCCCCCAGAACCGAACCGGAGCGGCGCGCCCTTCCATGGAGACTTCCACCGTGACCTTCCGTCCCCGCACCCGGCGCGCGGTGGTGCGCTGGTGCGCCGCGCTCGTGCTGGTGGCGCTGTCCGCCCTGGTCGGCCACCACCTTTCCACGCAGGCCGGCCTGGCGCGCTTGCGCGAGGCGGCAGAGCACCGGCTCGACATGGTCGCCACCGGGCTCGACGCCGAGCTCACGCGCTTCGACTACCTGCCCGCGCTGCTCGAGATGACGCCGGTGGTCCCCGCGCTGCTGAACGCGCCGGCCGACGCCTCGCTGCGCGACGCCGCCAACCGCTACCTCGCGGGCGTGAACGCCACCGCGCGCGCCGAGATGCTCTACGTGCTCGATGCCGGCGGTACCTCGCTCGCGGCCTCCGACTGGGACCGGCCCGGCACCACGCTGGGCCAGCACTACGAGTTCCGGCCCTACATGATCGATGCGCTGGCCCAGGGGCGCGGCCGCTTCTACGGCGTGGGCATCACGAGCCGCCGGCCCGGCTACTACCTCTCGTACGCGCTGCGCCGCGAGCCGGCCGTGCCCGGCGTGGTCACGGTGAAGATCAACCTCGAGGACAACGAGGCCGCGTGGCGCAAGCTGCCGGGCGACGTGGTGGTGGTCGACCAGCGCGGCGTGGTGATCCTCGCCACGCGCGACGACCTCAAGTTCCGGCCGCTGCTGCCCCTCGACGCGCTGCAGCGCGCCGAGGTGCTGCGCTCGCGGCCCTATGGCGAGGCCGCGCTCGCGCCGCTGCGCTGGCAGCGGCTGGAGGCGCTGGCGCCGGGCGTGCAGCTGATCCGCGTGGAGGGCGCCGACCGGCTCGTCGCCAGCCGCACCCTGCGCAACGCGCCGTGGCAATTGCTCACGCTCGACGACATGGCGCCGCTGCGCGTGGCCGCGCGCAATGCCGCGGTGACCGCCGGGCTCGGCATGGTCGCGCTGCTGCTCTTGGGCGTGACCCTGTGGCAGCGCCGCCGCGCCGAGCGCCAGAAGCTCGCCAACCAGGCCGCGCTGCAGGCCGCGCACGACGGCCTCGAGTCGATGGTGGCGGCGCGCACCGCGCAGCTGCGCGCCGCGCAGGACGAGCTGGTGCAGGCCGGCAAGATGGCCGCGCTGGGCCAGATGTCGGCCGGCCTCGCGCACGAGCTCAACCAGCCGCTGACCGCGATGCGCACGCTGTCGGAGAGCGCGGCCATCCTGCTCGACCACGAACGCCACGACGAGGTGCGCGGCAACCTCAAGCGCATCCGCGACATGGTCGACCGCCTGGCGCGGCTGACCGCGCAGCTCAAGACCTTCTCGCACAAGAACCAGCTCGGGCCCTCGCCCGTGGCGCTGGCCGCCGCGATCGACGATGCGCGCGTGATCGTCGCCGGCGCCGAGCAGAAGCACGGCGTGCAGGTCGAGGTCGACATCGAGCCGCCGCAGCTCGCCGTGATGGCCGACGAGGCCGCGCTCGGCAGCGTGCTGGTGAACCTGATGCGCAACGCGATCGAGGCCATGGAGCACATGCCGCAGCGCGTGCTGCGTTTGCAGGGGCGGCTCAGCGAGGAC
This sequence comes from Variovorax sp. GW821-FHT09B05, assembly GCF_059418265.1. Lineage (NCBI taxonomy): Bacteria > Pseudomonadati > Pseudomonadota > Betaproteobacteria > Burkholderiales > Comamonadaceae > Variovorax > Variovorax sp. GW821-FHT09B05. The sequence goes on from NZ_JBWKPN010000011.1 coordinate 241,747, forward strand.
GGCCGCGCGGTGCTGACGGTGAGCGACACCGGCTCCGGCATCCGCGACGACGTGGTGCCGAAGCTGTTCGAGCCCTTCGTCACCACCAAGCCCGCGGGTTCGGGGCTGGGGCTCGGCCTCGTGCTGTGCGCGCAACTCGTGCGCGCCATGAACGGCGGCCTGCGGGCGGACAACCGGGAGGGCGGCGGGGCATACTTCGTCGTCGACCTGCCGGCCGCCAGCCCCCACGCCCACCCATGACACCACCGCCCGCCAACGAAGCCTCCGCCATCCGCGTGCTGCTCGTCGAAGACGACGACGACGTGCGCCTGAGCACCGCGCAGATGCTGGGCCTGGCGGGCTTCGAGGTCGAGGCCTTCGCGAGCGTGGAGCGGGTGCGGCCGCACATCGCCTTCGGCGTGCCCGCGGTGGTGGTGTGCGACGTGCGGCTGCCGCGCATGAGCGGCACCGAGTGGCTGGTGGAGGTGCGCGGCATCGATCCCGAGCTGCCGGTGATCCTGGTCACGGGCCATGGCCACATCGCGATGGCGGTGGCGGCGATGCGCGACGGCGCCTACGACTTCATCGAGAAGCCCTTCACCACCGAGCGGCTGGTGGCCATCGTGCGGCATGCGATCGAGCGACGGCAGCTGGCGCTGCAGGTGCGCAGCCTGCGCGAGGCGCTCGACAACTGGAACGGCATCCAGTCGGTGCTGATCGGTCGCTCGGCCCAGATGCAGCGGGTGCGGCGCAACGTGATGACCCTGGCCGGCACCTCGGCCGACGTGCTGATCTACGGCGAGACCGGCACCGGCAAGGAGATGGTGGCGCGCTGCCTGCACGACCACAGCGAGCGGCGGCGCGAGCACTTCGTGCCGCTGAACTGCGGCGGCCTGCCCGAGGCGCTGGCCGAGAGCGAGCTGTTCGGCCACGAGGCCGGCGCCTTCACCAGCGCCAACCGCACGCGCGTGGGCAAGTTCGAGTACGCGAGCGGCGGCACCCTGTTCCTCGACGAGATCGAGAGCATGCCGATGGCGGTGCAGATCAAGCTGCTGCGCGCGCTGCAGGAGCGCAGCATCGAGCGCATCGGCTCGAACAAGCCGATCCCCTTCGACTGCCGCGTGGTGGCCGCGAGCAAGGAGGACCTGAAGGCGCTGAGCGATCGGCAGAAGTTCCGCGCCGACCTCTACTACCGCATCGGCGTGGCGTTCATCGAGCTGCCGCCGCTGCGCGAGCGGCGCGAGGACATCCCGCTCTTGTTCGAGCACTTCACGCTGCAGGCCGCGAAGAAGTACGACCGGCCCGCGCCGGTGCCCAGCCATGCGCAGCTCGCCGACCTGATGGCCTATGCCTGGCCCGGCAACGTGCGCGAGCTGCGCAACGTGGCCGACCGCTTCGTGCTGGGCCTGCTCGGCGAGCGGCTCACCTTGCTGCGCGCGAGCGACGAGGAGGTGCTGCCGCAGGCCCTGCCGCAGCAGGTGGAGGCCTTCGAGCGCGCCGTCATCGTCGAGGCGCTGCGCCAGCACCAGGGCGACCAGCCGGCCACCGCGGGCGCGCTGGGCATCGCGCGCCAGACCCTGTTCGACAAGCTGCGCAAGCTCGGCATCGCGGCCGAGGAATTCAAGTAATCCGCGTGTGGCATTCGGCCGGCGCTAGCATGGCCCGATGCGAACACTCTCCTTTCCCCAAGGCGCCGGCAACGGCAACGAGATGCCCGTGCTCGGGCTGGGCACCTGGCGCATGGGCGAGGCCGCGGGCCGCCGCCAGGCCGAGGTGGCCGCGGTGCGCGAGGCCATCGCGCTCGGCTACCGGCTGATCGACACCGCCGAGATGTACGGCGAGGGCGGCGCCGAGACCGTGGTGGGCCAGGCCGTGGCCGAGGCGCTGCGTGCCAGCGAGGTGCGGCGCGACGAGCTCTTCATCGTCAGCAAGGTCTATCCGCACAACGCGAGCCGGCGCGGCACGCCCGAGGCCTGCGAGCGCAGCCTGAAGCGCCTGGGCCTCGATGCCATCGACCTCTACCTGCTGCACTGGCGCGGCAGCCATCCGCTGGCCGAGACCGTCGACGCCCTGCAGGCGCTGGTGGCGCGCGGGCGCATCGCGCGCTGGGGCGTGAGCAACTTCGACACCGACGACATGGAGGAACTGGCGCCGCTGGGGCAGGGCGGTCCCGCGTGCGCGGCGAACCAGGTCTACCTGTCGCTCGGCGAGCGCGGTCCCGAGTTCAGCCTGCTGCCCTGGCAGCGCGAGCGCGGCATGCCGCTGATGGCCTACAGCCCGATCGATCAGGGCGCGCTGGCCGACGACGAGGGGCTCGGCGAACTCGCCGCGGACCTGGGCGTGAGCGCGGCCCAGCTCGCGCTGGCCGCGGTCATCGCGCGGCCGGGCGTGGCGGCGATTCCGAAGGCGGTGGGCAGCGCGCATCTGAAGCAGAACTTCGCGGCGGCCTCGTTGACGCTCGACGCCGGCGTGCTCGCGAAGCTCGACCGGCTGCATCCGCCGCCGAAGCGCAAGACGGCGCTCGCAATGATCTGATCGGAGGCGGCTAGGCCGCGTCGCCGCTGCGGTCGCAGAGGTAGCTGATCACCATGTCCGAGGCGTGCCTGAGCCGCGACTGCTGGCGGTCCGAGGCGCCGAGGTCGACGTCGAGCACGTACGAGAGCGTGTAGCGGTTGGTGATGAAGTACGAGCCCAGGCCCGAGATCGAGACATAGAGGTCGACCCAGTCGGCATCGCGGCGGAACACGCCTTTCTGCTTGCCCGACTCGAGGATGGTCGACAGCGCCGTGCGCAGCGGGTTGAACATCTCCGAGATCACCTTCGACTTGCGGATGTGCACCGCCTTGTGCAGGTTCTCGGTCGACAGCAGCTGGTGGAACTCGGGCTGGTCGATGAAGTGCTGCACCGTCTTCTCGACCAGCTCGCGCATGTCGCGCACCGGGTCCTCGCCCGTGAGCGCGAGCTCGTTCTGGCGCTCGCGCATCGCGCCGTAGGCGCGCTCCATCACCTCGATGAACAGCGCCTCCTTGCTGTCGAAGTAGTGATAGACGAGGTTCTTGCTGATCTTGCAGCGGGCCACGATCGCGTCGATGCGCGCGCCGTCGTAGCCGTGCGCGGCGAACTCCTTGCTCGCGATCTTCAAGATCCGGTCTCGCGTTGCCACGGCATTGCGCTGCCGCGGCTTGGGCGTCTTTGTGTCGTGTGTCATGGGTCCTGATGTCGGCGAGGCACCACCGAGGCCGCGAGTCTACTTCCGGCGCGGGCGCGAAAAAGATGCAAAACAAAGGTTGACATCGTGCGGTCACGGCTCCTATATTTCGCCCTCAATGGTACTAGCCAGTTAGTTAGTTAAGGCCGGTCCCATTATCGTCCAACCCCGCTAGAACGGAGCATCACAATGGGTTCTGCACCACAGCGAAGCAAAGGCGTGCGCGTCGGATGCGATATCGGAGGAACCTTCACCGATATCGTGCTCGCGATGCCCGACGGCCGGCTCTTCGTGAACAAGACGTCCACCACGCCGGAGGACCTCGGCAAGGCCATCGTCAACGGCCTGCGCGCATTGATCGACCAGGCCGGCATCGCGCCGGGCGACATCGCCGAGATCGTGCACGGCACCACCACCGCGTCGAACACGATCCTGCAGAAGGTCGGCGCGAACACCGGCGTGCTCACCACCGAGGGCTTTCGCGACGTGCTGGAGATCGGCCGCATCCGCACGCCCACCATGTTCGATCTCGGCTGGCAGAAGCCGCAGCCGCTGGCCACGCGCCGCTGGCGCCGCGGCGTGCGCGAGCGCATGGGCTCGCGCGGCGAGGTGGTCGTGCCGCTCGACGTCGAGCACCTGCTCGAGCAGGCCGGCGAGCTGGTGGCCGACGGCGTGAACGCGGTCGCGCTGTGCTTCCTCAACAGCTACATCAACCCGGCACACGAGCTCCAGGCCAAGGCCGCGCTGCAGGCGCGCTTTCCCGAGTTGCTGCTGAGCGTGTCGTGCGAGGTGCTGCCCGAGATCAAGGAGTACGAGCGCACCAGCACGACGGTGGTCAACGCCTACATCCTGCCCGCGATGAAGACCTACCTCGCGCGCCTGAAGAAGGACCTGCGCGACATGGGCGTCGATGCCTCGCTGCAGGTGATGGCCTCCAACGGCGGCATGATGGGCATCGCCTCCGCGACCGAGAAGCCGGTGTTCGCCGTGGCCTCGGGCCCGGCGGGCGGCGTGGCCGGCGCCGCGCGCATCGGCGCGATGGGCGGCGACGACGACCTGATCGTCTTCGACATGGGCGGCACCACCGCCAAGGCCTCGGTCATCGTCGGCGGCCAGCCCTCGCTGACCAACGAGTACGAGTTCCGCGACGGCATCAGCGCGCCGAGCCGCTTCGTCAAGGGTGGCGGCTACGTGCTCAAGGTGCCCGCGATCGACATCGCCGAGGTGGGCGCGGGCGGCGGCTCGATCGCCTGGATCGACGGCGGCGGCCTGCTGTGCGTCGGGCCCGAATCGGCCGGTGCTTCGCCCGGGCCGGCATGCTACGGCAACGGCAACGAGCGCCCGACCGTGACCGACGCCAACATGGTGCTCGGCTACCTCAATCCCCAAGCGCTCGCGGGCGGCAGCCTGCCGGTCTCGCCCGAGCTGTCGGCGCGGGCGATCGATGCCCACGTGGCCGGGCCGCTGAAGCTCGACCGCCTCGCCGCGGCGCACGGCATCCGCCAGGTCGCCAACGTGAACATGGCGCGCGCGATCCGCGCGGTGACGGTGGAGCGCGGCCGCGATCCGCGCGACATGTCGATGATCGCCTTCGGTGGCGGCGGTCCGCTGCATGCGGTGGCGGTGGCGCGGCTGCTCGGCATCCGCCGCGTGATCGCGCCGATCATGGCCGGCGTCTTCTGTTCGGCCGGCATGCTCTCGGCCGACGCCGAGCACAACTTCGTGAAGGCGGTGCTGCGCCCGCTGGCCGATTGCGAACCGGCCGCGCTCGCACGCGCCACCGCGGTGCTCGCCGACCAGGGCTTCACGGTGCTGGCCTCCGAAGGCTACGCGGCCGACGCGGTGCGCGTGGAGCGCTTCGCCGACCTGCGCTACCTCGGCCAGAGTTCTGAACTCACCGTGGCGCTGCCCGCGGGCACGCTCGACACGGCCGTGCTCGAGCAACTGGCGCGCGACTTCCATGCGCTCTACCAGCAGACCTTCGGCTACAGCAGCGACGAGCCGCTCGAGCTGGTCAACCTGCGCGTCAGCGCCCATGGCCGCAGCGACTTCCGGCTCGACTTCGCCAAATGCCGCGTCGACGCCACCGCGCTGCAGGGCACGCAGGGCGAACGCCTCGTGAGCTTCGCGCCCGGCGAGGCGCCGGCCTCGACACCCGTGGTCCCGCGCGCCAGCCTCGGTGCCGCGCCGGTGCGGGGGCCGCTGATCGTCGAGTCCTACGACACCACCATCGTCGTGCCGCCGCACTGCAGCGCGCGCGCCGATGCCATCGGCAACATCGTCATCGACCTCCAGGAGATCCCGGCATGAACCGCGCCATCGACCCGATCACCTTCGCGGTGGTCAAGAACGCGATGGATTCCATCGTCGACGAAGTGGCCTACACCGTGCTGCGCACCGCGCGCTCGGAGATCGTCAAGGACGTGATGGACTACTCGGCCGCGATCTGCGACCGCCACGGCCAGATGATCGCGCAGGCCAAGACCATCGCGCTGCACCTGGGCGCCATCCCCGAGGCCATGGCCGAGGTGCGCAAGCGCTACGGCGACGCGCTCGCGCCGGGCGACGCGGTGATCGTCAACGACCCCTACCAGGGCGGCATGCACCTGCCGGACATCTTCATGTTCGTGCCCTTCTTCTACCGCGAGGAACTCGAGGGCTTCTGCGTCGTCATCTGCCACCACACCGACGTCGGCGGCCGCGTGCCCGGCTCGAACGCCAGCGACTCGACCGAGGTCTACCAGGAAGGCTTGCGCATCCCGGTGGTCAAGCTCTACGAACGCGGCGTGGTCAACGACATCATGGAACGCGTTATCGCGCAGAACGTGCGCGTGCCCGACCGCGTGCTCGGCGACCTGCGCGCGCAGTACGCGGCCTCGCAGGTGGGCGTGCGCGAGCTCACGGCGCTGTTCGACCGCTATGGCCGCGACGACGCGCGGCGCTACTTCGCCGAACTGCTCGACTACGCCGAGCGGCTCACGCGCGAGGAGATCCGCCGCTGGCCCAAGGGCACCTTCCACTTCGAGGACTTCATCGACGACGACGGGCTCTCGCCCGAGCCGATCCCGATCCGCGTCGCGCTCACGGTGCACGAGGACCGCGTCAGCGTCGACTACACCGGCTCCTCGCCGCAGGTGCGCGCGGCCATCAACTCGACGCTGTCGTACACCAAGTCCTGCACCTACCTCAGCGTGCGCTGCGCATTGAAGGGCGACGTGCCGAACAACGCCGGCGTGTTCCGCTGCATCGAGGTGCACGTGCCCGAAGGCACCGTGCTCAACCCGATCGAGCCGGCCGCGGTCGCGGCGCGCGCGCTCACCGGCTACCGCGTGTTCGACGCGATGCTCGGCGCGCTGGCCCAGGTGGTGCCCGACCGCATTCCCGCCGCGGGCGAGGGCGGCAACACCGTGGTCTGCCTCTCGGGCAAGAAGGACGACGGCAGCAGCTACATCATCGTCGACATGATCTGCGGCGCCTGGGGCGGCCGCCCCGGTTCCGACGGCATCGAGGCGATCACCAATGCCTCGCAGAACCTCTCGAACACGCCGGTGGAAACGCTGGAGGCGCAGCATCCGGTGCGCGTCGAGGCCTACGAGCTCGAGCCCGACTCCTGCGGTGCCGGCCGCTACCGCGGCGGCCTCGGCATCCGGCGCAGCTACCGCGTGCTGGCCGACGACGTGCTGCTGCAGCTGCGCGCCGACCGCATGAAGTTCCAGCCCTACGGCCTGCAGGGCGGCCTGCCCGCGAAGTCGGCCTCGAACCGGCTGCAGCACGGCGGTGAAACCACCGAGCTCGCGAGCAAGGTTGGCATGCGCATTGCAAGAGGCAGCGTGGTGACGCACACGCAACCCGGTGGCGGTGGCTTCGGCGATCCGCTGCTGCGCCCCGCGCAAGAGATCGAGCGCGACGTCTGGGACCACAAGCTCTCGGCCGACTTCGTGCGCCGGCACTACCGCGCGGTGGTCGATCCGGCCAGCGGCCGCCTCGACGCCGCGCAAACCCAGGCACTGCGCGCCGGCACTGCGGACTGAAGCACCGCGCCACGCCCGCGATTCCCCCACCACCCCATGACGAAGAAGCAGAGGTAAGCGATGAAAAGACGTACGTTGACCCAAGGCCTCGCGGCGATGGCCGCGCTCCCGGCGCTGTCCCTCGGCCTGCGAACGGCGCAGGCGCAGGGGGCCACCAAGCTGCGCGTGCGCATGGACTTCTCGCCCTGGGGCATGCACGGCGCGGTGCATCTGGCCCAGCAGAAGGGCTGGTTCAAGGACGAGGGCCTGGAGGTCGAGGTGCAGGACGGCACCGGCACCATCTCGACGCTGCAGCTGCTCGCGGCGGGGCAGGTCGACGTCGGCCAGGTGGCGCTCGGCACCATGGCGGTGGCGAAGGAGAACGGGCTCGAGCTGGTCTCGATCGCCGGCTTCGCGCGCACCGGCGACCTCGCCGTCATGACCGACGCGGCGCAGGGCGTGAAGTCGCCGAAGGAGCTCGTGGGCAAGAAGATCGTGTGCTTCACGACCAGCCCGTGGGCGCCGTTCATCGAGCCCTTCCTCAAGGCCAACGGCATGACCAAGAGCAGCATCGAGCTGGTGATGGTCACGCCCAGCGCGATGATCTCGACCTATGCCTCGGGCAACAGCGACGGCTTCATGTCGCAGGCCCCGTTCGGCCAGCCGATGGTGCTGAAGACCCGCAAGGCCAGCGCGCTGCTGCTGGCCGACAGCGGCATCAGCTTCCCGAGCTACGGCCTGGCCACGACGCCGAAGGCGATCGAGTCGAAGCAGGCCGCGATCGCGAAGTTCACGCGCGTGCAGCTGCGCGCCTGGCAATACATCCACGACAACCACATCGACGAGGCGGTGGCTGCCATCGTGGCGCAGCGGCCCAATGCGCGGCTCGACCCCGAGGTGCTCAAGGGGCAGCTCGTGGCCTATCGCCCGTTCTTCCAGAGCCCGGGCGACAAGAACCTGCCGATCGGCCAGCAGTCCGACGCGGACTGGGCCGCGGCGATCCGCTCGATGGAACAGACCGGCCAGATCAAGCCGGGCCGCAAACCCTCCGACTACTACACCAATGCGCTCCTTTCCGTCTGAAGCGCCCGCGCGCGGAGCCCACCACGTGGCCGATTTCCTGTCGATCGACGGCCTCCACAAGGTCTACCAGTCCGGCCGCAAGCCGATCACCGCGCTGCAGGACGTGCGCCTCGGCGTCGCGCGCGGCGAGTTCGTCTCGATCGTGGGCCCGAGCGGCTGCGGCAAGAGCACGCTGATGCGCTGCATCGCCGGGCTCGAGCCGATCACCAGCGGCCGGCTCGCGCTCGACGGCGTGCCGATCACCGAGCCGCCCGACAACATGGGCGTGGTGTTCCAGCGCGACCTGCTGCTGGAGTGGCGCAGCATCCTCGACAACGTGCTGGCGGCCGCCGAGTTCCACGGCCTCGAGCGTGCGCGGCATGCGCCGCGCGCGCGCGAGCTGCTGGCGCTGTTCGGCCTGGCCGACTTCATGGACCGCTATCCGCGCGAGCTCTCGGGCGGCATGCGCCAGCGCGTGTCGATCTGCCGCGCGCTGCTGCTCGATCCGCAGCTGCTGCTGATGGACGAGCCCTTCGGCGCGCTCGATCCCTTCACGCGCGATGCGCTCAACGCGGAGCTGCAGCGCACCTGGATGGCGACCGGCAAGACGGTGATCTTCATCACCCATTCGATCACCGAGGCCGTCTACCTCGGCGGGCGCGTGGTGATGATGGCGCGCGGCCCGGGCCGCATCGCCGACATCCTGCCGATCGAGCTCGAGCGGCCGCGCGGCCTCGACGTGCGCGAGACGCGCGAGTTCGCGGCCTACGTGTCGCGCATCAAGGAAACCTTCCGCGAACTGGGCGCCTACTGACCATGAAGACACTCTGGAACCACACCGAGCGCAGCCGCCAGGCCCTGCTCACGCTCGCCGTGCTGCTCGTGGCCTGGGAGGCGTGCGTGCGCCTGCTCGGCATCCGCGACTTCCTGCTGCCCGCGCCGTCGAAGATCATCGGGCAGTTCCTCGCGCAGCCCGGCTACCTGCTGCGCGAGACGCTCGACACCTTGCTCACCACGCTGTACGGCTTCGTGCTGGCCGTGGTGCTCGGCGTGGCCGCGGCCATCGGTATCGTCTACTCGCGCTTCCTCGACCGCACGCTCTACTCGCTGCTGGTGGCGCTCAATGCCGTGCCCAAGGTCGCGCTCGCGCCGCTGTTCGTGATCTGGATGGGCACCGGCGCGCTGCCCAAGGTGGCGATCGCGATGCTGATCGCGATCTTCCCGATCCTGATCGACTGCGTGCTGGGGCTGCGTTCCACCGATCCCGACATGCTCGACATGGCGCGGGTCAACAAGGCCACGCGCGGGCGCATCCTCTGGAAGATCCGCTTTCCCAATGCGCTGCCCAGCCTGTTCGCGGGCATGAAGGTCGGCGTGTCCTTCGCGCTGGTCGGCACCATCGTCGGCGAGTTCGTGGCCGGCGAATCGGGTCTGGGCCACGTGATCCTGGTGGCGCAGGGCAGCTTCGACACCTCCACCGTGTTCGTCGCGCTCGCGCTGCTGTGCGTGCTCGGCGTGGTGCTGTTCAAGGGGATCGAGCTGGCCGAGGAGCGGCTGCTCGGCTGGCATGCCTCGCAGCGCGGCGTGCCGGCGCACGCGGTCTAGCAGAGGCCGTGCGCGCTGCATAAAAAAAGGGGCCGTCGGCCCCTTCGTTCGTTGTGGCGTGCAGCGGCTCAGTGCGCATCCGCATGCTTGGCCGCCGCGATCACCGCCTGCTCGTCGTGCTTCGCGCCGTTGAGGAACAGGTTCAGCAGCACCGCCGCGATCGACGCCAGCAGGATGCCCGACTCGATCAGCGAGTGGATCGCATGCGGCATCCATTGCTTGAAGTTGGGCGCGATCAGCGGAATCATCCCGACGCCGATCGAGACCGCGACGATCATCGCGTTGTGGCGGTTGTGCTTGAAGTCCACGCCCGAGAGGATGCGGATGCCGGTGGCGGCCACCATGCCGAACATCACGAGGCCCGCGCCGCCGAGCACCACGGTGGGCAGCGACTCCACCAGCGCCGCCATCTTCGGCAGCAGGCCCAGCACGATCAGGATCACGCCGCCGGCCACGCAGACATAGCGGCTCTTGATGCCGGTGACGGCGACCAGGCCCACGTTCTGCGAGAAGCTGGTGTAGGGGAAGGTGTTGAAGATGCCGCCGATCAGCGTGCCCAGGCCGTCGGTGCGCAGGCCCTTGGCGAGGTCCTGCTGCGAGATCTTGCGCTCGGTCATCTCGCCGAGCGCGAGGAACATGCCGGTCGATTCGATCATCACCACCACCATGATCAGCGTCATCGTGAGGATCAGGATCGGGTCGAACTGCGGCATGCCGAAGTGGAAGGGCAGCACGATGTCGAACCACGCGGCCTTGCCGACCTTCTCGTAGGTCATGAGGCCGGTGAGCGAGGCCACGACCGCGCCGATGACGATGCCCAGCAGCACCGAGATGTTGGCGACGAAGCCCTTGGCGTACTTCACGATCAGCAGGATCGACACCAGCACCAGCGCGGCCACGCCCAGGCCCGAGAGGTCGGCGTACTTGGGGTTGGGCACGGTGGGCATGATCGCGAAGCCCTTGGGCACCGCGGGGATGGAGCTGCCGGGCGAGGTGACTTCGGCCAGCCACTTGGCGTAGACCGGATCGACCAGCGCGGGCGCCGTCGGGCCCACGGGATTGCCGAAGATCCAGTTGATGCCCACGCGCATCAGGCTGATGCCGATCACCGCGATGATGGTGCCGGTGACCACCGGCGGGAAGAAGCGCAGCATGCGGCTCACGAAGGGCGCGATCAGTATCGAGACGATGCCCGCGCCGATGATGGCGCCGAACAGCAGCTGCGCGCCGTTCTGGCCCGGGTTGGCGTTGGCGATCGCGACCATGGGCGCCACCGAGGCGAAGGTCACGCCCATCATCACGGGCAGCTTGATGCCGAACCATTGCGTGGCGCCGAGCGCCTGGATCAGCGTGGCGATGCCGCAGCAGAACAGGTCGGCCGAGATCAGCAGCGCGACCTCGTCGGGCGAGAGCTTGAGCGCGCGGCCCACGATCAGCGGGACCGCGACCGCGCCCGCGTACATGACCAGCACGTGCTGCAGGCCCAGGGCGGTGAGCTTGCCGGTGGGCAGGCGCTGGTCCACCGGATGGACTGAGGAAAGGGAGTCGGCCGTCATCGTGAATCTCCTGCTGCGGCAATGAGAGAAAGACAGGGAGAGGTGCGGCGCGCAGTCGTCGGGCGCGTCCACCGCACCGGGTGTACGCGAAACTGTATACAATTTATGCGGCAATCCGGACTGAGGAAAACCCGGAGGGCCCGGGTGGGCCGGATGCCGTGCCGCGGCGGGTTCAGGCCACGGGGTAGGGGCCGTCCTCGAAGCGCTGCGCGTGGTAGCCCTTGCTGCCCACGGCGTGCGCCAGTTCGCTGCGGAAATCGCGGCCCTCGCGCAGGCTTTGCAGCACCTGCGCGAAGTCGTGCTTCGGCACCCAGCCCAGGTCGCGCCGCGCGCGTTCGTTCACGTACACGCGGTCGAGCTGCGCGGGCAGGGTCCAGCCGCGCCGTTCGTAGAGCGACTCGCAGTCGGGGAAGTGCCGGCGCAGCACGGCCGGCGCATCGCTGCGCAGCAGCGCGAGCTCGTCGCGCGCGAAAGGCGTGGTGGCCGAGACGATGTAGCGGCCGAAGCCCAGCGCCGGTGCGCGCCGTGCCGCGCACAGGTGCGCCTCGACGATGTCCGCGATGTCGGCGCGGCGGTGCAGCAGCTCGTTGGCCTGCGCGTTCTCGAGCGAATGGCGTTCGCGCGCGCGCGGATCGTCGTCGTCCTCGGGGAAGAAGCGCGAGGTGCGCAGCACGATCGCGTGGAGGCCGTGCTCGCGATGGAACAGCTGGCACAGGTCCTCGGCCGCGGTCTTGGTCGCGCCGTAGATGTTCTTCGGGATCGGCGTCACCTCTTCCGTGATCCAGGCGGCGGGCTCGCCCGCGGCCGGCGTAAGCGCCGAGCCGAAGCTGCTGGTGGTGCTCGTGAACACGAAGGCCCGCACGCCGGCCGCCACCGCCTCCTCGAGCAGCGCGAGCGTGCCCGCGATGTTGGTCTCGACGAACTCCTGCTTCGCATGCGTGGCCACGTGCGGCTTGTGCAGGGTGGCGGTGTGCAGCACCGTGCGCACGCCGCGCATGCACTCGCGCACGAAGCCGCGGTCGGCGATGGAGCCGGTGCGGTCGGTGAAGGGCGAGGCGAGCAGGTCGATGCCGCGGGCTTCGCCCCCGGTGTCGGGGTGCGCGCGCAGATGGCGCATCAGTGCTTCGCCGAGATGGCCGGCGCTGCCGGTGACCAGGGTGGTCATGGGAACGGTTTCCTTCCTGCGATGGGATTCTCGAAACCGCGAGGCTAGCGCGAGGCCGCGCGCGCCGTCCACGCATAAGTTATGCGTGGAGCGGTCCGCCCTCAGGCGATGGTAGTGACCAGCCGTCCCGCGCTGCCGTCGGCCAGCGCGATGCGCTCCCACAGCACGCGGCCCGGCAGGATCGGGATCACGGGGTCGAGCGTGCCGGCGGTCGCGATCTCGAGCGTGGCCAGCTCGCCTTCGTGCCAGCCGCGGTCCGCGAGCGTGGCCTCGGCCGCGAGCAGCCGGTGCGTGCGGTCGCAGATCAGGTGCACCTTGCGCGAGGATGACTCCACCAGCCGCTTGAGCGCCGCGTCCTGGCGCGGATCGCGCGCGGCGGCCAGCAGCCGGTGCGCGGCCGCCTGCTGCGCCTTCGACAGCGGCAGGTCGCCGCGCTCCCAGCGCGACACGGTGGCCTGGTGCACGCCCATGAGCTGCGCGAAATGGCTCTGCTTGAAGCCGCGCAGCAGCCGCAGGCGCTTGAGAGCGAGACCGATGTCGCTGGCCGCCATGCGCGCGTTCCTCAGGCCAGCAGCGCCTTCACCAGGTCGAGCTGGCGGTCGGGCTTGCCGGTGCCGAGCTCGAGGCTGGCCTCGATGCGGTCGAGGTGTTCGATCATGCAGTCCACGGCGGCTTCGACGTCGCCGGTGCGGCAGATGCGCAGGAAGTCGGCATGTTCGTCGGACGAGCAATGCGGATCGTTCGACGAGTGGTAGAGCATCGCGATCAGCGAGCTGCGCGCGACCAGTTCGCGCACCAGCTCGGCCAGCGTGTGGTTGCCGGTGGCCTCGGCCAGCGCGACGTGGAAGTCGCCCAGCAGCTTCTCGCGCACCGTGCCCATGGTGGTGGTCTGGCGCAGCGCGTTGCGCTCGAAGCGGATGTGCTGGTCGAGCGCCTGGTAGTCGCGCGGCCGCGCGTTGGCGATGAACAGCCGCACCACCTCGCGCTCGAGGATGCGGCGCACCGCGAACACCTCGCGCGCTTCCTCCACCGTGGGCTGGCAGACGAAGGCGCCCTTGTCGGGAATGATCTCGATCAGCTTGTCCTTCGACAGCATCAGCAGCGCCGCGCGCACCTTGGTGCGGCTCACCGAATAGACGCGGCCCAGCGCCTCCTCGCGCAGCCAGGTGCCGGGCGGCAGGCGCTTCTCGACGATGGCGGTGGCGATGTCCTGGGCGATGCTCTCGATGGAGCTGGCCTTGTCCGCCTTCTCGCTGGCGGCGGCCGGGCCGTCGCCGGACGCAACCGGCGCGGCGGGGGAAGGAGCGGGGGTGGAACGTGCGCGGGGCATCCGTGGATTGTCGCTTGGCGAAAGCCGGTGCCGGGCGCACATGCCGCTATGGCCTCGCGAGGGTGAAGCCTTCGAGCGCGCCGACCATGGTCTTGGGCAGCGGCCGCGCGAGCTCGCCGCGCTTGCTGGTGCGCAGCTTGAGCCGCACCAGCGATTCGATCAGCTGCGTGCCCGCGGCCACGCCGTCGATCACCGGCACGCCGAGCAGCTCGCCGATGTGCTCGCACAGGTCGGTCATGCCGGCGCAGCCGAGCACGATGCAGTCGGAGCCGTCCTCCTCGAGCGCGCGCCGGCATTCCTCGACGATGCGTTCGCGCGCGCGCGAGCCCGGCTCCTCGAGCTCGAGCACCGGCAGCTCGCAGGCACGCACGTTGGCGCAGAAGCGCTCCATGCCGTAGATCTCCGCCAGGTGCCAGGCCTGGCCGATGGTGCGCCCCAAGGTGGTGACCACGCTGAAGCGGCTGCCGACCATGCTGGCCAGGTGCATCGCGGCCTCGGCGATGCCCACCACCGGCCCGCGCGCGAGCTCGCGCGCGGCCTTCAGGCCCGGGTCGCCGAAGCAGGCGATCACGTAGCCGTCGATGCCGTCGCGCTCGCCGGCCGCGATCTCCTGCAGCAGGCCGGGCACGGCCAGCGCCTCGTCGTAGTGGCTCTCGATGGACACCGGGCCCATGGCCGGGCTCACGGCCACGATCTCGGTGCCGGCGTGCGCCACCGCGCGGGCGCAGGCGCCGATCTTCTCGGTCATGCTCCAGGTGGTGTTGGGGTTGATGATCTTGATGCGCACGGTGCGCTCCCTTTCTCTTGCGGTGTGTTCAGGTCTTGGTGTTGCGGTTCAGCAGCGCGTAGATCACGAAGCCCAGCGCCATGCCGATGAACCAGGCGTAGTTGGCCGCGCCGCGCAGGGTCGGCACCATCACGCACAGGATCGGCACCAGCGCCGAGGGGATCAGCGCCTGGATCGCCTTCGGGTTGTAGCCGCCGCTGTACCAGTACTTGCCCTGCGTGCTCATGCTGTAGAGCGCATCCACGTCGATCTGCTGCTTGCACACCAGGTAGTAGTCGGCGATCAGGATGCCGAACAGCGGGCCGATGAACGAACCCAGCACGTCGAGCGTGTAGTGGATGACCTCGGGACTGTTGTAGAGGTTCCACGGCGTGAGGAACACCGAGCCCACGGCGGCGATCATGCCGCCGGTGCGCCAGCTGATGTGCTGCGGCGCGACGTTCGAGAAGTCGAAGGCCGGCGAGACGAAGTTGGCGACGATGTTGATGCCGATGGTGGCGATCATGAAGGTCAGCGCGCCCAGCACGACGGCGGTGGTGCTGTCGATCTTGCCCACGGTGTGCACCGGGTCGGTGATCAGTTCGCCGAACACCGGCAGCGTGGCGGCGGTGGTGATCACGGTCAGCAGCGAGAAGAACACGAAGTTGATCGGCAGGCCCCAGAAGTTGCCCTTCTTCACCGCGTCGAAGCTCTTGCCGTAGCGCGAGAAGTCGCCGAAGTTGAGCATCGGGCCGCTGAAGTAGCTGACCACCAGCGCGATCGCCGACAGCATCACCGGCAGCGCGTCCCAGCCCTGGAACTTGATGCCGCCGAGGTTCAGGTCGATGTTCTTCCAGCCGGCCTTCCACACCAGCCAGCCGCACAGGATGGCCATCACCACGTAGACCGCCGGACCGGCCCAGTCGATGAACTTGCGGATCGCGTCCATGCCGTGCCAGAACACGAAGGCCTGCAGCACCCACATCACCATGAAGGCGACCCAGCCCAGCGTCGACAGGCCGACGAAGCCGTGCTGCGCCAGGTCGGCGTAGGGCGCGAGGTTGGGGAACATGTGCAGCGCCAGCACCATGAAGGCGGCCGAGGCGAGGTAGGTCTGCACGCCATACCAGGCCACCGCGATCAGGCCGCGGATGATGGCCGGGATGTTGGCGCCGAGCACGCCGAAGGAGGCGCGGCACATCACGGGGTAGGGCGTGCCGGTCACCTGGCTGGGCTTGGCGACCAGGTTGCAGAAGATCTGCACGATCACGATGCCCACCAGCAGCGACACCAGCACCTGCCAGCTCGACAGGCCGAGCGCGAACAGGCTGCCGGCCGTGATGTAGCCGCCCACGCTGTGCACGTCGGACATCCAGAACGCGAAGATGTTGTACTGCCCCCAGGTCTGCTTCTTGAGCGGCGCGAGGTCCTCGTTGGTCAGGCGCGGGTCGTAGCCGGGCTTGATGAGGGCATTCGATTCGGCATGCGCCGGGGCGCTGGCTGCGCTGGCCCCGGCGGGCGTCTGGCTGACGGCTGTGCTCATGGTCTTTACCTCGTCTCTTCGATTTGGGTTGCGTTGGAGGACCTGCTTGCGACGCAATTTGTGCGCCCGTTTTTGAGTTCGTTATTTGTATACAAAAACTGAGCACAATCAAGATCATCCAGATATTCATATATCCGTAGATTCCCTGAGACGCGGGTGGGCGGGCGCGAGCCGCCGCTGCAAGAAAAAGAGCGCCGGGCCCAGGGGCCACGGCGCTCTCGCGCGGAAAGGGCGGGGGAAGACCGGCCGGGCCTACTTCGCCGCCACCTTCACGAACACCGGGTTCGAATAGAACCAGAGGTCGGCGTAGTTGCGCGCGTTGATCGCGTTGAAGCGCGCCACGTTGTCGTTGCCCTCGGTGCGCGCGTCGGGCAGCGGCTCGCCGTTGGCGGTCTCGCCGGGCACGTCGGTGCCCAGGTTGGTGCCGCGCAGCCGGAAGTACTGGTTGGCGCCGGCCTTCACGGTGAAGCTGGCGGCGTAGTAGCCCTCGGCGTCGAGCTTCCAGTCGGCGCGCGTGAAGCGCTTGACGACGCGCGTCGACGGGCTGGTCGCGCGGTCGTAGCCGGGCGTGCCGGGCTGCTCGCGGCCGGTCACGTCGCCCGCGATCAGGTCGATGTGGTCGACCACGAGCTTCACGTTGGCATAGAGGCCGCTGCCGAGCTGGTACTCGAAGTTGTTGCGCTCGGGGCTTTTGAAGCGCACGGTGATCTGCAGCTCCTCGCCCGCGGCGGCCGCGAGCTCGGTGCCCATGCGGCCGGCGCCCTTGCTGCTCCTGACCTGGAAGTCGAGCGCGTCGATCAGGTCGCCGTTGACCGCGAACAGCCGGCCCGCGCGCATCGCCGCGAGCAGCGACTTCGGGTCCTTGATGTCGCCGAACAGGTGGTTCTTGGCGTACTCGCCGGGCGCGTAGCCGCTGCTGTAGAGGCCGCGCGAGGTGGTGAAGTGGTAGTCGGAATCGGCCACGTTCCAGATCCGGCGGCCTTCCGACAGCAGCGCGTCCCAGGTGCCGCCGAGCTTGGCCACGAGGTGGTCGACGCCGCCGTAGGTGCGCGAGGGCAGGTTGGCGTCGATGTAGGCGCTGTTGTAGCCGCCGCGGTCGGGCTCCATCTGGTTGCCGACCATGCCCTCGAGCGAGAACACGATGTCGGGCGCGAGGTCGTTCATCTCGCGCAGCTGCGCGATCGTGTACTTGCCGGGGTTGCGCGAGGGATGGTTGATCTGCAAATAGCTGGTGGTCGGATAGTTCTTCTTGAGCCAGGCCACGGCCTGCATCGTCTCGGCGTGGGTGTTGTAGGCGGTGCCGGCCTTCGGTCCCCAGGCGGCCACGTCGGCGGCCGGGAACAGCGCGGCGTCGCGGTTGGTGAACAGGTACTCGAACTGGCTCACGGCCTTGAGCGCGGCATCCGACATCGGGCTGTCGGTCAGGATGCCGACGTTGCCATGGTCGTGCGCGGGCATGTCCCATTCGGCCGAGGCGAAGATGGTCTTGTCGGCGTACTTGCCGCTGGCCTGCAGCGCCTTGATGCGCGGCACCTGGTACTTGGCCATGCCTTCGGAGAACGGGATCTGCGCGGGCAGGGTGCGGCCGTCGTTGTCGTAGGACGAGAGACGCAGGTGGTCCGAGATCGCGACCCAGTCGAGGCCGAAGCGGTCGAAGGCCTTGGCCAGCACCTGGTCGAGCGTGGAGATCTGCTGCGTGTCGTCGGACTGCCAGGTGTGGACGTGCAGGTCGCCGACGGTCCAGCGGCCGGCTTCGGCGGCCGGTGCGGGCGGCGGGGCCGGGGGCGCGGGTGCCGGGGCGGGCGCGGCGGGCAGGCCGCCGAACACCACGGCGCTGTCGGAGCCGCCGCCGCAGCCGGCGAGCAGGGCCGTGCCGAGCACGAGCGAGAAGGCGAGGCGCGACAGCGGCAGGCCGGGAAGGGAAGACAGGGATTTCATGAAGACGGGAACAGGAACGCGGAAGGGACACGAGGCCGCCGCTGCAAGGCCGCGGCGCTCGGGGACGAACGAGGCGCGGGTGCGCCAGGAACGCGCTGGAGTCTCGGTGCCCGTCGTGACGCGTGCGTGAAAGCCGAATGAAAGTCACGCCGCTGTCACGAGCGGCGCGCGGCCGCCGACATCAGCCTGTCATCGCGTCGTCGGCCTGCGCCTGGAACATGCGCGTGAAGTCGCAGCAGGACTGCGCGAGCATCACGATCGACGAGGTCAGCGCGCTGCGGTGCTCGCCCTTGTGCATCGCCACGTAGCGCACCACCGGCAGGGCCGGCGCCACCTCGATCTCCGCCAGCATGCCGGCGGCCACCATCGGCCGCAGGCATTCGCGCGGCAGGTAGCTCACGCCCAGGCCCGACACCGTGAGGCCGACCAGCGCGATCAGGTTGCTCACCACGATGGTGTCGGCCGGCTGCACGCCCTGTTCCTTCATCCAGGCGTCGTAGGCGCGGCCGGTGCCCGAGTTGCCTCCCTGCACCAGCATGCGCTGGCGCGCCAGCTCGTGCAGCCGCAGCGGCGCGTCGGCGGGCACCACGCCGGGCTTGCACATCCAGGCGCTCTTCACCTCGCCGATCGCCTTGCTCGCCATGCGCGCGTCGGCGAAGCTGTCGGGCAGGAACACCAGGTCGAGTTCGTCGGCCAGCAGCTTGTCGCGCAGCTGCAGGCTGTCGTCGACGTCGGGCTCGAGGATCACCTTCGGGTAGTGCTGCTGGATCAGCCGCACCAGCCGCGGCAGCCAGGTCATGGCCGTGAGCTCGGTCACGCCGATGCGCAGCCGGCGCTCCACCACGCCGGGCTTGCCGAACTGCTCGACCGCCGCGTCGCGCTGCGCCAGCAGCTTCTGCGCGAGCACGTACATCTCCTCGCCCTTCTCGGTGAGCCGCGCGCTGCGCTGGCTGCGGTCGAACAGCTCGGTGTCGAACAGCGCCTCGAGCTCGTGCACCCGCTTCGACACCGCCGACTGCGAGGTGTGGAGCTGGTTCGCGGCCTGCGCGAAGCCGCCCAGGCGGGCGATCCAGTAGAGGGCCTCGAGCTGCTTGAAGGTCATCATGGCGCTGCGTTCCTTGGGAGAAAGAACACTTTAAGCGATATTTTTCGATGAATAAAAATCGCTTTTGGAAACTTGAAGCCGCGCCGAAGATGCGCTCCGAACCGGTTGCGCCCACCACTTTCGTATTCAACCCACACGGCCAAGGACTTCACCATGCATTTCCCACGCGCCTTCGCACGCCCCGCCGCGCTCGGCATCGCCCTCGTGCTGGCCTGCGGCGTCGCCGCCGCCCAGGACAGCGGCACGCTGCGCAAGATCAAGGACAGCGGCACCATCCAGATCGGCAGCCGCGACACCCAGATCCCGTTCTCGTACAAGACCAGCGCCGACGCGGCGCCGATCGGCTTCACCAACGAGATCTGCCTGAAGATCGTCGAGGCGGTGAAGGCCAGGCTGAACCTGCCCAAGCTCGACGTGCGCTACACGCTGCTGAACTCCACCAACCGCATCCCGCTGCTGCAGAACGGCACCGTGGACCTCGACTGCGCGACCACCACCAACACCACGCAGCGCCAGCAGCAGGTGGACTTCGCGCCCAGCCATTTCGTCACCAACATCACGGCGGCGGTCAAGAAGAACTCGGGCATCAACAGCTTCGCCGACCTGCAGGGCAAGACCGTGGCCACCGTGGCCGGCAGCACCTCGATCCAGCTGCTGCGCGGCGCGCGCAAGAACGGCATCGACGTGCAGGAGATCGCGGGCAAGGACACGGCCGATGCCTTCCTGCTGCTCGCGAGCGACCGCGCCGCGGCCTACGTGCTCGACGACGTGCAGCTCGCCGGCCTGATCGCCAACCAGCCCAACGCGGGCGACTACAAGCTGCTGAAGGAATCGCTGCGCCAGGAGCCCTACGGGATCATGCTGCGCAAGGACGATCCCGAGTTCAAGGCGATCGTCGACCAGACCGTGGCCGGCCTCATGAAGTCGGGCGAGATCGACAAGCTCTATGCGCGCTGGTTCACGCAACCGATCCCGCCGCGCAACGTGAGCCTCGACTTCCCGATGTCGGACGCGGTGCGCGAGACCTACAAGAACCCGAACAACAAGGGCGTGTGAGCGTGAGCGCTTCTTCCTCTCCGAACGGCGCGCGGCATCCGCGCGGCCTGGCCTTCTCCGACGCGCTGATGCACGAGGTGCGCGAGCGCTTCCTGCTCGTGGAGCGCGACCACCACGGACGCGAGCGCCTGTACTTCGACAACGCGGGCGGCTCGTTCCGGCTCAAGGCCGCCATCGAGCGCTTCGCGGCCATCGACGCGGTGCCCGACAACACCGAGCGCATCCACGAGACCGCGCTCGAACTGCAGGCCGTGCAGGCGCGCGGCTGGGACGACGTGCGCACCATCCTCAACGCCGAGGGCGGCAGCATCTTCGCGGCGCTCACCGCCTCGGGCGCCATGTTCGACATGGTGCGCGCGGTGGCCGAGAACGTGGGCGGCACGAACATGGTGACCACCGTGCTCGAACATCCCTCGGCCTACGACGCGATGGCGCTCTACGCCGAGCGCACCGGCCGCGAATTGCGCGTGGCGCGCAGCAACCCCGAGACCGGCGGCATCGACG
Organism: Variovorax sp. GW821-FHT09B05; assembly: GCF_059418265.1. Taxonomy (NCBI): domain Bacteria; kingdom Pseudomonadati; phylum Pseudomonadota; class Betaproteobacteria; order Burkholderiales; family Comamonadaceae; genus Variovorax; species Variovorax sp. GW821-FHT09B05. The sequence continues at coordinate 262,574 of NZ_JBWKPN010000011.1, forward strand.
TCGACGAGATCGTGCGGCTGGTCGATGCCAACACCTGCCTGCTCAACGTGATCTACGCCTCGAACATCTCGGGCGCGAAGCTCGACATCGAGGCCATCGTGCGACGCGCGCGCGAGGTCAAGCCCGATCTCTACATCGTGGTGGACGCGGTGCAGCATGCGCCGCACGGGCTGATCGATCTGCAGAAGACGCCGGTCGATGGCATCAACCTCGCGCCCTACAAGTTCTTCGGCTGCCGCGGCTCGGGCATCGCCTGGATGTCGGAGCGCGCCGCGGCCCTGCCGCACCACAAGCTCGCGGGCAAGAAGGCCGGCCACTGGGACCTCGGTAGCGTGGCGCCCTGGCAGTTCGCGGTGGTCAGCGAGATCGTCGACTACGTCTGCTGGCTCGGCGGCCACTTCAGCGAGGCCACCGGGCGGCGCGAACTGTTCGCGGCCGGCATCGCGCACATCGAGCTGCACGAACGCGCGCTGCTCGCGGCGCTGCTCGAGGGCGTGGACGGCCAGCCGGGCCTGCGCGCCATGCCGGGCGTGCGCGTGTTCCTCGACCATCCCGACCTGAGCCGGCGCGACCTGATCCTGGGCATCGGCTTCGACGGCCTGGACTGCACGCGCGCCGTGCACGAGTACGGGCTGCGCGGCGTCACGGTCTACGAGCGCACGGCCGCGAGCATCTACTCGAAGCGCATGCTCGATTCCTTCGGGCTCGAGGGCACGGTGCGCGTGTCGCCGCTGCACTGCAACTCGATGGCGGAAATGGCGCGCTTCCTTCAGGTGACGCAGGAGATCGCACAGGCCTTCGCGACGGCGGACTGAGGCAAGGGGCACCGCGGCGGGATCACTGGCGTACAAGACGCCCGCGCGCGGGCGTCCTATCGTGGGGCGGTCTTCCACTTTTGTGAACCGCCTCCCGATGCCCACCCCGTTCTCGCCCCCCTTCACCGCCTCCGGCCGCAGCGCGCTCGTGCAGGCGCCGCCCTGGCACTACGCCGGCTGGCTGGTCAACGTGGCCTTCGCCTTCGAGGCCGAACGCGCCGCCGCGCTGCTGCCCGCCGGGCTCGGCCGGGCCACCGGCCAGGGCTGCGTGCATTTCGCCGACTGGCAGTTCTGCGGCGCCGATGGCGCGGAGCTGCTCGATCCCGTCTATGCGCAGTACCGCGAGACCATCGTGGTGCTCGAGATCGAAGGCCCCCCGGGCGAACAGCGCTTCTGCTGCCCCTTCATCTACGTCGACCAGGACATCTCGCTGCTGCGCGGCTGGCTGCAGGGCTGGCCCAAGAAGATCGGCCAGACCTGGGTCACGCGCAGCCTGCCGATCGCCCATCCGGCGGCCGCCTCGCTGGGCCAAGGCAGCCGGCTCGGCGCCAGCCTCAGCGTGAAGGAGCGCCGGCTGGTCGATGCCAGCGTCACATTGAACGGCGAGCCCGGCGAACGGCTGGGCTTCCTGCGCGCGCCGACCATCGGCGCGATCGGCTGGCCCGACCTGACGCGGCCGCGGGAGGCGCCGGTGCCGCGCCACCTGCGCGCCGACATCGTCGACCGCGTGGAGTCGGGCTGGAGCGCGGGCAGCGCCACCCTGCGCTTCCACGACCATCCGGTGGAGGAGCTTTCGCTGCTCGGCGAGGTGCGCGCCACGCAGGCCACGGCCGGCTGGATGGGGCTCACGGTGCGCGGTGCCCTCGCCGCCTAGGTCGAAGCCGATGCCCGCGGCGATCGTGTCGAGGGCGCTGCTGCGCTACCCTCGCGCGATGACCGCCGTCGCCGCGCCGCCGCCGTCCTCCCGCCTGGTCGTGCTGCCCTCGGGCGAGGGCCTGCGCGTGGAGGCGCTGTTCGCGGCCGAGCCGCGCGCCCGCTTCGCGCCGCACTGGCATCCCGAATGGAGCGTGGGCGCCATCCTCGAGGGCCACTGCGAGTTCTCGTGCGACGGCGAGGCGCTCGTGGCCCATGCGGGCGAGCTGGTGCTGATGGCGCCCTACATGCTGCACACCGCGGGCGTGAGCCGGCGCAGCTTCCGCATGGTGATGCTCTATGTGCCGCACGGCTGGGTCGCGGCGCGGCTGGGCTGGCCGGCGGACTCGCGCGGTGCCCTGCGGTGCAAGGTGCTGCCCGATGCCGAACTGGCCGAGGCCCTGGCTGCCGCCGCCACGTCAGCGGACGGCGCGGGCATCGCCCGCCTGGTCGAGCGCATCCTGCGCGCCCAGGCCGGCCCCGAACTCATGCCGCTGCAGCCGCCCGCGCCCGACGCGCGCGTGGCGGAGATCTGCGCGCTGCTCGCCGAGGAGGATGCCTGCCGCATCGACCCGGCCGCGCTCGCGCGCCGCATGGGCGTGTCGCGCGAGCACTTCCAGCGCGCCTTCCGCGAGGCCGTGGGCATGACGCCCGCGCACTACGCGCGGCATGCGCGCATCGGCCGCGCCAAGGCGCTGCTGCGCGAGGGCGTGGCGCCGAAGGACGTGGCGGCCGAATGCGGCTTCGCCGACCAGGCGCACTTCTCGCGCTGGTTCCGGCGCTGCTTCGGAGTGGCGCCGGGGCGGTATCGCGTGGCCGCCTGAGACTCAGGCCAGCAGGTCGCTCAGCGTGCGCGCGATCACCTTGGTCGCGCGCCGCAGGTCCTCGAGCACCACGCGCTCGTCGCTGCGCTTGGCATGCGACTCGAGCACGGTGCGCGGGCCGGCGCCGTAGATCACGCCCGGAATGCCGGCCTCGCCATAGAGGCGAACGTCGGTGTACAGCGGCGTGCCCATGGCCTTGATCGGCTCGCCGAACAACTCGCCGCCATGCTTCTGGATCGCCTCGACCAGCGGCTGGTTGCCCGCCAGCGGCTTCATCGAATTGGCCAGCAGCAGGCGCTTGATCTCGACCGTGATGCCCGGGAACGAGGCCGCCGCGTCGGCGATGACCTGGCGGATCGAGGCCTCGACCTCGACCGGGTTCTCCTCGGGGATCATGCGGCGGTCGAGCTTGAACACGACCTTGCCGGGCACCACGTTGGTGTTGGTGCCGCCCTCGATGCGGCCGACGTTGAGGTAGGGGTGCGTGATGCCCTCGACCTGCGAGCTGACCTGCTGGTAGAGCGTGTTCTGCGCATAGAGCGCCTCGAGGATCTTCACCGCGCCCTGCAGCGCGTCGATGCCGGTGGAGGGAATGGCGGCATGCGCCATCTTGCCGTGCACCGTCACTTCCATCTGCAGGCAGCCGTTGTGGGCCGTGACCACCTCGTAGCTGAAGCCCGCGGCGATCATCAGGTCGGGCTTGGTGAGGCCGTTCTTCAGCAGCCAGCCCGGGCCGAGGATGCCGCCGAATTCCTCGTCGTAGGTGAAGTGCAGCTCGACGCCGCCCTTGCTCGGCCTGGCCACGGCCTCGAGCGCGCGCAGCGCGAAGGTGAAGCTCGCGAAGTCGCTCTTGCTCACGGCGGCCGCGCGGCCGTAGAGCGAGCCGTCGGCGATCTCGCCGCCGTAGGGGTCATGGGTCCAGCCCTCGCCGGGCGGCACCACGTCGCCGTGCGCGTTGAGCGCCACGGTGCGGCCGCCGTCGCCGTCCTTGCCGTACTTGCGGCGCACGATCAGGTTGGTGATCGATTCGAGGCCGTAGTCCTTCACGTCCTGCGCCGGCACGGCGTGCTTCTCGGCCACGAGGCCGAAGCCCTCGAGCAGTTCGGCGGTGCGCTCGGCATGCGGCGCGTTGTTGCCGGGCGGGGTGTCGGTGGGCACCTGCACCAGTTGCTGCAGGAACTTCACTTCCTCGTCGAAGTGGGCGTCGATCCAGGCGTCGAGCTTTGCGTAGTCGGTCATGGGGTTCAGGCGGCGCTCGGCGCGCCGTTCAGGTTGTCGAGCAGATGCTGGAAGGCTTGCACCGCCAGCTCCATGTCGTCGTTGGTGCTCGATTCGAGCGGGTTGTGGCTGATGCCGGAGTTGATGCCGCGCACGAACAGCATGGCCTGCGGCATCACCTCGTGCAGCTTCATCGCGTCGTGGCCGGCGCCGCTGGGCATGCGGAACAGCGGCACGCCGAGCGAATCGACCGCGCGTTCCCAGCGCTGCTGCCATTCGGGCGCGCTCGGCGCGGCCGAGGCACGCATGGTCTCCTCGAGCGTGTGGCGCACGCCGCGGCGTTCGCAGATGTCCTGCAGCGCCTTCACCACGTCGTCGGCGAGCGCATCGCGCTGCGCATCGTTGGGCGCGCGCAGGTCGAGGCTGAACTTGCAGCGCCCGGGCACCACGTTGATCGAGCCGCTCGGCACCTCGAGCATGCCCACGGTGCCGACCGAGTCGCCATCCTTGGCGGCGCGCTGCTCGGTGTAGAGGATCAGCTCGGCCACGGCCGCGGCCGCGTCGCGGCGGCGGTCCATCGGCGTGGTGCCCGCATGGCTGGCCATGCCGATCACCTCGCCCACGTAGCGCACGCTGCCGTTGATCGAGGTCACGATGCCCAGCGGGATGTCGAGCTCGTTGAGCACCGGGCCCTGCTCGATGTGCACCTCGACGAAGCCCAGGTATTTCGAGGGATCGCGCTGCGCCTTGGCGATGTCCTCCTCGCGCAGGCCCGCATGGGCGCGCGCCTCGCGCATGGTGATGCCGTCGGCGTCCTTCTGGTCGAGCCAGGCCGGGTTGAAGTGGCCGATCAGCGCGCCCGAACCGAGGAAGGTGGCCTTGTAGCGCTGGCCTTCCTCCTCGGCGAAGCCCACCACCTCGAAGGCGAAGGGCAGGCGGCGGTTTTGGCGCTTGAGCTCGCGCACGCAGGCCATGGGCACGAAGATGCCGAGCCGGCCGTCGTACTTGCCGCCGTTGCGCACGGTGTCGTAGTGCGAGCCCGTGAGCAGCGTCTTCACATCGGGCGTCGCGCCCTCGTAGCGGCCGACCACGTTGCCGACCGCGTCGATCTCCACCGAGTCGAAGCCGGCCTCGCGCATCTCGCGCGCGATCTGCGCCGCGCAGGCACGGTGCGCGTCGGTCAGGTAGGTCACGGTGAGCTGGCCCTTCTCGGCGAAGCCCGGGTCGCTGTGCACCGCGAGCGCCTCCTGCCAGTCCCACACGTGGTTGCCGAGCGCCGGCTCGGTGCCGAACTTGTCGTTCAGCCGGATCTCGGCGATGCGGTGGATGTTGCGCAGCGCCTCGGCGAGCTCGAAGTCGGGATGGTTGTAGGCGCGGCGCTCGAAGGTGTCGATGATCTCGCGCTTGGACAGGCCCGTGCCGCGCGGGCCGCGCACCGCGAGGATGAAGGGGAAGCCGAACTTCGCGTTGTAGTCGGCGTTGAGCCGCTGGATCTTGGCGAACTCCTCGGGCGTGCAGTCGGTGAGGCCGGCCTTGCCCTGCTCGTTGGTCGATTCGGCGGTCAGTGTCTTGCTGACCATCGCCTTGCCCGCGAGCTCGGGGTGGGCGCGGATCAGGGCCAGGCGCTCCTCCTTGGTGGCCGTGTTCACGGCCTGCGCGAGCGCGTACTTCAGGTGCTGCAGCGAACGGAACGGGCGCGCGGCCAGCGCCTGGCGCGCGATCCACGGCGAGTGCTCGTAGGTGCCGTCGAGCAGCGCGACGGCTTCGTCGGCGCCCGCGGCGTTCAGTTGTTCGATGGTCAGGCTCATGGCGTGTGTGTCCTCCGTATGAATCAAGCTTGCGAGGCTTGGGAAGAGGCTTCGAACGGATGGGTCTTCTTCCAGTGCCGCGCGATGTCGACGCGGCGGCAGACCCACACCCGCTCGTGGCTGGCGATGTGATCGAGAAAGCGCTGCAGCGCCACGATGCGGCCCGGGCGCCCGAGCAGGCGGCAGTGCATGCCGATGCTCATCATCTTCGGCGCCTCGTCGCCCTCGGCGTAGAGCGCGTCGAAGCTGTCCTTCATGTACTGGAAGAAGGGATCGGCGTGCGAGTAGCCCTGCGGCAGCGCGAAGCGCATGTCGTTGCAGTCGAGCGTGTAGGGCACGATGAGCTGCGGCACGGTGGTGCCGTCGGTCTTGCGCACCTTCATCCAGAACGGCAGGTCGTCGCCGTAGTAGTCGCTGTCGTACTCGAAGCCGCCGTAGTCGGCCACCAGCCGGCGCGTGCGCGGGCTGTCGCGGCCGGTGTACCAGCCGAGGGCGCGCTCGCCCGTGAGTTTCTCGATGGCTTCCATGCCCAGGCGCATGTGCTCGCGCTCGGTGGCCTCGTCGATGTTCTGGTAGTGGATCCAGCGCCAGCCGTGGCAGGCGATCTCGTGGCCCAGTTCCTTGAAGGCCGCCGTGAGCTCGGGATGACGCTCGAGCGCCATGCCGACACCGAACACCGTGAGCGGCAGGCCGCGCTTCTCGAACTCGCGCAAGAGGCGCCACACGCCCACGCGCGAGCCGTACTCGTAGATGCCTTCCATGCTGATGTGGCGGTCGGGGTAGCTCGCGGGATTGAACATCTCCGAGAGGAACTGTTCCGAGCCGGCGTCGCCGTGCAGCGTGGCGTTCTCGCCGCCTTCCTCGTAGTTGAGGACGAACTGCACCGCGATGCGCGCGTTGCCGGGCCACTGCGCATGGGGCGGGTTGCGGCCGTAGCCGACGAGGTCGCGCGGGTAGGGCAGGGTGGTGTCGTAGACGGTCATGGTGGAAGGGGTCAGGACAATGCGAGGGAGATGTCGCTGGTGGGCACCTTGCGGTCGAACACCAGGTTGGCCTCGACGTGCTGCAGGTGCTCGGTCATCAGGCGCACGGCGCGTTCCTCGTCGCGCGCGGCCAGCGCCTTGACGATGTCGGCGTGCTCGTCGTTCGAATGCTCGGCCGCGCTGGTGCTCTGGTACATGAGCGTGATGAGGGCGCAGCGCGAGATCAGCTCGCCGAGGATCTGCGCCAGCACCTGGTTGCCCATGAGCTCGGCCATGCGCACGTGGAAGTCGCCGAGCAGCTCGGTGCGGCCCGAGACGTCCTCGCCCGACACGGCCGATTTCTCGAGCGCCACGTGTTCCTTGAGCGCCTTGATCTTGGCCGGCGTGACGGTGCGCACGAACTCGCGCGTCATCTCGGCCTCGAGCATGCGGCGCACCGCGAACACCTGCTTGGCCTCGTCGACCGCGGGCGCCGCCACGAAGGCGCCGCGCGCGGGCTCGAGCCGGATCAGCTTGTTCTGCGCGAGCTGGAACAGCGCCTGGCGCACCAGCGTGCGCGACACGCCGAAATGGTCCGCCAGCTTCTGCTCGGCCAGCTTGGTGCCGGGCTGAAGCCGGTGGTCGACGATCGCGCGGGTGAGCGCATCGACGATCGAACGGGTGGTGGAGGACTCCATGTTTTTCATGATAGACCGAAAGCCGACAACTGTATACACTTTTGTCCACCGGAATATCCCGCACTCTCACCTGACCGACCGAAGGAAACTCCCATGGGCCTGAGCACCCACGTACTGGACACGATGCATGGCGGCCCCGCGGCCGGCATGGAGGTCGCGCTCTTCACCACCGAGGGCGATGCCGCCACGCTGGTGCGGCGCTTCACGCTGAATGCCGACGGCCGCAGCGACGGCCCGCTCTACGACAACAGCACGCTGAAGACCGGCACCTACCGGCTGGTGTTCGACGTGGCGGGGTACTTCAAGGCGCGCGGCGTGGCGCTGCCCGAGCCGAACTTCCTCAACAAGGTGTCGCTGGACTTCGGCGTGGCGCATGCCGACCAGCACTACCACGTGCCGCTCTTGGTGAGCCCGTGGAGCTATTCGACCTACCGGGGGTCGTGAACGCCGACAGCGTGACTGTCGAACGTCTTCCTCCTTCCCCCTCTGGGGGAAGGTCGGGATGGGGGCTACCCCCGCGCCCCATGGAGGCGCTGCGTGCCCCCACCCCAGCCCTCCCCCAGCGGGGGAGGGAGCCGGAACTACTGCTGCAGCTGCCCTTCGGTCAGCGTGTCGAGCTGGAAGCGCCCGCTCTTGTCCCAGAGCCAGGTGTCGGTCCACACGACCGGACCAAGCCGCGACGCGGCCGGGAAGGGCGCGGCCTGCAGCACGGTGCGCTCGATCTCGGCGATGACCTCGGGCGCATGCTGGGGCGCGCGAAGCCAGTGCAGCGAGACCACGCGGCCGCCGCCGTCGAGGCTGACCTGCAGCGTGCCGACCGCGTAGAGCACCGGCGGCAACTGCCCGCCGTAGATGCGGCGGTTGTTGAGGTCATAGACATGGCGCGCGGCGTCGCGCCGGTAGTCGCGCGCGCTGGTGGCATTCGATGCGCGCGGCGCCGGCCGGCCGCTGGCGCCGGGTTCGGCGGTGGCCTTGCTCAGTTGACCGGGCACCGAACCGGTGGTGCCGCACCCGGCGAGCCAGAGCGCGGCAAGAAAAGACACCGCCAGGGCGAGGCGGCGCGTCGTGGGCTGAAAATTCATCGCCGGGTTTATACCGTGACTCCCTCCCTTGCCCGCAACCGAAGGTATCCCTCATGAACGGCGCGGTCGACCAACTGCTGGCCCGTCTTCGCGACGAAGACGCGGTGCTGGTGCGCGTCGAATCCACGCAGGGCTCGGCCCCGCGCGAGGCCGGCACCTGGATGGCGGTCTGGGCCGAGGGCCTCACGGCCACCATCGGCGGCGGCCAGCTCGAGTTCCAGGCCACGCAGGAAGCGCGCGAGCTGCTGGCCGGCAGCCGCGCCATCGACGGCATCCAGCGCTATCCGCTGGGCCCGAGCCTGGGCCAGTGCTGCGGCGGCGTGGTGTTCCTGTCGTTCCGGCGCGTCTCGGCCGCCGACATCCCCGAGCTGCGGCGCGCGCTGGTCGAGCACCTGCGGCCGGTGGCGCTGTTCGGCGGCGGCCACGTGGGCGCGGCGCTCGCGCGGCTGCTCGCGGGCCTGCCGTTCTCGGTGCGCTGGATCGACAGCCGCGACGGCGTGTTCCCCGAAGAACTGCCGGCCCAGGTCGAGACCGAGCATTCCGAGCCGGTGCAGGACGCGGTGGCCTCGCTCGCGCCCGGCAGCCGCGTGCTGATCATGAGCTTCAGCCATGCCGAGGACCTCGACATCGTGATCGCCTGCCTGCGCCGCCTGCGCGAGCGCGACGACCTGCCCTACATCGGCCTGATCGGCAGCAAGACCAAGTGGGCCACCTTCAGCCACCGGCTCGAGGCGCGCGGCTTCACGGCGGCCGAGCTGGCGCGCATCACCTGCCCGATCGGCGTGCCGGGCATCACGGGCAAGGAGCCCGAGGTGATCGCGGTCGCGGTGGCGGCACAGTTGTTGCAATCGCTGGGCTGAGCCGGCGCTTCGGTGCACGAACAGGGTTTTCCCGGCACCGGCGCCGCAAAAAACCACGCCGCCCCTCGCCAAAACTGTATACACTTTCAGTCCACAAGTATCTGCCGCAGCGGAGCGAGGCCCACCCGGAGCCTGCGTTCGCGGCACTTTCTCTGCTTACAGCGCCCGCAGTGGTGAGCAGGACGAAGACATCCGCGCCCGGCGTTCCCCCGCGCCGAGCGGATTGAGAGAGCACCTCATGGAAAGCTACTACCTCGACTGGGCCAACCTGCTGCTGCGCTGGGTCCACGTCATCACCGCCATCGCCTGGATCGGCGCCTCCTTCTACTTCGTGATGCTGGACAACAGCCTCGAGAAGCCGCAGGACCCCGAATCGCTCGACAAGGGCGTCGGCGGCGAGCAGTGGGCCGTGCACGGCGGCGGCTTCTACAACATGCAGAAGTACCTGCTGGCGCCCAAGAAGCTGCCCGACCACCTGCACTGGTCGTACTGGGAGAGCTACTCCACATGGCTCACGGGCTTCGCGCTCTTCACCATGTCGTACCTCTGGAACGCCAGCACCTACCTGATCGACAAGTCGAAGATGGACTGGCAGCCGGGCGCGGCGATCGCCGTGGCGCTGGCCTTCCTGGTCGTGTTCTGGATGGTCTACGACAGCATCTGCCAGCTGTTCGGCCGGCGCAAGAACGGCGACACCATCGTCGGCGTGCTGGTCGCGATCTTCGTGGCCTTCGCGGCCTGGCTGGCCTGCCAGTGGTTCGCGGGCCGCGCGGCCTTCCTGCTGGTCGGCGCCATGATGGCCACGACCATGAGCGGCAACGTGTTCTTCTGGATCATCCCGGGCCAGCGCAAGAACGTGCAGGCCCTGCGCGAAGGCCGCCCGGTCGACCCGGTGCACGGCCAGCGCGGCAAGCAGCGCAGCGTGCACAACACCTACTTCACGCTGCCGGTGCTGTTCGCGATGCTGAGCAACCACTACAGCTTCACCTACACCCACAAGTACAACTGGATCGTGCTGCTGCTGATCATGCTCGGCGGCGCGGCGATCCGGCAGTTCTTCGTGGTGCGCCACCGCTTCAAGCTCGGCAACGCGCGCAACCCGCTGCCCTACGCGATGGTCGGCGTGGCCGTGCTCGGCCTCACCATCGTCTGGATGAAGCCCGAGCCCGCCGCCCCCGTGGCCGCCGCCGCGCCGAGCGCGCCGGCCGTGGCCTACCAGGACGTGCAGAAGGTGCTCGAGCAGCGCTGCTACATGTGCCACGGCGCGAGCGTGCAGATGAAGAACGTGCGCGTCGACTCGCCCGAGCAGGTGAGTGCCCACGCCCAGGCCATCTACCAGCAGGTGGTGGTCACGAAGATCATGCCGATGAACAACGCCACCTCGATCACCGACGAGGAGCGCGCCCTGATCGGCCGCTGGTTCCAGGGCGGAGCCAAGACGAACTAGACCGCGGTCAAGAGGGCGGACTCGGGTTCGCCGCAAAATGCAGGCCCCGGAGACAACGCCACCCATGACCGCCAAGACCTCGACGCCCCCCTCGCTGCAAGACGCGACCGCTCCCGATCCCCGCCAGGCGCCGCGCGCCTTCCTCGAACACCTCTACCGCGTCGCGGTCGACCGCGCGCTGCCGCTGTCGACCCTGGGCGCGCACCTGCCCAAGCCGCCCAAGGGCCGCACGCTGGTGCTCGGTGCCGGCAAGGCCGGCGGTTCGATGGTGCAGGCGCTCGAGGCGCTGTGGCCGGCCGACGCGCCGCTGTCGGGCCTGGTGGTCACGCGCTACGACCACATCCCGCCGCGGCCCGAGGGGCTGCCCAGCCGCATCGAGATCGTCGAGGCCGCGCATCCCGTGCCCGACGCGGCCGGCCAGCAGGCGGCCGAGCGCATCCTCGCGCTGACCGAAGGCCTGACCGCCGACGACCTCGTGCTGTGCCTGATCTCGGGCGGCGGCTCCTCGCTGCTGGTGCTGCCGGCCGAGGGCCTGACGCTGGCCGACAAGCAGCGCATCAACAAGCAGCTGCTCGACAGCGGCGCCCACATCGGCGAGATGAACTGCGTGCGCAAGCACCTCTCGCGCATCAAGGGCGGCCGACTCGCGGCGGCCTGCGCGCCGGCGCGCGTGGTCACGCTCACCATCAGCGACGTGCCCGGCGACGACCCGGCCGTGATCGCCAGCGGCCCCACCGTGCCCGACGCCACCACCTGCGCCGACGCGCTGGCCATCCTCGACCGCTACCGCATCGAGGTGCCGGCGCCGGTGCGCGCGCAGCTCGAGAGCGGCGCGCTCGAGACCCCAAAGCCCGGCGATGCCGTGTTCCAGGGCCACGAGACCCACATGATCGCCGCGCCGCAGCAGTCGCTCGAGGCGGCCGCCGCGGCCGCGCGCGCCGCCGGCATCGAGGCCCACATCCTCAGCGACGAGATGGAAGGCGAATCGCGCGAGGTCGGCAAGGTGCATGCCGCGCTCGCGCGCGCCGTGGCCCAGCGCGGCGCGCCGTTCGCCAAGCCCTGCGTGATCCTCTCGGGCGGCGAGACCACCGTCACCATCCGGCCGCGCCAGCCCGGCCAGGCCAAGGGCCGGGGCGGACGCGCCGGCGAGTTCTGCATGGGGCTCGCGGGCGCGCTGCTGGGCCAGGCCGACGTGTGGGCGCTGGCGGCCGACACCGACGGCATCGACGGCGTGGAGGACAACGCCGGCGCCTACGTCACGCCCGACACCCTGGCGCGCGCCGCCAACGCGGGCCGCAAGCTCTCGGACCACCTCGACCGCAACGACGCCTATGGCTACTTCGACGCCATCGGCGACCTGTTCGTGACCGGGCCGACGCACACCAACGTCAACGACTTCCGGGCGCTGCTGGTGCTCTGAGCACCGGCGCGCCAAACGCCCTTCCCCGGCGGGGGAGGCGGGCGGCCGCCTGCGCGCATCCCCGACTCGGGTTAACCTATGCGCCCCGGCAGCCCGCTGCCGCCCAGCCGCACGCGCCTTTTTGGGCGCCGTGCCGCCATCCGAACTCCCCGTTTCCACTCCCATCCCCTGCCGAAGGAAAAGCTCGCCATGACCGCCTCCTCCTATACCGACACCCGCCTGCTGATCGACAACGAATGGGTGGACGCCGCCAGCCGCAAGACCCTCGACGTGGTGAACCCGGCCACGGGCCAGGTCATCGGCAAGGTGGCGCATGCCGGCATCCCCGACCTCGACCGCGCCCTGGCCGCCGCCCAGCGCGGCTTCGACGCCTGGCGCAACACCCCGGCCCATGAGCGCGCCGCCGTGATGCGCCGCGCCGCCGGCCTGATCCGTGAACGCGCCGGCGACATCGCCAAGCTGCTGACGCAGGAACAGGGCAAGCCGCTGGCCGAAGCCAAGGGCGAGACCCTGGCCGCCGCCGACATCATCGAATGGTTCGCCGACGAAGGCCGCCGCGTCTACGGCCGCATCGTGCCCTCGCGCAACCTCGCGGCGCAGCAGCTGGTCATCAAGGAGCCCGTGGGCCCCGTGGCCGCCTTCACGCCCTGGAACTTCCCGATCAACCAGGTCGTGCGCAAGCTCGGCGCCGCGCTGGCCACCGGCTGCTCCTTCCTCGTGAAGGCACCCGAGGAGACCCCCGCGTCGCCCGCCGCCCTGCTGCAGGCCTTCGTCGACGCCGGCATCCCCGCCGGCACCGTCGGCCTGGTGTTCGGCAACCCGGCCGAGATCTCGGCCTACCTGATCCCGCACCCGATCATCCGCAAGGTCACCTTCACGGGCTCGACCCCCGTCGGCAAGCAGCTCGCCGGCCTGGCCGGCCAGCACATGAAGCGCGTGACCATGGAACTGGGCGGCCACGCCCCGGTGATCGTGGCCGAGGACGCCGACGTCGCGCTGGCCGCCAAGGCCGCCGGTGCCGCCAAGTTCCGCAACGCGGGCCAGGTCTGCATCTCGCCGACCCGCTTCCTGGTGCACAACAGCATCCGCGAGGAATTCGCCAAGGCCATGGTCAAGCACGCCGAAGGCCTGAAGCTCGGCGACGGCCTGGCCGACGGCACCACCCTGGGCCCGCTGGCCAATGCGCGCCGCCTCACGGCCATGGCGCACGTGCTCGACGACGCCCGCAAGAAGGGCGCGACCATCGCCACCGGCGGCGAGCGCGTCGGCGATGCCGGCAACTTCTTTGCCCCCACCGTGCTGACCGACGTGCCGCTGGACGCCGACGTCTTCAACAACGAGCCCTTCGGCCCGATCGCCGCCATCCGCGGCTTCGACACGCTGGACGAGGCCATCGCCGAATCCAACCGCCTGCCCTTCGGCCTGGCCGGCTACGCGTTCACCAAGTCGATCAAGAACGCGCACCTGCTGAGCCAGAAGCTCGAACTCGGCATGCTGTGGGTCAACCAGCCCGCGACCCCGTCGCCCGAGATGCCGTTCGGCGGCGTCAAGGATTCGGGCTACGGCTCGGAAGGCGGCCCGGAGGCGCTCGAGGCCTACCTCAACACCAAGGCGGTGTCGATCCTCGGCGTCTGAGCGCGACGCTTCGATCCGCTGTCTCGAAGAGGGCGGCATCGCTGGAAGGCGATGCCGCTTTTTTCATGGGCGAACGGGCTCAGTCCTCCGCGCTCGCGTTCCAGAACGCCTGCTGCACGCCCTCCAGCGCCTCGAGCTCCGCGACCACCCGGTCGAGCTCCTCGGCCTCGACCGCGGTCGCATAGAGCGTGGCCTCGATCTCGGTGTCGGTGGCGCCGAAGGCATGCTGGTCGACGTCGCGCACCGGGTAGTTGGCGGCTTCGAGCAGCAGCAGCACCTGGTCCATCACCTCGGGCCGCGAGGCGCGCGTGCAGATCACGCGCACCGTGTAGCTGGCCTCGCCCGACTCCTCCTTCACCGGCTGCCGGTTGATGCGGTTGACCACGGGCCGCAGCAGGGTGTTGCTCGCGAGCACGAACAGCGCGGCGATCACGGCCTCGCCGATCAGGTCGGCGCCCGCGCAGGCGCCCACGGCGGCCGATCCCCACAGCGTGGCCGCGGTGTTGAGGCCCGTGATGTTGGCGCCTTCCTTCATGATCGCGCCCGCACCGAGAAAGCCGATGCCCGAGACCACGTAGGCCGCCACGTGCACCGCACCGTCGTGGCCGTGCAGGCGGTTGGCCATGTCGACGAACACGGCCGCGCCCACGGCCACCAGCGTGTTGGTGCGCAGCCCGGCGGTGCGCTGGCGCACCTGGCGCTCGAAGCCGATCAGCGAGCCCAGCACGAAGGCCGTGAACACGCTCAGCAGGGTGTCGAGCAGCGAGGGCAGGTTGAAGTTCTGTACCGCTTCCATGCGATCTCCTCCTTGTCGGTCGTGAACCAGGGTAGCGGCGGCATGTGACAGCCGCCGCTCCCTCCTGTCGTCACCGTTGTCGTCACCGGCTCATTGCCAGCCGTAGCGCCGCGCGTACCAGCCCTTGACCGCCTGCACCAGCGCCGCATAGCCGCCGAGCATCAGCAGCAGCCACGGGAAGTAGGTGATCGGCAGCGCCTCGAGCTTGAAGTAGTGCGCCACCGGGCCCATCGGCAGCCAGATGCCCACGGCCGCGATCGCCGCGCCCATGATCAGCAGCGGCCAGGCCGCGCGGCTTTGCAGGAACGGGATGCGGCGCGTGCGGATCAGGTGCACGATCAGCGTCTGCGACAGCAGGCCCTCGACGAACCAGCCCGACTGGAACAGGGTCTGGTGCTCGGGCGAGTTGGCGGCGAACACGTACCACATCACGACATAGGTCAGGATGTCGAACACCGAGCTCAGCGGCCCGAAGAACACCATGAAGCGGCCCAGGTCGCCCGGGTTCCAGCTCTGCGGCTTGCGCAGGAACTCCTCGTCGACGTTGTCGAACGGGATCGCGATCTGCGACACGTCGTACAGCAGGTTCTGCACCAGCAGGTGCAGCGGCAGCATCGGCAGGAAGGGCAGGAAGGCGCTCGCCACCAGCACCGAGAACACGTTGCCGAAGTTCGAGCTCGCGGTGAGCTTGATGTACTTGAGCATGTTCGCGAAGGTGCGGCGGCCCTCCACCACGCCCTGCTCGAGCACCATCAGGCTCTTCTCGAGCAGGATGATGTCGGCCGATTCCTTGGCCACGTCCACCGCGCCGTCGACCGAGATGCCGATGTCGGCGGCGCGCAGCGCGGGCGCGTCGTTGATGCCGTCGCCCATGAAGCCCACCACGTGGCCGTTGGCATGCAGCGCCTGCACGATGCGTTCCTTGTGCGCGGGCGTGAGCTTGGCGAAGACCTGGCGCTGCTCGACGATCCGGCGCAGCTCGGCCTCGTTCATGCGCTCGACCTCGTGGCCCAGCACCATGCGGCCGGCCTCGATGCCGACGTCGCCGCAGACCTTGCGCGTCACCAGCTCGTTGTCGCCGGTCAGCACCTTCACCGCCACGCCGTGCTCGGCCAGCGCGCGCAGCGCGGGCGCGGTCGATTCCTTCGGCGGATCGAGGAAGGCCACGTAGCCGAGCAGCGTGAGCTCGGCCTCGTCGGCCACGCCGTAGGCGGCGCGGCGCGCATCGCCGCGCAGCACGCGGCTGGCCACCGCCACCACGCGCAGGCCCTGGGCATTGAGCTCCGAGGCCACGGCATGGATGCGCGCGAGCACCTCCGCGTCGAGCGCGAGCACCTCGGCACCGCGCTCGACCGCGCTGCACACGGCCAGCACTTCCTCGAGCGCGCCCTTGCAGATCAGCAGGTGTTCCTCGGCCGCGTCGCTGCCGGCCACCACCACCGACATGCGGCGGCGCGAGAAGTCGAAAGGCACCTCGTCGACCTTGCGCCAGTCGGTCTGCAGCCGGGTGTCGAGCTGCATCTGGGCATGGCTCAGCACCGCCTTGTCGAGCAGGTTCTTCAGGCCGGTCTGGTGGAAGCTGTTGAGGTAGGCCAGCTGCAGCACGTGGTCGGAGCCCTCGCCCCAGGCGTTGGTGTGGCGCTCGAGCACGATGCGGTCCTGCGTCAGCGTGCCGGTCTTGTCGGTGCACAGCACGTCCATGGCGCCGAAGTTGTGGATCGCCTCGAGGCGCTTGACGATCACCTTCTGGCGCGACATCACGACCGCGCCCTTGGCGAGCGTGGCGGTCACGATCATCGGCAGCATCTCGGGCGTGAGGCCGACCGCGATCGACAGCGCGAACAGCGCCGCCTCCCACCAGTCGCCCTTGGTCACGCCGTTGATCACCAGCACCAGCGGCGCCATCACCAGCATGAAGCGGATCAGCACCCAGCTCACGCGGTTGATGCCGGCCTGGAAGGCCGTGGTGCCGCGGTCGGTGGCGCTCACGCGCTGCGCCAGCGCGCCGAAGAAGGTGCGCGCGCCGGTGTGCACGATCAGCGCGGTCGCGGTGCCGCTGATCACGTTGGTGCCCATGAACAGCAGGTTGTCGCGCTCGAGCACGCCGCTCGTGCTGCCGGTGGCGGGCACGCTGGCGAACTTCTCGACCGGCATCGCCTCGCCGGTCAGCGCCGACTGGCTGATGAACAGGTCCTTGGCCGAGAGCAACCGGCAGTCGGCCGGGATCATGTCGCCGGCCGACAGCGCGATCAGGTCGCCGGGCACCAGGTCGCGCATCGGCACCTCGATGCGCAGCGCGCCGTCCGAGCCCTCCACGGGCCGCAGCACGGTCGAGGTGTTGCTGACCATCGCCTTGAGCTTGTCGGCCGCCTTGTTCGAGCGCGACTCCTGCAGGAAGCGCAGCACCGTCGACAGCACCACCATGCTGCCGATCACCACCGCGGCCTTCATGTCCTCGGTGACGTAGGAGACCAGCGCGAGCACGGTCAGCAGCAGGTTGAAGGGATTGCGATAGCACTGCCACAGGTGGGTCCACCACGGCAGCGGCTTCTCGTGGTTCACCTCGTTGCCGCCCAGGCGCTTGCGCAGCGCGGTGGCGTGTTCCTCGCTCAGGCCCTGCGGCGAGCTGTCGAGCTGCGCCAGCATGTCGCCGGCATCGGCCAGCGAGGCGGCGCTCAGCGCGTTCGCGATCTCGGGCGGCATCGCGGCCGAGGCGATGCCCACGGGCTTCGAGCCCAGCAGCGTCTGCCAGCGCTCGAAGTGATGCAGCATGCGGCGGCTGCGCAGGAAGCTTTCGAAAAAGGACTTGAGGACGTTCTTCATTGTTGTTCTCCTTCGCCGCGTGATGGGCGCGGCGCGTGGCCTTCGAAGGCCGTTGGGTTTTGCTCGTGTGCGGGAGCGTGGCGTGCCGTTCAGCGCCGGAAGGCCCAGGTCATGCCCAGGGTCCACCAGCCGGGCCGGTCGGCGCGCAGCCCGTGGGCGCGGCTCAGGTCGATGCTCAGCGTGTCGGTCGGCGTCCAGCGCAGGCCCGCGCGCCAGGCGCTGGCACCGCCTTCGCGGAAACGCTCGGCCACGAAGCCGAGTTGCTGCGAGGCCGTCCATTCGAGCGCCAGGCCCGAGTGGCTGCGACTGGGCTGTGCGCGATGCAGGTCGCGGCCCAGGTTGAAGTGGGCGCGCCAGTCCTCGGCGATCTGCCAGGTCAGCGGGACCACCACGCTGGCGCCCGTGTAGCGCAGCGCGCCGCGCTCGGGCGAACGTTCCCAGGCCGCGGCTACCAGC
Source organism: Variovorax sp. GW821-FHT09B05 (assembly GCF_059418265.1). Lineage (NCBI taxonomy): Bacteria > Pseudomonadati > Pseudomonadota > Betaproteobacteria > Burkholderiales > Comamonadaceae > Variovorax > Variovorax sp. GW821-FHT09B05. Next base: position 280,330 of record NZ_JBWKPN010000011.1, read on the forward strand.
AGGCCCACGCCGAGGTCGTCGCTCAGTGCGTGGGCCCACTTGAGCTGCGGGCCCGCGCGCACCGTGCGTCCCTCGCTGCCGCGTTCGCGCTCGAGGTTCAGGCCCAGCTCGACCGGGCCGACGCGGCAGGCGGGTCCGAGGTGCACCGGCGCGTACCCGCTGCGTTCGCCATCGCGGCGATCGGCCCAGGTCTCGATCTGGCATTGGCCCGGATCGAGGATGGCGGCATCGTCGACCGCGTGGTGCCCGCCGGCGGCATGCGTCTGCGTGACCGCGAGGCCGCAGAGGTATGCCGCCGTCCAGGCGTGCAGGCGTGCGGCGCGCTGGCGCAGCGAGGGGAGTGTGCGGCGCGGCGCGCGGCGGACGAAGAGGGCGGTCCGGGTGGCGGGCCGCAGGCGTTGGCGGTTCATTCGAGGTTCTCCTGGCGAGGCGCGCAACGGGGCGCGCGAAGGAGAACCTCCCGCGGGTCAGCCGGAGGTGACGGTCCTTCGCGGCTCGGTGTGCCGCGGATGGTTCATGGCGATGAAGGCCGACCGGCGCGTGGCGCGGTCAGGCAGGGGAGGCGCGCAGCGGCGCCAGCGAGGGTCTGGGTCCATGGTGGCCTCCTTGGCGATGGGGGGATGAAGGCGCGGTGCTTCGTTCGAATGCAACGGTCGGGGCGACGCGTCGGTGGACAGGCGCTACGAACGCTCCGGCTTGCGTTGGCCCGGCACCAGCAGCAGGAAGCAGCGGATGCGCCGCGTGCTCCAGAACGAAGCGGACTTGTCGAGCTCCTGGTCGGCCTCGGGCTGCAGCATGTCGGCCGCGGGCTGGCGCGCCGACGCGGCGCGCGGGTCGGCGTCATGCGTGGCGGCGTGGCCACGATGCAGGGGCTGGCGATGTAGAACGAGTTGACGCATGACAAGGCTCCTTCGACCCGTGACGGGCGAGAGGACCTCGTGGCATGGACCACGCTGGCTGGCAAAGAGACGCCAGTGACGAAACGGATGTCGGGGGAGGGAGAGCCTGCCGGGGAGGGCAGGCATCACGCCGCGGGCACGTCGGCCGCGGCGCGCAAGAAGCCTGCGCTACGGAGCCGGGTGTGCCGCGCATGCCACGGCACGCGTCTGGTCACTGATCCAACTGGCACTGTCCACGCACGAGGCTCCGAAGTGAAGATGCAGGATTGTTGCACTGCGTCATCGCGGGGGCAACCCGGAATGCGCGTTTCAGCGTTCGATGCAGGGTTTTAAGGCCACAGTGTTGCGATGGCGCCTCGATGCGGCGCGGGCCCGCGCGGTGGTCAGGCTGCGTTAAGTTGCGCGGCGCGATCATGTCCGGGCAGGACAATGCGGCCATGACCCAGGCCAGCGTCCTTTTCATCTGCACCGGCAACATCTGCCGCTCCCCCACCGCCCACGCCCTGCTCGCCCACAAGGCCCGCGCCGCGCAGCTCGCGCTCGAGGTCGACAGCGCCGCGATCTCCGACGAGGAGCGCGGCAATCTGCCCGATCCGCGTTCGGTGGCCGAGGCGCGGCGGCGCGGCATCGAGATGCCCGCGCATCGCGCGCGGCAGGTGCGGGCCTCGGACTTCGAGCGCTTCGACACCATCGTCGGCATGACCGGCCAGCACTGCGCGGCCTTGCGCCGCCTCGCGCCCGCGGGCACGGCGCACAGGATCCATCTGCTGACCGACTTCGCCGACGGGCTCTCGGGCGACGTGCCCGACCCCTGGTACGGCGACCGGCAGGCCTTCGTCGAGGCCTTCGACCTGATCGAGCGCGGCGTCGACGGCCTGCTCGCGAAGCTGACGGCCCCGGACCGGGCCTGAGTCTTCAGGGTGCCACGCGCGGCGGCGATCCTCGGCATGGTTCCACGGCCCGGCCCCAGCCCGCACAATGGCCGCGGTCGGAGCAACCGTTCAAGAGGAGTCGAGGCATGAATCACCAGACCCATCGTCGCCCGCGCGGCTGGCTCGTCGCCTGCGCCGGCATCGCCGTGCTGCTCGCGGGCTGCGAAACCCCCTACAGCCGCCCGCCGGGCACCTACGGCGCGCCGCCGCCCGGCCGCGCCGGCACGGCCCCGGCGATCTCGAACATGGGCTGCGTGCAGGCCGGCTCGGTCCACTTCGCGCGGCCCTGGCAGACCATCGTGCTCGGCGGCTCGCGCCGCATCGACAGCGGTGTCTACGAGGTGGAGCTCACGAGCGGCAGCGATGGCCGCCGCGCGATCTGCACCGTCGACCGCAACGGCGCGGTGCTCGGCGTGGGCGACTACTGGGCGCGTTAGGGCCTGTTCACACTATTCAAGGGGCCGTCTGCGGCGTTGCCCGCGCTTGCAAGGCATCGGCCTTGCAAGCGCGGGCGCCTTGCATCCAGCCCCTTTGCGGGGCAACGCGACCCCTTGAATAGTGTGAACAGGCCCTAGCCCCCTCGCTCAGACGTTGTCCTCGATCACCGGCGTGGTGCTGCCGGCATTCACGCGGATCCGCGTGCGCTTGAGCAGCGGGCTCGCGGGTGCCTTGCCCGCGTCGAGCGGCTTGACCTTGTTGAAGACCACCGTGAAGGCCTGCGCCGTGACCGTCGCGCTCGCATAGCCCTGCGCGTCGTGGTCGGAGAACAGCAGGTCGGGGTTGTTGCCACGCATGACCTGCTCGAAGGCCGCGGGCGTGGCGGTCAGCGCGGTGAGCGGCGTGCCCTGCGAGCCGGCCTTGATGTAGCTGTAGAACGAGGAACTGCTGACGCCCGCGCAGACGAAGTCGACCAACACCGGCGTGCCGGCCGCGGGATCGGGCAGGTCGCGGATCAGGCCGCACTGGAAGGCATGCAGGTCGCCCGTGATCGCCACCACGTTGCGGATGTTCTGCGCCTTCAGGTAGCCCATCAGGTCGGCCTTGTGGCTCGGATAGCCGTCCCAGGCGTCGCAGTTGACGACGTAGCGCTGGTTGAAGGGCGCGGGCGGCTGCGGCACCACCTGCGTCAGGTCCACCCACATGCGGCTCAGCGAGACCTCGTTGCCCCAGACCTTCCAGGTGGCGGTCGAGTTCTTCAGCGTGTTCTTCCACCAGTCGGTCTGCGTCGGGCCGAGGATGCTCGGCGCGCGGCCGAGCTGCTGCGTGCGCATCGCCTCGAGCGCCAGCAGCGTCGTCTGCGGCGCGAAATAGCGCGAGCCGATCGAGCTGTTGCCGTCGACCGGATCGCCGCCCGTCTGCTGCGCGACCAGCGCCTCGGAGATCACGTGGTCGTCGCGGTACAGCCGCTCGTCGGTCATCACCAGGTGCAGCAGCGGGCCGAAGTGGAAGTCGCGATAGATCTTGATGTTGTCGTAGGCCGGGTTCCCCATGTCGAAGGAGACATCGCCGAAGTCCACCGGCATGTACTCGGCCCAGGCCTGGCTCGCGCCGCGGCGGCGCGCGGTCTGCTGGGTGTTGGCGTTGGTGTAGGTCTGGCGGTCCTGCCAGCAGTCGTCCGAGAACTCGTGGTCGTCCCAGATCGCGATCAGCGGGAACTTCGCATGCACCGCCTGCAGCCGCGCGTCGCCGCGGTAGGTGCGATAGAGCGTGCGGTAGTCGTCGACCGTGTTGGCATAGACACTGCCGTCGGCCAGCGCCACGCCGTTGGGCAGCTGGATCGCCTGGTGCGCGGGCTCGGCCACGCCGGCCTGGAACTTCGCGCCCACGGTCTCGTAGACGTAGTCGCCCACGTGCACCGTGAAGTCGAGGTCGTCCTCGGCCGCCAGCAGGTCGAGCGCGCCCCAGTGGTTGATCAGCCAGTCCTGGCAGGTGAACCAGGCGAAGCGCAGCTGCTGGCGCTGGCTGTCGGCGGCCGGCGCGGTGCGCGTGCGGCCGGTGGCGCTGACGTCGCTGCCCGCGACGAAGCGGAAGAAGTAGCGCGTGTCGGGCGAAAGGCCCGTGACCTTGGCGCGCACGGTGCGGTCGAAGCGATCCGAGGCCTCGAGCGCGACTTTCGCCACCAGGTTGCCGAAGCCCGAGGTGTCCGACACCTCGAGCCGCAGCGCGATGGCCGCGCTGTTGGCGGCGGTGCCGGTGCGCACGCAGCGGGTCCAGAAGACGATGCTGGTGTCCTTCGGGTCGCCCGAGGCCACGCCCTGCCCGAAGGCATAGCGGCCCGCGGGTTCGGGCGCGGGTGGTGGCGGTGCCGGCGCGGGAGCGGGCGGCGGCACGATCGGAAACACGATCCCGTCGCTGCCTCCGCCACCGCAGGCGCTCAGCACGGGAGGGGTGGCGGCGGCGACCGTGTAGAACAGGCCGCGGCGCAGGAAGGAACGTCTTTCCATGAGGGATTTCTTTTCGCGTGTGGGGTCGATGGCGGGGCGCGCACGAATCTGCGCGACCGCCATGACACAGCGATGAAAGCCGCCCGCCGCCCCCGCGGCCCCGGCGCCGCCCTATTCGCAGAGCGCGCGGATCGACGGCGGCACCGGCAGCGCGCGCAGGGTGCCGTCCTCGCGCTTGCCGCCGAAGATGCGCACCTCCTCGCATTCGAGGATGAGGTCCGCGCCGCGCGTCACGCGGTAGGCCTGCACGAAGCTCTTCTCGCGCCACTCGGCGATGCGCGTCGCGATCTCGAGCGTGTCGCCGTAGCTCGCGGTCTTGACGAAGCGCGTGTGCGTGTCGACCAGCGGCGTGCCGATCACGCCGAGCGTCTTCGTGGTCTCCTCCCAGCGCGGCACGCCGCACTGGTGGAAGAAGTGGCGCGAGGCTGCGTCGATCCAGCGGAAGAAGTTCGGGAACCAGACGATGCCGGCGGGGTCGCAGTCGCCGAATTCGACGCGGACGGTGTAGACGATTTCCTTGGTGCTCATGTGCTCGATTCTGCTTGCTGCCTTCATCCCATGCGCCCGGGCAGCCACAGCGCGATCGCGGGGAACGCGATCAGGATCACCAGCCGCAGGATGTCGGTCGCCACGAAGGGCAGCACGCCCTTGAAGATGGTGGTGAAGCTCACGTCCTTCACCACGCTCTTGATGACGAACACGTTCATGCCCACGGGCGGATGGATCAGGCCGAGCTCCACCGTCATCACGATGATGATGCCGAACCAGATCGGGTCGAAGCCCAGGTGCACGATCACCGGGTAGATGATCGGCACCGTGAGGATGATCATCGCCATCGCGTCCATCAGGCAGCCGAGCACCAGGTACATCACCATGATCAGCGCGAGCACGCCGTAGCGGCCCACGCCCAGGCCGGTGAGGAACTCGGTGAGCTTCTGCGGGCTCTGCGTGATGGTGAGGAAGTAGCCGAACAAGAGCGCGCCGATCAGCACGGTGAACACCGCCGCCGCCGTGCGCGTGGCCGACAGCAGGGCCTCGCGGATCTTCGCGCGGTCGAGCCGGCCGCGCAGCACGCCGAGGATGAAGGCACCGCTCGCGCCCACGCCGCCGGCCTCGGTGGGCGTGAAGAAGCCGCCGTACAGCCCGCCGATCACGAACAGGAACAGCACGATCGGCGCCCACACGTTCTTGAGCTCGGCCGCGCGCTCGCTCCAGGCCCGCGCCTCGCCGCGCGGCAGCCAGCCGGGCTTGACGCGCACGATGACCACGATGGTCAGCACGTACATCAGCATCGCGAGCAGCCCCGGCACGATGCCGGCCATGAACAGCTTGCCGATGTCCTGCTGCGTGAGGATGGCGTAGACCGCGAGCACGGTCGACGGCGGCAGCATCGCGCCCAGCGTGCCGCCCGCGGCGATCACGCCGGTGGCGAAGGACTGCGGATAGCCGAAGCGCCGCATCTCGGGGTAGGCCACCGACGAGAAGGTGGCGGCCGTGGCCACCGAGGAGCCGCAGATCGCCGCGAAGCCGCCGCAGGCCACCACCGTGGCCACGCCGAGGCCGCCGCGCAGGTGGCCGATCATCGAGTTGGCGGCGCGGAACAGCTCGCGGCTCACGCCCGACACCGAGACCAGCGCGCCCATCAGCATGAACATCGGGATCACGCCGAAGGTGTAGTCGGTCACGGTGCGCATCGAGGTCTGGCCCACCAGCTTGAGCGCGGGGCCGGGCCCCACGAGGTAGCTGTAGCCGGTGACGCCGACCAGCCCCATCGCCATGCCCACGGGCACGCGCAGCAGCATCAGCACGAACAGGGCGACGAAGCCCAGCAGGGCGACGGCATCGGTGCTCATTCGCCCACCTTCTCTTCGACGTGCTCGTCGTGCAGCAGCTCGGGATGGAAGATCAGCCGCCAGGTGCGCACCGCGATCAGAATCACGGCCGACACGTCGCCGGCCCAGGCCACGGCATAGAACGGCCAAGTCGGGATGTTCATGTCGTAGGTCAGCACGTTGTCGGTGTAGGTGAGCCGCACCTTGTCGAACAGCATCGCGGTCTGCACCGCCACCACCAGCAGCAGCACCAGCGTGGCGAAGATGTCGATCGCGCGGCGCATGCGCGCTCCGGCCGCGGTCCAGACCAGGTCGACCGTGATGTGGCCGCCGCGGTAGCTGGTGGCCGCGATGCCCCAGAAGATCAGGATCCCGAGCAGCATGCGGCCGAAGTCGTAGGCGTCGGGGATCGAGGTGTCGAAGAACTTGCGCAGCACCACGGCCACGAAGATGTTGAGCGCGACGATCCCCACGAAGATGGCGGCCAGCCATTCGATCGTGTTGATCACGCGGTCCATGGCACTGGCCGGACGCGTGCTCATGGCGGTCACAGCGCCGACTTGTGCTTCGCCAGGCTCGCCTTCAGCGCGTCCATCACGGCCTTCGGATCCTCGCCCGTCTTCTTCACGCTGTCGGACCACTGCGCCTCCGACGGCGCGGCGGCCTTGCGCCAGGCATCGAGCTGCTCGGCCGTGAGCTTGTAGACCTCGTGGCCCGACTGGCCCGCGATCCTGGCGCGGCCCGCGAACTCGAAGTCGGCCCAGGGCGCGGCCACCTTCTGCGCCCATTCGCTGGTGCAGTGGTCGTCGATCACCTTCTTCTGGCCGGCCGACATCGCGTCGTACTTGCCCTTGTTCATGACCCAGACGAAGGGCGTGACGTACAGCGGCACGTCCATGTGGTACTTGACCACCTTGTCGATGCCGAACAGGCCGATCGATCCCCAGGGGAAGGTGATGGCATCGGCCACGCCGCGCTCGAGCATGTCGCGCGACTCCGGCGCCGAGGCCTGCACGTTGGTGCCGCCCAGCGAGGTGATGAGCTGGCCCACGGTGCTGGTCGCGGGCCGCACCTTCATGCCCTTTACGTCGGCGGGCAGCACGATCTTCTTGCGCGAATGGAAGGTGCCGGGGTCGTGCACGAAGGCGAAGCAGTACTTCACGTCCTTCATTTCCTTGGCGGCATAGGCGCGGTACCAGTCGTCGATGGCGGCCGAGCCCTCCTTGCCGTTGGCGAACAGGAAGGGCAGCGAGGCACCGGCCATCACCGGGAAGCGGCCCGGCTGGTAGCCGGGGTTCACGTACGAGAAGTCGGCGATGCCGTCGCGCGCCATGTCGTAGTGGTCGAAGGCCTTGCCCAGCTGCTCCGAGGGAAAGAGGATCGCGGTGATCGAACCGTTCGAGGCCTTCTTGATGTCGTCGGCCCAGGCCTGCAGGGCCGGGTTCAGCGGATGCTGCGCGGGCACCCAGCTCGACAGCTTGATCTGCACCGGCTTGTCTTGCGCGAGCGCGGGGACCGTGGCCGAGGCCGCGAGTGCCAGCGTGAGCGCGAAGGCGCCGGGGCGGCGATGGAAGGAAGTCTGCATGGCTTGTCTCTCTTTCGTTCTGCGTGTTGTGGATTCAGTGAGCAAGGGGATCGGGCAAGGTCTCGAAGTCCGGGTGCGCGCTCCTGGGGTCAATCCGCCGCGATGCGGCGTTCGCGGATCAGCGCGCCGAAGCGCTGCGAATCGGCCGCGGCGCGCTGCTGGAACTCGGCCGGCGTGCCGGGCACGGCTTCGCCGCCCAGCGAGGCGATGCGTTCCTTCACGGCCGGCAACGCGAGCGCACGGTTGATCTGCGCATTGAGCTGCGCCACCACCTCGGGCGGCGTGCCGGCCGGCGCGTAGAAGCCGAACACGGTGTCGGCATCGAAGCCGCGCAGGCCGGCCTCGTCGAGCGTGGGCACGTCGGGGAACAGCGGCGAGCGCTGCGGGCTGCCCACGGCCAGCAGGCGCAGCTTGCCCGCGCGCACCTGCTGCAGGCCGATGCCGGGATCGAAGGCGTAGTCGACCTGGCCCGCCAGCAGGTCCTGCAGCGCGGGCGCGGCGCCGCGGTAGGGCACGTGCAGCGCGAACAGGCCGGCCTGGCTCTTGAACATCTCGCCCGCGAGGTGCGGCGAGCTGCCGCTGCCCGGCGAGGCGTAGCTGAGCTTGCCGGGGTTGGCCTTGGCATAGGCGATGAAGTCGCGCACGTTGGCTGGCGGCAGCGAGGGCTTGGCGACCAGGAACACCAGCACCCGCGCCGCGGCCGCCACCGGCACCAGGTCCTTGGCCGGATCGAAGCTCATGCGCGCATAGAGGTGTGGGTTCACCGACACCATGCCGCCCGAGCTCATCAGCAGCGTGTAGCCGTCGGCCGGCGCGCGCGCCACGGCCTCGCCGCCGAGGTTGCCGTTGGCGCCGCCGCGGTTCTCGATCACCACCGGCTGCTTGAGCGCCTCCTGCAGCGGCTGCGCGACGGCGCGCGCGATCTGGTCGGCCGCGCCGCCGGGCGGGAAGTTGACGATCACCTTGACCGGCTTGGAGGGCCAGGCGGTGGCGGTGTTGGCCTGCGCCGAGGCACAAGCAAGAGAGACGAGGGCGGCCGCCAGCAGCAGCCGGCGTCGCCAGGGGAAAGCGTCGAGGGTCATGGTGTGTCTCCGGTTTCTTCTTGGGGATGCGATGAGGCTCAGGCGGGGCGCGAAGGCGTGGTGGCCGGCGGCCGCTTCATCCAGCGGATGGGCTGCGCCTGCACCGGCCGTGGCGCCGCGCCGTGCTGCGCGAGCGCGGCATCGAGCGCCTTGCCGCCTTCGTCGGCCAGCGCGGCCTCGCGCGCGGCGGCGATGGCCTCGGCGCGCGCCGGCGCGGGCATCGCCGTGCGGCCCGCGAGTTCGCCGACCAGGTGCAGCAGCGTGTGCTTGCCGCGCTCGTTGGTGCTGCCGTAGCCCTTGATGAGCCGGCCGCATTGCGCGAGCTCGCGGCCCAGCACCCAGTTCTCGCGCGCGCCGGCCTCGATGGCCGCGAGCCAGCGCTCGATCAGCGCCTGTTCCTCCGCGAAGCGGCTGCCGCGGCGGCGCAGCCAGCGCAGCGAGGCCAGCAGGCGCAGCGAGGCCATGCCCCAGACGGCATGGCTGCCCACCTGCAGCGGCAGCGCCCAGGGTTCGCGGCCGCGCGCCTGGCGCGCGCGGTCCCAGGCCGTCACGCGGCGCGCGAGCGCGGGTGGCAGCAGCGCCGCGAACTCGGCCGCGCCGGGCTTGAAGTGGTCGTAGACCTTCACGATGTCGGCCTCGCCCGCGCGCACTTCGCGGCGCACGCGCTGCGCGCGGCTGGCGCGGCCCTTGAGCGCGGCCACGCGCACGATGTCGTCGAAGGCCATCCACAGCGCGAGCCAGCGCGCGGTCTCGCGCACGATGGCGAAGCCGCGCGCGCCGGCCGGGTCGGCCGCGCGCTCGGCATCGAGCACGCGCGCCAGCCGCTGCGCATAGAGCGCGGCATAGGCCGCGTCCTGGTAGTCGAGCACGCGCGCATGGCCGAGCGCCAGCAGGTCGTGCACGGCCGGCGGAAAGCGCTGCGCCAGCTCGGCGGGCAGCGCGCGCGCGGGCGGCGGCGCATCGCGGCCTTCCTCGGCCAGCACGCCGCGCACGAAGGCGGCCTGCGCGCGCGGCGCGCTCACGGCCTCGAAGGCGGCCGCGAAGCCGCGCAGGCTGGCCGCGGCCGCCTTGCCGACCTTGTCGTGCGCGACGCCGCCGCGCACCGCGTGCTCGTAGGCCGCGCGCTCGAACGGGAACAGCCCGCTGCCCGCGATCGCGCCGAGCATCACGGCGCTGACCACGGTGCCGGCCTCGCGCGCCATCGCGCCCATGTCGAGCACGTGGTGTTCGCGGCTGAAGGCCTTGACCACGTCGATCAGGCGCTGCGCGTCGGCGCGTCCGTCGCCGGGCACCATGCGCTCGGCGGTGGTGAGCACGCGCGCCGACGAGCTGATGACCAGCGTGCGCGGCGGCGCGCTCATGCCGTTGCCGATCTGGCGCGTGGTCTCGAGCAGCTCCGACGACACGATCGCATCGAGCGCGCCCGGCACCGGGCTCAGGCTGAAGACGGGCCGGCGCCCGTCGAGCTGGGCCAGCGGCACCGGGAACACCTCGATGTAGTAGGTGGTGGCGCCGGTGCGCTGCGCCACGCCGGGGATCGAGGTGCTCTGCGCGGCGAAGCCCGCGTGGCGCGCGGTCTCCACCAGCCATTCGGTGAGCACGCCGCCGCCTTCGCCGCCGAGGGCGCAGACGAGCAGGGTGATCGGGCGCTGCGTGGACGCCGGGGAGGAATGTCGTTCCATGGCTCGTGTCTCCTCAAGCCGGGCGCAGCGCGCGCACCACCGCGCCGCGCAGGCCATGCAGCAGCCGCTCGTGCCACTTCGGGTTCTGCACCACCTCGGCGCGGTAGAAGCTCGGGCACAGCGTGGCCGCATGCGCGTTGGCGCCGCACAGGCCGCAGCCCACGCAGCCGTCGATCACGGTCGCCACCGGATCGAGCTTGAGCGGGTCGGAGTTGTCCTTCAAGGTGAGCGTGGGGCAGCCCGAGAGCCGGATGCAGGCATGGTCGCCGTTGCACACGTCCTCGTCCACGCCGTACTTCACGCGCACCACGCGCTCGCCGCGCTGCAGCAGGCCCGCGATCCAGGGCTTGATGCGGCGCTGCCGCTCGAGCTGGCATTCGCCCTCGGCGATCACGACCTTGAGACCGTCGAAGTCGCTGGTCAGCGCCTCGGTCAGGGTGCGGCGCATGCGCTCCACGTCGTAGGTGGTCACGGTGCGCATCCATTGCACGCCCAGGCCCTTCAAGGTCGATTCGATGGTCTGGTTCTTGTCGACCAGGCTCTGCTGCTTGTCGACGGCGCGCTCCTTCACCTCGTCGTCGGGGGTGGAGATGATGTCCTGCGTGCCGGTGGCCGAGGTGTAGCCGTTCTTGAAGATCAGCAGCACCGCGTCGTCGCCGTTGAACAGTGCGCTCTGCACGCCGGTCAACAGGCCGTTGTGCCAGAAGCCACCGTCGCCCATGATCGACAGCGTGCGCCGGTTCATCATCGGCGACACGCCCGCGCGGCTCGCGAGGCTCATGCCGTAGCCGAGGATCGAGTGGCCCATCGAGAAGGGCTCGAAGGTGCCGAAGGCATGGCAGCCGATGTCGGCCGCGATGTGCACCGGGCCCGTGGTCTGCTGCGCGAGCTTGAGGGCCGAGAACACCGGCCGCTCTGGACAGCCCACGCAGAAGCTCGGCGGCCGGTTCGGCAGCGGCACGTCGAGCCGGCGCGCCACCGCCTCGCGGCGCTCGCGGTTGCCGGCCAACCAGGCCTGGGCCGACAGCGCCGATGCGGCCGTCTCGCCCTCGCCGACGTACTTCGCGACGAAGGCGGCGAGCCCGCCCGAGAGCACTTCCACGCCGTACTCGCCGGCCGAGGGCAGCAGGTCCTTGCCGTGCAGCGGCGCCTGGATGTCGCGGCGGCGCAGCAGGGTCGCGATGTCCTGCTCGATGTACTCGGGCTGGCCTTCCTCCACCACCAGCACCGCGCGTTTGCCGAGGCAGAAGTCGGCCAGCTGCTCGGGCACCAGCGGATAGGTGACGTTGAGCACCAGGATCGGGATCTCGCTCTCGCCGAAGGCATCGGCCAGCCCCTGCTGCTGCAGGCCGCGGATCAGCGCGTTGTACAGGCCGCCCTGCACCACGATGCCGAGCTCGGCATGGCGCCCGCCGGGCATCAGCTCGTTGAGCCCCTGGGCCACGATGTGGCGGCGCGCGGCCGGAATGCGCTCGTCGCCCTTGAGCTTCTCGTGGCGGAAGGTCACGGGCGGATGCGCGAGCCGCATGTAGTCGAAGCCCGCGGGGTCGGTCATGAGCGCGCGCGTCGACACCGCGGGCGCGCGGTTGTCCTTGCACGCGAAGCTGCCGCGCACGTGGCAGGTGCGGATGCGCAGCTCCATCAGGCAGGGCATGTTCGAGGTCTCCGAGAGCTGGAAGCCCTGCTCGACCATGCGCACCATCACGGCCAGGTCGGGCCGCGGGTCGAGCAGGCACATGCTCGACTTGAGCGCATAGGCATGGGTGCGCTCCTGGATCACGCTGGCGCCTTCGCCGTAGTCCTCGCCGACCACGATCAGCACGCCGCCGGTCACGCCGGGCGAGGACAGGTTCGACAGCGCGTCGGCCGCCACGTTGGTGCCGACGATGGACTTCCAGGTCACGGCACCGCGCAGCGGATAGTGGATCGAGGCGCCGAGCATGGCCGCGGCCGAGGCCTCGTTCGAGCAGGCCTCCACGTGCACGCCGAGCTCGTCCATGTAGCCCTTGGCCTGCACCATCACGTCGAGCAGGTGCGAGACCGGCGCGCCCTGGTAGCCGCCGACGTAGGCCACGCCCGACTGCAGCAGGCCCTTGGTGATCGCGAGGATGCCCTCGCCGTGAAAGGTGTCGCCCTCGCCGAGGCGCAGCGCCTCGACTTCCTTGCTGAATGAGACTTCCAAAAGAATCGGCTCCGGTGGGTTGATGCGTGGATGGATGAAGGGACGCGCGGACGCAGGCGTCCCCGCGCCGGGTGCGGGCCGGCGTTGGTCGTGCTGGGAGGCGGCGCTACTTGCCGCCGGGCTTGGGCGGCGCGGTCGGCAAACGCGCCACGTAGTAGGCGAGGGTGTCGAGGTCCTCGCTCGCCATGCGGCCCACGGCCTCGCCCATCGCCTGCGTATAGCCCGGGCGCTTGCCGGTGCGGAACTCCTGGAGCGTGAGCGCGAGGTATTCCTCGCGCTGGTGCGCGATGCGCGGCACCTGCTGGCCGCCGCTCAAGTCGGCGCCATGGCAGATCACGCAGCGGTTCTCCTGTGCGAGCGCCTGGCCACGCGCCATGCGTGCCGCATCGGGTGGCGTGGTAGCGGCGGCCGGCGCCAGCGCGGGCAGCGTCGCGATGAAGTCGGAGAAGCCGCGCAGGTCCTCGTCCTTCATCGTCTTCGCGACCGCGGTCATGGCCTCGTTGGCGCGCCGGCCCTCGCGGAACAGGAACAGCTGCGTGATCGCGTAGAACGAATGCTGGCCCGCGAGCGAGGGCACGCCCTGCATCTCGCTGCGGCCGTCGGCACCGTGGCAGGCGGCGCACAGCGCGGCGTAGCGTTCGGCATAGACCTTGGCGCTCGCTGCCGCCGCCGGTGCGGCCTTGGGCTGCGCGCCCTTGGTCGCCTGCGCGAACGCGGGCGGGGCCAGCGCCCACAGCATCGCCACCATGGCCGCCATCGCCGTGTGCCTCGTCATCCGGCGCGCCTCACTTGCCGCCGTAGCTGATGCGGTAGATCGCACCCGCGTGGTCGTCGCTCACCAGCATCGAGCCGTCCTTGAGCACCAGGAAGTCCACCGGCCGGCCCAGGTAGGTGTTGTTCTCGACGAAGCCGGTCATGAAGGGCTCGACCTTCGCGCCGCCCTTGCCGTCGGGCCAGGCCACGGCGATGTCGGCGTACTTGGTGGTGCGGTTCCAGGGGCCGTGGCGTGCGATGAACATCGCGCCGCGGTACTTGGTCGGGAACATCCTGCCTTGATAGAAGGTCATGCCCAGCGCCGCGGCGTGCGGGCCCAGCAGCGCGGCGGGCTTGGCATAGTCGGCGCAGCTCTTGCCCCAACCGAATTCCGAATCGAGGATGTTGCCCTGGTGGCAGTACGGATAGCCGAAGTGCTGGTCGGCCTTGGTCACCACGTTGAGCTCGTCGTTGGGCAGGTCCTCGGAGAGCCAGTCGCGCCCGTTGTCGGTGAACCAGAGGTTGCCGGTCTTCGGATCGAAGTCGAAGCCCACCGTGTTGCGCACGCCGCGCGCGATGGTCTCGATGCCGCTGCCGTCGAGGTTCATGCGGAAGATGCGCGCATGCGCGTCGTCGGGCTCGCAGAGGTTGCAGGGCGCGCCGACCGCGTAGTAGAGCTTCTCGCCGCGGATGCGCAGGTAACGCCAGCTGTGGTCCTGGCCGCCGGGCAATTTGTCGTAGAGCACCACCGGCTGGCCGGGGTTGTCGAGCTTGTCCTCGATGCCGTCGTAGCGCTGGATCTGCTTGTGCGTGGCGAGGTAGAGCGCGCCCTTGTGGAATTCGATGCCGGTGGCGAACTCGGTCTTGTCGACGATGGTCTTCGGCTTGCGGTCGCCCTTCTCGGCAATCGCATAGACCTTGTTGCCGACGAACAGCGTGCTCACGAACACCGTGCCCTTGGCGCCCTGGCGCAGCGAGCGCGCATCGAGCACGCCCGAGGCCCAGGTCTCGACCTTGAAGCCTGGCGGCAGCTTGAACTTGGCGGTGGGCAACTGGTCGGCCGCGGTCGGGATGGGAAACGAAGGCACGGGCGCCAGCCGCGTGGCCGCGTCGTTCTTGGGCCGGCCCTTGGCCCAGCCGGGTTCCTCGGTGGGCGGCTGCTGGGCCCAGGCGGCGCCGGCCGCGAGGAGCAGGGAGGTTGCAAGGGTCGCGAGCACCGCTGACATCGAATGCGGACGCAGTCTGGCCATGTCGTGTCTCCTTCTCGTTGTGGTGGCGCTTTCGTCGGGGGCGGCGAATTCACGCCGGGCGCCAGTGTGCGGAGCTTGCGGCCCGGCTTCAATAAAATAAGCGAGCTAAGCGATATGAACGGCATGCATATTGAAACCATAGACCTCAACCTGCTGCGTCTCTTCGATGCCGTCTACCGCGCGCGCAGCGTGAGCCGTGCCGCCGAGTCGCTGGGCCTGACCCAGCCCGCGGCCAGCCACGGCCTGGGCCGGCTGCGGCTGCTGCTGAAGGACGCGCTGTTCACGCGCGCCCCCGGCGGCGTGGCGCCCACGCCGCGCGCCGAGCGCCTCGCGGCTGCCGTGCAGGCCGCGCTCGCGCTGCTCGAGGAGGCGCTGCACGAGCCCGCGCGCTTCGAGCCGCAGGCCTCGCGCAAGGTCTTTCGTATTCACATGAGCGACATCGGCGAGGGCCGCTTCCTGCCCGCGCTGATGGCGCGGCTCGGCGAGCTCGCGCCCGGTGTGCGCATGGAGACGCTGCCGCTCGCGCCTACCGAGATCGCGCCCGCGCTCGACAGCGGCCGCGTCGACTTCGCCTTCGGCTTCCTGCCCAAGGTGCGCGACACGCAACGCCTGCACCTGCTGAAGGACCGCTACATCGTGCTGCTGCGCAAGGGCCATCCCTTCGCGCGCGGCCGGCGCACCAGCCAGGCGCTGATCGAGGCGCTGCAGACGCTCGAGTACGTGGCGGTGCGCACCCATGCCGAGACGCTGCGCATCCTGCAGCTGCTGAACCTCGAGGACCGCGTGCGCCTGACCACCGAGCACTTCATGGTGCTGCCGGCGATCGTGCGCGCCACCGACCTCGCGGTGGTGATGCCGCGCAACATCGCGCGCGGCTTCGCGCAGGAGGGCGGCTACGCGATTGTCGAGCCGGCGTTTCCACTGCGCGACTTCACGGTGTCGCTGCACTGGAGCAAGCGCTTCGAGGCCGACCCCGCGAACCGCTGGCTGCGGCAGGTGATCGCGGAACTGTTCGCCGAGCGCGCGGGCCGCGCCGAGCGCTGAGCCGGCTCAGCGAAAGAACGCGCGCAGGTAGTCCGCCGCGGCGTCGGAGATGCCGACGATCTTGTCGGTGGCCTGGCGGTAGAACTTGAAGTTGAGTTCGGTCTCGGGCCGGCCGTCGTTCCAGTCGGCATGGGGCTTGAGCTCGCGCCGCCCGAGCGGGGCCTTCGCGAGCGCGGTGCGCCGCACCGCGATGCCCACGCGCGGTGTCTGGCGCTCGAGGTCGGGCACCAGCGGCAGTGCCTCGGCCGCGGTCACGATGCCCATCGCGACCAGGCCGGCGCCGCCCGCGTTCTCGCTCGCGAACACGAACACCGTGTCGCCGGGCGCGATCTGCTTGCCGCCGTACATGGTCTTCTGGGCCGCGAATTCGAAGCGCGTGGCGCGCGGGTCGGCGACCTCGGTCTTGATCGCGTAGCAGGGGCGTGGGGGCGGGGTTTGCGGCATCGGTCGTGTCACCAGAGTTTCCACCAGCTTTTCTTCGCGACCGAGTCGGCGGGTGGCGATGGCGGTGTCTGTTCGATGGCCCTTTCTTCGGCGAGGGGTGCCTGTTCCTGCGGCGCATCCTCGATGTCCGGTGGTTCAGGACAGCCGAGCCGGATCCATTCGGCGTACCGCAGGCCCAGGTATCCCGTGGCCCCTTTCTTCATCAGGGCCCGTGCCGCCTCGAGTCCCCGCGCCCGATATACGGCGCGAATGACGGCGGTCTCCTTCCTGGCTTGCCGGTCCAGGGCATCCGTCCAGGGCGGACGTGCCGGAAGGCTCACCGATGGAAGTTCGTCGAGCATCTCTCGAATGCTGATCGCGTGGGCATGAGACTTCAACAGCTCCGGGGCAACGAGGCTGCAGCCCCCGCATGCGGCCATGGCTAGATGAATGCCCGGACGCGCATATTTCCACTGAGATTCCGCCTCGATGAGCAGCGGCAGGTACTCGGGCCTGGGCGCAAGAAGGGTCAGCAGCGCGCCATAGTTCGCGCCACGCCATCCGTGGGTGGACAACAGATCCTGTGCGATCGGAAGGTTCAACAAACCGGTTGCGCGGCGAAGGATGTAGAAAAGCTCCAACGGTTCGCACATGACTTCGGGGAAGAGCCGAAGGTACTTGCGATAGTTGGTCCCGTCCCGGACCAGCAGGGATATCTTGCCTTGGATGCGGTCGTCGCTGAGGGTGACTGGACTCCACGGGATGGACGCCATGAGCTCGAGCACGTCGGAATAGTTTGCCGACCAATAGCTGTAGAAGCTGGATTCCATGGCGTGACTGACTTTGCGTAGAGGCGAGCAAGGGGCGTGGCGCCGAATCTACCCGGTTGCTCGCGAGGGGCGCGGCGTTGCAATGGATGCACGGCGCCTCAAGGCAGGTTCTCGCGAAAGATCACCACGCTGCGCGTCGTCTCCACCCCGCTGAGCACGTCGCGCCCCTCGCGCAGGTTGGTGAAGATGCGCACGCAGCTCATCAGGGTCGCATGCGGGCTCTGCGTGATCACCGCGTCCATGCTGCCGTCGATCAGCAGCGCGCGCGTGTCGGGCGTGAGGCCGTGGCCGATGAAGGCCACCTTCTGGTCGCGCTGCGCTTCCTTGAGCGCGCGCGCCACGCCATCGGAGGCGCCGCCGATGTTGTAGATGCCCGCGAGCTCGGGATGCTGCTCGAGCAGGGCGCGGGTCTGGCGGTAGTTCTTGTCGGCATCGTCCTGGCCCTCGCGCAGGCCCACCACCTGCAGCGGCTCGAACATCTCGTCGATCACCTGCAGGAAGCCGGCCTCGCGCTCCTGGTGCGCGCTGTAGCGCAGGCTGCCCGCGATCAGCGCGACCTTGGCGGCGCGTGGGCCGATGAAGCGGCCGATGAGGTAGCCCGCGGTGCGGCCGGCGGCGCGGTTGTCCAGCCCGATGTAGGCCGCGCGCTGCGAGTTCGCGAGGTCCGAGATCAGCGTCACCACCGGCACGCCGCGCGCGGCCAGCGCGGCCACGGCCTCGCGCACGGCCGGATGCTCGAGCGCCATCATCGCGATGCCGTCGCAGCGCCCGCCCAGGCGCAGCAGCGCGGCGGCCAGCGCCTCGGGGTTGAAGCTCTCGGTGAGCTCGGTGCGGCACACCACGTTGAACGGCGCCCAGTGCTCCTGCGCGTAGCCGACCATGTCGCCGAGCATGCGGATGAAGCGGTTGGTGCCGCTGGGCAGCAGGAACACCAGGCGCAGCGGCCGCGGCGCCAGCGCCGCGTAGAGGTCGCGCTCGGGCAGGTAGCCGAGCTCGGCGGCGGCCTTGAGCACGCGCTGCACGGTGGCGTCGCGCACGCCGGGGCGCTTGTTGAGCACGCGGTCGACGGTGGCGGTCGAGACCTGCGCGGTGCGCGCGATGTCGGCCACGGTGGCGCGTGCCGCGGTGCCGTCGGCCGGCGCGGAGGATTGGTTTGAAGGGTTAACCCGCATACATCAAAAACCATCAAACCGTGGTTTGACGGTACAGGGTGAGGCCTATATCTTCGAGGAAATTCAATCAATGATGCATCAATTCGCATCATCCACACAACGGAGACACAGCATGGCACCGGTCACCCGCCGCAGCGCGATTCGCACCCTGTCCGCCCTTCCCGCCATCGCGGCCGTTCCGGCCGCCGGCGTGTTCTCGGCCCTGCCGCGCACGGCCCGCGCGGCGGAGTTCTCGTACAAGTACGGCAACAACCTGCCTTTGAGCCATCCGCTGAACATCCGCGCGCAGGAAGCGGCCGACCGCATCGCCAAGGAGACCAACGGCCGGGTCGAGATCAAGATCTTCCCGAACAACCAGCTTGGCGGCGACACCGACATGCTGGCCCAGGTGCGCTCGGGCGGCATCGAGTTCTTCACCCCCTCGGCGCTGGTGATCGCCACCTTGGTGCCGGTGGCCGCGATCAATGCGGTGGGCTTCGCCTTCGCCGACTACAAGCAGGTCTGGGCCGCGATGGACGGCAAGCTCGGCGCCCATGTGCGCGGCGCGATCGCCAAGTCGCGCCTCTATGCCTTCGAGAAGATGTGGGACAACGGCTTCCGCCAGACCACCAGCAGCAAGGCCGCGGTCGCCACCGCCAAGGACATGGACGGCCTGAAGATCCGCGTGCCCGTGAGCCCGCTGTCGATCTCGATGTTCAAGGGCCTGGGCGCCGCGCCCGCGAGCCTGCAGTTCAGCGAGGTCTATTCGGCGCTGCAGACGAAGATCGTCGATGCGCAGGAGAACCCGCTGCCGATCATCCAGGTCGCCAAGCTGTTCGAGGTGCAGAAGTTCTGCTCGCTCACCAACCACATCTGGGACGGCTACTGGTTCATCGCCAACGGCCGCGCCTGGGACGCGCTGCCGGCCGACCTCAGGACCGTCGTCGCGCGCGCCATCAACGAGGCCGGCCTGCAGCAGCGCGAGGACATCCGCAAGCTCAACGAGTCGGTGGTCGGCGACCTGCAGGCCAAGGGCCTGACCATCAACCGCCCGGCGGCCGACAGCTTCCGCGCCAAGCTGCGCGACTCGGGCTTCTACGGCGAATGGAAGGGCCGCTTCGGCCCCGAGGCCTGGGCGCTGCTCGAAGAGGCCGTGGGCAAGCTGGCCTGAGCGTCACCCATGTCCTCGCACGTGCTTCCCGCCGACGCGCTCGCCCCCGGTGGCGCCGCCGCGGCCCATCCGAACGCGCTGGCGCCGCTGGCCGGCCGCCTCGACCGCTGGCTCGGCGGCACGGTGGAATCGCTGGCCGCGCTGCTGGTGCTGGCCGAGATCGTGGTGCTGTTCGCGGGCGTCACGGCGCGCTATGCCTTCCATGCGCCGCTGGTGTGGTCCGACGAGCTGGCCTCGATCCTGTTCCTGTGGCTGTCGATGCTCGGCGCCGTGGTGGCGCTGCGCCGCGGCGAGCACATGCGCATGACCGCCTTCGTGGCGCGGCTGCGGCCCGACACGCGCGCGCTGTTCGACACCTTCGCCATCACGGCCTCGGTGGCCTTCCTCGCGCTGGTGGCCTGGCCGGCGATCGACTACGCGCACGAGGAGTCCTTCGTCGTCACGCCCGCGCTCGAGATCAGCAATGCCTGGCGCGCCTCGGCCATCCCCGCGGGCATCGCGCTGATGGGGGTGGTGGCGCTGCTGCGCCTGCTGCGCGTGTGCACCTTGCGGCAGATCGCGGTGGCCGCGCTCGGCACCGTGGCGCTGGTGGCCGCCTTCTGGCTCGCGGGGCCGGTGCTGGCGCCGCTGGGCAAGCTCAACCTGCTGATCTTCTTCGTCGGCGTGGTGGCCTTCACCGTGTTCGCCGGCGTGCCGATCGCCTTCTCGTTCGCGCTCGCCACCTTCGGCTACCTGGCGCTGACCACGCGCACGCCGATGCTGGTGATGGTGGGGCGGCTCGACGAGGGCATGTCGCACCTGATCCTGCTGGCGGTGCCGCTGTTCATCTTCCTCGGCGCGCTGATCGAGATGACCGGCATGGCGCGCGCCATGATCCAGTTCCTCGCCAGCCTGCTGGGCCATGTGCGCGGCGGCCTGTCGTACGTGCTGATCGGCGCCATGTACCTGATCTCGGGCATCTCGGGCTCGAAGATCGCCGACATGGCGGCCATCGCGCCGGTGCTGTTCCCCGAGATGACGAAGCGCGGCGCCAAGCCCGGCGACCTGGTGGCGCTGCTGTCGGCCACGGGCGCGCAGACCGAGACCATCCCGCCCTCGATCGTGCTGATCACCATCGGCTCGGTCACCGGCATCTCGATCGCGGCGCTGTTCACCGGCGGCCTGATGCCCGCGGTGGTGCTCGGCGCCATGCTCTGCGTGGTGGTCTGGTGGCGCTACCGCCGCGAGGACCTGAGCCGGGTGAAGCGCCATGGCGCGCGCGAGATCGGCAAGCTGCTGCTCGTCGCGCTGCCCGCGGTGCTGCTGCCCTTCGTAATCCGCGCCGCGGTGGTCGAGGGCGTGGCCACGGCCACCGAGGTCTCGACCATCGGCATCGTCTATTCGGCGCTGGTCGGTCTCTTGATCTATCGCCAGTTCGACTGGCGCCGGCTGCGACCGATGCTGGTCGAGACCGCCTCGCTCTCGGGCGCCATCATCTTCATCGTCGGCTGCGCCACCGCCATGGCCTGGGGGCTCACGCAGTCGGGCTTCTCGCAGGACCTCGCGAAGCTCATGGCCGGCATCCCGGGCGGTGCCTACGGCTTCCTCGCAGTCTCGATCGTGGCCTTCATCGTGCTGGGCAGCGTGCTCGAGGGCATCCCGGCCATCGTGCTGTTCGGGCCGCTGCTGTTCCCGATCGCCAAGGCGGCCGGCGTGCACGAGGTGCACTACGCCATGGTCGTGATCTTCGCGATGGGCATCGGCCTGTTCGCGCCGCCCTTCGGCGTCGGCTACTACGGCGCCTGCGCCGTCAGCAAGGTCGATCCCGACGAGGGCATCCGCCACATCTGGGGCTACATGGCCGCGCTGCTCGCGGGGCTGGTGCTGGTCGCCGCGATCCCGTGGTTCTCCACCGGTTTTCTCAAAGTCTGACAACAACACGCACAACGGAGCGCGCAAGAAAATGAGTCGATTCCTCGGCGAGATCCGCCAACTGGGCTACGTGGTGCCCGACATCGAGGCCGCCATGGACTACTGGAGCCGCGAGCTCGGCGTCGGGCCCTGGTTCTACAACCCCAAGGTGCCGATCCGCAACTACCGCTACCACGGCGAGGCGCACGAGCCGCACAACTCGGTGGCGCTGGCCAACTCGGGCTATGTGCAGGTCGAGCTGATCCAGACCCGCAACGACGTGCCCTCGATGTACCGCGACTTCCTGCGCGCGGGCCGCACCGGCCTGCAGCACGTGGCCTACTGGACCGCCGACTACGACGCCGACCTCGCGCGCCTCACGGCGCAGGGCTTCAAGCCGGTGATGAGCGGCGAGGTGGGCGAGCGCGGCCGCTTCATCTACTTCGACACCGAATACCACCCCGGCACCGTGATCGAGCTGTCGGAAGTGGCCGGCCCGAAGGGCAAGATGTTCGACCTGATCCGCGCGGCCTCCGAGGGCTGGGACGGCAGCGAGCCGGTGCGGCCCTTCCCCGACCTGTCGAAGCTCTGACGATGGCGCAGGCAGAACAGCGCATCCGCGCGCGCTACCGCATCGAGACGCCGCTCGAGCCGGCCGCGGTGGCCGAGGTGATGGCGGGCGAGCAGTCGTGCGGCACCTTCACGCGCGTCGAGGGCGAGACCGACGACCTGCGCGCGCGGGCGCGCGCCACCGTCGAGGCCATCGCCGAGCTCGAGCCGGCCGCGGCGCCCAGCCTGCCCAATGCGCTGCTCGAGCGCCAGGGCCGGCGCGGGCCATGGCGGCGCGCGCTGGTCGACATCTCGTTTCCCGTCGCCAATATCGGCGCCAACCTGCCGACGCTGGCGGCCACGGTCGCGGGCAACCTCTACGACCTCGGCGAGGTCACGGGACTGCGGCTCGAATCGCTGCAGCTGCCGGCGGCCTACCGTGCGCAGTTCGAGCGGCCGAGCCACGGCGTGGCCGGCACCCGCCGCGCCACAGGCGTGGAAACGGGCGCGCTGGTGGGCACCATCATCAAGCCCAACGTCGGCTTCTCGGCCGCGCAGACCGCCGAGCTGGTGGCGCGGCTGTGCGCCGCGGGCGTGGACTTCATCAAGGACGACGAGGTCTCGGCCGATCCGCTGCATGCGCCGCTGGCCGAGCGCGTGCCGGCCGTGATGGCGGTGGTGCGCGACCATGCGCAGCGCACCGGCAAACAGGTGATGGTGGCCTTCAACATCAGCGACGAGACCGACGCCATGAAGCGCCATGCCGACCTGGTCGAGCGCGAGGGCGGCAGCTGCGTGATGGCCAGCCTCAACTGGTGCGGCCATTCGGGCATCCAGACCTTGCGGCGCCACACGCCGCTGGCGCTGCACGGCCACCGCAACGGCTACGGCGCGCTGTCGCGCCATCCGCTGCTGGGCATCTCGTTCCAGGCCTACCAGGCGCTGTGGCGGCTGGCCGGCGTCGACCACATGCACGTGCACGGGCTGCAGGGCAAGTTCTCGCAGCCCGACGAGGAAGTGATCGAGTCGGCGCGCGACTGCCTGGCGCCGCTGGTGGCGGGCGAGGGCAAGGGTGCTTTCGATGACCGCGTGATGCCCGCCTTCTCCTCGGGCCAGTGGGCCGGCACCGTGGCGCCGACCTGGGCCGCGGTCGGCAGCGACGACCTGCTGTTCATGTCGGGCGGCGGCATCCTGGCCCATCCGGGCGGCGCGGCCGCGGGCGTGGCGAGCATCCGCCAGGCCTGGGCCGCGGCGCGCGCGGGCGTGCCGGTGACCGACGCCGCGCGCGAGGCGCCGGAACTGGCGCAGGCGCTGGCCTTCTTCGGCGCCAAATGAGCACGCCGGTGCCGCTCGCCTATTACGGCGACGACTTCACCGGCGCCACGGACACGCTCGGCACCGCGGCGCGTGCCGGGCTGCGCACCCTGCTGTTCCTGCGCGTGCCCGACGAATCGCTGCTCGCGCGCGCCGGCACGCTCGACTGCCTGGGCATCGCGGGCGCGGCGCGTTCGATGGCGCCGGACGCGATGCGCGCCGAGCTCGCGCCGGTCGCGCGGCTGATGGCCGGGCTCGGCGCGCGCGTGCTGCACTACAAGACCTGTTCCACCTTCGACAGCGCGCCCGGCGTCGGCAACATCGCCGTCGCCATCGAGGCGCTGCGGCCCGCCGCCGGCCAGCCCTGGACCGCGATCGTCGGCGGCCAGCCGAACCTCGAGCGCTACTGCCTGTTCGGCCACCTGTTCGCCGCGGCCGGCAGCGGCGGCACGGTGCACCGCATCGACCGCCACCCGACCATGAGCCGCCATCCGGTCACGCCGATGCGCGAATCGGACCTGCGGCTGCATCTGCAGGCGCAGGGCCTGGGCGAGACCGCGCTGCTGCCATACCCGCGCCATGCGGCCACGAGCGAGGCGCTGGCCGCCGTGCTGGACGATGGGCCCGAGGCCGTGCTGTTCGACGTCGCGCGGCCCGAGGACCTCGAGGCCATCGGCGCGGCGCTGTGGCCGCTCGCCACCGCCGAGGCGCCGCTCTTGGCCGTCGGCCCGAGCAGCGTGGTGCAGGCCTTCGCACCGCGGCTGGCACAGGCCCCCGCGGCGCCGGCCGCCGTGGCGCCCGCGCGCGGCCCGGTGTTCGTGCTGGCCGGCAGCCTCTCGCCGGTCACGGCGCGGCAGGTGGCGGCCGCGCGGTCCTTCGAGACCGTCTGGCTCGACGCGGCGCGGCTGGTCGACCCCCATTCCGATCACCTGGCGCAGTCCGCGCGCGAGCTGGCCGACCGGCTCTCCACCGGCGCCCACGTGCTGGCCTGCACCGCCACCGAGGCCGCGCGCGCCGGCCATACCCGCGTGCCCGCGCGCGCGCTGGCCGAGGCCGGCGGCGAACTGCTGGCGCGCGTGCTCGCGGCCGTGCCGCTGTCGCGCGTGGGCGTGGCCGGCGGCGACACCTCCAGCCTCGCCGTGGGCGCGCTCGACGCCTGGGGGCTGTCCTACCTCGCGCAGCTCGCGCCCGGCACCGCGCTGTGCCGGCTGCACAGCGAGGCGCCCGGGCTCGACGGGGTCGAGATCATGCTCAAGGGCGGGCAGATGGGGTCGGAGGACGTGTTCGAACGGCTGGTGCACGGCACCGGCGGCTGAGCGGGCGCCAGGCTCGTTTTTTCGGCGCGGCCATGGCGCCCGCGCCGCCATGGCACGAGAATTGCCCCGAATCCAGGGTTTCCCCGTACGTCGCATACCGGGCCCTGCATACGCAATATGGGCACCACGGTATGCGTGCGGCGGCGCAAGCCGCTAACGTCCAGGCCTGGCCACCACGCGCCACCCCACGAGCACGACAGCATGAGTACCGAGAGCAGCAGCCACAGCCCCAGCCAGCCCATCCGATTCTTCCATCGCGGACAGGTCGTCGACGTCAGCGGCGTCCACCCGACCCGTTCGGTGCTCGACTGGCTGCGCGAGGACGCGCGCTGCACCGGCACCAAGGAGGGTTGCAACGAGGGCGACTGCGGTGCGTGCACCGTGGTGATCGGCGAGCTGGCCGAGGCCGGCGCGCCCGACGCGGTCGGTGGCCTGCGGCTGCAGACGGTCAATGCCTGCATCCAGTTCCTGCCCACGCTCAACGGCAAGGCGCTGTTCACGGTCGAGGACCTCAAGGACCAGTGCCTGTCGTCCCAGGCTGCGCAGGCGGCCCCGGCCCCCGCGCTGCAGGAGGGCGACAAGCGCCCGCACCCCGTGCACTGCCTGCATCCGGTGCAGCAGGCGCTGGTCGACTGCCACGGCTCGCAATGCGGCTTCTGCACGCCGGGCTTCGTGATGTCGCTGTGGTCGGCCTACGAACACCACCAGGCGCGCGGCACGCAGCCCTCGCGCCAGCAGCTGGCCGACGACCTCTCGGGCAACCTGTGCCGCTGCACCGGCTACCGCCCGATCCTCGACGCGGGCCAGCGCATGTTCGACCTGCCGCCGGTGCGGCTGGACAGCCGCGCGGTGGTGGCCGCGCTCACCGCGCTGAACCCGCCCTCCGACGCCCCCGGCTTCGAGTACGCGGCCCCGCTGGGCGCGCGCATCGACCGCTTCCATGCGCCGCGCTCGCTCGAGCAGCTGGCCGCGCTGCGCGAGCAGAAGCCGCGCGCGCAACTGCTGTCGGGCTCGACCGACGTGGGCCTGTGGGTCAACAAGCAGTTCCGCGACCTCGGCGACATCATCTACCTGGGTGACGTGCCCGAGCTCAAGACCATCGAGGTCCGCGATGAGCACCTCTACATCGGCGCCGGCGCCTCGCTCGAATCGGCCTTCGCGGCGCTGGTCGAGCGCGTGCCCAGCCTGGCCGACGTCTGGCTGCGCTTCGCCTCGCCGCCGATCCGCCATGCGGGCACCATGGGCGGCAACGTCGCCAACGGCTCGCCGATCGGCGATTCGCCGCCGGTGCTGATGTCGCTCGACGCCGAGATCGAACTGCGCCGCGGCGCCGACGTGCGCCGCATGCCGCTGCCCGACTTCTACGTCGACTACATGAAGAACCAGCTGCAGAGCGGCGAATTCGTGCAGGGCCTGTGGCTGCCGCTGGCCGCGATGCGCCGCCAGGTGCGCGCCTACAAGATCAGCAAGCGCTTCGACTGCGACATCTCGGCGCTGTGCGCGGGCTTCGCGCTCGAGCTAGAGCCCGGCAGCAACAAGGTCAAGGCCGTGCGCCTGGCCTTCGGCGGCATGGCCGCCACCGTGAAGCGCGCGGCGCAGGCCGAGGCCGCGCTGGTCGGCAAGCCCTGGACCCAGTCCAGCGTGAACGCGGCCAAGCTCGCGCTGGCGCAGGACTTCAAGCCGCTGTCCGACATGCGCGCCTCGGCCGACTACCGGATGCAGGTGGCGCAGAACCTGATCCAGCGCCTGTGGCTCGAGACCCGGGCCGAGGATGCGCTGCCCGGCAGCGCCACCAGCGTCTGGAGCGTGATGCCGCACGCCGCCACCGCCAAGCCGGCCGCGCAAGGAGTCTGAGACCATGAACAAGCCCCTCGATGCCCGCCTGCTGCAACCCGCAGAGGCCTTTGCCGACTACCTCAAGAACACCGCCGCCCGCATCGACCAGGGTGCCGAGGCGCTCGCCCACGACCAGGGCGTGCGCGTGGGCATCAGCCGCCCGCACGAATCGGCGCACCTGCACGTGGCCGGCGAGGCCACCTACATCGACGACATCCCCGAGATCGCCGGCACCCTGCATTGCGCGCTGGGCCTGTCGCCCGCGGCCAACGGGCGCGTCACGGCGCTCTCGCTCGACGCCATCCGCGCCATGCCGGGCGTGGTGTCGGTGCTCACGGCCGACGACATCCCGGGCACCAACGACTGCGGCTCGATCATCCACGACGACCCGATCCTGCTGTCCGTGAAGGATGGCGGCGAGATCCGCTACCTGGGCCAGCCGGTGTTCGCCGTGATCGCGCGCACCCGCGACGCCGCGCGCCGCGCCGCCGCGCGCGCCAAGGACGCGCTGACCATCGAGGCGCAGCCGCCGGTGCTGACGCCGCAGGACGCGCATGCGCGCGGCCAGTACGTGGTGCCGCCGATGCACATCGTGCGCAGCGGCGGTGCCGCCAACGGCGGCGACGAGGCCGCGGTGCGCGCCGCCATCGCGGCCGCGCCGCACCGCCACAAGGCCACGCTCGACGTCGGCGGGCAGGAGCAGTTCTACCTCGAGGGCCAGATCAGCTACGCGATCCCGAAGGAGGGTGGCGCGCTGCACATCCACTGCTCGACCCAGCATCCGAGCGAGATGCAGCACCTGGTCGCGCACGCGATGCACCTGCAGTCGAACGAGGTGCACGTGGAGTGCCGGCGCATGGGCGGCGGCTTCGGCGGCAAGGAATCGCAGTCGGCGCTGTTCGCCTGCGTGGCCGCGGTGGCCGCGAGCAAGCTGCGCCGCCCGGTCAAGCTGCGGCTGGACCGCGACGACGACTTCATGGTCACGGGCCGGCGCCACTGCTTCTGGTACGAGTACGAGGTGGGCTACGACGCCGAGGGCCGCATCCTCGGCGCCGAGATCACCATGGTCTCGCGCGCCGGCCACTCGGCCGACCTGTCGGGCCCGGTGATGACGCGCGCGCTGTGCCACTTCGACAACGCCTACTGGCTGCCCAACGTCAGCATGCACGGCTACTCGGGCAAGACCAACACGCAGAGCAACACCGCCTTCCGCGGTTTCGGCGGCCCGCAGGGCGCGATCGCGATCGAGAACATCATGGACTCGGTGGCGCGCGAGCTGGGCCGCGATCCGCTCGACGTGCGGCGCGTCAACTTCTACGGCAAGGGCGAGAACAACGTGACGCCCTACCGCCAGACCGTGACCGACAACATCGTGCACGAGCTGGTGGCCGAGCTCGAGGCCACGAGCGACTACCGCGCGCGGCGCGAGGAGATCGCCGGCTTCAATGCCGCGAGCCCGGTGCTCAAGCGCGGGCTGGCGCTGGCACCGCTGAAGTTCGGCATCTCGTTCAACGTCAAGCACTTCAACCAGGCCGGCGCGCTGGTGCACGTCTACACCGACGGCTCGATCCTGGTGAACCACGGCGGCACCGAGATGGGCCAGGGCCTGAACACCAAGGTGGCGCAGGTGGTGGCGCACGAGCTCGGCGTGAGCTTCGAGCGCGTGCGCGTCACGGCCACCGACACGACCAAGGTCGCGAACACCTCGGCCACGGCGGCCTCGACCGGCGCCGACCTCAACGGCAAGGCCGCGCAGGACGCCGCGCGCCAGATCCGCGAGCGGCTGGCGCAGAGCGCGGCCGAGCGCCATGGCGGCGAGCCCGGCGCGGTGCGCTTCGCCAACGACAAGGTCGAGGTCAACGGCCGCACGCTGGCCTTCAGCACCGTGGTGGGCGAGGCCTACCTCGACCGCAAGCAGCTGTGGTCCGACGGCTTCTACGCCACGCCCGGCCTGAGCTGGGACAAGGACAAGATGCAGGGCCGCCCGTTCTACTACTACGCCTACGGCGCGGCGGTCAGCGAGGTGATCGTCGACACGCTCACGGGCGAATGGAAGCTGCTGCGCGCCGACATCCTGCACGACGCGGGCAAGTCGCTGAACCCGGCGGTCGACATCGGCCAGGTCGAGGGCGCCTTCATCCAGGGCATGGGCTGGCTCACGACCGAGGAGCTGGTGTGGCATCCGCAGAGCGGCAAGCTCACGACCCACGCGCCCAGCACCTACAAGATCCCGACCGCCAACGACTGCCCGCCGGTGTTCAACGTGCGGCTGTTCGAGGGCCAGAACTTCGAGGACTCGATCCACCGCAGCAAGGCCGTGGGCGAGCCGCCGCTGCTGCTGCCGTTCTCGGTCTTCTTCGCGATCCGCGACGCCGTGTCGGCCGCGGGCGGCCACCGCGTCGACCCGCCGCTGCGCGCGCCCGCCACGAGCGAATCGATCCTGCGCGCCGTGACGGCCGTGCAGGTGGGATGAGCGCCGCCAAAGCGGACAGCCGAACGCAGAAGACGCGAAGAACACGCGGAAGTCGCAGAAAACAAATCGAGGAAAACCTTCATGTCTTCCTTTGGCGACTTCGGCGAAAGCTTCGCGCCCTCCGCGTTCGGCTGTCCGACGCCGTGCCTCGGCTGTATAACGCCTCGCATCGACCACTTCCTTGCGAGCGGCCATGAGAGACCAGGCGCTTTTCGACAAGATCGACCTTCACCTGATCCGGGTGCTGCACACCGTGCTGACCGACCGCAGCGTCTCGCGCGCCGCGATCCGGCTCGGGATGTACCAGCCGGCGGTGTCGGCCGCGCTCAAGCGGCTGCGCGAGCTCTCGGGCGATCCGCTGCTGGTGCGCTCGGGCTCGGGCATGGTGCCCACCGATGCCGGGCTGCGCATGATCGAGCCGGCCGCGAGCATCCTGCGCGCGGCCGAGATGCTGTTCTCCGATGCGCGCGGCTTCGACCCGCAATCGGCCAGCACCACCTTCCGCATCGCGGCCAGCGACTACATGGACCCGATCTTCCTGCCCATGCTGGTGGCGCAGGTCAAGCGCGAGGCGCCGCTGTGCCACATCGAGATCCATCCGCTGTCGCCCGACTCCGACTACCACGGCCACCTGTCGCTGGGACAGGTCGACGTGGTGATCGGCAACTGGCTCAAGCCCCCCGAGGACCTGCACATGGCACGCCTGTTCGGTGACGAGGTGGTGTCGCTGGTGAACCAGGACCATCCCGCGGTGCGCCGCGGCTGGGACCTCGAGACCTGGCTGCAGGCCGAGCACATCGCGCCCACGCCCATGCACCCGGGCGGGCGCGGCATCATCGACCAGATGCTCGACGAGCTCGGGCGCCAGCGCAACATCACGGCGCGCTGCGCGCACTTCGGGCTGATCCCCGACATGGTGGCCTCGAGCCTGCTGGTGCTGACCACCGGCCGCCAGTACTGCGAGCGCTTCGCCGCGCGGCTGCCGCTGAAGATCCTCGACTGCCCGGTGGCGCTGCCGCGGCTCATGTACTACCAGCTCTGGCACGAGCGCACCCACTCGTCGAGCTCGGCGCGCTGGCTGCGCGAATGCATCAAGGACGTGGCGGCCTCGCTGCGACCGCCCACCCCGCCCGCGCGCGATGCGCGCGATCCGCCGCCCCTGGGCGCCTGACGGCGCCGGCTCCCTCACCACCAGAACCCCAAGGACCTCGAGGCGCGACCGAGCTCGCGCCAGGGACGGGCTCGGCCCGCTTTTTCTTCAGAACAACGCCGCACGACGCGACACGAGACAACACATCCCGGAGACAAGAAACCCATGAACTGGATCGACAAGGTGTTCAAGCTCAACGAACACAACACCACCGTGCGCACCGAGGTCATCGCGGGGCTCACCACCTTCCTGACGATGGCCTACATCATCTTCGTCAACCCCTCGATCCTCGGCGACGCGGGCATGCCCAAGGGCGCGGTCTTCGTCGCCACCTGCCTGATCGCGGCGCTGGGCACGCTGATCATGGGCCTGTACGCCAACTACCCGATCGCGATGGCGCCGGGCATGGGCCTGAACGCCTACTTCGCCTACGTGGTGGTGCTCGGCATGGGCTACACGTGGCAGACCGCGCTGGGTGCGGTCTTCATCTCGGGCTGCCTGTTCCTGATCGTCACGGTCACCGGGCTGCGCGAGCTGTTCATCCAGGGCATACCGCAGTCGCTGCGAACGGCGATCACGGTGGGCATCGGCATGTTCCTCGCGCTGATCGCGCTCAAGAGCGCGGGCGTGGTCGCGGCCTCGCCGGCCACCTTCGTGACCCTGGGCGACCTGCACTCGGCACCGGTGGTGCTGGCCACGCTGGGCTTTTTGATCATCGTGGTGCTCGACAAGCTCAAGGTGCGCGGCGCGATCCTGATCGGCATCGTCACGGTCACGGTGCTGTCCTTCTTCTTCGGCGGCAACAAGTTCCACGGCGTGTTCGCGCCGCCGCCCTCGATCGCGCCCACCTTCATGCAGCTCGACATCCTGAGCGCGCTCAAGGGCGGCATCCTCAACGTGGTGCTGGTGTTCTTCCTGGTCGAGATGTTCGACGCCACCGGCACGCTGATGGGCGTGGCCAAGCGCGCCGGCCTGCTGGTGCCCGGCAAGATGGAGCGCATGAACAAGGCGCTCTTGGCCGACAGCGGCGCGATCTTCGCCGGTTCGCTGCTCGGCACCTCGAGCACCACGGCCTACGTGGAGAGCGCGGCCGGCGTGCAGGCCGGCGGGCGCACCGGCCTCACGGCCGTGGTGGTGGCGGTGCTGTTCCTGGCCTGCCTGATGATTTCGCCGCTCGCGGGCTCGGTGCCGGCCTATGCCACCGCGCCGGCGCTGCTGTTCGTGGGCTGCCTGATGCTGCGCGACCTGGTCGAGCTCGACTGGGAGGACACCACCGAGGTCATCCCCGCGGCCGTGACCGCGCTGGCCATGCCCTTCACCTACTCGATCGCCAACGGCCTGGCCTTCGGCTTCATCACCTACGCCGTGCTCAAGCTGTTCACCGGCCGGGCACGGGAAGTGCATGCCATGGTGTGGGTCATCGCCGCCATCTTCCTGTTCAAGTTCGTCTACGTGACGGGCCACTGAACCCGAAATCAGCCGAAGCCCCGGAGTCGGGGTCTTCCATCGCCCGGATTCCGTGGGCACGCTATTAAACTTATAGCTATCGACGTACATCGGAACCCGCGAGACGAGGCCCATTCCTGTACCGAACGAGACAAACCACGGAACCGGCATGACAACACCCAGACTCCAGCTCGCGCACATCACCAAGCGCTACCCGGCGGTGGTCGCCAACAGCGACATCTCGCTGGCGGTGCAACCGGGCGAGATCCACGCCGTGCTCGGCGAGAACGGCGCCGGCAAGTCGACGCTGATGAAGATCATCTACGGCTCGGTCAAGCCCGACGAGGGCAGCGTCGCCTTCGACGGCCAGCCGGTGAACCTGCGCAACCCGCAGCAGGCGCGCGCGCTGGGCATCAGCATGGTGTTCCAGCACTTCAGCCTGTTCGACACCCTCACGGTGGCCGAGAACGTCTGGCTCGGCCTCGACAAGTCGCTGGCGCTGGCCGACGTGGCGCGCAGCATCACGGCCAAGGCGAGCGAATACGGCCTCGACATCGATCCCGCGCGGCCGGTCCACACGCTGTCGGTGGGCGAGATGCAGCGCGTGGAGATCATCCGCGCGCTGCTGACCGACCCCAAGCTGCTGATCCTCGACGAGCCGACCTCGGTGCTCACGCCGCAGGCGGTGGTCAAGCTGTTCGGGGTGCTCAACAAGCTGGCCTCCGAGGGCTGCAGCATCCTCTACATCAGCCACAAGCTGCACGAGATCCGCGAGCTGTGCACCGCCTGCACGGTGCTGCGCGGCGGCAAGGTCACGGGGGTGTGCAACCCGAAGAACGAGAGCAACGAGTCGCTGTCGCGGCTGATGATCGGCAGCGAGCCGCCGCCGCTCGAGCACCGGCCGGTGCATGCGGGCGCGGTGGCGCTGCGCGTGCAGGGCCTCACGCTGGCGCGCGAGGACCAGTTCGGCGTGGACCTCGAGGGCGTGTCCTTCGAGGTGCGCGCGGGCGAGGTGGTGGGCATTGCGGGCGTGTCGGGCAATGGCCAGAAGGAACTGCTCTACACGCTGTCGGGCGAGGACGTGCGTGCCGAGGCGGCGATGGTGCGGGTGTTCGACCAGCCGGCCGGCCGGCTGCGCCCGCGCGCGCGCCGTGCGCTGGGCCTGCACTTCGTGCCCGAGGAACGGCTGGGCCGCGGCGCGGTGCCCACGCTGGGGCTCGCGCACAACCTGCTGCTGACGCGCGGCGACGCGGTGGGCCGCGGCGGCTGGATCCGCACCGGCGCGCTCGAGCGCCAGGCCAGATCCATCATCGAGCGCTTCAAGGTCAAGGCCGGCGGCCCGAAGGCGGCGGCGCGCTCGCTGTCGGGCGGCAACCTGCAGAAATTCATCGTCGGCCGCGAGATCGACGCCAACCCCAAGCTCTTCATCGTCTCGCAGCCGACCTGGGGCGTGGACGTGGGCGCGGCCGCGCTGATCCATGCCGAGATCCTCGCGCTGCGCGATGCGGGCTGCGCGGTGCTGGTGATCAGCGAGGAGCTCGACGAGCTCTTCAGCATCAGCGACCGGCTGCACGTGATCGCCAAGGGGCGGCTGTCGCCCTCGATCGACCGCGCGGCCGCCACGCTGGCGCAGATCGGCGAATGGATGAGCGGGCTGTGGCCGGGCCAACCCGGCAAGAGCCACAAGAACCAGGAGGCGGCCCATGCTTAAGCTCGAACCCCGTCCGGAGCTCTCGCGCTTCTGGACCTTCGCCTCGCCGATCCTGGCGCTGCTGATCACGGTGCTGATCGGCGTGGCGCTGTTCGCCGCGCTCGGCAAGGACCCGGTCAAGGGCCTGCTGGTGTTCTTCTACGAGCCGATCAAGAACGGCTATGCGCTGGGCGAGCTGACGGTGAAGGCCACGCCGCTGCTGATCATCGCGCTGGGCCTGGCGGTGTGCTTCCGCTCCAACGTGTGGAACATCGGCGCCGAGGGCCAGTTCGTGTTCGGCGCGATCGCCGCGGGCGGCGTGGCGCTGATGGCCGACAAGACCACGGGCGGCTGGATCGTGCTGGCGATCCTGGTGGCGGGCACGCTGGGCGGCATGGTCTGGGCCGGCATCGTGGCCTGGCTGCGCGACCGCTTCAACGCGAACGAGATCCTGGTGAGCCTGATGCTGGTGTACGTGGCGACGCTGCTGCTGAGCTACATGGTGTTCGGCCCCTGGAAGGATCCGAACGGCTACAACTTCCCGCAGTCGAAGACCTTCGAGGCGGTGACGCAGATCCCGCGCCTGTTCAAGGGCTCGCGCGTGACGATCGGGGTGATCATCGCGCTGGTGGGGGTGGGGGCGCTGTGGGTGTTCCTGTTCCGCACGCGCGCGGGCTTCGCGCAGCAGGTCGGCGGCCTCGCGCCCGCGGCGGCGCGCTATGCGGGCTTTTCGGCACGCCGCGCGGTGTGGATCGCGCTGCTGACCTCGGGTGGCGCGGCCGGCCTGGCCGGTGCGCTCGAGGTGGCGGGCCCGCTCGGCCAGCTCACGCCCTACGTGCCGGCCGGCTACGGCTTCGCGGCCATCATCGTGGCCTTCGTCGGTCGCCTGCATCCGGTGGGGATGGTGTTCTCGGCCATCCTGATGAGCATGTTCTACATCGGAGGCGAGCTCGCGCAGTCTCGACTCGGGCTGCCGAAGTCGCTGACGGGGGTGTTCCAGGGGCTGCTGCTGTTCACGCTGCTGGCTTGCGATACCTTGATTGCCTATCGGGTTCGTCGCAAGGCGGCTGCGAAGGCTGCCGTGCTCACGACGAGTTCGCTGCAGGCGAGTACGCCTTTGACTGCGCCTGTTGCGCGTACGACCGAGGGGGCGCTGTGATGACGTTCTTCGCTTTGGATTGGGTTCGTTCGGGGTGGGCGCACGCCGACGGGGTACTCCCCTCCGCGAATGTCCCCCGGCCTTCGGCCTCCTCCTTTATTTCGCTGCGGGGAGTACC